>JAHHHS010000209.1 GCA_019359215.1 Nostoc indistinguendum CM1-VF10 | reverse complement strand
TTGCAACAATGCCTCTACTTGTTTTTCTGGAGATTGCTTTTGCGCCATGTAATATATTCTACGACGCTATGTGCATCTATCTACTTTTTATTTTTTGCACTACCCCGATTTATTGAGCGGATACGTTACTCGCTGCTTTAGCACAACAACTAGCAGAGCAAGAACAGCATTTACTCCGACAACAACAGCAACAAACTGAAATTTTGGCGAGGCTCAAAGCGGTTGAAGTTGAGCAAGACAGAGTAAATACCCCATGCGGTCACAAATACAGCGTTGTCGGTTTTGCTAATCTTCAAGGTTTAGAAATATCTGTAAAAGAAGCGGGTACTAAAGGTCGAAAAGCCAGTGCATTGTGCAGAAAACAAGGAATAGAAATAGAACGCATTCATGATCCACGTTTTGGAAAAGTTGGTTTGTATCCAGAAAGTGTATTAATTGAGGTTTTCTCTACTGGTCAAAACTAACAGCAATTGTTTTCCCTATACATTTTTTACCTGGAGAAAATACCATGCAACAACTCAATTTATTTACTGAATCAACCCCAGTCTTACCAGTCACTTATTACCCCGATTTCTTAAGCCTTGAACAAGCAAACTCACTCTACCAACACTGTCTACAACTGGAGTGGCAGCAAAATCAAATTAGAATGTTGGGTAAAACTCTGCCTGTTCCTCGCCTGGAGTGCATCTATGGTGATGCCGGATGTGATTATCTCTACTCCAACAGCGTGTTTTTAAAACCCCTGACTTGGACAGAACCTCTGTCTAACTTGCGCGATCGCATCACTGCATTAACTTGCTACAAGTTCCGCATAGTCATCGGCAACCAGTACCGCACGGGGACTGATTCTATCGGTTGGCACGCTGACAATGAGCCATCGATGGGATCTAACCCTGCAATCGCTTCCCTTAGCCTGGGTTCATGTCGCAAATTCCAAATCAAACCGAAAAATGGCAAACCCACTGACTTCTGGCTGGAACACGGCAGTTTGCTTGTGATGCACCCTGGCTGCCAATCTACACATCTGCATCAGGTTCCCAAAACCAATAAAGTTGTTAGCACGCGAATTAATTTGACTTTCCGACCACATACCGGGGGAAGGAGATAATTTTGATTTTTTCAATCTGATCAGAGAAACAATAGCACTTCAAAAAAGCTGTCAGCCATGATTTTATATCAGATTCACTGGCTGACAGCATCAATTTTTCGTGCAATTGATTTTTCAATAGTCATCTACAATCACAGTCTCTTAGTTCGTTTGTACTATTGTATTCCCTCAAAAAGGAGTCAGTTCGTGGGAGAAGCAAAACGTCGCCGCAAATTAGATCCAAATTACGGTCAAACTAAAATACCCGATTCTTCTGAACCAGCCCCAAGCGAGGTTCAAAACATTCAAACATCCTTTCAAAATCATTTCATCAATTCTCGTCAGGAATTACCATCATTTCATCTAAATTTACCTCCACTACCTAAACAAAATCATCCTCTTCATCAGATAAACACTACCGACCCACATCAGAATCCCAATAGTGAATTAGCCCCGAACCATTGGCATGAATGGGTTATCGGTTCAGCAGTTGACCCCACACTCACTGAACTAAATGTTCACTCGGTTAGTGGTAATGAAATATACGAATATCTGGTGTACGCCCTCCCACAAACAGCTCGACGCAATGATGGGCGACTGCGTGATGGCTACTTGAGAAGATATACCCACGCAGAAGCTGGTGCATGGTGGGTAAGCGGACTTGATCCCCTCAACTCATGGCTACCGATGGAGTGGGGACGGATGAAACCAGATTACCCTCGTTTGGAATGGGATAAAGAAACTCAACAGCAGACTGATAAACCCGTCAAATACGAGTCCCCCGCTAAAACCCCCAATCGTGTCACATATCTGAGAGTCCCCCTACATATTTGGAAATTGGTGTCCCTGCGGTATGACGTGCCGATGCCAGAGCATATTACCGTTACCTCTGAAGGTGAAGCTTTAGGGTTTTGGGCTTGGGTCATGGCACACCCCGAAATTCCTGTATGCCTTACGGAGGGCGAGAAGAAGGCTGCTTGTCTCCTAACTTTAGGCTTTGTAGCCATCGCACTCCCTGGAATCTGGAACGGTCGCGTGGGCAAGGAAGACTTGGAATACCTGCACCCCGATTTAGTCCCAGTGGCTCAACACAAGCGCAAATTCATCATTCTTTTCGACTACGAAACCAAACTCAAAACCAAACAGCAGGTTTTTGCTGCTACTCGTCGCACCTGTCAAGTCATTCTCCAACTTGCCTGTCAATGCGAAGTAGCGCTACTGCCAGGGCCAGAAAAAGGAATTGATGATTGGGTTGTGGCTTTGGGCAAAAAAGCTGATAAAGCAGTGTCCACGATGATTGCTGATGCATTGCGAATCAGCGAGTTAAGCCAAAGATTTTTCGTGAATCGCGCCAGGGGACTTCACAAATTCAAACCTAATATTGTCGTTAATACTCGCTATCTTTCCACAGTAGTCCGCTGCCTGCCTCAATCGGGGTTAGTTGGTTTGGCTTCCGACATGGGGACAGGCAAGACTGAAATCTTGGCAATAATCAGAAGAGATAACCCAGAAAGAAGCTTTTTGAACAACGGGCATCGGGTAACTCTGCTCAAGAATCTCAGCGATCGCTTGCAAACTACAATGTACTCTGCGATTTCTTGCGGTGACTGGGCTAAAGCAAAGGCTCTCAGCATTACCGTAGACTCACTGTATAAGATGGCGAATGATTTACAGGCTTACGACATCTTATTTATAGATGAAGCCTGTCAGTATCTCGCCCATCTGCTCAAATCAAAGACCTGCAAAGAACACCGAGGGGCTATCCTGGAAGTACTGGAGTATCTGGTTTACAATGCCAAGCTGGTTGTTTTGGCAGATGCTCACCTCGATGATTTGACTATCGAGTTTTTTATGCGAATGCGACCGGCTGGTGAAAAACCCTACATCATCAAAAACGAATACCGCTCAGGTGGTCGTCAAGTTTATTGGTACGAAGGTAAAAACAGCAGTGCAATCGTTGCAGAGTTCCACGCTCAGTTGATGCTGGGTAAAAAGTTGATGATGGTCAGCGACAGTAAGCGGTTTATCAAAAAGCTAGAAAGAGCGCTCAATGATGGTTCAGCAATTGATGACGCTGATGATACACCAGAATCAGCCGAAGACCGCAAGTTAAGGGTGTGGGCTATTCACTCCGAGAACAGTGGCAGTGAGGAGAATGTGATTTTCATTAGGGAGATTAACATTGCCATTAAGGATCTTGACGCTTTTTTAATTACTCCTAGTCTCAGTTCAGGGGTTGACATTTCCAGCTATCATTTTGATGCCGTGTTTGGCGTGTTTCATGCTGTTTCACAGTCAGCTACAGAATGCGCTCAACAGTTATGGCGGTATCGTCCTGATGTTCCCATGTATGTTTGGGTGGCTCCTCGTCCTCCCTTTGGTTATGCCGAAACTAATGCCCGTCGCATCAAGGAAAGGATTCTCCAAACAAATGAGATGACCGCTTTTCTGATTCGCATTAACCGGGAAACTGGCAAACGTGTTGCAGAGAAGGATTGGGCGTTGGATGCTAGCTGTCAGATTGAAGCGCAAAGGAATTGGTCTATCAATAATTTACGGGCTGATTTGCGTGAGCTATTAGAGGAAATGGGGAATACGATTATTCCTTTGGGTGACGGTGGTGATGAAAGTACTTCCCGGTGGATAAAAGCGGCTGGTATTGCCATCGATGAGGAGCATTACCGTAAAGTTGCCAATGCCAAAGATATTGATAGAAGGACTTACACAAGTAGGCAGCATCAGGATTATCTCAAACCGGAGGAGGTGCTGGAGTGTGAGAAGTTCCGCATTCAGGACACTTATGGCATGAGTGTTACCCCTGAACTCGTGGAGAAAGATGATGGGGGACGCTTAATTAAAAAGATTGTCGCACTTGAAGCAATATTGGCAGCGCCTGGGGAAATGGTCGCTGATGACCAGGGGCGAGAATTTATTCCACCGCCCTCTGTGGTTGCCGAACGTGATAAATCGGAACGGGAGCGCTTGGCCATTTGTACTGACTGGAGCAATCATTCTACCGCGTGGTTGATGCGTCATCGCCTGGGATTGAGAGCAGTGTTGATGGATCTGATGGCTGGGGTTGAGATTAAAGGGGACGAGGCGATGATTCAGGCTTTGGCTGACTTCTCAAAACGCAATGCATCTCACGTTAAAGGCATTCTTAATCTGACCATCCCGCTATCGGAGTCTCCTTTGTGGATTTTGGGGCAGTATCTTTGGCAACTGGGTTTGTCTACTGAGTCGCGGCGACCAATGGAGGACGGGCAGAGGGTTCGGTATTATCGGCTGAATACTGAGGATGTCGAGTTTATTCAGAAGGTGTTGGATTATCGCCAACAGCAGAGGGAAGAGAAAGAACGTAAACGGCAAGAATCACTTGAGCTTCAAGCGGCTTATGCGGCTAGGATGCACTCTCAATATGGGATTAACCCGCCGTCCACACCCACCTTTAATGAAAGTGGAAGTAATAATCGGGGGGGTATGGACACAGATATAGAACTCAGTGATTCTTGGTGGAAGCGGGTTAAATATTACGCTCGATTGGCGATTGAACGGGTAGAGTACGGGGTTGACAAGGTTAAGGAATTACTTAGTAACCTGACGATTGATGAGCGTTGCGGCGTGATGCTGGAGTTTGAAGACGCTTGCCCTGACAAGTTTGCTCAATTGGTGACAGATGCGCCCCATTGGACTGAATGGATGGCGTGAGAAAGTTAAGTAACGCGACGCTTTGTGTTGTTCCGTCAAAATTGAAGATGTCTACGCCTTGAATGAGGCGTTAGAGAGGAATGTCACGTTTGAAAACGTGAAACCTCGCGCTTGGCTATCTTGTTGGGGGTAGGGTTGCAGGTTCGTGTTTAAGACAATTAAACTTTAGTTGCGTTAAGTAGTTCAACATCTTCTTAATTCCCTACACCCCAATACCTGCAACCCCACACCCTTTCATCCAGGAATACCAGGGATTTACGCTTAACAAGCGTGCCATTCGCGTTAGAGAGAAAGCCGCCTTCATCAGAGCGGTGCTACAGTACATTCGGGTAATCGCACGTTTGAGAAGTAAGTCAGCGTGGCTATAGCTTGGAGTCAATCTTCATACTCTTTTTTTGGCAAAGGTATTGTTATAACAAGCCGTTTAATCCAGCAAATTGACGCAAGCGCGGTAGACACTGCCGTTGATAAAAACTGCTCAATGTCGGAATTGATAACCCAAATTCCTCAGACAACTCTCTCCAGCTAACTTCCGGGGGTAAACGTTTGAGAATTAACACCTGACAATTGACATCGGGACGTTCTTTAATATAAGTACGGCGTAGTTCTCCTTCAGAGTCTGTCTTAGCCCATATCTCCAAGTTTTCAAGAATGAGAGGTGCTTGAGGAATAGCAGGCAGGTTATCTACTGGGTCAATGGTTTTGCTTATTCCACGCGATATAGACTGAGGAACTTTAAGAGAGAGTGTTGTGGCTTGTTCCCGGTTCTGGTAAAAGTCTTGTAGTCTGTCTTTGAGGTAAGTATTCAGCCAAGCAACAATACTGTCATAAGTAGGGTCATAGGTTTGACAGTCCAAATCTTTACAGAGGTTGCGACAGAAATACAACCAAGTTTGTTGCAGTGCATCTTGATAGTAAGGAGTACTTTCCTTCCATAGTTTATTAGAAATCAAACGAATAATTTGTGTGAGTAGTTTCTGGCGCTGTGGACTTCCATGTAAGTGTCTACAGGTTTCTGTAAGTAAATATTTTAGCTGTTCATCTGGTTTTTGCTTCACTAGGTTTAATAGGATATATTGTAAATTTCCTGATTTATTGCTTGCAAACGGTTGTTAGTATTACAATTTATGGCTCTTGAAGAGCTTTGGGATTGTTTATCATTGTTGTTTAGGAACTTTACCGTTAATACCTCAGATATAGCAAGTGACAAAAGTCAGATTAAAGTCAGATGAAAGTCAGAAATGATATGCAATAATACTGGATAAGCAAATCAAGCGAATCCCAATAAAAACTGTAAGTTTTGTTAAATTTGGTATTTTAGCCTTGACAAGATGGGTATTTAGAAAAAAAATTGTTCACAGGATTTACTTGACTAAAACAATCAGTGAAAAATCAAGCTATTTAATTCATGTATTAGCTTTTAGCTTCATTGTGATAAAGTCGGAGACGTTTCTGATTAGAAGCAGTTAATAAGAGAGGTAATCGACCACGGGGCGATCGCAAATTACAAGAAAGTCAAACCCATTAATGAAGATGGAAGTAATAATCGCGGGAGTATGGACGGGGATGAATAACTCAGTGATTCTTGGTGGGAGCGGGTTAAATATTATGCTCGATTGGCTATTGAACGTGTAGAGAATAGGATTGATGCGGTCAAAAGATTACTCAGTACTCTAACGATTGATGAGCGTTGCGGCGTGATGCTGGAGTTTGAGGATGCAAGACCTGAAAAGTTTGCTCAATTGGTGACAGATGCCCCGCAGTGGACTGAATGCATGGTTTGATTTACACCCAAGGTTGGTATTAGACCAATATATTGCTTGCGAGGTGTATCTGCCACAAACGATATCGCTACACCTCATTACAAGTCAAATTCCTCGTCCTGCTGCCGTGCGTGGAACACGTTATCAAAGTGGGGGATTGCGCTTCATCAGTTGCCGCAACCATTGAAAAACATTACTACCCGCTGTTCGACCGAGAGCTAATCTGTCTCTGGTCGCTAAAGCTGTAGGCGTGGCTGATGGTGAGCTAATAAAGAACAGATTGGGCACTAGCAAGTTGATCTACTTCTGGTGTATTTCTGGAAAACGGATTGTGCCGTATGTATTTAAGATAAATATCAATTTAGATCCTATGGATTTAATGCTTAATCGCTTTGTTAACTTTTTTGCATTAGCAAAATTTTAGATACTAAAAATCTCATAATATTTTTTGGCAATATTTAAATATTTAAAGGTAAAGTAATGCTCAATATAGATTTAGAACGACTTCTTTACGCAGTACAAATAGATTTTCAAACAGAGGTTACTAAGATTGCTGGGCAAGTTTTTAGCGACACGCAGTTTCAGTTATCAGCTCGAAAAATCGGCAAGGTTCATGCAGCTTTAGTTGTACCACAAATTTATTTAAAATTATTACGTAAAGATTATGAAAACATTGTTGAGAATAATTTAGCTATTACTTTTAAAAGTCAAAACCGTGCTGTCGGAAATTTTCAAGTGAATTATTTACCTAAAATAAATATCTTAACTATATCTGGGTACTACAAAGAGGGCACAGCTTATCTATGCTTTTCTCCAGGGATGAATCCTAATTGGTACAATGGCAGAGGTTATAAAATAGCTCGCCCTGATTGTATTGGAGAAAAAATTGAGTTGTTAGCGAACAAGTTTTATCCATTTCTTGAAGAATTTTTTGCAGTTTAATTTTAATTAAACTTTCTCACAATTTTATGCATTTATTGCGAAAATCAAAGGGTTTTGCGGCTAAAACTACCCTTCCCAATCACTAGTTCCGCCTCTATGTTTAACCTGAATCGCCGTCAGACCAAGTCGCAAGTGTACCCACGGCTTCAGTCCTGGGCTTGAAACAAGGACACTTTATGTCATTGCTCGGTTAGATGTTTTGATCAATAATGCTGGCGTATATCTAGACAAGGATGTAAATATTCTTATCATTTCTCGTGAGTTACTTGATTCCACAACGAATGCCAACACCTTTGACGCAATTCGGATGGTGCAGGCATTTTTACCCCAAGAAAAATCCTCTAATACTAGATTTATTAACCTCTCAAGCGGATACAGCAGTAGCAATTTGTTTCCAATCAGGCGATCGCCATTCGGGGCAGTGCCGAAGGCAATCGCAGATATTACATTGTGCTGCTACGAAAAGCCGACAGATTTCTGTCCAATGGCATACCTACCGTCGGGCGGGAGATAATTGAGGGATTGTTACTCCAACCGCCACTAGCTGATCCACGTATTTCTTGAACCAGGTAACGCGAACCTTTCTTCTTATTATGCAACTTCAGTGCCGATTAGCTTATCAAGACCCCCCGATGTAACCCAGACAGATGCGTGTAAATCATTGGTTGGTTGCCATTCTTTACTTTGCAAGCATCATCACCCCTTCACATCCACACAGGAGTGATCTGCTCGATTGCCCAAAGCAAGCGATCGCTCCAAGAATGCATTGAACTACGTTGTTTTCCGGTTTAAATCAATCTGCCAGCTTTGATATATAGAGTTGTCAAATATTAAATATTAAACTTTGAAGAAACTTTACGACATTTTTGTATTCGCTCTCTATTTGATTAATTATTTGAAATAGTTCATCCCATAATTGGTTCTCGGCAGCAATTTCTAAACTTTCACACATCTTTCCCAAGTTCGCTGCACCAATACTTACGCTAGGAGAGCGCAAATCGTGAGATGCTTTTTGTAATTTTGTTCGCTCACCCTTGGCGGCAGCATCCTTAATCATCTGCATTCTCAGTGGGCTATCTGTTAAGTAAATATTGATCAACTCGGCAACAAACTGATCACCATCGCTGTCTAACATAGTTCGTAAATCTTGTAAAATACGCAAATCAATTACCAGTTGTAAATTGGAAATCCCAAACTTTTCCACAACTTCTTCGAGCGCTTGAGTATCACTTGGATGACTAGTTCTGTAGCTCATAGGTCTAAAAATATACTGCTTATTCTATATAAAACATTTTCAATACTCAGTGTCAATTGTAGAATAACGGACTATTTGCTCGAAACCGCAAATTTTTGTCACAGTCCAAATTCTTTTGCATTGCCTGTTCAAGCTGTGTCGAGCGATTGTCATGGCGCTTAGGTGTAAATAGATATGCTGTGTACACTGCATAACTGATTAAGCAAAGGTAGAGGCAATCTTTGTTAAAGAGAATTGAAGGTTTCAATTGCCGGGGCTGAAGCTTGGGTACGGTCTAGATTGGTCAACTGCCAATACCCTTCGGTTAAGAATTTTTTTGATTGAGGCACGCAAGGAGGCAGTTTGGAAAAAGGAGCTGTTAACGATGTATTCAAAACCTTTCCCCTTTAACCGAACCGTATTGAGAGTGAGATTCATTCTTGTTACTTTTTACCACTTTGAGTTAGGTTAAGCGAATGAGCGCACTGCTTCACTCACTTTCGTGCGCTCACTCAAAACCTTGAGACAACAAATCACCCCGCTATATCTTTACCACTCAAGTAATTCATAGCTCTGGGTTTTCTCTTCTTGAGAGGGACTACTTTCGATTGCTTGGGTGCTTGTGGCGGACGGCATTTTTCACAGTAGAGCGGTCGCACACCAAAGGTTTCTCGTTGTGTGGGTTGTTCACACTGCTTACATACGAAGTTGAAAACGCGAGTGTGAATTTCCCGCTTGTGCGCTCTGACCGTGTACTCTCGGACTTCAATAGTTTTGCTGGGCATTGATTACTATGTAGCCTTACTTCTTTAATATAGTTTTTCAATATCAGTTCTGTAAGATCCGTGCATCATCTGACTAAAACATTCTCTTAATCAAATAAATACTCTTGGATGTCATTTTGATGATGACGGAGAATACTTATAGCTTTGACTTGGATTTGACGAATCCGCTCTCGGCTGAGGTTTAGCTGTTGGCCAATCTGAGCGAGATTGAAATGCTGATCATTCTCTAGCCCAAAGCTTAAAGTCAATACTTGACGCTGTATAGGTGTCAATGGTGCTAAGAATTTAGCTACGTCTTGGGATAGAAGTTCTTGGGTGAGCAGTTTTTCTGGTGAAGTGCCAACGTCTGCTAAAATTTCGCCCAATTCTGTCTCTTTTTCATCTCCGACTTGTTTATTTAAAGAGATGGCTGTGCGAGAGGCACTGAGATATTCTCGAAGTTTATCTGTGCTTATGTTTAACGCTGATGCAATTTCTTCAGCACTAGCATGACGACCGAGTTTTTGAAAGCTTTCTCGCTGCACTTTTTTAATTTTATTAAGTATTTCAGTCAGGTGAACAGGTAATCTAATAGTGCGGGATTGTTCTGCTATAGCTCTGGTTATAGCTTGACTAATCCACCAGTAAGCGTAGGTTGATAGCCTATAACCTCGGTTGGGATCAAACTTTTCTATACCCCTTTGTAAACCGATTGCTCCTTCTTGGATCAAATCTAGAAATTCCAAATTGCGGTTCTGGTATTTCTTGGCAACAGATACTACCAGCCGCAGGTTAGCTGTTACCATTTTTTGTTTGGCTTTTTGTCCAAGGTGTAGTGCTGCTCGGACTTGTGCTTCGGTTTTTTCGACAGCATTAGCTAATTGAGTCAAAGTTGGTTCACGGTCTAGCTGTTGGGTGAGTTCATTTTTAGATTGCTCAATGGCAATCATTTCTTGTACCTGTCTACCATAAGCAATTTCTTCCTCTGGCTTTAATAAAGGATACTGACCAATTTCCTGCAAATAGATGCGAACCATGTCGGAACTCAGGCTGGACATACAAACTCAACACTTTTTTAAACCAAGGAATTTAAAAGTATAAATCAAATAGCTCAATAAAGTTTTCTATTTTTAATAATCAAAATTCATCACCAATGCAGTCCTGGGTGAAGTAACCTCTGCTTTAACCTTGTGTAGCGCTGTTGGTCATCGGTAGAGCGCACCGCCAGAGATATCGCTTTTTTTGCTCCAACCACGATCGCTAACTTCTTGGCACGAGTTATACCAGTGTAAAACAGGTTCCGGGTCAACATCATATAGTGCTGCATATAGATTGGCAGAATCACCACCGGATATTCTGAACCCTGGCTTTTATGAATAGTCACGCACCACGCCAGGGCAATTTCATTGAGGTCAGCATAGTCGTAAATCACAGTCCGCTCACCATATTGCACTGCAACTTCCTGCTCGACAGTATCAATGGTGAGGATTATTCCCAAGTCGCCGTTGAAAACTTCGCGGTTGTAGTCGTTGGTTAGCTGGATGATGCGATCGCCCTCGCGTAACAAATTCCCACCTCTGTTAATCTCTACCTTGCTGGGGCTGGGTGGGTTGATCAACTGCTGCAATACTGTGTTCAGGTTACGAGTCCCGATTACTCCCCGTGTCATCGGGCAAAGCACTTGGACATCAGTGGCAGGATTAAAACCTAAGCGGGGAATCAAATCGGTAATCAATTCGCAGATTGCCTGTACACCATGTTCGGGCTGATGTCCGCCGCCATGCCAAATACAGTCGGACATGGGATTGTCAGAAATTGGCTCGATTGTTGGGTACTGGCCCCGGTTGATTTGGTGAGCAACAGAGATGATTGCGCTCTGTTGGGCTTGGCGAAATACCTGGG
>JAHHHS010000208.1 GCA_019359215.1 Nostoc indistinguendum CM1-VF10 | reverse complement strand
AGTCAATCTTATTATTCAAATCTCACAATCACCTTTTGTACATTCCCAAAAAACGGTATCATATACTACCATTTTTTAGCGATGGCTGCGCCCGCCGAAGGCATCGCAGAACTTTTAGGTCTACTGAAAGTTGGATCTTAAAATCAAGCTTTGCACTTTCTTCTGGTCGTAAAACAATTTCGCGCAGTTTCTCGCTATCCATCTTTGCTAAATCTAAAGGTCGCCAGTTCATGCTTTACATCTTAAAACTTGAGTGTTGACATAGCCGCGTCTAAATCTTCATCCAGTACTTCATAGCAGATTATTGGAGTGTACCTCCAGAACAAGACATGGTGTTTGGTTATCATGCCCATCTTGAAGGAGGTAAAGTGATGAAGTTGGAAACCCTACCTACATTCAACGAACATTGGGGTAGCCGAGGCGGATTAGTAGAATTTCAAAAGCATGTTCTAAAAACGCTTAAATTAGAACGCAAGTAGTAATCTTAATTGACTCTTACTACCTTCCAAGCAGACTGGTTGCCAATCTTTCCAGACCTGATAAAACTGAACGACCCACGAGTAAACTCCTGTTCGCCCTTCTTCACCCTCGGCTTACACCCAACAAGCCCCTCCACTTCAGATGAAGAAAGTAGCCAGCCCTCGGTAGCAGCAAGCTGAAGCTCTTTGAGGTGCTGTAGTGGCTCGGCGGGTCGCAGGTGACGAGCGATCGCTTCCACCAATTGAACCACCTCCCCAAGTGCCAAGTCTGGTTGTCCAGTGGGCGTGTCCAGCCTGTCCACTAGCCTACTGGACGTGTCTAGCGTGTCCACTGGACTGCTCACTAGTTCAGCTAATGGGGATTTGAAATCATCCATTTTCCCCCCAGCGCTGATATGGTCATGCAGCTGATCGAGGAATTCCACATCCGACGCAGTGATGTAAGATTTATTCCCCTGCTTGAATGTCTTGATGTCGAGCGCGTCTATCCGGTTGTAAACCGCTTGTTTCCCAAGATTGTACCTATCAAGGAGTGCAGCAACGGGGAACGGGTCAATTTCTACTGTCATAAGAGTGTCCAGTGGACGTGTCTAGTTTGTCCAGTGGACAGTCTAGCACGCGGCGATCGCGCTTTATGCCGGCTGCTGAATTTCTCCTAGCCCTCTAATTGCCGATGTCGTGAAACTACCAATGCCCGACATCTCTCTACAAGTAACAAACACCAAACACCAAATAGTACATGGCGTGAGTACAATTAGATCCTCAACACTGATTTTTTGCTTACCCTGTCAGGCATTAATTCCCCTCGCCCTTCAAAAATGAGCGAACGTACAGTGATTAGCTTACACTACCTTAATTGTGATGAAAACTGGTCTGTATTTGAGGAAGAACTAAGAAGTAATTTGCTGTGTGTCTACGATCTCAAAGCAGAACGGGTACGTTAAGGAAGTGTACAGTTCAGTCATGCCCGGACGCAACCCGCTCTATAACTTAGTACGCACCGAACAACTCAACGAACCCGGTTTACCAGCTACAACTATAGTTCGTCTCACCTGTTGTTTATACGCCCTCATTCCTCCTTGTGATGAAAAATGTACAAACTGTCCTTTATTAAAACCACAAGAACGAATTGCCCAAATTAAAAAATACATGGCAGAAACTGACTAAAGTCATACAGAGAATCTCATCTGAATCAGGTAGACAAGAGAAGGCAAGATACCTGCCCCACCAGATTTTTGCTATTGATATTTGTACCTGATTTATCTGCTCTAGCCGTATTAATAAACAAAAATTACCCACTCCTTCCATATTAAAATGCCACAAAAACCAAACCCAGCCAGTATGCGTAATTTTCTCATTGTTTGGTTTGGTCAATTAGTATCAACCATCGGTAGTAACATGACCGGCTTTGCAATTGAAATTTGGGCATGGGAAATTACAGGTAAAGCCACAACTGTGACTCTGATAGATTTTTTTAGCTTGCTACCAAGTATTATCATTACCCCCATTAGTGGTGTAATTGTAGACCGCTTTAACCGCAAATTTTTAATGATGGTGGGTGATACAGTTGCCGTTCTCGGCACAATTATAATTTTGTTGTTACATCTCACCAATAATTTACAAATTTGGCACTTTTATTTGGCAGGCGCAATTGTCGGAGCTTTCAATCAATTTCAGTCTTTGGCATATTCAGCTTCAGTATCACTGATGATTCCTAAACAAGACTACACTCGCGCTAGTGGACTAGAATTTTTATCCGGTTATGGTAGTCGAATTATCGCACCTGCTTTGGCAGGATATCTTTACACAGTCATTGGTTTTTCAGGAATTTGGTTAATTGACATCTTTACTTTTGCTATCGCAATTAGTAGTTTATTGTTAGTTAGTATTCCCCAACCAATACCAACAAAAGATGAAGATATAGTCAATATTTGGCAAGATTTGGGATTTGGTTGGCGCTACATTACTACCCAGAAAAGCTTATTGGCATTGTTAATCTTTAACTTATTATTTATGCTGCCCCATGACATTGGAAATTCGCTATACACACCAATGATTTTGTCGCGTACTAATAACAATACTTTAGTGCGAGGTAGTTTGGCTTCTGCGGCTGGTTTTGGTGGTGTGACAGGTGCGATAATTGTTAGCACTTGGGGCGGTTTTAAACGGAAAATCACAGGCGTTTTACTGGGGATGATAGGTGCAGGTGTAAGTAAAACTGTTTTTGGTTTGGGTAGAACAGCTTGGGTTTGGATTCCTGCACAATTTTGTTCTTCTTTCACTTTCCCTTTTAAAGGTAGTTCGAATACTGCTATTTGGTTAGCGAAAGTACCGCCAAATGTGCAAGGAAGAGTTTTTGCGGCGCGATCTCTTTTTTTACAACTGGCTTCTGCGGTAGGCTACCTCACAGCTGGTCCTTTGGCAGATCGTGTTTTTACTCCTGCTTTACAATCAAAGGGTGTTCTGGTTGGTATTCTTGGAGGATTGTTTGGAACTGATACTGGTGCAGGAATTGCGCTGTTATATGTGATTTGTGCAGTGTGTATGTTGTTAGTTGGTTTCCTGGGTTTCTTTGTACCTGTGCTGCGGGATGTGGAAGATGAGTAGCTAAACAAAATTAATTACATAGGGCTTGCTGAAAAAAAACTAGAACCGCAAAGTTTGCTAAAGAAGTAGTTTCTCAAGAGTTGCCAAATAAACTTCAGGATTTCGACGGAATCGTAATTGTTCTATGCGATGTTGGTGTAGGCGATTGTGGCGGCGGTAGCGATTGAAGGGGGAGCGATCGGCCTTGTTACAGACCGTGGCGAAACATCATCAACATCAGTGTATAATCACGGTGAGCATAACGAGCTTTGCGTTCGAGTGCGGCATCGAGTAGAGATCGCACCTCGCTTGGTGTAAGGTATTCTCGCTTACCTGTAGTGCTTGTTAGGTAGACGAGTTGGGGGTGGTGGCCTCATTTATTCTCGCTGGTAGTGTCCGGTGTACGCGCCTTATTATGGACAGTCTACTACGCCACGATCCCTATTATTTCGTTGAGAGACGCGCCACTCAAGAGTTATTGCGAATGACTATCAATTAATAAATACATCCATCTTGGCTCAATGCTAAATAGCTAGTCTGGGATGCCTGCGGTGTTCTCGTTGCGATCGCGGTCATTGACTAAAATTAGCTGTATTTCTGACTGCGTTAGAAAGAAGGCGCTAAGTGGCGATTTACTTTCATTGGTCCTCTGTAGAACCTACGATCCACAGCCGACAACGATTTGACCAGTGATTGAGCAGATAAGTGAGTTAAAGATAATGCCTGATACAAAAATGGTTTTAGTTAACTAAACACTACTCCTAGATGTTAGGCAACTACTAAAAACTCAGATAGTGGATCAACCTTCGCTTTACCAATTCCACATCTAAGTTTAGTAAGGAAAGACAAGTTAGGTGCAGTTTTAGTTTTTCTGTACTCAACAATAGCTTTAGCCACCAAATTAGGCTTGATAGTTTTGAACCCTGTTATATGAGTTTGAATGTACTCCAGAGTGTCAATAATTTCCTGCTCAGAAGCTGTGAGAATGTTAACTTGTACAATCTGACCAGATTCAATTTTGACTTGAGACTGCATTTTGTCGTCTACAACAATACACCAAACAAAGTCTAATTTTGCCTGCCGAGCCGCTTCTAAGATATGAATGTTTAATGTTGCAACAAAGTTGTCTTCTCCTAAAGCTTTGATAATTATGGGCAGGATATTTTTACCAGTAGCTTGCAGTTGTTGAGATATATTTTTTATCAAAGTTGGGTTGACGCTGGACTGTCCTTGGATAAATTTACAAGGTATACGTAGAACTCGACCAAGTGCAATATCTAAGGTAGATTCGTCTTGTAGTAGTAGTGACATATTTAATGATCTATAAAGTTATGGGACAAAAACACCTCTCTAGCGAGGTCTGAGTAAAGCTTTGTGATGGGGGAGTTATGCCAGCAAATTACAGGAACGTGTTGAAATTCTGCTAGCTTAGTTTGGGCATAAGCTTTCAGGTGAGTTTTATATTGTTTCCCTGTAAAATTATTTCTATTTAATTCTTTTTGAATGCAATTTTCTAGTTGTATTCCAATATCTAGAGGGCAGTTACTAAATACCAGTCCCAAGTTCCAAGGGCCAGTATGTAATAGGTTTGTTTTAGCCCTAAATGCACGAGTTTTAGGGACTGTTTTCTGATAAAGGTCTACTGCATGGTGTAAAGATTTTCTACTGTAGTCTACAGGCGTTAAAATAGTGTCACAAGAAAAATGCACACATTGTGTAAGGATATCGTAAGTAGGTGATACATCTACAAAAATGTAGTCATATTCTTCCATAACTTGTGAGATGAGCCGCTTAAAAATCTGTAATTTGGTTGAATCATCAAAGTCAGTTCTACTCCTAAACTCTATTAAAGATTCTCTTTCACCTGGTAAAATATCCAAATTATATTTTTTTCTATCAGAAGTAGAAAATTGACGCTTCTGAATAACAGTATGCACAATCTTCTTTGCTTCATAAAAATTCTTCACCTGAAGTTGATCAATGTATTCACTTAAATAATTTGAATATGCACTTGAATCTATATTCAATCCCCTAGTAAGGTCGGTTTGAGTGTCTAAATCTATAAGCAGGACTTTTTTACCCTCTAGTGCCAGCGCTGCTCCTAAGTTAATGGTGTTAGTAGTTTTTGCTACTCCCCCTTTCTGGTTCCAAATAGCAGTCACCAGCGCACGATGAGGACTATTTAAACAATACTCTAGTTGTCGTATTAGCTTGGGGAGACTGTCTTCTGTAACTTTCTGAATTTGGGTCAGAGGTAAAATTAGCCCATCTACTCTTTTCCAAAGTTGAAAAAAGTCACCATTAAATACCAACCCATAAGAAGCAAGAAACTGGGGCGGCACAATATCTTTATTTAAATATTGTTTGATGCCATTGGGTATATAACCTACAGCTTCTCTGTAGAGTCCGTTTTGCTTACACAAGTCAACGAATCCTAGTTCTGGTGCGTTGGCTAGAGATGGATCGCGTCTTTTATTTTCAATGACTAAAATAGGCGGTTGGGCTAAGTCTTTGTATACCAATCTGTCAGGCGCTAGACCTACTCCGTTACCAAAATGGGGTTTAGCCTTTACTTGAGCTAAGTTAAGATCTAGTGCATTTAAAATAGGTTGCACAAGGTTAGCTTCAAGGTTTGCCTCATTGAATGTATGTGGTATTTGTTTCCATATTTGAATAATTTGGCTATATGTTTGGGTAGTTTGTGTTGGGCTTTGAGGATTAGTAAGTTGACGTTCTGAGCTAATCACGCGAGTCTATATACCTGTATTATCTGATTCAAAGTAACCTTTAATTACACGCTAATTCATCAGTAATAATAATTAGTATTTAAACACTCAGTATGCAACCGTACCACAGACCCACATAGGGGGTATGACGAAATGTCAATAAGTTCGCCTACCCGCCCCAAAACCTTAATTTGACGTGAGCGGCAGTCAGGGCTGACTCAATACTGCAAATACTTATTTATTCAGGGGGCCACACAACAGATATAACCCCATGATGGCGTTGACTGATAAAACTTTAAAGCGGTTTTACTCACCCGTTTTTAACTTTGGTTTTGGTTTTGGTAATGGTTTGGTACGCGGCACAGAGGTATTATCCTGACTAGTCGCTCTTGACTTACCTTTCTTTGGTGCAGGTGGTGCTGCTGCTCTTTCCGCTTTCTTAGCTGCTGACTGCACTGTAGCTTTATCCTCCTTAGACGCTTTGAGATATCTGGGTGCAGAATCTTTAGGTAGCGCAGTCAGTGCAACAAAACGGAAGACATCACGCCCCGGCAGAAATTTGGCCTTGATTGTGACAAAGGCTGCGCGTCCAAGCTCTTCTTTAGTCACCTTGGGATTAAATCTGAAGGGTCGGACGGGTGCATCCTTCCATAGCAAGGGTATATGACTAGCCTTCATGAATTTCACCTTTCGGGCAGGTTCGGCCTGCTTAATAAATTCGAGTCTTTCATCAGAAAAATTTCGGAACACAGAGATACAGGGAGTAGAGCAGACAGGAATGAACTGCCATAATCCTGATAATTTAAACTCCAGGTCTTCTAATTCTCCTGAAACGGCATCTAGTTTTCGCCCTCTGTCAAAGCCCACTAACTGAAAAGCGATGCGATGCGGTTGCTCTCTGCGGGGAAAGTGAATTGCCTTTGGATAAACAACCAAACGCTGATTATGATTTCCAGTATTTTCTATTTCCTTCTTGAGAGCGTTTAATACATCCCATTGTCGCTTCGAGTAGTAAAGTGGGTATTCATAGCTACCGATAGTAACAGTGCTTTGACCGGACTCGCTGAAATTGACCGACCCAGTAATTACCCCAACAGCTTGAAATATTGCTGCTGTCGATTCAATTTCTGTTGATGTTGACGTATCAACGTTTACTTGCTCTTGATCCGATGGGGTTTCAACTGTCGGTACTGCTTGGGTTAACTCCGGCGGGGTAAGTTCGGCAGATGCCATGATTATTGTTAATAGGGGAGAAATAGCGGTCTAATTCAATCTTAATTGTCTACAAGCGATGCATCTGAACCGACAAGCCTCGACACGAAGCTCCTATTATTAGTTGCCCTAAGTATCCAAAAACTCCAGTTCACTAATATCAATGAGATTTAATCCACCCGCCGCAGCGCCAGGACGCAACGGTGAAGGAGCAGTGAGCGGTTGTCCGGTTCGGGCAGAAACCAAAAGCACTTTATCACTACCACAAGAAACCCAAGAGATTTTATATTCTTCGCCGCCTGAAAGTAGCCGGACGCGATCTCCTTTAACGGGTTGGCGAGTGGTGACGGATAGTGACGGCTGTGGTGACGGCTGTGGTGACGGCTCAAAACCATTATTTGGACTGGCTTTTACGCTGGGTGACGGCTCAAACCCCAATCCACTTTTATTTATTACCAAATCATTTTCAACGGGCTGCGGTGTCAGATAATTTTCTTCTAAGAAAGAATTGTCGATTTGGGACTCTGGCTCGAAAACTAATTCCACTTGTTTTTCTAGCTGACTTATCAAAGTGCCGTCACCATCCGGGAAACACTTACTGAGTATAGGTTCTGAGCCGTCACTAGTGCCGTCACCAGTGCCGTCACCTTTATTCAAATTTTGAGCGAGGGTGTAATCATGGGTGGGAATGAGATCATCTATCCCAGCCACCCTCAGCCGCAGCCCCCGGATAAATTTACCCGTTTTGGTAGATTCTTTCTCCACTGACCACCCCAAAACGCTGCGGCACATTTCCAGTAGGTCAGGCGAAAAGTTGTTATGATTTTTGGGTTTGCTGCCAGCCTTATGGCAATAGCGGTTGTAAGAACCAAACAGGGTGGTAACGGTTGAACCATCCTCGCCTTCAAAGCGATCGCAGCCAATGGCAGTTTTTGCCATTGGGTCAGCAATCACGCACTGATTCAACCACGCCGCGATCGAGTCAACACGGGTGCGATTCTCCCAGAACTCCAGTGTGCATTCGGGGATTTCTTGCAGACCCTTAATTACTGCGGTTACATGGTCGTCTGATAGACTCAGAACGTAGTTGGTAAACGCTGCTAGTTCTGGCTCAAATTCTTTATCAAGATTGCGGCGTTTAATTGGGTCTACAGCGTTGTTGCAGGGGAATGAAATTACCCGCCGCTTCACCCGAGAAGCAGCATCACCCATAAAAATTGCTAGATTTGATAAGACCAGCACCATGCCGTCATATTGGTAATGGAAAGCCTTTCTCCCCTTCTCTTCCGCCCGAATGGGATCTTCTCCAGTCAGAGAGAGGAATCTACCCAACTTCCCGGTTTGTCTGTCTTCATCAGCGAAGAGTACCAGCCGCTTTCTGTGAGCATTTGCCCCCTCGAAGCGATTACTGCACCAATCGTCTAGCGTGGTGCTGTGGACGTTTTCTTTACCAATTAAGTTCACAATCAGTCGGCTGAAAGTACCTTTACCTGTCCCACCCAGCCCAATCAGGTGAAGAAATTTCTGTAAATCAGAACGTCCCTTTAATACCGCATTACAGTAGCAAATTAGCAAATCTTTGAGCTGTCTGTTCCCCTCAGCCAAGTGTGTTAGGAATGCGTCGATGTGTGACCAATCTGTGGCTTGAGGATCGTGTGAGCGTGGCAGTTGCCAAGTCAACCGATAACCTGGGGAATGGGGTAAAAATTTCCCAGTCGCAATCTCAAGGACTCCATTGAAAAATGGCATCAGTTCCTTGGGTGAGCGCTCGTTCCATTCCCGCACAAAAAGTTGCGAACGCAGGAATTTGACAATATTAGTAATGTAGCTGTGGGTGCTATAGCCCTCGATGCCCCTGGCAGTGATGATTTGATAAACAATCATCTCTATGGCTTCTTCGGTTTCCCCTGACCATACCCCAGGTAACTTGATCTCGTAGTGCATCCACTGCCTAGCTTCATTGTTGTAAGCTAGGCGATCTCGGAACTCTTCGGCTATCTCCCGGCTGATTATGTCCGCAGTCGGTCTTTTGTCGGTTGAGGAGTCCTTTGAAACAGCAAATTGTGACTCCATGTAAGCAATTGCCTTATTGTAGGCATCGTCAAAAGCCTCAATTCCATTGTTCACGATCAAATCGTCCAATCCTTTGCCATCTTTGGGACTCCATTCAACAATAGCTTGGTACGCACCCAGGTTTTGAAGTACAAGTTTTAGCTTTCTTATCCCCCTGTTGACTGCTTTGACGGCTGTTGGTTTTTCATCTTGATCAAAGGCTATGACCAATGTTGAACCAGGTCCGACAAAGGGCGCTAATTCCGGGTTCAAAGCGGGAGGTTTTCCCGGTGCGCCACATTCACAGCCATACAGCCCAATCATGATGTGTCCGTGAGATAGGGCGCTAAGGCTCTTTTTACCTCCTTCCGTAGCTCCCACCTCATTCACTGACTCTTTCACCCATTGCCAGAAATTACCGAACATCGGCACATCCAAGCCAGATTTCTGGGCAATGAGTTGGCGTATTCCTATTGGGAGGGGGGGCAAGAATGCACGATTACCATCTCCTTTTGGAGCAAAGTATTTGTATGGGCGCTGCTTTTCAATGTCCCAAATGCTGACGACTACTTGCCATACGCTCTTGTCTTCATTCAGAAGAAATGCCGCGTACAATGGCTCATTGGCTTGATGTCTGAATCGCTTATATTCCCATCCCAATGCCTCATGTATGGGTGTTTCTACATCGCCTCCCAACCCACATTCAATGTCTTGGTGAAACTCTACACACGCATCGAAAATTTCCGGGTGAATGCCACTTCCTTCAATGAAGGACTTACGAATATAGGCTTGGAAATCTTCAAAGCTCTCGAATTGGTTCTGCCGTCCTTTTTTTGGGCTGCTGCTGGCAGTTTTGGTACTGTGTGCTGCTAAATCTTGCTCCCCTGCGGCTGAACATGCTAAAATAAAGGATTGTGAATTATTCGGTGCTGCGTCATGATCTGACAGTCCGGGCGCACTTTGCATTTCTAGCGTATTCATTTGTGGCTCCTGAATTTGGTGATTACTTCGATAAAGATTGAGTAATCCCTTCCCCTTTAAGGCACACCACTGTTACGCTAGAGCTATACAAAAAATCTAATTTGATTTAGCGGTAGGACTAACCGCTTTGGTGACGACTGATAATCGTCTTGGTATAGCTTGCTCTAGATAGTAAGAGAGTGGCGTGCCCCAAAGTAAGTTGGGACTACCCTTTTTTTTGCGCCTTTGTAAGGCTTTATCTATAAAAACATGATTTTCTAGCTTGTGGGCGAAAAAGAATGACTTTTTGTACGCTTTACTTTATGTCCCTCCTGGTTAACCGCAGGCATAAATACTAGCTAATTGAAATACATAGGCTTACTCCTCATCTTGCACTTTTGACTTGGAAGATTTTAACTTTTTAGCTCTGGCGGCGATCGCTTCTGCAATAATTCGCTCAACTAAATTACTAACCGTTCTTCCCTCCTCTTCTGACCAAAGCTCCAAAGTCTCTTTTATATCTTCAGAGCAAGTGAACATAACTCGCGGTCGCCTAGTTGCCATTATCAACACTTGTCTACACCATGATTCAAGCATAAAACGTGCAGCTTAAATATAAGGTTTTGTAGCCTTGTGTTGACAGTGGCAGCACCTATCAACTATATTAACACTATGAGCGTAAAACGGACGATATAGCGCGTGAAATGCCACACCAAGGATAAATGGGTTGTAGGACAAAATAGCCGCTTAAGAATGACCGCAAACGCTTATCAAGCGAAGAATTAAACTCTTTATATGAACCATGAATTACGCATATACCCAGCCAGTTTACGGCTCATCCTATCCGCCAAGTAACGGGTTTATAACCCTCTTCTAAGAAACAGAAATGTTTCTTTACATCCATTGGGAATGCGACCGCGAAGCGTGCCGCAGGCAATCGCTTTCCTCGGACGCTTTTATCACTCTCGCCAAAGTATAATTAAGGGCGATCGCAAAAACACCAGACAGAGAGTATGGTTGAGCCTCGCCCACCTGCACCCACAGTAAAATTTGTGGACGAATACTGCCAGTTGTATCAAAACCTCTTTCCAGAAGTTAGAAGCTTTGAAGCTTTTAAGTACCTACATATGGGATGTGTAACTGAAGTAAAACGTAAAACTCTACCTGAAATAGCGAAAATTGTAGGACTAGATAATCATCAAGCATTACACCATTTTTTAACAGAATCACCCTGGGATGTACAAGAATTAAGGAGGCAAAGGTTAGAATTAAGGTTCTTCAGTACTTACTATGCTAAATTATTAGTTAAAAACTGAAGACGATATTAAAATTGTATTAAAAGATTACTAAAAGCATTGCAATCATTGACATAGAATAAATATTTGTTGTTAACTGTAAATTCAATCAGATTATTTTTTAGTAAATTTACGGTCATGATCCATAAA
>JAHHHS010000220.1 GCA_019359215.1 Nostoc indistinguendum CM1-VF10 | reverse complement strand
TGAGCATCGATATTAGCTAAACCGCCACCATCATTGAAGACGTTGACTAAATCATCTTTCCCATCTGCGTTAAAATCGCCGGCTAGCCATTTTTGAGTATCCCAAAACCCGCCTTGCCCAGTTGCCCATCGCTGGATACCAAAACTCTCACCATTAGATAAGTGAGCATCGATATTAGCTAAACCGCCACCATCATTGAAGACGTTGACTAAATCATCTTTCCCATCTGCGTTAAAATCGCCGGCTAGCCATTTTTGAGTATCCCAAAACCCGCCTTGCCCAGTTGCCCGTCGCTGGATATTAAGAAAGTTTACAGTACCACTGATAAAGTACTGCCCCAAACTGCCGTAATCCGTGTAGCCAGTTAGAAGAGGATTTTCTTTTCCTATACCATCAATTTTGAGGTAATAATTTCCAGCAACGACATTTGTTGTAATACTTGCAGATAGTAAATCTGTTGGATTGGACGATGCAATTAAGGTACCAGCAGAATTGTATAGCTCTGCCAAAATGTCTAAGTTTGGCCCTCGACTAAAAGGATTCACTATCAAGCTAATCTGACCAGTACCTGTGACAAAACTATAAAAATCTAGATCTGTATTGCGCTCAATAGAGATAGCATCAGCCGTATACTTCTCATCACCGAATGTATCTTTAGCAAAAACAAAGGTAGGAGTATCACTATTCAAGTTGAAAGAACCAAAACGGGCGACTCCTCCGGCTTCTTCACCATACCAATCGTAACTGCTACCGCCGATCGCAACACGCACCCCCCAGCGAGTATCATCACTGCCGCTCTTAATCAGATCGTTAATATCTGCTGGAGCCTGCGTTGTGACATTAACATTAAATGGGCTGAAATCCTCAGCGACACGGTGCCAGATATACTGAATTCTTTCAAGTTCAACTGAGCTAAAGGATGCTGTATCGCTGTCGAAGTCGAAGGCAGGCGTGATAATGTTAGCCAGACCTTCACTTGTGTTCCAGGAAGTACCAGAGGTGATATTGCCGTCGAAATCTAAATAAATTGTCTGATTAGCTCCTAGTAAGGTGTTGAGGAAGAAAGTTTTAGACAGGTCTAAAAAAGCTGATACTGACATGTAATTTCATTCTTAAAGGAAACCTCTATTAATTTCTCAATATCAAGCAGATAACTTTACGTGTTTTCCTATGCAATCTTTACAAAAAGTTAGAATCTGCTCTCACCGATACTGGAAATATTTGCATGGGCACAGATGGCGCAGAGAAGGTAAAATTATAATTAAAAATGTTAAGAATTTTAAACAAACTAATCAATGTCCAGCATTTCTCTTGACAAAAGTAACTCTCATGTTGTCGTTATCGGTGCGGGAATAGGTGGACTGACTGCTGGAGCATTATTAGCTCATAGAGGTTACAGCGTCTTAATTTTGGATCAGGCCCTTGTACCAGGAGGCTGTGCTTCGACGTTTAAACGGCAGGGATTTACCTTTGATGTGGGCGCAACTCAGGTGGCGGGGTTGGAACCAGGGGGAATTCACCACCGCATTTTCTCAGAATTAGAAATAGATTTACCGTCAGCAACGCCTTGCGATCCTGCTTGTGCGGTCTATTTACCTGGGGAAAGCACACCCATTAATGTCTGGCGCGACCAAGAGAAATGGCAAGAGGAACGACAAAAACAGTTTCCTGGTAGCGAACCGTTTTGGCAATTGATGGCAACTTTGTTTGATGCCAGTTGGGAATTTCAAGGGCGCGATCCGGTGCTACCACCGCGTAATTTATGGGATTTGTGGCAACTAGCGCAAGCGGTGCGTCCCAGTACATTAATTACTGTACCCTTCACTTTGTTTACGGTAGGAGATGCTTTACGGTTATGTGGACTGGGAAATGACCAACGACTGAGAACTTTTTTAGATTTGCAACTAAAGCTATACTCCCAGGTGGATGCAGAGAACACAGCGTTACTTTATGCTGCCACAGCGTTGAGTGTATCCCAACTGCCCCAAGGATTGTTTCATCTCCAGGGAAGTATGCAAGTATTAAGCGATCGCCTGGTACAATCCTTAGAAAGAGATGGCGGCAAATTGTTGATGCGCCACACTGTAGAACAAATCAAAGTAGAAAACGGCAAAGCTACTGCTGTAGTCATTAGAAATCAGAAAACTGGCGAAGTCTGGACAGAAGCCGCCGACCACATAGTTAGCAATGTCACCGTGCAAAACTTGGTGCAGTTATTGGGAGAACAAGCGCCATCTGGATATAAAAATCGGGTGCAAAAACTACCCCAAGCATCGGGCGCGTTTGTGGTTTATTTGGGTGTAGATGCCAGCGCGATTCCGCCTGAATGCCCTCCCCACCTGCAATTTCTGTACGATGTCAATGGCCCCATTGGCGAGAATAATTCCCTGTTTGTTTCCGTCAGTCATCCTGGAGATGGCCGCGCACCGGAGGGGAAAGCGACAATTATTGCTTCTTCATTTGTCGATCCTGCACAGTGGTGGCAGACTGAAGATTATGAAGGACTAAAAGAAAAGTTTACCCAAGAAGCGATCGCTCGTCTTGCTCAATACTTCTATCTCAAACCAGAAACGATTATTTATCAAGAAGCGGCAACACCGCGCACTTTTGCCCATTTCACAGCTCGCGATCGCGGTATAGTTGGCGGTATTGGTCAAAGAATTCCTACCTTTGGCCCCTTTGGGTTTGCCAATCGTACACCCATCCAAAATTTGTGGTTAGTTGGTGACTCCACCCATCCCGGCGAAGGTACTGCTGGGGTGAGTTATTCGGCGCTAACAGTAGTTAGGCAAATTGAAAAAGAGGCAAGGGGGCAGGGAGCAGAGAGCAAGGGGGATAACAAAGAATTGGGATTCTAACCACACCTGTTGCATTAGGGGACTTCCAGAGAATAAATTACCCAATTTATTCAAATGATATTTTTCTTTTCACCCTTCCCCCTGCCCCCTGCCCCCTGCTCCCTGCCCCCTGCCTCTTCGTTAAAAAGTCCTCCCTCCTTAGCAGGCAAGTCATACTTGTAACCGATGGCAAGAGGGACGAAGAACTGGTCAAATTAAGTTATTGTTGCGAATGCTGGAGTAATGACAGACAGCGTTTTAATTCTTGGTGGACGGGGGCGGATTGGCAGCACTGTTGCTCAGGATCTCGCTACTCATACGCAGGCTCAAATTACGATTACTGGACGTTCTGCGGAATTTGGGAAGGCTGTTAGCTTATCTTCAGGAGGACAAGTTGAGTTTTTGGTGTTGGACTTGGCAGAAGTTGACAAGTTGCAAGATGCGATCGCAAACTCTAACTTAGTCATCCACTGTGCAGGCCCATTTCACTATCGAGATACTAATGTTCTCGAAACCTGTATTGCTCAAGGCGTTAATTATCTAGATGTCAGTGACCATCGTTCTTATACCAGCAAAGCTCTCAATTTTAGTGAACAGGCTGCTGCTGCTGGTGTGACAGCAATTATTAATACTGGTATTTTTCCTGGTATTTCTAACAGCATGGTACGTCAAGGTGTTGAACAATTTGATAAACCAGAAAAGATCCATTTAAGTTATTTAGTTTCCGGTTCTGGCGGTGCTGGCATTACAGTCATGCGGACAACTTTTCTTGGATTACAGTATCCTTTTGAGACTTGGATAGATGGAAAATGGAAGATAATCAAGCCTTATAGTGAAAGAGAATTAGTTGATTTTCCACCTCCCTATGGACGCACCGGAGTTTACTGGTTTGATATGCCAGAAACCTTTACACTGCCCAAAGCTTTCCCATCAGTAAAAACTGTAATTACTAAGTTTGGCTCTGTTCCCGATTTTTACAATCACCTAACCTGGATTGCGGCACATATTTTTCCCAAGTGGTTAATGCAGCGTCGTTACATGATTGAATTTCTGTCTCATGTCAGCCATTCGATGACAGATGTCACTAATAATTTTACTGGAATTGGTGTAGCAGTTCGTTCAGAAGTTACAGGACAAAAAGATGGTGAAACCGCCGTTTATTGTTCAACTGTAGTGCATGAAAATACAGCAGTGGCTTCTGGCTGTGGTACAGGTAGTATTGCCCAATTATTGCTAGAAGGTAAACTCAAGAAACCAGGTGTTTTTGCTGTGGAAGAAGCACTACCAACAAATTTGTTTGAAGAGGTAATGCAAAGTCGAGGAATTAAAGTTAATCACAGTTGGTTATAGGTTAATAGGCTTGGGTTAAGCACACTGGGTGGAAATTTCATAGGATTTCACAAAATATTTAAATACACAGGTAGGGGCGTACATCTGTACGCCCCTACTATAGGTAAAAATTAATATACCTTGCGATAGAAGGAAAAACTGTACCTAAACATATAGGATGCCTGTGAGCCTGAAATATTGAATATATTTATACATGACTAAGGCTTATAACAGCACAATAGGAGGGGTTTTTCGTGCAAAAAATTCTATTAAATTTAAAACAAGCATTGTATTCAACGTTTTTGGTTATTGGTTTAATTATTTTCATTAGCTTGTCAGGTTCTTTCATTTTTGTTCAGCAAGCTAGTTATGCAACTACTCTTGAAGAATTAAAGCTAATACCCCCTGAGTATAAACCAAATTCTGAAGAAAAAATTAATCGTGCTAACGAATTTGACCCAGGTATTGGTATTCAAGAAGAAGAACGACAAGAAGCTTATGAGCAAGCAATAAAAGATTCAAAAAATCTTACTACTTTAGAGAAGACTTACGAAAGGAATTTGAAGGCTGAACAAGCACAAAATCCCCCAGAAACTTTTGGTGAGAAAGCGAAAGAAGTTATTGAAAAGGTGACAGGTAAATAGGAAATATAGACCTAACTCTTAACCCCCTCTCTTGTAGGGAATGGGAGTAATATTCAAAGCCTCTGTCCGGTTTTAAGTTAGGTTTAGAAGATTAAATTGTAGGGTGTGTTATCGCCGAGAGTACGGCACCACTAAAAACTTAAAGTACGTTAAGCTTTGATATGCCACACCCTACAAACAAAAATTGCTTTTACTCAAATTCATCTATTGTGGCAGGAGGAGTAGCGTTTCTCCGATTAACATTAACAATATTGCGCTCATACCACTTCATTAATGGAGTTGCACTAATGCCATGTATAATCACAGAAGCCACAATAGTAGTGTAAGTTATCCAAGCAATTTGTTCGGCTGCTTCACCTTTTAAGCCATTACCAAACGCATAGGCAAGATAATATAAAGAGCCGACGCCGCGAATACCAAACCATCCAAACAACCACCTAGTTCCTGGGTGCATGGTTCGGCGGTGTGCCTCTACAGGGCGTTTACCTATTGTGCTAATCCAAACTCCTACAGGTCGGATTATGAATAATAATAAAATTATAACTAATAAAGATTGCATACCATACTTAAGGATTGGCTGCAATAATAATATTGAACCCAATACTAAAATTGTCCCAACTTCTAGGAGCTTTTCAACTTGCTCAACAAATTCCAACTGTGCTAGCGGTTTTTCAGGATTTCTGTAACTGCGTTGGACAACTAAGCCAGCAACAAATACTGCCAAAAATCCATAGCCATTCACCATTTCTGTTAAAGAATAAGTTAATAGAATTGTGCTGATAGCAATAAAATCTTCCATTAACTTATCGGCAGGACGGCGTTTTTGAATTCTTTTTTCAATCCAAACTATAGATTTGGCAACAACAATTCCCATAACAATACCAGCTGCGATCGCCCAAATTAAATCAACCGCAATCCACTCTTTAAACCAGTTGCCCCAGTTATCATCTTTTAATGCATGAATGCCAAAATAAACGAAGGGAAAAGCTAAAGCATCATTTAACCCACCTTCAGAAGTTAAACCAAATCTCAACTCATCTTGGTCATTTGTATCGGTAAGTTGTACTTCTGATGCTAATACTGGATCGGTAGGTGCAAGAATTGCTCCTAATAAAATTGCTTCTCCCCAATTCATTCCTAAAAAGAATTTACCCACAACAGCCAGAGCAAAAATTGAAATTGGCATCAGAAATATAACCAATCGGGCTGTAATACCCCAATCCCCCAATCTTAAAGGACGAACTATTTTTAAACCGCAGCTAAACACAGAAATAATTACTACAAGTTCTGCTATTCTTTCCAGCAGTTCGGCATTAAAAACTTCATCTCGACGTAATTGTATCAGTCCAAAGGCGTAAGGGCCAAGCAAAATACCAACTATTAGGTAGATAATGGCAAAAGAAAGAGGTAAGCGAGAAATCCAACCTGACCCTAATGTGACTATCAGTAGAAGTAGACCAATCACAAATAGGTCAATAATATAGATATCTACCATATAGCGATTTATATAAAAATTAGGCGTTACTTTGTAAGCTTAGTAGTAATAGCTTGATGTTAGAACTTACCTATGGGCAGATTTTCTTGAATTGCAGATTGGGGATTTAGACCCGCTACCAAATTGGAGAAAAAAGGAATAGATAAATGTAGCGTTGGCTTTGCCCAACCTAGTACAGATACTTCTTCAAGGGGTGGGAGGGATAGTCACCGCCCCGCGTCGTTAACTGATGACAGTTGACGGTTAACACTCATCAGTCAACGTGAAATCCCATCCCCTTTTATGGGTGGGATGAGCTTAATCAAATATCGCCCATTTTAGTACAAATATACTATAATAGATATAGCGTCCACAAAGCCTAGCTAAATGTATAACGGCTGTGTGAAAACCTTCTGGAAGATGGATTCAAGGGTTAGTTCGATGATGAAGCATTACATTCTCAACCTCAATCCCACTGCCAAGCATGAATGGGATCGGTGTATTTTACGTGACCCACTGACTGCCAAACGCCCAGACATTGCTAAATTAATTGCTGAAGCGGTTGGTGCTGATACAGGCAGTTATTTAGTAAGTGTGAATATCGAAGTTCAAGTTTTGGAGCAAGCCGCAGTCCCTCAAGCCGAACAACTCTCACTTTCATTTCCAGAAGTGAGTGTGCCGTCACAACCACAACTGCGAGAAGCGGCTTGAGCTATAGTGCAAAATTTAGCAGAAAATCAAGCCTGCCTATACAGGCTTGCTTCGTATAGCCGCAGACTTTAGTCTGACGGCTAACAAAATCATAACTTTATGAGTGGAATTAATCTTAGAACGGAAAATTAATAGCGTTAAAATTCATGAAAGCGACTGTAAATAACAAGTGGATAACGATCGCTATCTCTGCACTTCAAACATCGCCTTTTTCGCCACAATCGAGTACATTTATACTATAATATATATATAGCGTTCACTAAGCTTAGTTAAGTGTAAAACTGCTCTGTGACAGCCTTTTGCAAAATGGATTCAAGGGTTAGTCTTATACTTAAACACGACATTTTTGACCTTAGAGGAAAATTATTAAATGATGCAACTGAGTCATTATCCAGCTGCGTTGGGCGAAGCCCTTGCCGAAGGCATCGCACAAGCTGCCCAACGGGCTAATGAAATAGACTCTCAGTTGATGGCAGTGCAGCACCAAATTAACCGATTTGAAGGTAATGCGGATCGTATCGCCGCCTTTGAGATGGATTTGAAAAATGATGCTCAACGCAAGGCTCGTCGCTTTGAAGTGCTGCTTGTGAATCAGGAATATCAAATGGCAATAGACACCCAAATTCGATTAACTATCGATAAAGCAAATGCGATCGGTCATTTAGAATATCTGCGTAACCAGTTTAGTGTAGCTAAGTTGGAAGCAAGATTAGCGATCGCTCAACAACTCTCTGATTTAGAATCTCGTGAATTAGTTGGTTTGTAATCACACCTATAAACCTAGATTTAAATCTGGGGTTATTCTGCAATACACTTTGACCTCTCTCCTAAAAGGCTACGGTATACACACATCTTTCTAAAAAACCAAAATCGTCGTAGATCCCCCTAAATTCCCCGATAAATTGGGGGACTTTGAGAGCTTTTTGCCCTTTTTAAGGGCGGTTGGGGGGATCAAAAGCCGATGGTGCAACTCTAGAAGACTTGTGTATACGCCGTAGCCTAAAAACAGAGAGGCTTTGAATCTTACTCCCCTTCCCTACAAAGGAAGGGGCTGGGGGTTAGGTCTGTATATAATCTGTGAGATAGCAGTTGGGCAATTTGCTGATTAATAATTGCAACATCAAAACGCCCACTAGCAGTAGTCCGGGCATTATTGGCTATAGTTGCAGTTATTTCCGTCTCCTGAAGACAGGTGATAATTACTTGTGCAAGTTCTTGGGGTTCTCCTGGTGTCACTAGAAAACCATTAAGTCCATGTTCTACTAATTCTATTGCACCTCCAGCTTTTGCTGCAACTACAGGTTTTCCAGATAGCATCGCCTCAGCAATCACTCTGCCAAAGGGTTCTGGGGAAATAGAGGTATGTGCCACTAAGTCACAAGCTGCCATTAACTGGGGAATATCAGAACGAAATCCTAAAAATTTGACGCGGTTTTCTAATCCCAGTTCAGCAACTTGTTGGTGTAACTTTTGGACATAATCTTGTTCACCAAATAGTGCATCACCCACTAAAATCGCTGTCACTTCTGGCGGACATTTGGCAAGGGCATCAATTAAAATATGCTGCCCTTTCCAAGGTGCAAGACGGCTAAAGTGTCCAACTACAAATTTCCCTGAAAATCCTAACTGTTGCTGTAATTTATTAATATCAGATTCATCCGTTTGATATTTTTTTGAATCAAAGCCGTTATAGACAACTTCGATAATATCTGTGCGTCCTCCCGCTTGTACAAAGGCTGTTTTACTAGCTTGGGAATTAGCAATTACTAATGATACAAAACGATTAGCTAAATTAACAGCAATACGAAGATTAGTTTGGCTAAAATGCTCTATGGAAAGAATATCATGTAAATGATAAACCAGAGGGCGGCGACTAAAAAAACTTGCTAATGCTCCGACAACTAATGCTTTTTGGGTATTGGCATAGATTAAATCGTATTCACGTGCTTTTTTAACTACCTTAGTAATCAAAGGCGCAAGTTGTCCCAGACTCTTTAATCCTTGTAGCAAACTGCTTTCTTTACGAACTTGGATTGCTTGAGTTGCGAGAACTTCCACGGGGATGTGATTTTGTTGTAGTAAATCTTTAAATGGCCCATCTGCAAATAAACCAACCAAAGCGCGATCGTCATATGGTTTAGCAATATCTATTAAACATAATTCAGCACCGCCTGGTTTACCACTTTGGTCTAAGAAAAGAATTCTCATAAAGCCTCTATTTTATCTAATTTTGACCCGCATAGTGCCCCTAATATCTATTAGAATCTGACTTTTCACGGTATCTGAAAAACCTCTCTCTAAATCTCTCTCCTAAAAGGAGAGAGACTTTGAATTTTCTCCCTTCCCGTGTCGGGAAGGGGGTTAGGTTTTTGGTGGACTTTTCCACATAAATTAAAAAATCAGCTATTACAATCACTTGTTTAAGCTAATAAAATTTTCCGTACTTGTTGGGCGATTTGATTCCAGTTATAGTGCGTTTTAGCGTACTGGCGACAGGCTTCTCGTGAAGGTATAGGAATATCTCCCAATAGTGCTTGCTCTAATTTTTCAGCAATAGCTGAGGCTTCTGGCGAAGTAGTAATTAAATCGGGTGAAAACTCCGATAAAATTTCTGGCATTCCCCCAACTGGAGTACATAAAACAGGAGTACCGCAGGCTAAAGACTCGATTATTACTAATCCAAATCCTTCAAAAGATTGGCTAGGCATGAGAGTCAATTCAGCAGCTTGATAAGCTATGGGCAATTGCTCATCAGGTAGAAAACCTAAAAATTTAACGTTGTCGACTAGCCCTAATTCTATAGCCTGTTGTTGTAGTGCAGCTTGGATGTGACCACGACCTGCGATCGCTAGCCAAACATCTGGTATTCTGGGCTTAATTATAGCCAGTGCTTGCAATAATTTGTCAACTCCGGTTCGATGTACTAAGCGGCGGGATGTAAATATTATCCGGCGATTACTAGGCCAGCCTAGTTTTATACAAGCCTCCTGGGGTGATAAATTTGGCTGAAACCAGTTAATATCAACTCCACCAGGGATAATATTAATTTTGCTCCACGGTACTTGATATTTATCATGTAAAATTTTACCAAATGCTTTGCTCAAAACAATGAAGCGATCGCAGCGATTATAAGTGTTTTGTTCTATTAGCCAGTGTTTGATTAAAAGACTAAGGTTTTTATTAACCACTTCTTGCTGGCTCTCAGAAGCCCAAGGCCCATGAAAGTTAAAAGTAACTGGTACTCCCTTTGGTAAAATATCTAAAAGAGGAAAGCTATATAATGCAAAGTGCAGATTAATAGCATCTGGTTTGCTTGTTCTTGTTTTCTGAAAATTACTGCGAATCGACCATAATCTTTGCCAAATAGCACTATCAACAGAAGCCAAATTAGTCAGCTTAATCGGCGAATTTATTTCAGCCTCTGGTAGTCCGACTCCACATAATTCAACCTGGTCTTGATTTGCTGCTAATTTATGAGTTAGTTCATAAATATACCTTTCTAGTCCTCCGGGACTTTTAGGAAACCAGCCTAATCCCAGGGTGAGAATAGATGCAGATGATGAAGAGAAATTTTCTGATTTTTTTTCCACTGATGTATTTCCTATAAATATATTAAAACAGGCGCATAGCCGTGCGCGTCTATATCTGTATCCAAACTTGAATCACTAGAATTTCCAAATACACATTACTAATAAGAGTTTTTTCTAGAACACCAATTTATAAACTATTTATATGTCAACGTCAATAAAGAATTGTTGTGTTTTTATTAACTAGATAATACCGAGATAGATATATATTATACCTACCAATTAAGGAAGGTGAATGCTATGCAGGGAAAGATAAAAGCCGCTATTAAGCAATGAATACAGAAGAATTTTGTATTTATTATTACCATTTTATTTAAATTAAAAGGTAATTAGTCACAGCAAGAAGTAGGGCTTATTGAGAAAAGACTAGCCAATAAGCCCTAGTACGATGACGTAAAATCTGCTTGGGGTGGAGAACGCCCAAAAGCTAACAAATTGAAAAGTTCCTCAAC
>JAHHHS010000207.1 GCA_019359215.1 Nostoc indistinguendum CM1-VF10 | reverse complement strand
CAAGAGTATGCAATCGCTGTTCAACTGGGGGGAGGGCTGGTGTAGAGGGTTGTTCTTGTGGTTGAGTAGCGGGTTTTGTGCAGCCCATAATGTCTTGCATCCAGGCGCGAACACCGATACTTTCAAATGCTTCACAGGCTAATCTTGCTTGTTCGCTGCATCTTTTCCCCGCTTCGTAGCCGTAATAATGAAGTATGGCGGCAACTGCTACGTCAGGGATACCAGACTGCGACCATCCTAAAATCTCTACGGCTTCAAACCCTTTACGGATAAGCTTTTCAACCAGTTTAGACCGAGAATTGTCTACAGCAGTTTTGAGACTTCTGACTAATCCAGTAGCATTGATATTGGCCAGCCTTGCAGTTGCCCGAATACTGGCTTTACCTTGTCCATTAGAGTCAACAGTGATCTCTTGCTTTATCTGGTCGATGATTTGGGCTACTTCGATTTGTGACATAACTTTAGTTGGGTGATAATTTTTCGTTGTTGATTAGAGAGAACTAGACATTCACGCGCACCAAACTTTTTTCACCAACTAGTGAGAAACGATTCGATATAGTCCGTGATTGAGTTAAGGTTGGCGACACCAATTCAACAAGGTAAAACCAAGAATTATTCACCAGCCCAATCCCCAGAATCAGCCGTTGCTTTGTCCCCTTATCGTGAGAACAGAGCATTACCCTTTCGCCCAGAACGAAAGCAGGTTTTTGCACCTTGATGGCTTCTAACTCTCCAGTCCCGATGATTTGGTTTTGTGTGGGCCTAGCCCCTACTAGAAAGTAACTGCGAATTGCGAATTGGTAATTGCGAATTGGTTTGGCTACCCAGCGTTGCGTTAAGTGGTTGTCGTCATGGCTGATGCTGGCTATCAGTTTGTCATCAGCGTAATATTCGTGATGGTCAAACGAGATTTCGACTATTGTGAGGGGTTCGGGAGCTACGGCTTGGGCTTGGTCAGCGATGTAGCTGTCGAGTTCGGCTTGGGCGAGGGCTTGGTTGTCTGGGGCAACAGAAGTGAGTTTCTGAATCTTGCTTGCCTGATATTCAGCGATCGCGCTAATCCAAGAATCTTTACAGCGTTTGTCGCTTACTTCGACTGTACAGGCGATTTCGCTGTAGATTTGCTTGAGTCGGCCAATAGATTTCAGTTGTAGCTGTTGATGACTGTAGATAATGTGGGTCATAATTGATAAAGTCTTAATGGACATAGAGAAGCGCTTCAGATTGGGATAGGGGCTTGCATTCTTATGCAATGGTAGAGGCAACAGTTTCTCAGGGATGTGATTATTTAGGCAGAATACCTGCCAATATTAAGTTTCTCGTGGAACAACCTCTCAGCGATGGCTCCTATCTATCTAGGATTTACCCATCAGGAAAGCTCCGAAAAAAGGGTTCTCAGCCAATACTAGTACGAGTGATTGAGTATACTATTGAGCATCCAGGAAACCCAACTGAACAACTTACATATCGCTTGATTACTAGCTTATTAGATATTGAAAAATTTCCGGCAGAGTTGTTAGCTAGAGAATATCATCAGCGTTGGGAAGTAGAAAATACCATTGATGAATTGAAAATACACCTTTTAGGGCGAAAAACTCACGTTCGTTCCCAAAAACCACGCGAAGTAGTGCAGGAAATATATGGCTGGTTGTTGGGACATTGGTCAGTAAGGGTGTTAATGTTTCAAGCCGCAAGTACTGCCGGGGTTCCACCATTACGTCTGAGTTTTACAGGAGCATTACGGGTCATTCGTCGTGCTATTCCTAAGTTTCAACACTTACAGTCAGAAGAATTCCCCCTTTTTTCGATTGGTTAACCGTAGAGATTCTGGATACGTTGTTACCCGAACGAGTTCACCGTACTAACCCCAGGGTTGTGAAAAAACCTGTATCAAAGTTTTGTTCTAAAAAGCTAAAACACAGAGGTACTGGACAACGATCTGAAGCTCCAAAATTTCATATCAATAGTCAGCTTTTTAGCCTTAACTGAACCGTATTGATATATAGTGGGGCACGAAGAGGAAGCGTGGGTGACAGCGGCAATATCAACATCACCACCGGATCATTGAGAGTCTCGGGAGCTGGTACTCGGCTGGATACCCCCACCTATGGAGGGGGGAAGGCGGGGAATGTGAATATCGTTGCCCGCGATACCGTCACCTTTGATGCCAGTGATAGCACAGGTGGTGTGGCAGCAGTAAGCAGTGTGGAAGAGGGCAATGTCAACGGGAGCGACATCAACATCACTACGAGATCACTTAATGTCATACGTGGTGCCCAGCTAGTTGCCGTCACATGGGACGAGGGGAATGCGGGGAATGTGAATATCGTTGCCCGCGATACCGTCACCTTTGATGGGGTGGCGAGCACTGGATTCTCTTCCAGTGGGGCAGGAACTAGTGTGCAAGAGGAAAGCACAGGCAACGGGGGCGACATCAACATCACCACGAGGTCGTTAAGAGTTATGGGGGGTGCTAGGGTGAGTGCCAACACCAGAGGAGAGGGAAAAGCAGGGAATGTGAATATCGTTGCCCGCGATAGCGTCACCTTTGATGGGGTGGCGAGCACTGGATTCTCTTCCAGTGGGGCAGGAACTAGTGTGCAAGAGGAAAGCACAGGCAACGGGGGCGACATCAACATCACCACGAGGTCGTTAAGAGTTATGGGGGGTGCTAGGGTGAGTGCCAACACCAGAGGAGAGGGAAAAGCAGGGAATGTGAATATCGTTGCCCGCGATAGCGTCACCTTTGATGGGGTGGCGAGTACTGGAGTTACCAGTCGAGTAACAACCAATGTGACAGAGACAGGCAAAGGCGACGGAGGAGATATCAACATCACCACAGGCGTGCTTTCCCTCACCAATGGGGGGAACATAGATGCAGCTACCTATAGTCAAGGAAATGCAGGAAATATAAACATCACGGCGAGAGATGCGGTGTCCTTTGATGGTGTGGACAGCGATGGATTTGGCAGTGGTGCTTATAGCTCGGTACTATCTGGAGCCGTGGGTCAGGGTGGGAATATTACGGTTAATACCGACCTGTTCTTAATAACGAACAAGGGTGAATTGTCTGCCTCTTCTGAAGGTCAAGGGAATGCAGGCAACCTGGAAGTGAATGCTCGCCAGATCCGCTTAGATAACCAGGGAGCGATTCAAGCGCAAACAGCATCAGGGCAGGGTGGCAACATTAAGCTTCAAGTCCAGGATCTCCTTCTTCTAAGGCGGGGCAGTAAAATTTCCACAAATGCTGGAACTGATTTGGCTGGTGGTAATGGCGGCAACATCACCATTGATGGCAAGTTCATTGTGGCGATTCCCAACGAGGATAGCGACATTAGCGCCAATGCCTTTTCTGGAACTGGTGGAAACATCCAAATCAACTCGCAAGGTATTTTCGGTATCGAGTCCCATCCAGAACCGACCCAGAAAAGTGATATTACTGCAAGTTCCAAATTAGGCGTTTCAGGTGTAATAAATATCAATACACCCGACAACAGTTCTATTCAAAACAGCTTCACCCAATTATCACCAAACGTAATTGACACAAACGCACTTATTGCCAATAGCTGCATTGCACGCGGCACCAAGCGACAAGAAAACTCTTTTACCATCACAGGTTCTGGTGCTTTACGTAATAGTCCGGGCGATGTATTAATGTCTGCCTATACAACTGGTGATGTACGTAATGTTGAATCAACATCGCGGACTTGGAAAAAAGGTGACCCAATAATTGAAGCACAAGGATTGTATCGATTACCTGATGGACAATTGCTATTAAGTCGGGCTTGTGGTTAAAGGTCATATTGCATATATAGCAAAAGTAGCAAATACAGTTTTCTGCATAAAAGAACACACCATCATGTAATTGTAAGGTAAAAATCATGCAACTTACTGTGCATGAAAGGTGAATGCATTACCTGATCTTTTTCCTTAATCTATATCTGTAAGTAAGTCGGTAAGAACAAATCAAACTAGATTAAGTAATGTAAAAAATATTGAGATTAGTTTGTAGTGAGCGGCTCGGGCGATCATTTGAGGACTTTAGTCCTCTATACCAGACGCGCTGCGCGTAGCTGGCTTTTGAGCGGGGGTACACTACAAACCTCTTCATTATTCACGCCGTTCTACTTAGAAGCTCAATACTAATCTAAATTTAGAGGATTTTGATTATGCCCAAATTTACAGTTCGACCCAATTTCACAGGCACTGCTGGTGACGACACAATAGTAGGGGAAGATTTAAATAAATTTCCAGCAATTGGGATTGATATTTTAACTGGAGGTTTCATTTCTACAGGCTTAGGAAAGGACACTATCACTGGCACTGGTCAGGGTGGTACCGGTGACGGCGGCTATAGCGAATACTCCGATGGCGGTGATGGGACTGGCATTGCCAACAGTGGGAGTGGGATTCTAAATACGGGGGACGGAAATGACACTATCACTGGTGCTGGTCAGGGCGGCACTGGTGAGGCTTTCAGCGTTACCGACAGAAACGGATCATACTACTTTAACGGCTACGGCGGTGCAGGGACTGGCATTAGCAACACTGGGATTCTGAATACGGAGGACGGAAATGACATTATCACTGGTACTGGTCAGGGTGGTACGGGTGACAGCGGCGATAGCGAATACTCCGATGGCGGCGACGGCGGTGCAGGGACTGGCATCAGGAACACTGGGCTACTGGATACCGGAGACGGAAATGACACGATCACGGGCGTCGGCAGTGGCGGCAGTGGCGACAGCTACAGCGACGACGGTGCAGGAACTGGCATCTCCAACGACGGAGTAATTGATACTGGAAATGGTGGTGACATTCTTACTGGACAGGCTACAGCAACAATTGGTCATGCTGCCTATGGCATTTATGGAGAAGGAACTATCAAGACTGGTGATGGCAATGACTTTATTACATCCACCAGTACCATCAATGAAGTTCAACGAAAAGTTACTATTGGTGGCGGTATCAACATTTATCTAGGCACTGGAAATGACTACTTTAAAGGGTTTGGTACTGCGACTGTAGATGGTGAAGAAGGTTTTGATACCTTAGACCTCAGTGCTTTCAATCGCTCTGAACTCACTTTTTCTGGTGTAATTTCGGGCAATGCCCTAAACCCAGCTAACATCAGCTTCAATAACAGTGGAAATGTTATTACACTGACCACAACAGGCTTTGAGAATTTTGTCTTTGCAGATAGCTCTTTGGACTATAGCACTTTGGTCTAAACTCAGGGCTATACTTCAAACTCCTGGAATTGCTTTACAATATACATTTTGCCAGTTTTTGACCCCTATTTCTTCAAGCTTTGTGAGAAATCCGGGGTTGGTATCTTGATGGAGTAGAAGTGTCATTTAAATCTAGGGCAATGCTGTCTTCCCTACACCCTTCTTGTTAACTACAACCTAGCCAGAAAAAATCAATTTCTGACGACTGCTGACTATAAAAATTGAACAATATAATCTTTCATAATCTATGGAAAAAAAACTCAAGCTATTTGTTATAAGCGGATTGGTAGGATTAATGTCTGGCACTTCGGTTTTGTATAAATCCTTTGCCAAAAATCAAGGCTTACAGGCAAGCGCCAATCAACCACAAACATTAGTAGCTCAAGCAAACAGTACCACACCACCACAGTCAGCAATGACAGGATGGTTAGGTTTTGCAACTACAACAAACAAAAACGGCACATTTTTACGTTTACTGCCTGTGAATGCGGATGCCCAGGTTGCACTTTTCTCAGATGCATGGGATCAAGTTAAACCCGGTACATCTTTAGTTGGTCTGGCTGGAGGAATCAAACAACAGGTAAAATTTCGTCGCTCTCAAGAAGAACCTTTTGGTTGTAAAAATAATAAAACGAAAATGGCAACGTTTACCGCAGCTAAACGTTTTGCAGAGGGGCCTGTTTGGCTTTTACCCGCGAACCTAGCCAAAGAAGCAAAATCGTTTACTTTGCAAGCGTTGAATTTATCTGAAGTTCCTACAAGCGTATTACCTGTAAACAAACGCAAACCATCAGTTGCACGCGCTTGGAAGGCTGGGGGAGCAACTGTTGTGATGCAAAAACAAAGTAAAGGGCAAGTGCGCTTAAGTATATTAATCAATTCTCGCATAGCTTACAATGCAGTGAAGGAAAAGTTATATTTCGAAGGTGACAACCCTGAGCCTGTTAAATTTCCTAATTTTGACGGTACACCAGGAATACCTTTCCCAATTGGCGCTTTTCAGGCTAATCCTAAATCAGCACCCATGATTGTATTTTGGCAACCTGGTTATGAAGGTCAAGCTTACAGCGTCCTTGCATCAGTGAAGGGCAAAATGCAAGAAGTAGATGGAAGCACAATCTATTTCTGCGGTTTCTAGGAAAATATCTGTAGATTACGCCCTGTGCGACTTTCTCTCAAACCTTACGAACTCTAGCCCCTGCTTCCCTCTCCTTGGCACCCCATCACCAGCAACCATATCCTGTGACCCGCCAAGGAAGAAACTCAAATTCGCGGATACCGTCTGTAATCCGCTAGCTTGTGCTGACCTTTAAAGTTTGTAATGCCAACTTCAAGATTATCCGTTTTTTGCGTAAAGCACGAAACTTGAGGTGAATAGTATTATATAACGGTATTTACTATGGATAAACTGGGGACAACGCTAATTGTCTCCTATACAATTTACTTCTATCAAAAACTGCTCAAGTTTCGTCTAGGGCAGTTTTATATTGCACGGTAGAAGCCAGATTCACAACTGCAACCAATGGTGAATCATCTGCCTATTGTCAACAATCGAAGCTTCTAAAAAAAATATTACGCTACATTGCATAAAACCGCGTACCCTAGATATATTTCTGTATAAACCTTCACTTTCACCAGCCCAGCCATACAGATTCGACCTTTACCATAACTAAGGCGTTGACCCAAAAGCAATCGCAATTTCCTTTAAGCAGTTAGCCGAGAATCACCCAGAAGTAGATTTGCGAATAGTGGGCATGGAAGTACGCGGCCAAAACAAGTTTCTGCTTCGTGCTAAAACGGCCGTTGAAGCTGACAAGTCGGAACTAAGTGCAGAATATTTTGAAATTTATAATCAACTCAAAGCATTAGCACAACAGGATTTACAAGCACTAATTTCAGAGAAAGATAGCCGAATTCCTAGTTGAGAGACTATGGTGGTTACGGCACTGCAAAGCCCTAAATTTTACGCCCAAACTTATAGTAATCAGGGAAATACTATGTCACAAAGTCCTAACAAACAATCTAACTTTGACCTCAAAGACTCTCAATTTGCAGGTGGTCTAGTCAACGCAGACACAGTACCCGCACAACAAATCGGCGGCAATATCACTAACTACAACCCACAGCAAAAGCAGAATCTCGCAGAAGCCGCAGCAGAAATTCAGCAGCTTCTCAACCAATTGGGACAGAGTTATCCTACTAGCACTCCCCTAGAAAAACAGATAGCAGTCACAGAAGCACTCAACCAAATCAATGGTAATTCTACTTTGAAAGCACGGGTACTTGGAGCGCTGAAAGCTGGCGAGACAGAGGCATTAAAAGAATTAGTAGATCATCCTCTTGTCAATATACTTTTGGCAACTTTAGAAGGTTGGCAGGATGTTGAATAGTTCAGCTACTACAGATGAAGCAGAGGGATAAATGGCACTTTTTTGGGAAAAAGGTTTGAAACCCTTATCATGACTAGATTACACTTTCATTCGGCAAGCCCTAATTGGGGGCTTTGGGTTCGATGAACTTGAGCTTCAAATTGCGTAGGCTATTTGAACCGCAGGCATCGGTGCGAGTACGCTTGCACTCAAAAAGCTCAAGCTGGTTTGCGGTGATAAAATCAGAAGAATCAGCCGTTTTAGGATTACAGAAAGCTACAAACTTAACTAATAGGGATTAGCGCAGAATGAATGACCAGCAATTATTTAATGATCGTTTGGCTGTGTTGGCGACAATGCACCAAAAAGAAAAGGTAATTGCTCCACTATTAGAACAAGAGTTAGGCATCAAAATTATAGTACCACAGGATTTTAATACTGATATTTTTGGCACATTTACTAGAGAAGTAGAACGTCCTGGAACACAAATTACCGCAGCTAAATTAAAAGCAGAGAAAGCTTTAGAATTAACACAAGAAAATTTAGCGATCGCTAGCGAAGGTAGTTTTACACCCCATCCATTAGTTCCTTACATTTACTGTAATAGAGAAATAGTTGTTTTTTTAGATAAAATCAATATTATCCCCTTTTTTTTGAGTACCCGTCTTAATCGATCGGGACTCAGTTTTATTTGGCGTTAGCGAAGCGGCTCCCTTCGGAGCTTCGCTAAGAAGTTTTTGAGCTAATTGAAGACTGTTGTATGTGCGTGGTTCCTTTTTAAGGCATTCTTCCAAAAAAACTATGTCTGACTCCTTGCACTTTGGTTTTCCCCCACGAAGAAAGTTTTTCCCAAAGCCCTTGTATACCAAGCTTTTCCCATTTATGTAAAACTTCTCTCACTGTTTGTGGAGGTAAGTTTTAATGAGCAGCTATTTTTTCAACGTACCAGCCATGTGCATTTAACCTGATTATCTCTGCTCGGTCTTTGACTTTCTGTGGTGCATCCGTAGTTCTTAGGTTTAATAGAATTTTATCTTGATCGCTAGTCAAAAATACCCTTAAACGAGCGCCCATATCTTAGTCACCTCGGTAGATGCATTCTCCGTATTTACTTATCTTCACATAATTTGGTTTTTTCGCGCCGACTTACTTAGTTTGCTTTTATTATTAATAGGTTTTGGAATTTTTTTCTTAGCTTGGAGGACTCAAGATGAAATTAATCGCATTACGGCGATGTTTAGAGGAACAATTTCTCTAATTTAGGGGTTAGCTCTAGCTCCATTGTCATTGCAATTATTTTTTGAGATTGTCTCACTTCTAGCGGCTTTCTCTGTTTGTATGCGTTGTTTAGGTTGTGGCTCAAACCGCAATTGATTTTTCAATTGATAATTTTAATCTCCTAAAATAATTAGGAGATTAATGTACTAGTTGATTACTTTAAAATTCACAAAATTCAGTCTGACAAATACCGTCTGATTGCTATGAACAGCATAATTAAGGTACGTCACTAGTTGAAGCTACTACTTTGGGAACAGAATACGTCGTCCAACTTAGTAAAAATGGGGTTGAAACGTTTAACTCTGGCACTCGCTTTAGTAAAACTACCTCATCACTTAATACGTTGTATGTTTGCGGGTCAAAAATCACACGGGTTTGTTTTCCAGTCTGGCTGTCAGTATAATTCAAACTTATACCTGCTCGTCCTTGCCGATCTGTAACATTCTCGCTACGTGTGACTCCTGGAATATTTGCCATGACTTCAAACAGTGGTCGGTTTAACTCTGATTTAGTTTGCAGTGTCACCAAAATACTCAAAGTTTCATCAAACATCCCAGACTCAATCGCACTATTGTTCTGTTTCGCCCGATTATGGATCACCTGAGTCAGTAAAGTTTGATCTACTGGCAGTACTGTAGAGTCAACCAGTTCACCTGCTTTATGATCTATCGTGAAGTTTGGTGACAAGCTTGGTTTACCCGCAGCTTCCCAAACTGCACGGTCTTGGACACTCAAAAACTCAGGTTTACCGTCTATTCGCTGAATACGTCCTGACCCATCTGCCCCAAGCCACATTTGATGAGTATATGGCGCTTGAAAACGAATTTCTTGAGCCTTGCTAGTATTTGGAAGTTGTACCATATATATATTTAGCACAAATCCCTCTGTTTTTCGATATAAGTAGGAGCCAGCTTTGAGTGTACTCGCTTCATTAGAAGCAGGTGAACTCCCATAAGCTGCACTAAAACTTGCTATTGATGAGGTTTGCACAACACTATAACCACAGCACGCAAGCACAACTAATACAAAGTTAAGGCTGCTCTTTTTTCGAGATTTAGGCTTTAACAGGTTCATCTATTTGCGGTATTTGTAGAGTAATTGAGGAACAGACAAAAAATTAAATCATATAACTGTTTTAATTGATTAGATAATCCCTTTGTAAGTTCCAGAGCTATAAATGTTCTTATCAAATGTTAGATTTAGCTAATGGGAGTTAAACAGTGGCTAAGACCAGTTCTTTTAGGTTAGCAGCATGGGGACGGCAGGGTTAGCGCATCTCAAACCCTATTGACAAATGGATTCTATGAGAGTGTTGAGTTAGGGAAAGCCGCCGCCAAAACAGAAACCATATACTGATCATTCATCGCGGCTCGCCGTGACTTTTGGCGAATACTGCGGCGGAAAGATGATTCTCGCTCTAAGGCATTCAGGGCAATGCGACGTAGCAAAGAAAAATTCTGTGGACTGTGCAGAGAACGAATTCGACATTCATCCTCATTGAAAGTGACATCTAATGTCCAATGAACAGAATTTTCAATACCCCAATGCTGTCGAATAGCACTACCAATTTTATGAGCATCACTGGCAAGACTAGTACAAAACGGCGTAAGTTAATGAACCATTATGATGAGATAATAAGTAAGTACAATTAAAGTTGTTTTGAGTTATAAAAAGGAATCAGCGTGTGGCGAGATTAGCACCACAAACATTAAAACTGAGGGATGATGAACAGTCAGAACTAGAACAGTTGATTAAGCGACATAACACGCCACAGCAAATAGCACTGCGGGCAAAAATAGTCCTATATGCCAATTTGGGCAAAAATAACCGAGAAATAGCTCGAATATTAAATATTAGCCGAAATATGGTGATATTATGGCGAAACCGATGGTTAGCCAGCATAGGTTCACTACCCAGAATTATCGCCGCAGCTTCGAGTGCCTGGGTATTGTTCATCGCACTAGCGAGATTCTTCAACGCCATGCCCATGAGCCGCAGACATTCTTGGGCATTTTCTTTGGGTGGTTCTGCTGCAAGCGATCGCAGATCAATTGTCTTCTCCAGTGCAAGCTTTACCTGCTTATTCCAGCAATTCTCATTTTGAAATAAATAGAGTATTAACTCCCATTTTGAAATTCAAAATATAGTACAAAAACACTAGTTTTCCGGGAGAGGCGATGCTTGTGGCGAGTGAAGCGATCGCTAAAAAAAACAATTTGACCGATTGATTAAGTATAAATACTGAGTTTGTTAACGGGAATTGGCTGACAACGAAAAGGGGAAATCCAGTCCATCATTGGGTTTTTAGAATAGGGAATTCAAGGAAAATAAAAATGTATAATTGTTGTCAGATGATTTAAAATCGGTGAGTTAAAAATCCGACAGTGCGTCAAATTACTCAAACATGAACCTATCCCACTAATAATATTTATGCTAAAAAACTTAAGCTTGTTGAGAATTGAAAACGAAAAATAAAGCTTTTCAAGCACATTTTACGAAAAAAAGTAGGGATTTTTAGAATAGTGGGATAGGTTCATGGATCATTTGGCAGGGTCCCTAGAAATTCCTGAATTAATACAATTTTTACGGTCATCATTACATGACTTACCTGATGAAAGGAAACCTGGAAATAATACGAAATATCAGGTAGAAGACGCAGTG
>JAHHHS010000206.1 GCA_019359215.1 Nostoc indistinguendum CM1-VF10 | reverse complement strand
TTTGAATCCGTAAATTTTTATCTTGTAAGCTTTTGAACCAGGGATACTTCGACTGCGCTCAGTAACCGGGTTAAAGGGGAAAGGATGGAACTTTCCCTTCACCTTTAACATGCAAACATGCACTCCAGCATCAAGGCAAAAGTTACTTTTGCAAGATGTCTAGTCCTTCTACGCATCGGTAGAGCAGAGAGATAACCCTAGCTACCAAGGTAAACGGTTAGTCGTCGGTGGCAGCCCGAATCAACGAGGCGTGGTTGCAGCAGCCAGTTATGAAGCTCGTAAGTTTGGCATTCACTCTGCGATGCCATCAGTAACAGCAATTGCCAAATGTCCTGGGCTTATCTTTGTCAGACCGAGATTCGACGTTTACCGAGAGATTTCCACTTCAATCCACGCCATATTTAAACGCTACAGTGATTTAGTGGAAGGAGTTGCACTAGATGAGGCATACCTTGATGTTACTGAGAATAAGCAAAGTATCCCCTACGCTTCTACTATTGCAAGACACATCAAAACTGCGATTTTCCACGAAACTCAGCTGACGGCAACCGCAGGCGTGTCGATTAACAAGTTCCTGGCAAAAATGGCATCAGGGCAGAATAAACCCAATGGACTAACGGTGATTTTGCCAGAGGATGCGATCGCATCTGTAATGAAAGAAGATGATATATAACCGAGCATAATTTTGTATAGAGAAATTTTATTTTAAAGTTAGTTTATGAACGAATCTACTTTTTATTTGGACTTTTGCGTTATCGCGCACTGGAATGTAGTTTGGTTTTATTGGTTCTGGAATTTTCGCAATTTTAAATATTCACTACTGCTGAAGCTTTTGGATCAATTCCATTACTTCTTGATATGAATTTTTATTTCCTTGTTTTTGATAGAGGTTAGCAGCTTTTTGTAAGTCTGCGAGCGCTCCTTGCAAGTCTCCTAAGTCAGAGCGGGTAGCTCCCCGGTTGTAGTAGGCATTGGCTAAGTTTGGATTAATCTTAATGGCTTGGTTGTAATCGGTGAGCGCTGCTTGCAAGTCTGCCAAGTTATAGCGGGCATTTCCTCGGTTATAGTAGGCATCGCCATAGTTGGGATTAATCTTGATGGCTTGGTTATAATCAGTTATAGCCCCTTGCAAGTCTCCTGATGCAGAGCGGACAATTCCCCGGTTGTAGTAGGCTTGGGCAAAGTTTGGATTAATCTTGATGACTTGGTTGTAATCGGCGATCGCCCCTTGCAAGTCTCTCAAGTCAAAGCGGGCATTTCCCCGGTTATTGTAGGCATTGGCATAGTTGGGATTAATCTTGATGGCTTGGTTGTAATCAGTTATAGCCCCTTGCAAGTCTCCTGATGCAGAGCGGACAACTCCCCGGTTGTAGTAGGCTTGGGCATAGTTGGGATTAATCTTAATGGCTTGGTTGTAATCAGTTATAGCCCCTTGCAAGTCTCCTTTTTTGTACTTATCCCCAGCCTGAATATAGAAGTCATTAGCTTTCGGTACTGTGGCTGTTGGTATCTTAGGTGTACTAACGCCTACATCTGCCCCAGTTTTAGCTGAGAGTTTCAAAAAGGTATTGACTCGTTTAGTGGCTTCAGTACCAGAACTATCATAATTATCAATTTCTACAGTAATAGCTTTGGCAACTTTAGCAACTTCGGCTGAGGAGAGTGCAAAAGCATTTTGAGGTTGTACAAAAGCAATTGATACACCTATTAATGCTGGAGCTAGAGAATAATAAAATTTCATTTAATTTACAATCAAAGAGTAAATAACAGTAACAGATACAGCAAGAGTCCCTAAAATTCCCAAAAAAGACGATTTCAATAAAATACCGTAATTAATTATAGAAAGTCAGTCAAAATAAATGCAGTCCTTTTATAAGCGTATAAATAATTACTTTTATATAAGTTAAATGCTGGTAAATTAAGCATTGGTTTTTATATACTCTGCCCAAGTGGATAATTCAGTAGAGTATTTTATGAAAGTGCGCCTGTCTTAGGCGTTCGCGTATCCGCCCACCTAACAGAGTGATCGCAAAAAGCTTAAGCTTCCTCCATCGCCGCCCCCGCCTCCGAAACTGCCCTTGTTACAACTGCGCCTCCACAGCCTACGATTGCTGCTTCGGGGGGCAACACTTGCCCAGCTTTTGACAACAATTTGTTGTCAAAATATGACTGATGTTATCTAGTTAGGCTGCTAACCCAAAAATGAGCTTTTTCAGACTGGGAATTTAGTTTTTAGTTTAGCGTCCGGCTTATTCAATTGCGGTTCGTAATCCTAGTTTTGAGTTGCCGTCTGTGGGCGATAGCTTGTCCAACATCGCAAATATAACTGATTGGTCAGTGATTAACACTGGCAATCCGGGAGTATTTAATCCTTCTGCGGCTTCGTTTAATTTTGTCCCTGACGGAGTTCAAACACTTTATAGTAATGGTGCAACTGTATTTCAAACGCTCTCCACAGCCTTAGCTCCTAAAACGTTATACACCTTGGGTATATCCGTAGGGCAAAGACAAGATTTTACAGACTTTCCCGGATTTAGTGTGGAGTTACGTGCTGGTGGGACTATACTAGCTTCTGCTAATCAGACTCATGTTCGTCTTCCAGAAGCTGGTAAATTTGAACGATTAACTGTTTATTATGTTAGTCCCAACAGCGTTGAGGCAGGGCAACTTCTGGAAATCCGTTTAAAATCAGTCAGAGCGCAAACTAACTTTGACTTGGTAACATTAGATGCTCGTCCCATTCCTTGACCAAGGCGAGTGCAAAAATGCCAGCCTCATAGCAAATTTTGGGATGGACTAGCATTTCTAACCCTATAGCTCGAAAAAGAACGTTTGATCGCTAAACGCCTTATAAAACATGGACTTTAATGATTTATAAGGCGTTTGTTAAAGGATTAGATAAAGCACGAAACGTACCTGAAAGCAAGTTTCCCAATTAAACTCAACCGCCCACCCCTCGCCCCCACAAGACAGGCTCAGTGCAGATTGCCTCTGCTTTGGGTAATCGCTCTAAATTCAGCTATCACAATGCCAACCCCAGCAATACCAATGATGGTGGCAACGCTCCTTAACGCTATTTCTAGGGGGGGGTTGAGGGGAAAGCATAAGTAGTCAAAGTCATCCCACTCCTAAGAAAACAGAATGGTTTCTTTCATCCATAGTGGGCGATCCGCTCATGAACAGCTTCTGACTATCAGACCTGCTGCGGAAATTGAAATGGCCAGGTAATTAATACCAAACAAAAAAGCTGCAATAGTAATCAGAGCGATCCCTGCTCCAAGTTTATTCATCGCATCTACTTTCCCTATCATCAGACTTCCCAAAAGTACAACTGCCATCAACTGTTCCCAAAGCCGGGGACTGCCAGGGCAAACGCATCTAAAGTATAAAAATCCTTTAATAGCAAGGGTTTTGGCGTTTTTTAATTTAGCCTATTTTTTCGTCAAGATCCTTATCCAGCAAGGGTTTCAGAAATACCGTGCGTTCGCCCTGCGGGGACTGCCATTCGATTTTGTAGAAACAGAAATCATTGATAAAATACAAATAGCTCTTACTCTGGCTCTGATTGCCCTTTATCTTGTTTCCAGCGTCCGGCTTTCTTCACAGCTTCGGTTAACAAATACTCGATCTGTGCATTTACACTTCTGAGTTCATCTGCTGACCATTTCTCGACTGTCTGGTAAAGTTTCTCATCCAGACGTAACAAAAATCGTTTTTTTTGTCCCATTTTTTAGTTATAAAGCGTTCCAGCATTGATAACGGGTTGGGCAGTTTGCTCAGAGGTGAGGACAACCAACAGGTTATTAATCATAGAAGCTTTGCGCTCGTCATCCAAATTAACCATTTGTTCAGTAGCCAGACGATTCAACGCTTCATTCACCATCCCTACTGCACCTTCGACAATCTGCCGTCGTGCATCAATTAAAGCTTTTGCTTGCTGTCGTCGTAGCATCACTTGAGCAATTTCTGGTGCATAGGCAAGATGCGACAGCCGTGCTTCAATTACTTCTACACCTGTTATTTCCAAACGAGCTTGGAGTTCTTTTTGCAGGGCGTGAGCGATTTCATCAGGAATTCCTCGCAGCGAAGGAGTGTTTGTATCATCTGAACTGTCGTAGGGATATCGAATAGCTAAAGACCGAATGGCAGTTTCACTTTGAATGGCGACAAATTCAGAGTAATCATCGACGGCAAACTTTGACTTAGCTGAATCAAAAACCTGCCAGACGACAACCGCCGCAATTTCTATTGGACTACCTTCTGCATCATTGACTTTGATGATTTTGCTATTGAAGTTGCGAACCCGTAGCGAAATCTTTTGTTTGCTCACAAAGGGATTTGTCCACCAGAAGCCAGAGGAGCGAACGCTTCCGACGTATTTCCCAAACAGCATCAACACCATTGCTTGGTTAGGCTCAACACTAAAGAAACCCGACAGCGACGGGATAACAACAACCAAGAGCGTTGCAGCCAACCAAGCAACAAGCTCTGCAACGCTATCTTCACCACCGATAAAATCAGTAACCTTCAAGCCTCTGGCAAGTATTGCTTCCAGTCCCTGCACACTAGACGCTAGATACCACCCGCCAATCAGCGTGAGCGAAACTACCACAGCCAACATGATGAAGCCGTTGACCTTGAATGCTGGAAATTCTTTGATTTTCTGTTCCATAGTGTTTATCAGTCCAAATTTATATCACTATGATATCACTATACTATCAAACTCCTGCTATTTAAATCATTAAGGGACAAACGAAGATACTCTCTTCCCCTTTCCCCAAAGCCTCTGTGCTTCTTCTTTTCTGTCCCCTGCTTGTTGGTTGTCCTCTTCCTTACCTGTACCAACACATTTCAAGTGAGTTGCTCTCGGTTTGTCATAAAAATGCTCCTGATAATTGTTTTTATATGTGAGTAAATAACTGCGCGGCAAAACTGGGAGGCACGGAATAGCCGATAATTGACCCCGCGGTAGTAGTCTCGTTGGGAAACTCGTACCAACTGGGAAACCCTTGCAAGATTGCAGCCCCTTCAATAGACAAAGATTTAACTATCCCATCCGGCAACCAGATATCAGCGAACTTGCTTCTGTTGCAACCTTTGTGATCTGTGAAATGCGTAGGCGCAGCCCGCCGCAGGCATCGCAGTATGGTGTTACAGGGTAGATGCCCAGGCTTGTACTTCAGTCCGTTGCGCCCTCCAACTCTCTCTAGTAGCAGTGGCGTTGGTTCCTTAGCCGTCAGAAACTGTTCTACCGCTTGCCGTTGTTTGGGGAGTAGTTGGGAATCGGTCATAGTGGGGATGAGATCCGTGATCGCCTCGTACCAACCGCAAGGTGTAGTTCCCGAAGGTAAAGCAACGCGACAACCTCTACTGGCAATCAAGACTAACCGCCGCCGCGCCTGGGGCAACCCAAAGTCAGCCATGTTGACCACGCTGTAATTGACCGAGTACCCCTCTTGTTCCAAAGCTGACAGAATGATACTGAAACTCTGACTGTTCTGATAGCGTGGAACATTTTCGAGAGTAAACACCCGTGGCTGCAACTGTCGGATGGCTTCAGCAATAGCGATCGCAGCCGTCAAATCATCAGCCGTTTCAAGCGCAACACCCGCTTTTGCAGTGTGAGCTTGACTGAAGTTGGCGCACACTGGGGAGGCATGGAGGTAATCAAGGCGGCGGGGAAAATCTAGAAATCCTGACTGCGCTACTTCTTGAACTGTTAGCTGGATTATTCTACAGCCATACTCGCTGAAGTTGTGGTGATGAGTTTTGGCGTTCACGAAGTGTGCCGAAGGTATCGCCCTGCTCAAGTCTGGTTTGGTGGGGTCAAACTCTACTGCAATGACCGGACGAATTCCGGCTTGAACTATCCCAGCTTCTATCCCGCCGCCACCAGCGAAAAGTACTACAGCGATCGGGGCATTATCTGGCAGAACTGGTTTTATTTTTGTGTTATCAAAATTTTTGCAGACATCTAATTTTGATGATGTCTTTTTGGATTTCGCTTTTTTGATAAAGGCGATGATACTCTCTCGCGTTGCCCTCTGTTGTTGCAGTGTCCGAATCATTGTCACAGCGCCAGGCGGGATTGAACCTATACTTTTGCTTTTCCATGCCCCGTTTATCTTCTCTTTCCAATTGAATGCCCATCGCCAATCTTCGGGATTATTCGGGTCACGTTCACCAATGACACGAGGATAAGAAACAGTCTCCTCATCAAGTAGCTTTTTAGTTTCGAGGTACTGATAAAGACAACCGACTGATTCTCCCTGTGAGGCTTTGACCCCTTTCTCTAAGAATTTTTCGGGTATTGCAGATAACTTAGCTATTACTGTTTTAGTCATGCAGCCACCTCCATGACCAAATCGTCTGGTACTTCAAAAATCCCCAACTGCCCAATGTAAGGAATCGGCGTAATCTCGCGTGGATTCTTCAGCTGACAGTGATATTGCCCAGGCATCCCCCAGCCAAAACAATTCGCAATTCGCAATTCGCAATTCGCAATTAATTTCATTGCTTGATTTTCTCTTTAACTTTTCGAGTAGATGCAACTAAGATTTTTCCAATTTCTCTAGTTTCTTGAAGTAAGGATTCAAACTTATTTTTATCAACCAATTCTGCCTCAATTAATATTTCTAACCAATATTCAGTTTCTCTTTCTTCTTTAAGCGCAATTTCTAATTTGCTTAAAAAATCTTTATCAGATTGAGCGGATTGAGCTTCTTTAACATTTGCACCTATAGAAGTACCGCTTCGGAGTAACTGTTTTGATAATGTTCGACAGACTCCGGGTTTTTCATCTAAAAAAGTACAAGCTTTAACTATCCTTATTGCCAAAGCTTTCGTTCTATCAGCAATACTAACTTTTTGGTTCATTTCTTTTACTCCTAGTTAATAATTGCGAATTGCGAATTGCGAATTGCGAATTGTTTATTGCCCAAGGCTGACGAACGGATAGCGCTTTCATATATCGACCTCTAAAACTTTAAAAAAGTTCATTGCATCAAATTATCTTGCCAAGTTCAAAAATTTCGAGGTCGATAAATCGCACAACATCGTCGCAGTACCGAGCTTACCGTAAAGGCGATTTTTCTCAACAATCAACTCGATAGTGCGGTCACTTGGGTCTTTTGTGTAGACAGCATCCCGATAAAGCATAATTAACTGGTCGCATACCTCAAAGATTTCACCAGAGTTGCGAAGTAGATGACGATTAGGGCGTTTATCAGCCGTTGTTTGATTACCCCGATTGATTTGACAGCCTAAGAAAACAGGGATTTTGTGAGACTTGGCAATATCCCGAATCTGGCGGGTAATCTTGCCGACTTCAAAAGCCATGTTTCCGCCGGATTCCAGAGGAATCTGCTGCAAGTAATCAATAAACACAGCACCAATAGAACCACCAAATTCGGCAATAGCACGGCGTACCGCAGAAGCAATCATTGCGGTTGTAGGGGAAGAATGCTCGTAAACCTTCCAAGGCAGTTCCACCATCTGTCCTATGCCTTGTGCTATTTGTTCCCAGTAGCATTGAGTATTGGTTTGAATCATAGAAGCGTCTACACCTGTGATTCGGGCTAGCATTCGGGCATTGAGTTGATTCTTGTCCATTTCTGGAGTAACGTACGTACAGAACTGGCTTTTTGTCGCCCTTCCCCTTCTTAATAAAGGTTACGATTCAAAGGAAAACGTGCTACCCTACGTAACTGTGAAATATCTAACAATGTTTCTAATTCCAACTGTTGAGGTAGGAATATAGTTCATAGCGTCTAATAACCTGATTTATATCAGTAGGATGATGCTTTAAATTACAAGCCATTGAGACAATATCAAACTAAACAACCTGAGCGACCAATGGCTAATTTAGTTTTGCACGAAGCTGTACGAAAATTATGAACTCCCACCCAATCTTGCTATATTTTGATGACGGCAAGGGCAGAGCAGAATTGCCGCGTCTGATTTTTGTCTATGGCGATGTCCCATTTGAAGACAGAATGATATCCCTTCACGAATACAAGCTTTTGCGGGACAGTGGAAAACTCCCCTTCGATCAGCTCCCGACTCTTAAATTGGCCAATACCATGATTGCTCAGTCATGTACACTCGCTCGTTACGCGGCGCGAGAAGCAGGAATATACCCTTTGGATAGGGTACAGGCAGCCAAATCAGATATGGTGGTCGATGCTTGGAGAGATTTGCTGGATCTTCTGTATGGGTGCTATGTTGACAGGATTGTGGAGAATGGTCATCTGCTAATGAAAATGAGGCAGGTATCACTGAGGGTGGAAAGGCTGGATCAGTACTTCACAGTGACTGTGCCTATGCACTTGGGCAGGTTTGAGCAGATGATAGCAGATAATCAAGAATCTCCATTCCTTGTTGGGTCATCACTGACGTGGGCTGATTTGGCAGTGTTTGACATTTTGTACACATTGGATGTATCCGCAAACCTTTGGAGAACTCCATCTACATTCTTTTACATACCGGAGCCTTATGGCCCTTATCAGCCTCCAAAAAAACTGCTGGAACTATATCCAAAGCTTGAGACGCTAAAAAAGACAATAAGTAGAACGCCAAAGATTGCTGCTTGGCTTCAGGCTCATCCATATTAGAAAATATCTCTTAATGGGGGGCAACTATCTCTGTCATCATTGGCGGATCGCAAATCGAAGGGAAATAATCCACCTTTGGCTGGCTTTCGTATGTTGGGTGCGCTTGCTTGTAAGAAAGAGGCTTGACCGGGCAATACGCCTGCCAGACGTAGCCATTCCTTTGTTACGTCTAAGTCACAAATACGGTGATTCATAACATTGCACTGGCTCTAACCACCATTTTAGGATAATTTTCGCTGCTCTTTGAGTGTATATGTACTATTTCAGGCTACGTGCTGCTGCCTTAGTTTAACTGACGCTAAACAACTGCATTTTGGAGTAGGTGATCGCTGGTTTGGTATCTTGGACTAATGACTTCCACCATTTCAGGAGTTCGGGAGTTGGCGCGAACTCCTGAAATGGTGCTTACCCTTCCAATTTTCTAAAGTCTGGACAAGGTTAATCATGCTTATGCCTCCTGACAGGACAATAGATTCCACAAATAATCAATCCGTTTCCAAGCGATCGCAGCTTGCCTTGGAGAACAACTCAAACCATAAGCACGGCGGGCATCGTAATTACCCTTGATTCCCTTGGCTACTCCAATGGGAATCCCAAAAGCCACCTCACGAATGCCGGGTTGATAGCTTCGGTCTTCATGAGAGAGCCGTACTTGCGTAATCTGATTTCCAATTTGGTCTGCCCAGGGGGTTGGCTGTTGACGGTAGAATAAGCCATCGGCGTAGGCAATGATAAAGACTCTTTCTCTTTCATGTGGCAAGCCGAGGCAGTACGCGGGTATAGTTTCCCATTCACATACGTACCGGATTTGGGAAAGGTTTTCGAGGACTGTTGCCATTCCTCTAGCGAGTAGCCCTGTTGGGTTTTCGATGAGAGCGATTGCTGGTCTACACTGGTTGATGATGCGGAACATTTCGTGCCACAGTCCTGACCTGGGGTCGTTAAGTCCTTTTTTATCTCCAGCGTTACTGGTGCCGCTACAGGGGAATCCCCCGCACAAAATGTCGAACTGTCCTTGGTGGCAACGGTAGTTGGTAATATCTGCGTGGATTGGAATTCCTGGTTGTTCATGGCGCAATTGTGATTGAGAAAAAGGAGAGATTTCGATAAAATGCTGGACTCGGAATTTGTGGGATAGACCTGCGGCTGATATTCCGTGGTGGCAGAGTCCGCCGATGCCGGAGAAAAGCGAAAGGACTGATTTCACTCTTGCGATCGCACTCCTGACTAAATCATCTGGTACTTTTCGACTTTGGGTAGTATCTTAATCTTGAATCTATAATCCCGGTCAGTAATAGCGCATTCATCAGGGGCGAGAGCCGTCCATTGTTGTAAAAGTTGTTGGTAAGTTTCAATCATTCTCAGTTCCCTGTCTTACATAAAAGACAATGTTTATCCTCCAGTAGAGCCTTAAAAACTACGACCACGAGATAAATTCTTGAATCTGGTAAACTGATGGTCAAATAAAAGCTTGACTGTACCAGTTGGGCCATTGCGTTGCTTGCGAACGACTAACTCAGCAATGCCACGATCTGGGGTATCGGGGTTGTACATTTCTTCGCGGTAAAGCATGATCACAACATCACTGTCTTGCTCAACAGCACCACTGTCTTTTAAATCACTTAGTACAGGGCGTTTATCGTTACGGTGTTCAACTTCGCGGTTGAGTTGGGACAAAGCCAGTACAGGTACATCCAAATCTTTGGCTAATCTTTTTAATCCCCGGCTGATTTCACCGACTCGTTGAGCCATGTTCACCCGTGAATCAGTATCAAGCGCCATAAGTTGTAAGTAGTCAATGATCACAAGCCCAACACCACCGTAATGGGATGAAATTCTGCGGACTTGGCTACGGATTTGATTAAGAGAAGGGTAAGATTCGTCGTTGATGAAAATCTGTTGTTCGCTTAACGTAGCGATCGCCACGCTCAAGGGTTGCCACTGACTCTCAGAGACATTCCCAGTTTCCAAGAAGTTATTTTCAATGCCAGATTCGCTGCTTAAGAATCGCTGTACGTACTCATCAGTAGACATTTCCAAGCTGAAAACGCAGATCGGCATCTTCCCAGTTTTGGCAACATTGAGAGCGAGATTACCAGCCAAAGCGGATTTACCAACAGAAGGACGAGCAGCCAGTACATACAACCGTTTGCGGCGAAAACCACCGCCAAGTATACTGTCCAGGTCATAAAATCCACTGCTTGCTGCTGGTGAGCCTGTACCAGCATGACGCGCTTCAATTTCGGTAAAAGTGTCGGCTAGGGCATGAGAAATATGAACCAAGTCCGAGGCAGAATGCTCAGACGTAATGCTGTAGACTTTTTGTTCGGCTTCGTCGAGAATTACAGGTAAATCGGTTTCGGTGGCATAGCCGAGTTGAACAATCTCAGTGCCAGCAAGGATTAACTGCCGCCTTTGGTATTTTTCCATTACCAAGTCAGCTAAAGCATCAATGTTCACAGCTGACACAGTACGGTCAACCAGACTGGCCAGTTTATTGCGTCCACCGATACGGAACAATAAGCCATTATCAGACAACCAGTTGGTGATGCAAAGCAAATCCGTTGGTAATCCTTGGCTATACAGTCGTAGGGCTGCTTGATAAATGTCTTTGTGGGCATTGATGTAAAAAGCATCTGTCACCAAGCGTTCGCTGATTCGGCTCATGGCACTTGGGTCGAGCATAATGCCACCGAGTATCACTTCTTCAACCTCAATGCTTTGTGGGGGTAAGCGGTCTTGTTGGGATGTGAAGTTTGATTTGTCTTGTGTCATAGTTCACCTCATAACAATTCGCAATTCGCAATTCGCAATTCGCAATTAAAACCCACCTTCCGCACCCCAAGTGTCACAAACGGAAATTACTGAGAGAAAAAAGGCAAACAAGAATAAAAACAGACATATTTTGACAAAAAAGACATAAGAGCCGACATCAATCAACAAAAATGGCA
>JAHHHS010000205.1 GCA_019359215.1 Nostoc indistinguendum CM1-VF10 | reverse complement strand
TAATCAGAAGATTAAGCTCATTAAACGCAGGGCTTATGGCTTAACTAACTTTCATAATTTTAGAAGAAGGGTTTTACTAAATTGGTATTTCTGTTGTTAATTTAACATATCTAGTCTGGGAGAGCCTAAAATGTTTGGAATATGAAATTGGACAGTTGGAAAAGGAAGAGTTTGAATTAGCAATAAATAAAGCTAGGAATTTAGTAGAGAGATTAGAGATATTGAGAAAAGATGTCACCAGATTTTGACTACTCCCCACTCCTAAATTGTTAGGTCAATCCCCAGAATCCCCAGAGAATCAATCAGTACTCGTCATCGCGGATAATATTTACAAGTGATCGCACAATAATGGACAAACAGCAATACATTGTTTGACTACTGGCATGACCGAGTTCGGCTGAAAAACTATGAGTTAATTGCACCTCCTGGACACGTCGAAACCCAGAATCATTATCTAACTGTCCTATCCGTTGCAGGTAACACTTCGTTGCAACGGACTGAATCGATATCTGGCTTGGGATGCAAAAAAGCAAGCCTATGGACGCATTTGCATTCTTGGTAGCTTATAGAGAATAATCACAGATAAAGCAGCTTTGGCATCTTCGTGCGAGAGAATAAAGATAAAATATGGCGATCGCAATCGATTTTGGTACTAGCAACACAGTCATTGCTCGTTGGAACCCTGTAACCCAGCAGCCAGAAACCCTAACTCTACCAGGTTTATCAATTAAACAAAGTCTCAATCCGCCCCTGATTCCCAGCTTGGTTTATGTTGAAGACGCAACAAAAAATCAAGTCTTAGTAGGGCAACAAGTACGCGATCGCGGTCTTGACCTTAAAGGGGAAACTCGATTTTTCCGCAGCTTCAAACGGGGTATCGGTGCAGATATCCAAGGTTTCTTACCCGAATTAGATGGGCAAATTGTCACCTTTGAGCAAGTAGGGCAATGGTTCCTCACCAAAGTAATTGAAGAACTAGCACCCTTGGAAGGGGGGTTAGATTCTCTTGTATTAACCGTACCTGTAGACAGTTTTGAAGCTTATCGTCACTGGTTGGGGACAGTTTGTCAAGCCCTTCCGGTCGAACAGGTGCGAATGCTAGATGAACCCACAGCCGCCGCCTTGGGTTATGGCTTGGCAGATCAAGAAATTCTTTTAGTGATTGACTTTGGCGGTGGAACTTTAGATTTATCCCTTGTCCGGTTAGATCAAAGCGTGCAAGCAACCACAAAGCCGCTCGGATTTCTCCTCAAGTGGGGTAATAAGTCTCTGGCTGAAGATTCAAAGCAAAAAGTCAAAACTGCCCGTGTATTGGCGAAAGCTGGGCAAAATTTGGGCGGTACTGATATTGATAATTGGTTGGTAGATTACTTTGCCAAAACTCAGGAATTGGCGATAAGTCCCTTGACAACAAGATTGGCAGAACGGGTAAAAATTCAGCTATCAACTCAAAATCAAGCTAGTGAAGTTTATTTTGATGATGAGACATTTGAAAGCTATGAACTGGAATTAAACCGTGATACTTTTGAAAATATCCTCAAAGAACACGCATTTTTTGAGTTACTAGATGAGTCGATGACGACACTGTTGCAGCAAGCAAGACGGCAAGGAATTGAACTTCCTGATATTAATGCAGTTTTGTTAGTTGGTGGGACAGTGCAATTACCAGCAGTGCAGACATGGATCAAACAGTATTTTGAACCAGAAAAAATCCGTTGTGAACGTCCCTTTGAAGCGATCGCTCAAGGTGCATTACAGTTAGCTCAAGGCGTACAAATTAAAGACTTTCTATACCATAGTTATGGTATCCGCTACTGGGATCGCCGCAATCAGCGTCACAAATGGCATTCTCTGATTAAAGCTGGGCAAGCATATCCGATGAGTCAACCAGTGGAATTAGTCTTAGGCGCTTCTGTGGAAAATCAGCCTAGCATTGAACTAATTATGGGAGAATTGGGAGCAGATACAGGTAGTACTGAAGTTTATTTTGATGGCGATCGCTTAATTACTCGCCGGATGGACAATACTGAAACCAGCGTCAAACCCTTCAACGATCAAGAAGGTGCGAGGACAATTGCCCAACTGACACCAGCTGGATATCCTGGAAGCGATCGTATAAAAATCCTCTTTCAAGTTGATGAGCAGCGCTTTTTGCGAATCACCGTTGAAGACTTGTTAACCAATGATACGCTGTTGGAAAATCAACTTGTGGCACAGTTGAGTTAATTAACTAAAAGGATTTAAAAGTGGGATACCGCTGCCATCAAAATCCCGGATGTTGCGCGTTACTAAAGTCAATTGATGAATTTGAGCAGTAGCAGCAATCATCATATCTGCTTGGGTATGTGTTTTCCCACTTAATCTTAGTTGACCTCGCAATTCACCGGAGCGCTTGGCAATTTCAATGGTGATAGGCAATACTTGACAGTTATTTTCTAAAAAACTCTCAAACCATATTTGAATTCTGGGGTTAGGCTTGGATGTCAGTCCGTAAAATATTTCTTCAACGGTGATTGCACTGAGAACTATTGAAGAAACTTTTTCTGCCCATTTCACTACACCAGAGTTAGGTTGCAGTCTTACTAATTCGCTGATAATGTTAGTGTCACAAAGAAAAGTCATCGATGGCATCAGCGAAAGGGTTAAGACGGTCTTGGCGGCAGGGTACTTCGAGAATATAATCTTCTTCAGCAGCTATCTGACGTAGTTCTTTGAAAGCATCAGCTAAAGAAAACTTTTCACGTTGCTTGCGCCACGTCAAGAATTCCTCAAACATTTCAGCTTCGACAACAACAGCCACCAGTTCATTTCGGTTGTAGATGAGTTGCGGTTCTTTAGTTACAGCATGAATTAGTTCGGAGAACCTCTGTTTCGCTTCTGCAATTCTCCAGTTCATTTTCCTACCTCTTTTATTTATAATCAACCTGAGCTCGGGATAAGCTGAAACCCTTATTACACCGTTGCTTGATTCTGAGATATGTCAACGTGTTTGCGTCGTTTCCGTCAACTAACGCTGAATAAATCTTCTTAACCCGAACTGACGTTAATCATGTCTATTATAGACATGATTTATATCTATAATTTGTTTTTCGCCAGAGAGCGATGTCTACGATGAGCTATTTGGCGTCGCACCTTCTCATTCCAGACGAGTTATTCTAACTACCCATCTTTAACCATCCAAAAACTTGATTGACGGTTATTTCTAGGTTAATTTCTTCTAAAACTTCTAAGCGATCGCTCTTTTGCAACAACTCTGGTTGTTGGCCCGGACGGAAAACCAAAATTGAGCGATCCGTTGGATCAATTAACCATCCTAGTCGGCAACCATGCTGTAAACAGTAAAGGATGTTACCAATTACTCGATTTGAACTCTGTTCTGGGGAGAGAATTTCAATTGTCCAATCTGGCCACAGCAAAAAATCGTTGGGGACTTCCCCATCAGCATCAAATGGAATTCGTGACCAGTTAAAAACCGATACATCAGGGACAATTGAGCGGATACCAAAGCTACAGCGCAACTCTGGGAATGCATAAGCAATTTTTTGGCTTTCTGCTACTTCGTTGATGCTATTGCAGAGTCTTAGCTGCAATCGACTATGCTTCCCTTTTGGCATTGCCTTAGAAATAATCTCACCGTTAATGTATTCACTTGCAGGCTTTGTTTCTGGGAGCTTCAGAAACTCCTCCAGGGTAAGTAGTTGAGTAGTTGAGTAGCTCATAGCTCCTAAATCCCTCGAAGATGTGTTTTTAGTCTAGCAGTGATGTAGGGTGCGTTACACACTCGGTAAACGCACCTGTCCATACATCAAAGGCAGAATTGCAACTCTTAATTACGAATTATTTCCGCACCACTACTAAAGTTCCATTCCTAGCCCAGTTGTAAACATTGCGTGCTTGCTTAACAGGTAAATTCACGCAACCGTGGCTGACTGGAGTTCCAAAACGATTATGCCAGTAAGCGCCGTGGATGGCATAGCCTCTGTAGAAATACATTGTGTAAGGAACGTCAGGAATGTTGTAGCCTCTGCCTCGCATCCGGTGAGTGCGATACTTAGAATTAATCCGAAATCTACCTATAGGTGTAGGGGTCGATCGCTTGCCTCCAGAAATGCGATATGAATAAACAAGTCTTTTACCTTCCCATGCACGTAAGCGTTGCTCTGACAAATCAATTTCAATCCAGCGAGTTTGGGATGTTTGCCTAATATTAGATGCAGTGAAGCTGTTTTCATTCGCTGACGCGGCTGTTGCTGTAGTAAAGTTGGGTGTACCAGCTAAAGGTGATGACCAAGAAAATAAAGTTGTCATCATCAGCGCCACGCCTGTACAAAAAGTTCCTGAAGAACGAATCCTACCACTGCGAATCCAAGATTGCATTATGCCTTGCCTTATAAACTACGCAAAAATTATGAAGTGAAGTAACTTTCTGGAAAACTACAAATTTCCAGATCCACTACTCGCTTCCTGTTGAGGATTTACGCAATTCATCCGCTAATGCTTTTCAAAACAAGTCCTAAGCTAATCTGCATCCAATTTGCACATTTGTCATTTGTCCTTGATTAAATGATGAGTTCTAACTAATGACCAATGACTAATGACTAATTACAAAGGACATTTTTACAAAAAATCTGTCATTTAAATGCCTAAATACAAACTTTCCCCAAAGTTATATTTGCATTTTTAATTTCACACAGTAATTGTCAGGATTCACGCTTATTTTATTGGGCAAATCGTTAAATGCCCTTTTCTATATTTTATTTCAAATTCCGTAATTCCGACTCCGAAGATTCCCAGCATAAAATATTGCTGGGAATCACTCAATTGTCTTGATTTGTTGTTATTAATGATTTTCTCTAAATTGCCTTTTGGTTGCTTCACCTACTATTTCTGAATTACTACTGGTGTTCCTACCGATGCCCACTCAAATAGCCATTTAGCATGTTTCGGTGCGAGATTTACACAGCCGTGGCTGACTGGAGTGCCAAACCTTTTATGCCAGTAAGCTCCGTGAATACCGTAATTACCTTGGTAAAACATCGCATGAGGAACATTGGGAACGTCATAGCCCCTTCCCCGCATCCGTGTAGTTTTGAACTTGGATTGAATATTAAAAGTACCAATAAGAGTGGGAGTGGATTTTTTGCCAGAGGAAATAGCACTTCCATAAACAACTCTGTCACCTTGCCAAGCTATTAATCGTTGCTTTGAAAGATCAATTTGAATCCAGCGTTTATCCGATTGTTGTAATGTCTGGATTTTTTGTGCAATCACTTGATTTTTAGAATTCGCCCAAACTTCACTTGTTCCAGTAGTAGTAGTAAAAACACTTACGGACAGTGCTGTACTAGTGAGGAGGATTTGTAAGCGACGCACCCAGTCAGAATAAATCAGTTTTTTCATTTTAGATACACTCACACTTAAATCATCAAGTCTTGAGAAACTTATCAGTTGTCACCTTTATTTCCCTATCTATTACTTTAATAGACGTGAACTTTTGATGATTTGATTCTAAGTTAACCTAACTGTTGTACCAGCTTTTTTGCTCCAAATGCGATCGCTTCCCAATTCCTCTCTGTGACAAGCTTTTTGGGAAATAATTCACCGCTCAAACCGACAGCGATCGCTCCGGCTTGTAAAAATTCTTTAGCATTTTCTAAAGTCACGCCGCCAGTAGGAATTAAGGGAATCTGACCTAGTGGCCCTTGCAAACTTTTGATATAGTCTACTCCTCCCACTGCTTGCACAGGAAACACTTTTACACAACTAGCGCCCTGACTCCAGGCGGTAACAATTTCTGTAGGAGTCATAGCTCCTGGGATGATGGGTACATCTTCTTCTTGTGCTGCTCTAATCATTTCTGGGTCAACATGGGGTGTAAAGAGGAATTGCGCCCCAGATGCGATCGCTTCTTGTAACTGTTGCACATTGAATAGCGTACCAGTGCCAATGGTACAGGCTGGTAATTCTGAACGTAATTGACTGATTAATTCCCCAGCGCCATCGCTATTCCAGGTAATCTCAATTAACTGCATTCCCCCAGATGCTACAGCCATTGCCATTTCCTGTCCCACTTCGATTTTAGGGGCGCGGATGACTGCGATCGCCCGATGTTTTTGCAACTGTGATAACCAAATTTGATTAGGCATTTTGACTGGAAATTAACGATTGGGAAACTCGATGCCCCTTCTGGGAATAAAAGTAATGGGGATTAAGGATTCAAAATTGGGCTAATATCAAGCAAATCTTCCCAGTCCCTATTCCCCAATACAAGCGTGACATAGTAAGAGCGATCAACTCTCAAGCTTGCTTCTTGTATCAAGTTATGTTCACGTAGCATCCCATAGAGATGAAATACGATTGCGGCAGGTAGCCTGGCGATGCCCAAGTGCGGAATGTTAGTAATAGACTGCAACTACACCTGTTGTAGACATAGCTTAATTTTGCTTCCTTTACATTACTTTAGAGACAGTCTTTGAAGACTCAGCTTAATTCTTCTAGTAGAGGAGAGAGCTAGTTAAAAATGCATATACTGCAATTACCAAGCAATAGTTTGATAAGCTCCTATATTCAAGACCTACTAGGAGCTTTTTTTTAATGGATTATCTAGTTTAATTGAGGTATATATCAAAAAATCGGCGTTGCAACTTAACTCTTCCTTATGGTTATTAATGATTAATTCTGATGATAGATGGAATCAGAAGATTAAGATTGATAATATGTATTTGTGAGTGGAAAACGTTTACCGAATTAATAACAATGAATATTCTTGCTTGGATTGTTTTAGGTCTAATTGCTGGTGCGATCGCTAAGGCTATCTACCCCGGTCATCAAGGTGGCGGAATTCTAGGAACAATCTTACTAGGAATGATAGGTGCTTTGATTGGCGGTAGCTTAGGTGTATTCTTTAATACGGGAACCTTAGCTATAACAGGTACTAGTCTTAGTATTCCTGGTGTTGCATTAGCAGTTCTTGGTGCAATTATTGCGGTTTTCCTCTGGAACTTGTTAACTCGTCGCAGTGCTGTATAAAAGCAAATTGCGAATAATGAGTGAAAAAAGTTTAGGAGATTCATTTAACTATTATGAATTAAATCCAAAAAATAGCGCTAGCCAATATTCGGCTAGCGCTATTTTTTAATTATTAATAAATAAAATAACAATTGGTAGTAATCTAATAGCGTGCAATCGCTGTTAAAAAACTTCTTACCATTCTCGCGAATGTTGATGCACATCTTGGACATTGCATAACGATGTCTATGATGTGCTACGCCTAAGCACTAATTCATATTTATATTCTATATTCTGGAATGCCTAGCTTTGTGAAAGACCCGAAACGCGGAGATATTCAAGATTACCCCTAGTGTAATCTTGAGTAGCGATGCTGGAAAAAGGTCGACAAGCATCCCTCCAATAATGGCTCCAATCACCGAACCAACTCCCATAGGCGCGATAGTATTGCTTAACACTGTACGATCTACAAATGCACCTCGACTAGCATATTTGATAACCCCTACAAGTACAGTTGGTAAGCTAACTAAAAGACTGGCTGTACCTGCTGTCTTAATATCTGCACCAAAAGCGAAAATAAGTGTTGGGAAATAACTTCACCCCCTGCAACCCCAAGTAGACTGCTTATCAGCCCAATTGCTAGTCCAAATAAGATCCCTGCCAAAAGGCGCCAACTTAAAACAGGGGGTAAAAGGGCTGGTATTTGTTGAGGTAGAAAACCCTCGACTATCAAGGCAATGCCAATGAATACCAATAGCACTAAGATGATTCGTTCAAGCTGTTCGTTTGAGAGCTTTCCCGCGATTGCTACCCCAAAAAAAGCAGTGATAACCGCTCCGGCAATCAAGGAGAAGATTACAGGCAGCAATGGAATAATGGGGCTGAAGGAAAGCGTACTGCCCCAAATTACTAAGGATGCAGCAATCGTAATCAAGCTGACAGCCAAGTTCAAAGGCACAGCCTGCCGCACTGAATAGCCCAATGTTCCAGCAAGGATTGGCAGCCGAAACTCTGCACCCCCCAAGCCAATCAGCCCTCCTAATAGTCCAATTGGCACGGCATAAAGAAAGGATAATCGGAAACGGCGTACTTCCAAGCTTGTAGTTGTAGGCTCCAGCGCAGACGGGTTCTTCTTTTTCATCAATTTTCTGAGAATCGGTTAGGGTGCGTTATAAACATTAGTCCATAACGCACCGAAAGTCTGGGATGGTGTGTCACGCCACTACAATTGACATGCCGCAGCTTGGCGATCGCTAATTGTGGGTTAAAAATTTCATCCAAGTAGGGACGTTCGTTGTTTAGTTTACAGCAGCACTGACTAAACCATTGTGCCTGAGCAAAGCGATCGTACTTGGTTCACGGCCCCGGAAAGTTTTAAACACCTCCATTGGATGCTGACCACCACCGAGCGCCAGTACTGTATCGCGATAACGTCGACCTGTAGCTTTTATAGCCTCTTCATTTTCTAACCCAGCTTCTTCAAAAGCGGCAAAAGCGTCAGCGCTCAGTACTTCTGCCCACTTGTAACTGTAGTAACCTGCTGCATAACTACCCTCAAAAATATGTCCAAAAGCACACAAAATGGCATCTTCTGGAAGTGGCGGTAAGACGGTAGTAGTCTTGGCTATACGATGACGCACATCTGACGGAGTTTCATTACTACCAGGGTGATAGCGGTAGTGTAATTCTAAATCAAGACTGCTCAGGTGGATCTGGCGCAACATCGCAGTACCACTCATATAATTACGCGCCGCTAGCAGCTTTTGATAATAATGCTCCGGTAGGGCTTCACCAGTTTCATAATGCTTCGCCATTCCAAAGAAAGTAGGTCGTTCATAGCACCAGTTTTCCATAAACTGGCTAGGTAATTCTACTGCATCCCACTCCACATTATTGATGCCTGCGGCTCCAGGATAGTTAACCTTGGTAAGCATGTGGTGCAATCCATGACCAAACTCGTGGAACAAAGTCTCTACTTCATAGAAAGTCATCAAACTAGGTTTACCATCTACGGGAGGACTTTGATTACACACCAAATAAGCTACAGGTAAGCGGATGGCAGTGGCACCATTTTCAGTGACTTTGGCGCGATTGATGCACACATCCATCCAAGCACCACCACGTTTCTCGGCTGGACGGCTGTAAGGGTCTAAGTAGAAGTAGGCTATGGGAGAACCAGTTTCGTCAGCAATTTGGAAATAACGGACATCCTCATGCCATACTGGCGCTTGACCATCGGCAGAGGTGACAGTAACGCCAAACAGCCGCTTGACTAGTCCAAATAAGCCGTCTAATACTTGAGGAAGAGGGAAGTAGGGACGCAATTCTTCAGCCGTAAAGGCAAATTTCGCTTCTCGTTGGCGTTCTGCCCAAAAGCTGATATCCCAGTGTTTTAAATCCTCTGCTTCTGCTGCTCCCTGTGCTGCCGCAAAAGCTTTGAGTTCTGCCAAGTCTTTCACAGCAGCATCATAACTAGCGCGGCGTAGTTCTTCTAATAGGGCGTTGACTGCCTCAACGTTGGGAGCCATTTTACTCGCCAGGCTCAATTGAGCAAAACTTTTAAAGCCTAGTATATCTGCGAGTTCTTGGCGTAACTTTAAAATGCGCTCAATTAAGGGGTTGTTATCCAAATCGCCAGCAGAAGCGCGGGTGATATGAGCTTTGTAGAGCTTTTCGCGCAAATCTCTACGGGTACTGTGCTGCATGAAAGGGCCATAGCTGGGGAAGTCCAAAGTAATCCGCCACGGGCCATTTTCTGGTGTGGCATCGCTTTCGCCAGCCGCACGAGCACCTTGAGCTGCTAAACTCACTAAGCTTGGTGGTAAACCGTCAATTTCAGCTTGTGTTGTTAGGGTTAAGCTGAAGGCTTTAGTGGCATCGAGTACATGGTTAGAGAATTTGGTAGAAAGTTCTGCTAACTCCATTTGTATGGCGTTGAAACGCTCTCTTGCCTCTCCTTCTAAGCCAACACCAGAAAGTTCTGCATCTCGAATAGCGGCTTCTACAATGCGTTGTTGCGCTAATTCTAAAGTTGCCCAACTATCACTGGTACGGAGTGCTTTAAAAGCATTATAGATGGGTTGGCTTTGACCAAGCTTATTGATAAATTGTACTACTAGCGGCTGTACGATTTCATGAGCTTCGCGCAGTTCTGGGCCATTTTTAACACCCATTAAATGATTTACCACCCCCCAACTCCATGTAAGCCGTTCTGTGAGCTTTTCTAAGGGTTCTACTAAACCACTCCAAGTAGGCTCTACATTAGTCTCTAAGGTGGTAAGCTGCTGGTCAAGTTCTGCTAGCAACTCATTGAAGGCTGGTACTACTCGTTCTGGTTTAATCTCTGCAAAGGGAGGTAAACCAGTGCCTTGGAGTAAGGGATTGTTGGAAATAATGGTACTTGCACTCATGGTTTTGTGTGAACTGCGAACGAGTAAAAATCATTGTTGATTTTTAGTTATATATCTTCTAATGTAGTGATCGCTGTCCTAAATAGTCTTTTAATTCTGGCAAAAAGGCAAAAAAAGCGAGAATTACTGAGAAAATTATCCTGATACAGCTATTTTGTTTAGTTTGTGAACAATATCTGACGAGGTAACAGTTCCCGAAATATCAGCGTCAGCCTCTGAGTTGAAATAAAATTTAAAAGCGCTTGGTGTTGACCCTGATATTATTTAGCCATAGATTTGCGATCGCTCTTGGCAGGTGCTTGGCATGGTCGTACAAGCAAAGGCGATGCCTATGGCGGGCTACGCCTACGCAAAAAGACAACTCTAATGTACTATGTCAAACAGGTAGCTCGTCCGCCAGGGTGTTATCCTGAAAACGCAGTTTCAGCCCAAGAATCCCACGCTTTCAAGGCGTGAGAGTGTCAAGTTAACTTAGCGTAATCGAGCATCCTTGCCAAACCGAAAAGGGAGGCTCTATATTTATGATTTTATTTGGCAACTCATCTTTTTACTCGTAAAATCGAAAACAAGATCAAGGTCAGTAGAAAAGAGTCCCTAAATTAATGAATACGTTAATCAGCCAGGGTGGAAGAGCTATCACTAAATTTCAGATGGTAGACCGGATAAATGATATCGCTTGGCAAGCTCACCAAGGTAGCGTTGCTGCGATTATTCAGCTATTGAACGAAAAGCTAGCCAAGTCTGGTGTCAGAACTAGAGCCATTTTTTCTGATGGTGTTTTACAACTTTTATGCGAGGCGGCTCGGGTAGAGCAACTTGAACAATCTTCCCTCGTAGAACAAATCCAGCAAATTCTTGATTCTATTGCTCCGCGTCACATTCGCCGAGTCAATATCAACAGTCGGATTGTTCGGGAACAACAATTGCTTTGGTTAAAGGAAATAGATAGCGATCGCGACAACCAAGTGCTTTGGTCACAAGAAATTGCATTAGTTCAGCCCAATATTGTCAAGCAACTAATTAAAGATTTCACAGAAGCTCAAGCTGAACTAGGAAAACCAAATTTCCCTAAAACTCCAGTCTCTCGTCCTTTAGTACTTATTAACAAAGAAAAACACCAGAATCAACCTAAAACAAAAATCTTAGCCGCATCTGGTTTATGCTCACTGTTACTGCTTAGTTGGGTTGTTTATGCAGGGTTAGCGCGTCTCAAACGCTATTGACAAGCGGACTTGCCTGATCAGCAATCAGGTTGGAAACAAAGTGGCACTATCCGAGCTAGGGTAAGATTTAATCCATCTAGGTGCAAGGTTCGAGTAA
>JAHHHS010000204.1 GCA_019359215.1 Nostoc indistinguendum CM1-VF10 | reverse complement strand
GCATTGCAGGAGTGATAAGATATCAGGCATGGGCTGCTTGTAGTGTTTGAGTTGTCGTTGTGAGAGACAATAACTCTACTACGAAACGCCCTACCTCTTCATGCTCTTATTTTGGCAACGGTATTGTCTAGTAATCAAGATTCTTGCGTAATTTGGCTTCTGATAAAGAGTTGTTCTGCATTAGTTAGGATGAGCAGTAGTCCTATAGATGCTCTGGCGATCGCCTCCGTTGCCCAGTTGTGATTTACCAGGTCGGGGATCGCTGTAAAAAGCGTCAATGCAATGATAAGTATTGGTAGGATTATGACAAAATTCCGATCCCAAGCAGGTTTATCGCGTAGTTTCGCTTCACTTCGTACTACACCTTGATGCCAAAATTGAAAATTACTAAGGGCAGCAACAAGGTATAACGATCCAGCATTAACTAGCAGGGTTGTTTTATTGTTTGAAGCCATGTCAGGATGCCCAAGTGCGACCGCCGTTAGGCAAACTCCCGCTGCTAGATACAGAAAAGTAAACAGGGTAAAGTGCCTCATTAGTTTCTCCAAGTGCAGTGTAAGGTGTCGTTTAACACGATATTTTTCGTAAATTAAGCAAAACTTCAACGTTTTCAACATGACACCATCCACGTTTAAGCGATGGCTTGCAGTGCTTCAATCGCAGCCTGGTAATTCGGTTCATCCAACAGTTCAGGGACAACTTCTCGATACGTTACAATGCCCGTGCGATCAACTACATAAACGGCGTGTGCTAGTAGCCCCACTTCTTGAACCAACAATCCCCAATTACGGGCAAAATCCAGATCACGATGATCCGAAAGTATTGTGATATCTGCAACATCTTTGATCGTTTGCCAACGGCTTTGAGCAAAGGGCAGATCAGCAGAGACGAGAAAGACTTCAACGAAATCAGTTACCTCTTGACCCAGTGAGTTTAGATGTTGGCTGAATTTCTGAATTGCAGCGCTACAAATCGGCACATCCAGGGAAGGAACCGTGAGGAAAAGGCGAATCTTTTCCTGTGATCGCGCCAGTGGCAGCACGGGTGACAGGTTGTTGTCAATCACCCGCACGTTACGGGCGCGATCGCCGACTTTCAATGGTAAGCCCAGCAATCGCATCGGTTGCCCATGAAACGTTACTTGCATAGTTCCTGGGTTACTCTTTTAAAGGTGCAAAGGTGTTTTTCGATGCGCTCAATCACTGCTGCTTCAGGCGTATACCCAAACCATCCATCTAGCAATTGCAGGTTTTGGTCAACCAGAAGAAAGGTCGGTGTCCCCAGTAAATGATTCAGCGTAAAGGTTGCCGATGTTTTGGCGTACCGCTGCAAGTAAGCGTTCACCTTTTGACGCAGTATTGCCTGCTCTGATTTGGGTAGGTGATCAAAACCAGGGATCGTTTCAGTTAAAGCCTCAGTGTTTTCAAGTGTTGCGAATAGTGTACCCGTGCTAAGTTGATCGACAGCAACGGGAAAGTCGATTGCTTGAGAGTAAAATTCTCCTAACGCTTGCCGAGTTGCTCCAACCAGTTTCATCTCAGTCAAAAGCAACTCTGTATTGGCAGCAGTGTTGTACTCAAAATCCTCAAAAGCCGTTGAGATCCCCAAGACATTTAAGCCGGACTGACAATACTTCCAGTGCAACATGTTGACGAGAGGAAAACCATAGATGAAACAACCGGGACAATTGACTTGAAACACAAACAAAAGATTCAGCGCTTTGAGGGCAAATGAACCTTGTAAGACGGGATCAATCTTAAGTTGGATTACCATTATGCTACTCCTAAGCAAATCGAATTGGGTTGCCATTGACAGAGATCAGGCGATCGAGCCGAATCTCAGTCCCGTCTTTGAGCTTCAAAAAATCTGCTTGGTTGGCAGCATATACATCCACAATCTGATCCTGAACTCGGACGATTTCTCCAGTTACAATGTGATAGGAAATCTGGCAAGATTGCCGCAGCGTTGCCAAGGCTTCTAGCTGATCGTGAAAACCACAGTCCACTAAACAATAGTCATTCATTGCCCACCTCACTTCTTCCAATAGTTGTTAGCAGCCGCGATCGTGGCAAACTCAGTGGCAACTGTTTGCCCTACGGCAATCAACATCATGGCATCGTTACCATAAACATCTCGTAGCTGTTTGCGCTTCTCTTCATCGGGTTGAGTCAGCTTGATAATCAGTCGTGCCAGTTTCACGGCTAATTGCCGTCCTTCCTCAGGTGTTTCGGTGATCAACGAGTTGTTAGGAACCAGTGCAATCGTATCCATTGTTTGTTCTCCTGTTAATTGCGTTGTCTTCAGGCGATCGCCTGAAGGTAGTAAACCTGGTAAACAACCAAGTTTACTGACCTGCTATTTCACTACAGTTGGCATCAGACGTTCTGGTGAGTAGTCTGCACCTTCCAGCATTAATTGAGCCACAACTTCATACGCCTCTATCCACGCTTGTTGCACGTCAGGAGTCCAGGCTGTACCCAAACTCACCTCAAAAGCTTTAAGCAAGCTACTGCCCACCATTGGATAGTGTTGCGGCAATACACCGTACTGAACGTGTCGAGTGCCCAAGCCTCTCAATACATCGCTTAAGGCATCTGGTTTACGCAGGTTATTGACGGTAAAGACGAGAGATTGAAACAGTTGCTTGCCCTGCTTTTCCATATGGGTATTGGCAAACAAAGGCTGAACTTCTGGATAGTCTGTAAACAGCAATGTGTAGAACCGTTTAGTTACCTCTAAGCTGTTCACCTTAATCTGAGCAAAGCTGCTTTCTAGCAATTCAACATTAAGAGCCATTTAATTTTCTCCGTTACTGAGGTTGCACACTGTAAGGAAGGCTTAAATTTCCTGAACTAACGCTATACGCTTGGTAGACCCCAAGCATGGGGAGATTTTTGTTCGTGGTATTCACCTGCATATAAGCAACAACTCCATCAAACTTGAACTCTGTTTTAGATTGAATGCGTTGAGCCGGAACCAGAACACTGAGCTTGTTACCTTTTAGCAAAACAGGGAAACCGGGAGAATCCAAATACATTGGCATACCGGGATTAGTGGGTGGAAGCACAACAGCTTTGTCGGTTTTGTTGAACTGTTTAACCGACAAGCTACCAGGGACGCGATCGTCCTTGACAAGTACGACCCAATGGCTATGAAAAATAATGCCATCATCGGCATAATTCGAGTTGTTGTTCTTATCCCACAATGGCGTGTCATCGAAGTCTGGATGAGATGTGACTGCCAGTGCCAAAATTCCTTCAACCTTTCCAAATCCAGCATCTTCGGGTTTTAGAGTCGTTGGAAAGACATAGCCCAGTACAGGTGCACCATCAACGCTACCCTTAAGTTTGGGCAGTGTTTTGCCAGCTATTCCTTTCACAATTTGCTCAAAAATGAGTAAATCTGCATCTTTGAGATAACGAACGCTGGTGCCCAAAATTTCTAGATCAGGTGACTTTGGAGTTGGCACAACTTGAGCAGTCGATTGTGCAACTGCTGCTGCTATAGATTGAGTTATAGGACGGGCATCAGTTTTAAGACTGGAATAGAGCATTGCCAACGTGAGGCTTAAACCAATACCGAGCAAAGCAATGAGAAAACGTTTCATAACGACCTCCTGTGGATGAATTAAGAGCTAAAGCGAATGGAAGTAGTTAGATACTATGAGTGCATACCATCAAGACGTTATGGTGTTGATGCCTTTGCATAGTGTAGAGCTGACTTTTCACGGCATGTGGAAAAGGTCATTTTGATGCTTTCCCAAGCCCTGATTTCTCCGTTGACTATTTTCATTAACTCAGAGTTATTGAGAATTAACCTGTGGAAAAAGCCACGCTTTTTGGAGGCTTGAGGACTTCCGTGAAAAGTCAGGTGTAGAGAGGCATCAATCCCGGTGGAATGCAGTTGATTGTTCACCATCAGAGATAAATAACCTTAGGGGCGAAAGTGAGGCATCTTTGCGAAAGCATCGTTGATGGTGAACTCCTTATCGAAAGTAGGCGTGATGCCAAGACCAACAAAGCTGCAAGAAGAGTAATCCCATCGCCAGCACGACAACACTTAATACTGACAGTGAGAAAACTAGAAAAACACTAACAAATTCCATGAGTACCTCCAAATTAGAAATATGAACCTATCCCACTATTCCAAAAAACCCTACTTCGTTTCGTAAAATGTGCTTGAAAACCTTAATTTTTCGTTTTCAGTTCTCAATAAGCTTAAGCTTTGTAGCACAAATATTATTAGTGGGATAGGTTCATGCATCTTTGGCATAGGGGGCATACCAAAGCGTCACTTGTGGAGTGATTGATTTGAACCAGGCTTGATACATATTTTCAACGTCTTCCACACTGTGTCCCAAGTAACAACACCGTTGTTTCAGGGTCTTCTGTGAGACGATTGGCAACCACACAGCCTGCTGAACCTGCACCAATCACTACGTAATTGAACTGCGTCATAAATTCCTCCTGGACTGCCCAGATCTGGAAATTTGCAATCAAGCGTTCTTTGTCAAGCACTGAGGCGTTGATGGTTCAAACCCATACAGTCGTCTACAAAGCCGTTGACTTAATGGTCTTGATCAGCTCACTGTAAATCCGCCATCAATCACTAGAGGTTGTCCAGTGATGTAGCTGGCAGCATCAGAGCAAAGAAAAACGACAGCTTGAGCAATTTCTTTTGCCTGTCCTATGCGCCCCATCGGAACCGTAGATGCGAAATCATCAGCTGTGATGCCCATCCGATCAAGGCTACGATCGAGCATCTCAGTCGCAGTAGCACCGGGGGTAACCGCATTAATCCGAATGCCCTGCTTGGCATAGTCCAACGCTGCCGCTCGTGTCAGTCCCATGACTGCATGTTTACTCGCGACATAGGGAGATGCCCCTGGAAACGCAATCAACCCTCCTAACGAGGAGGTATTGACGATCGCCCCAGCTCCTTGAGTCAGCATTTGCTGAATTTCATATTTCATGCACAAGAACAGTCCTCGTGTGTTAATCGCCATCAGTTTGTCAAAGTCTTCGATCAATTGCTCGTGCAGGGGTTTTGGAAGTGCCTCTATGCTCGCGTTATTGAAGGCACAGTCGAGTTTCCCAAACTTCTCGATTGTGGTTTGCACAAGCGCTTTTATCTCGGCTTCGTTCGAGACATCCGATCGCACAAATAAACAGTCAACGCCAGCATCTCGTAGCTGAGCTTCCGTTGCTTTACCTTCTGGTTCGCGTCGTCCTGAGAAAACCACCTTAGCTCCTGCAACACCGAATGCTTTAGCGGTTGCCTTTCCAATTCCCGAAGTTGCTCCCGTAATCAAAGCCACTTTATTTTCAAGTTTCATCGTTTTCTCCTTTTGTTGTTGAAAAATCCTTGAGAGAGTGCTACTTATTTGCTTTTGCTCCGAAGCGCCAGTTTTTACTGTTTAGTCACAGTTGTGGTGGGAAACTTGCTCTAATGGGTGCGACGCATCAATGCCTTGGATGGCAAATTAAAATTGAGAACCTTCTATGTATTCCTCTTCAATACTTACGCGCTACCACAAGGGGTTGGTAATATCCGCTGACTTCTAGCATTTGCCAGTCAATGTCTAAAAATCGTCATCAAGCTCAAATTGCAGCCTAAATCAGGCAAGGGTCGAACTCTTGTGGCTCATCTTATGTTGCTGTTTAAGGTAGCTTTTGATTGCTTGAGTACTTGCAAGTGTAGATTTCGACGAAATACTCTAGCGGTTGTAGTAGTTTGTTGATCGTTGGATCATCAGATTTAAGGATACCGCGATCGCTGCTCCAGCAATGCCTCCACCATTCAGGATTGTGATTACAAAGTGCTTGCAGTAAATGCGAATAGGAATCGTCAAATGCCTCGTTTAGGCTAGGCTTGCCTGCTAATCCCGGCTTCTGGCGCAGCTTGCAAATGGTGAGGCAACAGAGCCGCAGGTAGGATGTCATATTTAGCTGTCGTGGCATCTTGGTCAGTAGTTTAGTTCTTGCATAATTGAGCAAATGAACAACCTCTTTGTCGAGGTCTGTAGAGCAAGATTCAATGGTTTGGGTTGCGGTTAACATAGTTCAAAACTCGAGTTGCACCTAAGTCATCTAAAAGCGAGCGCAAAATTGACGGGTGTGTAGCACCACTTCACCATGATCGGGAATCCACGCTGCCCACTGATCCTCTGATACCTGACAAAGTAGCAGTGCTTCGTCAAAACTAAAGGTACTGGGAAGTTCCAAAAGGTGTACCCAAGTATCAGCCTGGAACTCCTGCTGCGATGATTTGAGGTGAGACTGGTTTGACCACTCCAGATTCTGCTTTTGAGGTCGAACACCAAAATCTTGTATGTAGGAATTGAGTTTCATTGTTTTGGGGACTTCCTGGTAGACAACACACAATCAAGGCTGGCTCATCTCTAGCAAACAGTCTTATTCAAATCTCTAATACAGCTATAGATAGGGAGAAATCTTTCCTGGCTGCAATCCTTTTTTGGTTAATGACTCCGATCCTTTCGCGGTACCCCGAAGCCGGGGTAGTGGGGCAACAGTTCCGCCGTTTCTTCCGGGGTCAGCATCTTGACTCCGTGCTTGGCAGCCAGTGCGATGGCGGGAGCTGGATCAGAGAGTGCGTATGTGGTTGCGATCGCAGGTAGTTCCATGCTGGTGGACGGACTCGACATCGCTTCAAAGTACCTGTCCAGACTGTACCCGCCCGGACCGCCCGGTTGCAACAGGGCGAGGAACCGGAGAGTGGGCGACAGGTAGTAGAACGCGTGCGCCTGGTTCCGGGGGAGGAAGATCGTTTCGCCTGCCCGCACCGTCCGGACTTCGCCCATGCAGTACACCTCCAGTTCGCCTTCTAGAATGTAATACACCTCATCCTGGTCATAGTGGAGATGCGGCGGCGGCTCATTTCCCGGTTTCATCCGAAGCTCCAGAAGGAAGAAGCGGTTTTCGGTCTCGACCGATGTCACGAGAAAAGACATGAGACTGCCCATGTAGGATCGGGTGGTCTCCGTGACCGCGCTACGAACGAAGAAATCTGCTGAGTGTTTCATAATTCGACCTCTGATATTAATGTGACTGTCGTGCTCACAATTGGTTTTGTGGTAACTTAAATCTTGCAACTCAGTTCTTGCAAGTGTAGATTTCGACGAAATGCTCCAGCGGTTGTGGTGTGATTGACAAGGATAGTGAGGTGAGAACCAAAAAAACAGAAAGATTGCGTCATGAAATTGCTCCTAATGATTATGGTTCGATATGTCCGATCGTTGAATGAAAGACATCATCCGGATCGTAGGTTCGTTTGAGGTCGAGCAACCGCTCATAGTTCGATCCGAAGGCAAGCCGAACGCGCTCCTGCTCCTGCTCATCCAGGGCATTGATGTACCCCCATTTGAAAGCATAGGGTGCAAGTACCTGTGAAATGTTCTGTGCCCATTGGATATGCCGTTGCTCGTCGTCTGGAGACTGTGGCTCCCAAGCTGCGATCGCCTGAACCATCAGATGATCCTGACGCAGCGCAAAAGCAGTTTCGGACACACCCACACGACTTGCGGCTCCATGAAAGTTATGGAGTTCGATGAGCGAAAAGGGGGAAGATAATGGCAGTCCCTGTTCGATCAGCGCCTCGATGGTCTCAGCCTGGAGACTACTGAGCGACTGGGTCTGAATATAGTAGTGGCGACCTTTCGGGGCAATAGCATCCAGCTGATGAATGAGTGCGTTATATGTGATGGGTTGCACCCGATCAACCAGTAGAGAGCCAAAGGTACGCAGGGGTGCAAGCACTTGTTCACCTGCTTCGAGCGGACCACAATAGGTGGGTGAGAGAAAGAGAACCGTTGAACCATCTGGCATCTGGAAGAATCCAGACGCAATCGTCAACTCATCGGGTGCTGTTGCGATAAACTCGTTAAAGCGGCGTAACACCACTCTGGCTCGATCCAGAGGATACAGCAGCATACCAGAGAGCACCGTGGTGAGCGGATGCAGGCGATACTCCAGGGAAACGACAACGCCAAAGTTGCCCCCGCCTCCGCGCAATCCCCAAAGCAGATCTGCATGTTCCTCGGCATTTGCGGTCACAAGCTGCCCGTTGGCAGTTACCACTTGTGCTGACAGCAGGTTATCCGCACCCAGTCTATAAGCACCCGTCAGAGGACCATATCCTCCTCCCAAGGTAAATCCAGCCATCCCAACGCTGGAGATGGTTCCTGTGGCTGTCGCCAACCCATATTTCTGCGCTGACTGGATGAGGTCGCCAGCCGTTGCTCCACCTTGAACATGAGCTGTGCGCCTAACTGGATCTATGGTGACGGCTCTCATCTGGGAAAGATCGATCACCACGCCATTCTCAGACAAAGCTCGTCCAGCAAAATCGTGTCCTCCCCCCCGAACCGAGAGTGCCAGCCCATGCTTATGTGTCCAGCGAACCGTATGAATGACATCTTGGACACTCAAACAACGAGCGATCGCCGCTGGTCGAGTCTTCACCTTGCCATTCCAGAGTTGGCGCATCGGTTCATAGGCAGCGTTCTCAGGCAGAAAAAGCTGTCCTGTAAGCAGGGCTGCGAGATCTTTGAACAAAGTATTGCTCTGACCATACGTTGTTGTCATGGTTTCTCCTTTTCATGTTGCAGATTGAATAACTCATCAGAGTTTTGCCCGCTTTACCCGCTGTTTAAAAACTGTTCTAGTTGATTCAATCTTTACTTTCTACTAGTTTCATCAGACTGAAGAGAGCCTAGCCAGTTGTGCCAGAACCGAGCAGCTTGAACTTCCAACGAGTTGATATTACGAGCAGTATCTACTCGTAACTTATTAAGGCTTAATTCAGGAGTGGTAGCAATCTCACAAGCATGACCAATAAACCACCGTTCCAATCCTGTTGCTGTCACTTCAGGGTGAAATTGTAGTGCCAGGCAATGCTTACCGTAGGAGAAAGCTTGATTGCAATACAATGAGCTAGATGCAAGGTGAGTAGCGCCCTGTGGTAAGTCAAAAGTATCCCCGTGCCAGTGCATAACTGACGTGTTTTCTATTACCAAATGGCTTAAAGGCGATTGTTGACCTGCTTCACTAAGTTGGATAGGTGCCCAACCAATTTCTTTACACATACCAGGGTATACCTTAGTACCTAAGACTCGTGCTATCAGTTGAGACCCCAAGCAGATACCTAAAGTAGGTAAATCACTTGCCAATCGCTGCTCTAGTAAACGCAGTTCATCCAGTAGGAAGGGATAATCTTGTTCTTCGTAAGCGCCAATCGGTCCACCTAGAATAATCAGGAGTTCTGGAGCCAGCAGATTAATTTCAGCGAGGGAATCCAAACCAGCCTCTAAGTATGTGATAGCGTAATCTTGTTGTAAAAGAATTGGAGCTAAACTACCTAAATCTTCAAAAGCAACGTGTCGAATGGCAATAGCATTTTTCATGGATATTTAAGCAATTTAATTTCAAGTAAATTCAGCTGCTTTCGACCTAATCAAACCGCTCAAAAGGATGAATCAATCTCAAAATGCAGTGGTGGTAGATTGAACTGCGTCAAAAGCTTTGTTCTCTAAAGAAGCCATTTTGAGGAGTAGTTGTCCCTTGGTGGATAATCGCCAAATCCTATTTATTTTCATTGCACTAACGCACATACTGCCACAAGGAGCACAACAGCAACCGTCCGCAACTTCTCCTTGAATTAATTCGTTTTTCCAAAGTTCGTGTGTGATTAGCCTAAAGGCTTTTAAATCAAAGCCTAGTACTCGACAGACATCTTCTCCAGTAACTGCCTGTGTACTTAAAAACTGCAAAATTGTCAACTCTATTTTTTCTTCTCCTATGAGCTAACACTCAGTAGTAACGGCATTAGAGAATTCCTTCTAATCCCAGCACCCTTTAAAGCTTTTAGATAAGGCAACCTAAATAGAGCAGTCCTCTACCTCAGCCTATTTGCTTAGTGAAGTGGTTAACTGTCCTTTGCCGAGTCGTGTTAATATGCTATCTAGCTGTCTCACTTCAGCTTCATCTAGTGGCAGCATAGGCAGACGGGGAGTTCCAGCTTTGATTCCTAAAAGTTGTAAACCGGCTTTGATCGTAGTAGGTAGCCCTCCTTTGAGGATAAATTTCAGTAACGGCAATTGTTGGTAAAAAATCCGTTGAGCCTCAAACAAATCTCCCTTGAGGGCGAACTCATAAAGTGCAGTAGTAAATTCTGGAATTAAATTATGAGCCGCAGTACACCAGCCACTTGCTCCAGCAGCAAAAGCCTCTAGTGCCAGCGGGTTGGAGCCATTGTAGAAGGGAATGGTGCCATCAGAAAGCTCGTATAAACGGTGCATCCGCTGGATGTCGCCTGTACTCTCTTTCACCATAGTAACGTTATCAATCTCCTTCACCATCCGAGCAATCAGCTCTGGTGATAAGTCAATCCCACTTGTAGCAGGATTGTTGTAAACCATGATTGGAATACTAATTGCTTGGGCAATTGCAGCATAATGCTGAAAAATTTCACGCTCGGAAAGTTTCCAATAGGAAATCGGCAGCACCATAACTGCGTCAGATCCGACTTGCTGGGCAAACTTGGCACGCCGGATTGCATTGTGTGTAGTGAGTTCTGAAATGCCAACAACAGTAGGGACTCGTTTAGCTACTTGATGAATCGAAACGAACGCTACTTCCTCCCATTCAGCATCTGAGAGGTAAGCGCTTTCGCCAGTACTACCTAAAGGGGCAATCGCGTGAGAGCCATTTTCGATCAGTTGCTCAATCAATTGAGATAATGTATCTGTATCAATCGTTTCACCACCGTCCTTGAATGGGGTAACAGGATAGGCAATGATGCCGTGCAAATTTAGATTTGGCATTTTTTTGTTCTCCTAATTAATAGACTTGTCGTCTAATAAAGGTTTTGAATTTTTCGAGCCAGGCAAAGCAAGGGTTTCAGCCACTAATTTTTTATAAAGCGACAAGTCTAATTAGCTTCTTCACGCAAAGCTAAATTCCCCATGTTTTGAAGCATTGGTGCATTCTCACAAGCTAAGTACTTGGCAGGCTTGTCTGGATCTAGATTGACATGATGATGCCATGCCCATACTGGAATATAAACGGCATCTCCTGCTTTCCATTCCACTTTTTGATCTTCAATCATGCTGTAACCTTGCCCTTCTAGAACAAAGAGAATTGTTTCATAAGTATGGCGGTGTCGATTGGAACGCCCATTTGGAGTTAGCCCGCCGATGGTCATGCTAATTGCAATCGACGGCAGATCGATGAAGAAAACTGGGTGTTTGCGAGCTTGGGAGTAGGCGTTTTGGATAGTATCTGACTCAACACCTTGATGAATTAACCGCTTTGGTATCTGAACTTGGACGGTTGGCGGAGTTTTATCAAAATCTGCTGAGTGAAATTTAACTGTATCCATATTCTTGGTTCTCCGTTTGTTTCTGTAGTCAGGTTTAACTCCTGATTAGTTAGTTTGTTGTTTGCTCAACGAACTACCTTAATTATCTACATGCCGTTTTGATTGGTGCAAGACTTATTTTTGATAGATATGATAGGTGTAACCTATAACGCTCGATGCAGATTTTGATTGAATTACGTCACCTTCGATATTTCTTAGCTGTAGCAGAAGCTGCTCATTTTACCCGTGCTGCCGAAGCCATCTATGTTTCTCAACCTACACTGTCACAACAAATCAAGCAGTTAGAAGCAGACCTGACTTTTCACGGGATGTGGAAAGGGAAGATTGGTTCGCGTATGCCATACGCGAATCACTGTGACTTTTTATGTTTAGAAGTTTCCTCAACTAAATCTTTTAAACCCTGATTAATAATTTCAACC
>JAHHHS010000203.1 GCA_019359215.1 Nostoc indistinguendum CM1-VF10 | reverse complement strand
TGCTCCCTGCCCCCTGCCCCCCTGCAATCTCAATGTGCAAATTAAATGCTTAACAGCTTACCTCCTCTTTTCATATCGTGAGTATTATTACTCGTTTCTGAAGTAGAAAAACTGCAAAAGTATAGCATTATTGTAAATGTTTTAACTGGTTGCCAAAAAGCGTTTCACCCAGGGCGGCTGCATCATGTCAATAAAAATAGTTTATTCTCAATAGAATTGAAAGTAATCTCATTAAGGCTTGTTTCTTGATGAAGATTTAAGCATAGGCACATCCCCGTTAAAGTAGTGATCGCTCTAAAAACGAAACTTGATCCTTTGTCTCCCCAATCGATGCTCTCTGTTATTGCCGAAAGTCTTGCTGATGTGGGCTATTGGAGTGATGAGCGGCGTGTTGATGGGAAATCTGGCGCGAAGATTCAGGAAATGCGATTGCTTGGAGGAAACATCTTCTGTTTCCGACAATCTTATAGACAACCGAAAATAACAGAAGCTTGTACCCTATAAATAGACTGTTGAGGCTGCCTGCCATTAAAGAAAGTACAATAACATGGCTTCATTTGATGAATTTGTGTGTTATCGGAGCGTGCGCTCTCTCGATATGCTCCAAGGTGTAGTTATTTCTATCCTATTGCACTCTATTTTATTAATAGGGAGCAAATATTGGCACAGAGCTTTGATGCATGAGCCGAAGCAAGAAATTAGCCAAGAGATTCCAATCGAGGTATTTGAAGTTCTCCCTAATAAAACAGACATAGCTCCTGAAACCTCACTTCGGGCTACCAAAAATTCTCTTGCTGGCGGTAAAGCTTTGCCAGAAAGACCTATTTCTGTGATGAAGTCAGCGAATCTGATCGGACATAAAGCCGATAACGAGCGTTCTTCTGACTTAACAGCCTCATCTCCCCTCAAGGTGTTCCAGGCAGCACGGCAGCAGCAGAAAACGGAATTACCAAATCCACCTGGTCAACAACCGAAATTCAAATCTCGAAAAACAGCATCAGCATCTGCAAGCGAGGCAGTAGCACCAATGACTACACCACTGCCAGTTCCACTTCTTAAAACATCACCCAATCCAAAGCAAATACCTTCAGTACCTGCAACCACAGCGCAAGTACCTAATTCTAAAAAAATTCCAGTAGCACCAGTGGCTAGACCACAGCCAGTTCCGCTTCTGAAAACAGCGCCTTTGACAACACCTTTAATACTCAACCCGAAACAAATAATCACAGCACCTTCAACCCCAGCACAGCTACCTAATTCAAAGAAAATTGCATTAGCACCAATGACTAGGGCACAGCCAGCCCAATTGGGAAAAACAGCACTTGAAAGAGCTACGACACTACCAGCACCCAACAATCCTAAGAAGTTAGGGCAGTCAATAGTTGGATTCAGTGGGCGAACACCGACCCAAGCTGAGTCATCTCTAAAAACAGGTGCAGCAAGTTTGTTGGGTGGTACTTTGGCCGTATCTAGTCAGAATTATCGCGGCGATCAACTTACAACTGTGCCTAATTCCAACCGCGATCGCCTTGGGGTTTCTGGTATTGATGCCCGTAGTCAAGATATAGACCTCACCTCTTACTTAAATAAACTAAAGCAACGGGTTCAACAGCAGTGGCTACCAGGAATGAGCCAGTCTAATCGACGAACGGTGCTTAACTTTACTATTAACCGTTCAGGTCAAGTTAGCAATCTCAATATTGTACAAACCTCTGGATTTAATGTAACTGATCAAGTAGCACTCAATGCTATACAGCGAGCTGCACCTTTTGCGCCTTTGCCCACAGGATATACCAAAAACTACATTGATATCGAATTTACATTTAGTATCAACGTTTATGGCGAGCTAAATTTATCAAGGGATGGTGGCTAACAACAGGCAAACAGAGTTTTGGCTGGTAGGTAGAGCGAGTATGTAGAACTGTACCTCTGCATCACTAAAAAATATTGATAAACAGTTACAGCAGTCGTCAGACATTCAGGGAAGCGAAATTTATGGAGTTACAAAAACAGGTAGAGAAAAATTATATTAGCACTGACAACTCCTTAAGAGCAGAATTATCAGAGAAAATTCAATGGTCTTTAACACAGCGAGATGTTAATTTGATTGAATTACTGATGCCTGTATGGTCATGGTTTTACCGTTACTATTTTCAAGTGAAAACTGATGGATGGCATCACATACCAACAGAAGGAAAACTGCTACTGGTTGGTTCCCATAATGGCGGAATGGCTTCTCCAGATTTAGTAATGATGATGTATGATTGGTTTTCTAGATTTGGAACAGAGCGTTTAGTGTATGGTTTAATGCACCCTTATGCTTGGAAAGTCAGTCCAGAGATAGCCCAATTAGCTCAGAGAGTTGGAGCGATTGTTGCACATCCAAAGATGGCTAGTGCAGCTTTTGAAATGGGGGCTAGCGTTCTGGTATATCCGGGAGGGCAATATGATATGTTTCGGACTCACAGCCAACGCTATAAAATTAATTTTGCTGAGAATAAGGGCTTTGTCAAGTTGGCTTTAAAACAAGAAGTTCCAATTATTCCTGTGATTTCTGTAGGCGCTCATGATACGTTGATTGTTTTATGTGATTGCTATGATTTAGTCAAACAATTACATGAGTTTGGATTGCCGTGGCTTTATCAAATAGACCCAGGAATTTTCCCAATTTATTTAGGTTTACCTTGGGGCTTGTCTATTGGACCTCTGCCTAATATCCCTCTACCTGTGCAGATTCATACTCGTGTATGTCGTCCAATTACTTTTGAAAGATATGGTCGAGATGCAGCTAAAGATCGTAATTATGTCAATGCTTGTTATAAATTAGTTTATAACCAAATGCAAAAAGAGCTAAATCAATTGGTTATAGATACTCAAAAATCTTCATAAAATCAAAACATTTAAAAAAAATCGGAGAAAATATGTAAACAAATTGGGAAAACCTTATTGATGGAAACTGCATAAAAACAAGCTTTAACAACAGTTACATCAGTGATATAGCAATCCTATCACTGGCTAATTCCCCGATTTAGCTGCAAATCCAGGTTAAAACTGCGGATTCTGCCGAAGCCCTAACAAATTTCCGTCAATATCCTTGAAGGTGGATAATTGCACTCCGTGACCGACATCTGTAATTGGTCCAACTGAAACTCCTTTTTCAGTCAAGCTTTGACGAGCAGTAACTATATCATTAACAACAAAGGTATTAACGGTATTACCTGGTTCAACTGAGTTACTCAAGTTCAATCCGATTGCAAAGCGTGGAATATCAGGAAAACTAAATTGTTTCCAACTAGGTGTGTCATATTCTTCTTGAGCAACTAACCCAAGCTTGGACTTGTACCACTCGGCACTAGCTTCGAGATTAGTAACGTCTAGTTTAGTAACAAAACTATATTCGCCAAAAGTGTTTTTCAATGTCATATTCTACTGTGCTAATCCAGAACTTTTGTAATATGGCTATTATAAGCTTTTTAGCGTATAATGAAGCACTTGGGGGAACTGAAGCGACCGTATTTGAGTGAGTTTGAGGAAAAATTATTAGGTTTTATTGAACAAGAATATGGGATTGTAGATTAGGGCAGAGTTAACCCGATCTTTGAACCTACACTGGCGTTCCAGAAGTATTTCTTGGGTCATACAATCTGAACATCATCTCACATCACCAACCAGAGCATTATGTCTAAACTTTTTGCCGTTGTGGTTGCAACCGTTCCAGAGTACTACGACTATAAATTGGCTCACCCAGAGCATGATCTTGATCAACTCGCTTGGTTTAATGAGCAACATGAGAAAGGAACACTACTGTGCTGTGGGCCGTTTTTTCCCCATGATGGAACTGGGCTTTGGGTAATCCAGGCAGAGAATCTTGAACAGGCTCAAGCTGTTGTAAACAGCAGTCCTCGTGTGCGAGATGGTATGCTGGCGGATTCTGCTAGAGTTGTGGAGTGGGAAGTTCACATTGGACGCGATCGTTTTGCTTCCGTGTGAATAAGTAGAAGTAACAACTGCTGAATTACTTGGGTATAAGCAGATAAACGCACATTATAAAATTCTCATAATTGAGATTAAATATAAGCTAAGTTACCTTCTCATCTTCTTAGCTACTTCGTTTAACCCTCCTTCTTTAACGCAGGTTGCACCAAGGCTTTCAGTGTAAGCACCGTAGTCTTTGTAATGTTGTATCTTGATTAACATTACATTGCTGTCGCTCCATTTACCTTTAATTTCGCTAATTTTTAATGTTTTAGGATCAAGAAAATGGTTCAAGTTGCCGCCTAGTTTTCCCCACCAGTAAGAAGCCCCGACCATTCGGGTATTAGTAAACTTAACGCCAGACATCTTAACGACTGAATTAGTTTTCGTATTGAAAGTGCAGTATTAGTCTTGTTATCCAGTGCGATAATCAAATTGTTATTGCTCTCAAAGAATGACAAATCGTCATTTTTGTTGCTAGCTACAGCAGTTAGAGGTAATAACAACACCAAAATATTAATAGTTAAAAATAGTTTTTTCATTAGCTTTTTTTAATCTATTAAATACTTTACTATCTCAATTTGCAATAATACATCAGTATATTTATTTACTTATTATTCAGTAGAAGAGTTTCAAGATTGCTAACTGCTAGCCAAGCAACCTTCTACTGAGGTTAAGGGGAGTTTGTGCCTGCCAAATCATTGCCAAGGACACCCAGATCTGAGAGCCAAGGGTGGCTGTTGGGCTATTGTCAGCGCAGTGAATGACTTTAGTTGCAGCGTGAGAATGTGGGATGGCGAGTACGCCGTTGGGTTGCAGTACCTCAAATACAATTACTTGCCAGCCGAATGTGAGCAGATGCGCTCCTTGAGCGATCGCATCTGTCGCATGTATTCCGGATTTGCTAGAGGAGACTGTCAAAAGTCTGTTGCAGTCGTTGGGCAAGCTGAATCGGGCTTATTTAACGACTGTCGAAGAGAAATTGTTGAGTTTGATTGAGCGAGAATACGGGCTTATAAATCAATCTCCACAAACTCACAGACAATAATAAATACACATCTTATGATTGGGTAATCAGATTGATGTTTGGCAAGTTTCCATTGACCAAATCCCCTAACGGGGACTGAAACTTATCTAATCGCTTAAAAGCCAACCTTCGATCTGAGTTTCCATTGACCAAATCCCCTAACGGGGACTGAAACACATTTGAACCAATTGCTAGATTTAGATTCCGCAATGTTTCCATTGACCAAATCCCCTAACGGGGACTGAAACATTAGAAACGTTGAATCTGTAAGCCATCTATGCTTTTTAATGGGGTTTCCATTGACCAAATCCCCTAACGGGGACTGAAACAGAAAAGAGCTATGATTAAATCGTTATTCTTACAAGGTTTCCATTGACCAAATCCCCTAAGAGCAAGTCATGGAACAACCTTGCCTCTTTTGAGCTAGAAATGCTTTCTCAGTAAGCTTTCTAGATAATAAATTGTAAAAGTTGTTTCTTGACAGGCTCTAAGTCAAATCGATTCTCTCATGTTGTTGTCCCATAGATAACTAATGTTAGGAAGATAGCGTAACGCTCCAAACAGCATCAAACTGGCATCACCGTGCCAAATTCATCTGTCCAACCTTCCAACAATCAATTATCTCCCACGACTGATCTTCAATAATCAACAGATAATTCAAGCCATCTACTCCACCCAATCGGGCGCTTTGGCTATCAGTTGACCAAACTTCTCCGGTTCAATATCTTCAAACTTCAAGATCACGCCCCACCGCTCATCAATCGTTAGAGTACTGAGTAATTCTTTGACCGTATCAATCCCGTGTTCCACTCGCTCAATTGCTAAATGAGCATAATATTTGACCCGTTCCCACCAAGAATCACTGAGTTCTGCCTCTGTGTCCATACCCCCCCGATTATTAAACCTCTTGCAACTTACCTAGAGCTAATTTAGTTATAGCTTGTAGGGCATCTTCCATTGTTTTTAAGTTTGAAATATTACCTTCATAATCAGCAATGGCTTGTGTGTACAGCGATAGGAGGTTTTGCAACTTATCCTTAATGTCAATTGCTGACTTGATCAAAATAAAGTCGTAATAGCCTCTATCTACTCCTACTCCAATATCTACAAATAATTCTCCTGGTTTCAAAAAGTCGATGAGAATAGGACATTGGTCGCCGTTTAAGAGATGGAGAAGATCTGTTTTCCGTTCAAATGGAATGCAAAACAAACTTATCTCAGATGAAGCATCCCCAAGCGTGGTGTTTTGAAATGAGATTAACTGCTCAAATGAGTTAATTTGGAATAAACCCGCCTCATCTTTATGTCTACTTTCCCAATCCGATGGAGGTAGACTAGTACAGGCTCTAGCGCGAACAAAGCCTTTATCAACTGCTAAACCAGGTTCTTCTGCTTCAATTTCATATTCCCATTTGACAAAATCAAAATCCAGCCCTGTTAATTGTTTGGCCAAATCACGATAATAGTTTGGAATCGCGTAACAAGGTTTTTCTTCACATAGCTGCCAAACAAACCCAAGATAGACAGCCATTTCCTCCATATTATTATTATTGACGTTAAACTTGCTATATGGGGTTGGCGTTGTAGTCCATTCCTGAAAAAGCCCTGGCCAATTTTTGGTTACAATTGAGTGATCACCAGCTACATAAAGATATGTATGTAAGCCTTGGTCAACACTCATCTCAAACTGAAATGGAGTTTTCATCATTTGCACTCAGACATCTGTTAGTAAACATGGGATGTCAGTCAAGTAATTTTTTTTGCTGCCGTGGTCGCAATATCTTTAAAAAATGAAATAGTTAATGATAATTGTAGTACAAAATAACTATCAAGAGCTTTGTGGTTATTTGGGACAGTAATATTTATTAACAATTCGCAGTTAAAAAGTGAGGAATGGGCTTTGACAAATTCTAATTCCCTACTTTTATGGTAAATGCTTTAAGTTCATCACAACAGAGCGCCTGGTTGTAGGATGGTATATGGCAAAATCACAAAAATTAGAAGAAACTTTATCTATTCTTGCCCAAATTCGACAGCATCCGACAAGTGAAGAAAGGATCATAATTTTACGCCAAAGCCTTAAGAGTAAATATTCTATAGCTGTCGCTCAAGCAGCCAAGATAGTTGCCGAATCCACTATCACTGAGTTGGTTGGTGATCTTGTAGAAGCTTTTGCTCGAATGATGGTCAAACCCGCACAAGTAGACCAAAATTGTCTTGCCAAGAAAGAGATAGCACAAACACTGTATCACTTAGAATACAGCGATGAAAACCTTTTTCTGCAAGGGATTCGACATGTTCAGATGGAGCCAGTATGGGGAGGAGTTGAAGACACTGCTGCCCATCTTCGGGGTATATGTGCTTTAGGTCTGGTGAGAATGAACTACTCAGATGTAATGAATGAATTAGCCGATCTACTAGCTGACCCCAAACCAGAAGCAAGAATTGCTGCTGCAAAAGCGATCGCCTACACAGGAAATCCCCAAGGTATACCTTTACTTCGTTTAAAAACCCGCATCGGCGATCAAGCACCACAGGTGATTTCGGAGTGCTTCAGTGCTTTGTTACAACTAGCTCCGGCTGATTCACTTGCAATAGTAGCTGGTTTTCTTTTTGACCCAAAGGAGCAAATCTGTGAGTTAGCAGCATTGACGTTGGGTGAATCACGATTAGAGGAAGCATTCGATCTTCTCAGAAATTGCTGGGGGCAAACAAGGAATGTAGAACTTCGCCGCACATTGTTACTAGCAATTGGGATGCTGCGACAAGATAAAGCAATAGATTTCCTGATTTCACTAGTGGCTCAAGGAAAAGACATTGATGCAAAAGATGCGATTGCAGCGTTAGCTATTTATCGAGAAGACCGTGAACTGTGGCAACGAGTTGATCGAGCTAGTGAACAAAGAGCTAATCAATAGGGACTTTAACAGCATTGAGGATGTAAGGAACTGCGAAAGTCTTAGCTGATAGCAACTACTTATCCCATATCCGGGAGCTTTGGGACGAAAGCTTGTCAAGATTCCTCGAATAGGCAATAGCCTTTATCTAACCGATAAGCGATTTGATAGGTTTGTCCAAGCGATCGCATTGTGGGAGAATAGGCTGCTAGATACCAAGTAGGAGTCAGCTAATACATGAATACTAGCTCCAGATGTAACTCAAAAGTATAGTCTATGGGAGTGCAAGCCTTTCTAGACTAATTTTAATTTGAGTAAAGTGAAGTACCAAAACTATTACCGTTGATTAAAAAGACAGCTAAATTTGAAAAGATGCAACTAGAAGAAATTTTATCTGAATTAGAAAACAATACCGGGAAATTCCTCCGCTTGGCTTTGGAAAGGGCTATTGAAGAACAGTTGGCTATAACCCCTATATTATTAACAACTTTAGAAAACTTCAGCAATAACCCGTCAGAGTTATTGGATAAAAATGATTATATCTTACATATTTATGCCTTGTATCTGTTAGCACAATTTAGGGAACCATTAGCTTATCCTCTGATTGTCAAGTCTTTTTCGGCTCCAGGGGACATCTCAATGGATGTAACCGCAGATATAGTAACTGAGGATTTAGGCAGAATATTTGCTTCTGTCAGTCATGGAAATATTGAACCACTAAAACAACTAATATCAAATCAACAAATCAATGAATACGTCAGAAGTGCAGCATTAGAAGCGTTACTAGTTTTAGTGGCTGAAGAAGTCATTTCTAGAGAAAAAATCATAGAATATTATGCAGAATTGTTTTCAAATCGAGGTGGGAAAGAATATGATTATACTTGGACTAAGTTAGTTATTAATAGTATGGAGATTTGTGCAAAGGAACTGAAAGCATAAATTGATAAAGCCTTTGAAGAAAATTTAGTAGAAGAGTTTTTTATTGGGCAAGAGGATGTAAATGATTGTTTTGAGTTGGGAACAGAAGTAGCTTTAAATAAACTGCGCCAGAATCGACGTTATTCTTTCATTGAAAATGTGATATTAGAAATGGAAGGTTGGGCTTGTTTCCAGCCAGAAAAACTACAAAAACCGGATAACAGGTTAATTAGCCCAGAAGGATTTACTTTATCGGCACCAAAACAATATAAGAATAAAGCTAAAAGCAAGAAAAAGATGCAAACACAATCTCGTCGAAAAAACCGCTCCCAGAAAAAATGAGTATTCAATGAACCCACGTTTGTCTAGTAACGGTCTTAGGAAAAGCGCTGCTCAAAGAAAAGTATTGAGTTAATAGATTGAATGCCGATAAAATACGACAATAGAAAAGGACAGACATATTATCTTTATCAAGGCATAACGAAAACGGGTAAGCCAAAGTACTTCTTTTCTATGAAAAGTGAAGGACATTTGGTTGAAACTATGCCTGATGGCTATGAAATTTATGAAAATCCTAACGCTCAAGTTTTTCTGAGAAAGGTTCAGCCGAAGATTATTAGCGATGAAGAAAGGGCGATTGTAGAAGGAGGAATAAAGCGATTTTCTAGCTTACAAAATTACCAAATAGATATAAAAAAGGAAATTATCACTGTGTATACAGCAGATCAAGACGTGAATCTGTTATCAGAACTATTAAATTTTTCTGGAAGGAACGATATGACAGAAGCAAAAACTAAACTCAGGCTTTCTATTTCTTACTCACCGATGCTTCGTTTCGTATTGATTGATCGGGTGAAACGAACATTTCTGACTCAAAGATATTGTTTTTTGGGAAGAATCGATGACTGGATTGAAATCGGTACGCAAGGAAATCTCCAGGGTCTAGTAGAAAATTATGTGAAGCATTTGGGACAAGAGTCATTCTTTGAACTACATTAAAAAGTCTCGCAACAGTCACAATAGATTGTGACATGGCATTAGTCGCATTAAGACTGAACATCCTTTACCACTTTCTGCTCACGATAGGTTTTTAGGTAGCAAACCCTTTTCAGCTATTAATTTTGCATTAATTTATCGTGGGCAAATAAAAATTAATTGACAAATACCAAATATTCAAAAAGTACATACATTAAAAATAAAGAAAACTATGAGTGAGTACTAGTATTACGAATTTTAGGCATTAGACCGACCATTAACTGCATCAGAGCAAGCATATATAAGTAGTTTATCTAGTCGGGTACAACTGAGTGCAACAAACGCAATTTTTACCTATAGCTATGGAGACTTCCGAGGTGAACCCAAGGAAGTTCTAGAAAAGTGTTTCGACATCATGTTATATATGGCGAATTGGGGGACGCGACAACTAATGTTTCGTTTCCCTAAAACAGTGGCTTCCTCATCAGTTTTTGAGCCTTATCGTTTAGCTGATAAAATTACTGTATCAAGTAGCAAAAACTATGTAATTGTGGATATCAGTATCCAGGATGAAGAATATGGTGATTGGATAGAAGGGGAGGGATGGCTAACAAAATTAGTGCAATTGCGTGATGATATTTTGCAAGGAGATTATCGAGTTTTCTATTTGGCTTGGTTAAAAGCAGCTTCAATAGCAATTGAAGAAGGGGAAGATGAAGAAGATTTAGTTGAACCACCTGTCCCAGCAAACTTGAAAAAGTTACCTGATGCGATTGAGGCTTTTATAGAGTTATTTGATATTGACCAGGATTTGATTGCATCGGCATCTCAAGTAAGTATTGATAAAAAAGAAAATCCTGAACCCATAAAATAGTGGATTACAGCTTTATCATCAGAGGAAAAAGACTATTTTCTTTTGAAATTGGCAACAGGTGAAATTAATGTTGGGATACAACTTGTAAACCGACTGCGAGAACTATTTAAGATTCCGAAAAGTGATAGTAATCATGATGTTCACAGACGCTCATTCTCACAGTTACTAGAAAATGCTAATGAGCAAATGCAACAACGTCAGCAACGAGAAAAACTAGCAGCACAACAGGAAAAAATCCGTAAGTTACAAGTTCTAGCTAAAAATCAAGATAAAGTATGGTCAGATATATATAAGTTACTTGAATTCAAGCAATCCAAAACTTATGACCAAGCAGTTGCACATCTAGTTGACTTACGGGAATTGGCTGAATATCAAGGAAAGCTAGAGGAGTTCAAAGCTTCTATTAAGCAGATGCAAAAAAGTTATAGCACCCGGACTGGATTGCTATCGCGCTTGAAAAAAGTTGGATTATTGTAAATTATCTAACTCCTCCCAATTTTCTAAGAAAGATTCTACATCTTGCTGATTTTCTTCAAGTAACTCATTAAGTAGTTTTTGGTTGATCTTAATATCTTTTAAATCACATATTTGTTGGTGAAGCACATAAAATATAATTTTCACCATAGAGGGTTTAGGAGAGTTGTGCATACAAATAGAAATGTTGGAACATTGATAATCAACTCCTGTCATTTGACGACAATCTAAACCCATTGGACAGTACATAATAAAGTTAGTAAATAATATTAGTATAGGTGCGTGGCAATAGCTATTTGAAAATTGGTTGGCAGTGGGTTAAGGGTTGCTTGCATCGGGGGTGGGAATCATTCCATTCTTTGCAGCATTTCGGTACTCCTGATCCAGAACCTGCTATTGCTTCTCGAAAACAGGCTCAACAGCGGTATCAGAGAGAGTTTAAGGTCAAATCATACTGCTATGCTACTTGAGTTTTGTCGGTCAACCAGTCGGTTGCGTAGCTTGGCAGTGATAGCAGAATTCGAGAATAACCCTCTCCTAAGAAAACAGAATGGTTTCTTTCATCCATAGTGGGCGATCCGCTCATGAACAGCTTCTAAGAAACAGAAATGTTTCTTTACATCCATTGGGAATGTGATCGCTTTCCTTGGACGCTTTTGTCACTCTAGGCAGAGGAAAAATAGAAATAAGGGATATTGAAGTTTTGAAAAATTGAGCGA
>JAHHHS010000202.1 GCA_019359215.1 Nostoc indistinguendum CM1-VF10 | reverse complement strand
TAAGCTCATCCATCTTTTCCCAAGTAATACACGGGAGAGGTTTTAGCAGATCCATAATCCTATTGTTTCCTTACCCAGTCTGGCATTAATTCCTCTCACCCTTTAAAAATGAGCGAACGTACAGTAATTATTTAATTCAGCAACTAAAACGCCCAAGTATTCCTATGTGCTTGGTTTGATTTAAATTGTTGCGTGGCGGGGTGTAGCCCCGCCCGCTATTTGTGCTAGTTGCGTAAGTCCTGATTATGTATGTCACATTTCCTAGACAGTGTTCAAGAAATAGAACTTTCGGTTATTGAATGTAAAGATGTTAATTTCTGGGAAAAGAAAGTCAATGAATATACTTTGAAAAAAGAAAATTTTCGTACAAACTTTCCTTGCCCTGATTCTCATTGCGAAACGGTTTCTATATTGGATAAAATTTCACAATTGATTGCAGCTAAAACAAAAGAAGACAAATTTTTAATTAAGTGTCCTGGTAAAGACGAAATTGGACGTACTTGTATTGCGGGTTTAAAATTTACAGTTAAAATTTCTTATGTTGATTGATTCATCATTAATCATAATGTAACTGTATTAGTGTTACTAAAAGGTTGGTTAGTTTTGAATACCATACTTTTGAAACATTACAAACGCTTGGTAACATACACGTTCCAACATTTGTTTGCTTGCTTCAGATTCGACTTTAACCACTATTTGTGTTTCTTTTCCGTTTTGACTAGACCTCTTGCAAAAGTGTTTTTTGCAAGAGGGGGAAAAGGGTAAAGGTTAAAGGGGAAGGGAACAATACCAGGGCAAACGCATCTAAATTACTCTTGATCACAACGAAGCTTAAGAACCAACGAAAAAATCTTTCCTTTCGCGCTTGATTATTTTTTAAGCCCCAAAGCGATGCCTGCGGCGGGCTTTGCCTACGCCTAAAGTTTTCGTAATAAGCAAAAGTTAATGACATTATTTTTAGGTCTATTGAGAATAGACCTTGCTTATTGCCATGATGCGGCCGCCCTGGGGTTAGCGTGTCTCAAGCCCTATTGACAAGCGGACTTGCTTGATGGGTAATGGAGTTTGAAAGAAAGTGGTACTATCCGAGCCAGGGTAAGACTAATCCATCTAGCCCATCTTATTAGGGTTCATTTTTCCTTCAGATCCAAATCATATTTTGGTTCGTGATGCCATTTATTCTTTACTGCAAGAACTGTTAATTTTTCATCCCTCGTTTTGCACGCTTCTCTTTACCTAAAAGATTGACCGCAATTTGTTATATACATCATTTTAACCATCTTCCTGGAAAGTAGTCAGTAAAGTTAAACCCATTTCCTACTTTCTTTCCTCCACCTGCATTGTAGAACGTGCCATTTTTAAATGGATATAATAGCAAATCTCCATTGCTCTTTCTGACAATCAAACCTGGAATTCCGTCTCCAGTCCAGTCAGCAACTAAGTAGTCAGTAAAGTTAAACCCATTTCCTACTTTCTTTCCTCCGCCTGCATTGTAGAACGTGCCATTTTTAAATGGATATAATAGTAGGTCTCCATCGCTCTTTCTGACAATCAAGTCTGGAATTTTGTCTCCAGTCCAGTCAGCAACTAAATAGTTAGTAAAGTTAAACCCATTTCCTACTTTACCTGCATAGTAGGACGTGCCATTTTTAATTTGATATAATAGTAGGTCTCCACTGCTATTTCTGGCGATCACGTCTATAATTCCGTCTCCAGTCCAGTCAGCAGCGAAGTAGTCAGTAAAGCTGTAGAACCCACTCGCGATTTTTTTTCCTCCACCTGCATTGTAGAATGTACCATTTTTGAATGGATATAATAGTAGGTCTCCATTGCTCTTTATGACAATCAAGTCTGAAATTTTGTCACCAGTAACGTCAAAAACTGAGTAGTCAGTAAAGTTAAACCCATTCCCGACTTTTTTTCCTCCACCTGCATTGTAGAATGTACCATTTTTGAATGGATATAATAGCAAATCTCCATTGCTCTTTCTAACAATCAGGTCTGCTGCGCGTGTAGCTGCTTCGGACGATATAATTATTGAAATAGCGATACTAACTGTAAGAATTGCTTGTTTGAAAAAGTTTTTCATAATGTTCCTCAAATTTTGCGTTGTGTCTATTTAAAATCACTTTAAGTAAACTTTTTGTTTCCCAGCTTTTAGCCCACATTCTGTAAGTGTGATTGTAAATGCTACATTTTAGATATATAACAGCATTACTATTAGATATACAGGAATCTTAAATGATATGTGCATAACTTTAAGTAATGTAATAAAGTATTGAGCCGAGATAGGTGTAAGTGCGATTCGTTCTGGAGAAACCCATAATCTGGGGGAATTCCAGGCTTCAGTAGAGTAACTCCGCCAGGAGTTGAGTCCGCACTTTAATCCTCTACTGATGACAACTTGATATCCATGTAGGTGAGGTAAAATATAAAACCAAGTTCTACCACCCTCAGGGTAATCTTTTAACTCAAGAGAAGCGTAGAAAACGTGGAATTAAAAATAAACAGTTTCTCGCGGCGATGGATAACAAATATTTACTAAGTATTTTAGCGTTAGCTTAAAATAGTACATCAAAACTTGAGTTTAATGTTTTACATAAAAGTTTTATTTCTTCTCTAAGTAAATATATTTTTATATAGCTCATAATTAAATTATTTTAGTATTGATGATTAGTCATTTAGTTGAAGATAAGCTAATTCACATTTTGAAAAATGTTTGATTTATCATTTTCTCAGTTTTTACAATTATCTATGTCATTTTGGAATCTCCCTTAGTTTTTATTAGTAAATAAGATGCGTTTGCCCTGGTCGGCAGCCCCTTCATCCCCCCTTTAAAATGATTATCATTATTGTTAAGGGAATAGTTTATTTTCTGGAAGTCCCATAAATCCCAAATGGATTTATAATAGGGAGATTCAGATGACGCATCACTCATTAATTTAGGTTAAATTAATTTATGTCGTTAACGACAAGCCAAACAAAACCCTGTATGGCTGATATGAATGCCTTGGTTCGTAATCTGAGATTGCTGTGCGGCTTAACTCAAGAGCAGTTTGCAGCTAAACTGGGTGTGACTTTAGTGACGTTCAACCGATGGGAGAATTACCGGGCGAAACCAATGCCCCTAGCGCTCCGGCAACTGCGAACCTTGCTGAACGGAATGAGTCAATCTGAAATTGAGGCTGACCAAAAGAGCGCTTGCCGTCTGTTAGCGCAGTATTTTTCTAAAGACTGCTGAATCTATCTTAAAGAGGTGATCGCAACCCTTCATCCTGTGACTTCTACCCCACCCACCCCCAACAATTCATCTGACTTGATTTCCTCCAACCCAAATCAGCCAGCCAAAACCGATGCCCTTTTTCCGATCGTTGGGATTGCCGCCTCAGCCGGAGGGCTAGAAGCCTTCACGGATCTCATCAGCCACTTGCCGATCGACACAGGCATGGCGTTTGTGCTGATTCAGCATTTATCTCCTGATCACGAAAGCCTGCTGCCCGAAATCTTAGGTCGAGCTACCGAAATGTCTGTGCGTCAGGTGCAAGACCGAATGCTGGTCGAGCAAAACACAATTTATGTGATTCCGCCCAACGCCGAGATGACGCTGGCAGACAGACGGCTGCATCTGGCTCCTCGTCAGAAAATCCAGGGCAAATATCTGCCGGGGGATGTGTTCTTTGAGTCGTTAGCAGCAGATTGGGGCAGCAAAGCGATCGGGATTGTCCTATCGGGAATGGATGGAGACGGAGCGCAGGGGTTAAAAGCAGTCAAGATCGCGGGCGGTGTGACGTTTGCTCAATGCGAAGCGACGGCAAGATTTGACAGTATGCCGAATACCGCCGTTGCCACTGGCAGCGTTGATTTTGTGCTGCCGCCCCAAGCTATTGCCACAGAACTAACGAATCTCGGTCGCAGTCCCTTTCTACTTGCCTCAGAACCCATTCAAGTCGTGCAAGAGTTGCCCAAATCGGGCAATGCCCTGGCGACCATTTTTGTGCTGCTGCGGACAACAACTGGCATTGACTTCTCCGCTTACAAACCAGCGACCCTAAGTCGGCGAATGCAGCGTCGGATGCTGCTGTATAAGATCGAAAGTTTGGAAGACTACGCTCAGTATCTGCAAATGCATCCGAAGGAATTGCAAGCGCTGAGTGAAGAAATTTTGATTCATGTCACCAGTTTCTTTCGAGACCCGGAAGCCTTTGAGCAACTCAAGACGCAAGTTTTCCCAACCATCAGCCAAAACAAAACCGCAGACGCGCCGATTCGGATTTGGGTGGCTGGGTGTTCAACGGGTGAAGAAGTCTACTCGATCGCCATCTGCTTGTTAGAGTTTTTCAAAGATCGAGCGACCGTCCCACCGATTCAGATTTTTGCCACCGACATCAGTGAAGCCGCGATCACGCGAGCCAGAGCAGGCTTTTACTTAGACAATCAAATGGAAGCCGTTTCATCAGAGCGCCGCAGCCGCTTTTTTGTTCCCCTTGCTAACGGTGGCTACCAAATTAGCAGTGCTGTTCGCGAACTGTGTGTCTTTGCTCGGCATAACTTAGGGGGCGACCCGCCCTTCTCAAATCTCGACCTGATTAGCTGTCGCAACGTGCTGATTTATCTATCCGATCCGTTGCAGGAACGGATTATCTCTCTATTTCACTACAGTCTCAACTTAACGGGCTTTTTGCTCTTGGGGACTTCGGAAAGCGTGAAAACTACCTCAGACCTGTTTGCGCCAGTCAATGAACCCGCTAAAATCTATGCTCGCAAATTAACCTTAACTCGTCCGTTGTTTTCGTTCACGACCAGTCCTTTCGCGACGGTTGGCATCGATCGTCCGTCGCAAGTCGCCCAAGCAATTACAAACCAGTTTGATTTGGCGCGAGAAGTTGACCAACTCATCTCCAACCGCTATGCGCCGGTGTCTGCCATCGTGAACGATCAGATGCACATTCTGCAATTGCGAGGAGACACTGATCCCTACCTGAAACTCCCGCCTGGAAGTACAGACTTAAACCTGCTACTGATGGCACGGTCAGGATTGACGATCCCCCTTCGCACCGCGATTTATCAGGCTAAAACCCAAAATACCTCGGTTCGACAAGAACAAATTCAGATTGAATCGGGTGAGCGCTCGACTCTGCTCAATCTGGAAGTAACTCCATTTCAGCCGTTGATCTCTAATGTGCTGTATTTTGTGGTGATTTTTGAAGCGGTTTCGCCTGCGGTCGCTCACTTCTCTCCTAGCCCGACTGAACGGCGGGAACCGGAAGACTTAGAGCGTGAAATCATCCAACTCCGTCAAGCACTGGCAGCCTCAACGCAACGAGAACTTTCGACTCAGGCGCATTTGCAAGCGATGATTCAAGAACACAGCTATCTCAACCAGAGCCTGCGAGTGGCAAACGAAGAAATCTTGTCGAGCAACGAGGAGTTGCAAAGCACTAACGAAGAACTCCAAACTGCCAAAGAAGAGATCCAGGCGACGAACGAAGAACTTACCACTACCAACGACGAACTGCGAAGCCGCAATCTACAACAAAACCGCGACAACAGCGATCTCAACAATTTTATTGACAGCATTAACGTGCCGATTCTCATGCTGACGAACGATTTGAGAATTCGCCGCTTCACACCCACAGCACAGCGCCTGTTTAACTTTATTCCCACCGATGTCGGACGACCGTTTAACGACTTCCGCACCGATTTTGACGCTTCTAACTTAGAAGCGATGGTTTTGGAGGTACTAGAGACCCTAAACACAAAAACCCAGGAAATTCAAACGCAATCTGGCTATTGGTATTCCCTGCGAATTCGTCCGTATCGCACCACCGAAAACCAGATTGATGGAGTGACGATGGTTTTCCTCGATATCGATGCGCTTAAACGCCATACCGCACTGGTGGAGACATCACGTAACTATGCAGAAGCAATCATCGAAACAGTCCAAATTCCTTTAGTCGTGCTGGATGCCGATTTCCGGGTAAGCAGAGTCAATCGCTCGTTCTACAGAATGTTTCAGGTGACTGAATCTGAAACTGAGTGTTCCTCTTTATTTGAGCTTGGTAATGGGCAATGGAATCTTCCCCAACTGCGAGCGCTCCTAGAGGAGATTTTGATCAGTGGTTGTCAAGTTCAGGATTTTGAGGTGAATCATGATTTTGAACAGATTGGATCAAAAACCATGCTGCTCAATGCCTGCAAGTTGCAACGCGAAGGCAACATTGACATGATTTTACTAGCAATCTCCGACATCACCGAGCGCAAGCAATTTGAAGCGGAGCAGTCAGCCCGTCAGGTCGCGGAAGATGCCAACCGAGCCAAAGACGCATTCCTCTCAAACCTCTCGCATGAACTTCGCAATCCCCTTAACACGATACTGGGCTGGGCACAACTGCTACGCGCCCGCAAACTCGATGAAGCCACTGCAACTCGTGCTTTAGAAGTGATCGAGCGGAGCGCCAGAGCACAGTCTCAGTTAATTGAAGACATTCTAGATGTTTCTCGAATTACCAATGGAAACCTGCGTCTCAACACTCAGCTAATTGACCTGCATCTTGTAATTCAATCCGCGATCGAAACCGTGCAACTCTCAGCCGCAGCCAAAAACATTCACATCGTCGCGCAGTTGAGTTCTGCAAACGTCTTGGGTGATGCTAATCGCCTTCAGCAAATCTTGTGGAATTTACTGTCGAATGCTGTTAAGTTCACCCCATCAAACGGGCGCATTGACATTACGTTTGCGGCAGTTGGAGGACACGCTCAACTCCAAATTACCGATACAGGACAGGGCCTTGCAGCAGATTTGTTACCGTATATTTTTGATCGGTTTCGGCAAGGAGATTCCAGCACTACAAAAGCAAAAGCAGGGCTAGGATTGGGACTGGCGATCGTGCGACATCTCGTCGAACTGCATGGCGGCACGGTGCAAGCAGAGAGTCCAGGGAAGGGACAGGGCGCAACATTCACAGTCAGACTCCCGCTTCAAGATCCACCCTCAGCGGTTACACCGCCCACTCAAGAACCGACTGCTTTAGAAGCAACCCTAGATTCGAGTGATGCCGTTCCTACTTTAGCAGGCTTGCAAATCTTAGCGGTCGATGATGAAGTCGATACCCGTGAGCTATTTAAGTTTGTGCTGGAAAGTTATGGTGCTGAAGTGCAAACTGTGGCATCCGCCAGAGAAGCGCTATCAACCCTGAGCGAAAACCCTAGTCGGTATGACGTGCTGGTCTGTGATATTGGAATGCCAGAAGAGGATGGCTACTGGTTGATTCGGCAAGTGCGATCTCTGGGTACAGCAGCCGGAGGGCAAATTCCAGCCGTCGCACTGACTGCTTATGCGAGTCAGACCGAACGACAACTCGCGATCAAGGCTGGGTTTCAAACGCACGTTGCTAAACCGATTGAACCAGTCCAATTGGCATTGCTGGTTGCAGACTTGGCCAGACGAGCTTAGGAAGTTCGCCTAAAGCTGGGGCAGATATAGCTCCCGCTGACACAAAGTGCAAAGTAAACTCTATTTGGCATTGAGCCAAGATGGACGTATGGATTAATTGATAACTGTTCGCAATAACTTCTCACTGGCGCGACTCTCAAAACTCTGGCTGGCAAGTGTCTGATGTCTGGCGAGATATTCGGGTAGATGATTTTTGTGGGTAAAAACCTAGTAAAGATAGCTGAAAAAAATACGTTGCTATTGTGTGTACGCATTGTCACAAACAGAAGTTTTCTTTTGATAAAGAAGCCTAAAAGATAATTAACGATAGCACTAAAATTGAATGCATAGACGCTTAGGCGACTCATCGCAGACATCGCAATGGCATCAGGTAGTTGAATGGGTAAACGAAAGAGAAGACATCACAAGACATCCTTCCCTTGGATGCTAGAAGAAAAGAATCTGTTCATTACAAGGACTGGTAACGAAATAGTTACAGATGCAGGATGGGAGAAAATTTCATTTGAAGAAGCCAGAAAACTATTTAGTCCCGAAACTTTTCAAGAGTGGTACGAACTGTTCTTAGAAAATACAGATATCTTGGAAATACTTTCAGAATCTAACGTCGATATAGATTTAGATGATGAATCAGCAATAGATAACTTTTTACAAATGAGCAACTGGACACCAAAACAAGTCAATTTAGTTGTAGCGAAGGCTATCTATAAAAATCATGCCTGGGTAAGAGGATTACTGATTTCTACACCTGATGTTGAAGAACCCTACTTTCACAATTATGAAATGGAGGCAATTCGTTTAGGAGTCCAATTGCGAAAATACATCAAAAAGGATATTCCAGTAATTAATGACTGCAAAAATGCTGTCAGATATTTACATGGGAGATACGCCCTCATTGGCTGGCAACCAAGAAATTGTGTGACAGCAGCTCACAACCTAAAAATATCTCAAGCTACTAAGGTTTACAGTCAACTTCTCTGGGATGAAGATTGGCTAGATGAAGAAGACGAAATTTATTACTTGAGTTTGGACTAATTGGCATTTAGCAGCAATGAATAGAAGGCAAGAGAAAGTGACCCAACTTCTTTTAGAGGCTGAGTTAAGTGGAATCATTAAAAAAAAGCAGAAACTAAGCAGCAGTTAGATCAGCGTTCTTAAGTGATTCTTCGGTTTTAGGTTTTTTAGATGCGTGTTTTTTGTGGCGATCGCTCTAGTAATAACGTAGCGTGGGTACGGCGTACAGGCTCTTTCAAGCGATTTCTGGACGGATGCTTGGAGCGGGGTAAAGCACTTAACAGAAATTGTTGAACTTTTTTATTCCCATAGACTAAGACAACTACCTGAGCAACTTTTGTAAACTATCTTTGCACCAAGTCAAAGCTAGAGTTGCATTGTGCCTATAATAAGTTACGGCTAACTATAACTGAAAGTTAGCACCCTGTAAATGGTTATCGCTTGGATGACGCATCAAAGGCGATACCAAGACAAGCAAAATTTATCGGCAGCGTAATAGTTTTTATTCCGTTGCCAACATGCACCCCGCGATGCATGTTGGTGAAAGTGTTGTGTCCGGGGGGGAGAGTATCTTTATCGTAGTTTATGTCGGATAAAAGATAAGGGTACGTTATTTTGTGTTGTGGACTAGTTTGGTGTTGTCACTGAAAGCATAAGATGAGCAAGTTGCTCGTTATTTTGTGTTGTGGACTAGTTTGGTGTTGTCACTGAAAGCATAAGATGAGCAAGTTGCTCGCTTTATGGTTTCAAAACAGGTTGCTCATCTTATACTTACGGAAAAGGAAGCACCGTCCAGTGTCTACAAACCGACCCAGCCATGCATTACACACACAACAATCTCAAAATAGGCAACCCAAAGCACGAGTAGAGAATTCTTGGCAGTAAGTCATGCAAAGAGTATTCAGTTTAGACATCTTATAATAAGAGTCCTAACTACAACATCTCCTGTATTATGGCAAGTTCTCGCTCCCTTCCTGACCAGCAGACTATCCAGCGCATGGCAAGTCGCTACCCAGAAATTGATATTCCCTCGATCGAGACTTGCATAGCATTTCTGGATGCTTCGACTGCCTTCTATGATGCTGTAGACAATTATCTTGCTCAACGTAAATTATCTAGAGGTAAGTTCACACTGCTAATGCAATTAGTTGAAGCAGATGAGGAAGGGCTGTTACCGTCTGAATTTGCGGAACGGGCGGGTGTGGCACGTGCATCAGTGACAAGCTTACTCGATGGACTAGAGCGTGACAAGCTGATTATCCGCCAGCCTCACCCGGCAGACCGTAGGATGTTAAGCGTTCATATTACTGATACAGGACGAGAACTGATGAACGAAATCCTACCTCAGCATTTCGTCTGGATCAAAACCTGGATGGACAATCTAAGCCATCGCGAGAAGCAAACCCTGATCAAACTACTGGCAAAGTTACGTACAGGCATCCCTGCGTTAGAAAAGTTGTAGGTTTCGTGCAATTTTAGCGGACTCTTTTGCTATAGTAATTAGAAATCTAACTATCAGCCTTCTAATTAAAAGGTAGAATCAGTATGGGGATTGGATTACTGGTACTGGCTAGAGAGGGACATCTCAACCCAGCTTTAGCGTTAGCGAGTGAGCTTCAGGGACACGGGCATCAGGTGATATTTTTTTCAATGCTCGATACGGTCGTGCTGGGTCAAGCTGCTGGAATAAAGGTGGTCGAGTGCGCCACTCAAGAGTTACCTAAGGGTACTGTCAATCACTTGATGAACAGCATAGCGGGAGGAACACCGCCGTGGAAAATGTCAGCGATGATGAAAGAGGTAGGGCCCTTACCAATAATAAAATGCCCAGCCGTATCAATAATATTTTTGGCAAAACCGAAGTATTCAGGCGCTTTCGCCTTCAAGGCGAAAGCTAGGCTCATAGCATTTTATTTCTTGGATCTGCCTAGAACGCATTAACACGCAGGTTGAGTTGCTTCAACGAGCAAAACTATTTATCACTCATGCTGGGATGAATTTAACGCTGGAAGCATTACAGGCAGGAGTTCCAATGGTAGCAATTCCACTGGGTAATGATCAGCCTGGAGTTGCTGCCCGAATTCGCTATCACCAATTGGGCGTTAGCTTTCCAAGCAAGCAATTAAGCATAGAACGTCTACCTCAAGCACTGACAGACGTATTGAATCACGAAATCTACAGCAATAATGTGCAGAAATTTGCTCACGAGATCAGAAGTGAACCCGGTTTAGCATTGGCAGCGAATGCAATTGAACAACTTATGACTAATCAGCAAAAATCAGGGAAGTATGCCAAAGCTCAACATTAAACAGAAGAACTGGTTACTCTTTGGGCATGTCGCTTCTGGCAGCCTTTGGTTTGGAGTCGCGCTGGCAATGGTACTAATGACAATTGCGAACCTGAACACTTCTAATGGCGATGAACTATATGCTGTTAATGCAATGGTGAAGTTGCTCGATGATTTCGTCATTATTCCAATGGCAATTACTTCTGCTCTAACAGGAACATTGCTCTGCTGGTTGACCGTTTGGGGCTTCTTCAAGTTCTACTGGGTCATCACTAAGTGGATCACAACCACCGCATTGATTGTCTTTGGCACGTTTTGGTTAGGTCCCTGGACAAATTCGATGACAGCGATTTCAGAGAGCGAACGAGTCAAAGCTTTAATCAATCCCCTCTTTATGTTTAATACTCAGGGGGTCATTGTCGGTGGAGCAATTCAAGTAATTTGTCTACTAGCAATTATCTCCATCTCAATCGTTAAACCTTGGGGTAGACGAGATTTGCACAAAGGTAATCGTGTCAATAAGACTGAAACAGCATCTAATTCCTAAAACAACAGGCAGGAGAAATAGATATGCAATCAATGGTCACGCTGATTAATGTGTTTGCTGTATCACCGGGTAAGGAAGAGGAATTTATTCGATTGTGGAATGAGACCGCTCACCTGATGAGGCAGAAACCTGGCTTTATGGACACTAAACTGCATCGTAGTCTTAATCCCGGAGCGCAGTTTGCATTTATTAATGTTGCTCACTGGGAAAGTCAAGAGGCTTGGCAACAAGCAATCGACTCAAATCCAGGACTGCAAAATTGGTGGCAACAAATTGCACTAATTGCTGAAGCTAACCCAGCCCTTTACAAGGTGGAAGTGCAGTACTGAGTGAGGTGTTTCGTTGCTGCTCAACTGTAGACGCTAATGGAGAAAGCGAACAGTTAGCCACGGCTTCTGAGCAAGTAGGGAATGTTGCAGAATCTCTTGACTCAAATCTTAACGACGCAATATTCATCCAGCATGATTGAGACAGCTAAATCGGTAGTCCTATTTCTTAAAGGATAGAGAATCAGCAATTCTCATTTTGAAATAAATAGGGTATTAATCGCCATTTTGAAATTCAAAACGTAGCACAAAATAATTAGTTTTTCAGGGAAAAGCGTAGAGGCCTCTCGCCGCAGGCATCACTAAAAAATA
>JAHHHS010000201.1 GCA_019359215.1 Nostoc indistinguendum CM1-VF10 | reverse complement strand
AAAAATCGCATTTTTGAATTTATTAACTATTTTAATCAAACAATGGCTAAACCTTTTAGGTGGACATACACAGGTAAAGTTCTGGCTATTTAATGGCCATTTTATTTACGCCGTGTTGTACTAGTTCCTACAGTAAGGAGCAGGGCAGATGAAAGAAGTACTTTAAGGTATTTGTTCAGCACTGTTTTATCACTCTAGTATGCTGTTACTAACTATATATTGAGAATTGCAATGTTACACAACTAAATTTTTTTATACGTGTAATAACTTAATAAACGTAGGCGTATGCTTGATTAAGACTGGTTTTCTTCGGCATATCTTTTCTGTTTACTTGCTAACATATTACCATTTATACATTATTTGAGTTGCTTTAAAACCCAGCGATAAAGGTTCTTAACTTCTAGTGCAGCTTTGCCCGTTGGCTCATATTCTTGAACGCTCTGCCCAGCAGTAACAGCGTGAACGAATGCGATTCTTTGAGTTAACCGCCAGGGGCAAACTTTAATATCCTGCTCCGAAATTCCAGTCTGTGCCTCATCTCCTAAATTACCCTTTGGCGGCACTGCATTCATAACGACGAAAGCTGATTTATGCGCCATTTTTACAAGATCAGCCGTGTCCTGAATTGCGCGTAAATCGAAAATTGCTGGTCGAGTTGGAATCAAAATTAAATCAGCACAGCGTATCGCAGCCAGATCTGTTGACTCGGCATTCGCTGCGGTATCAATTATGGAGATATTAGCATTATTTTTTTCGGCTACTTATAAAATATGGGGAAGTCTAGATGCCTGGGCCGAGACTACAGCAGGTGATTCATCCTCTCTGCTGTCACCCCAGCTAGAAAGACTTCCTTGCGGATCTAGATCAATTAACGCAACTTGTTTTTTATTCAAAAACGCCGCAACACCAAGGTTTACAGCCAAAGTTGTCTTGCCCGTTCCTCCTTTCCTGGAAGCGATCGCAATAGTCTTCATTATTTAAATTGTATATGTATACATGATTGGATGGTAGATGTAAGAGTTTGGTTTGGTAAAAAACTTTGAGAGAACCCTCAGCCACGCTACAGCAAAGCTCAACCTTTGTTTTATCAGACTGATGCTCAAACGGTTAGCTAACTTATAGATCCCAAATGGGTTCTATAAGATTTGTGGGTGAAGCGCCGGGACTTGGAACGCTTTATTAGTAAGCTTTTCTGAAGTTACTTTAATCTAGCTCCGCTTTCGTGTCGCAATTGAATTACGTAAAAATAAATTACCAACTCCAATCGGATTTTTCAAACGAGGGTTGAAATAAGTATCCGTGCAGAACTTACGCACTTGAATTTGATGACCTCTTTTCAACATCCTGTAAAAAAAAGATTGGGAGATTTGCATAAAAATACTTCATTCCCATGAAACAAGGAAAGAGCTGTTCTAAAAGTGTTATTGCACGTACAGAGGAAATGGCAAATTAAACAAACAGTGTGCAGCGCTTAAGCGCGTGCCCAAGGTTACGGCAAGCCGAAAGTTACACACATCACACACAATTGCGGAAAATTATATTATGTCCAGACTAATTGTTTCTTTGCCCCCATTAGAAGGCACTTCTGGTTCTGATCTAGTGGTGGGACAAGAGGATAATGCATTACCAGCAATTGGGATTGAGGTTCTAAAAAACGGAGTCATTGATGCCCAAGCAAGTAACGACACTATCGAGGGTAGTGCCACTAGCGGCACAGATGACGGAACTGGCGTAACTGGCGGCACAGGCATTGCTAACAGTGGCACCATCAATGCAGGAAGGGGAGACGATACTATCAAGGGTACTGGCATTGGCGGAACTGGCAATAGTGGCGGCACAGGCACAGGCATTGCTAACAGTGGCACCATCAATGCAGGAAGGGGAGACGATACTATCGAGGGCAGAGGCGCTAGCCGTCAAGATTTTCGACGTAATACTGCACCTAGTATAGGTATCTCTAACACTCAGGGCGGCTACATTAATGGAGGAGATGGAAAAGATTCGATCAAGGGAACTGGAAAGAGCGGCATCAATAATACTCAAAATAGCGGCATTGATGGAGGATTTGGGGACGACTTTATCACAGGAACTGCACTTGGTAGATTTGAGGAGAGTGCTGAAGGAATCTCTAACACTGGGAGCAGCGATATTAATGGAGGAGAAGGGAACGATTCCATCCAGGGAACTGGATTTGGTGGATTTAATAGTGTTGGAGGAGGTACAGGCATCTTTAACAGTGGTGCTAGCGTGATTAGTGGAGGTCTTGGAAACGATTCGATTACTGGTATCGGCGACGGCTCGAATGCGGGTGAAGACCCTGTAGCACAATTAATATCCGAGGCAGGTAGAGGTATAGGCATCTCCAACAGTCAGGGTAGCACGATCAATGGAGACCAGGGAAACGACTTCATCTCTGGTACAGGCAACGGCGGTAAAGGGACTGGCGATACCCCTTATGGGGAGCTTGCCCCCGGTGTAGGTATAGGCATTATTAACAGTGGCACCATCAGTTTAGGCGATGGCAACGATACCATCATCGGTACTGGCATGGGTCTAGGCACAGGTATTCTTAATACCAATGGCATTATTTCTTCTGGGGCAGGAGCTGATACCCTTACTGGCTATGGCACCAGCATTGGCATTCAAGGCGGCACAATTGATGGCGGAAACGGTAACGATTCCTTCAAGTCCCGTCGAATTGATGATAGCGGTAATCCCGTTTCAAACCAAGGGGGCGCTATTGCCGATGTCGTGATTAAGGGTGGATATGGAGCCGACACATTTGATGTTGGTTACGGTAATGCCACGCTCAATGGTGGTTCGGGATCGGACAAGCTAATTCTGCCTGATTTCAAAAGTGATTATACCATTCTAGGCAGCTCGAACAATTACACCATTAAGCGCGATCAGTTCACGTTGAATGTATTGAATGTAGAGGAAATTGCCTTTTTTGGCGTTCCTCCACAGGACAGTGTACAAGGCATTACTCTTTAGGGATTTCCAACAAGCACACTCGGTATAGATGTTCTTCCTTCAAGATGTTTAAAAAGTTCTATTGTAGGTATCAAAAAGTTCTATAACCTCCTAAATTCCTCGATAAATTGGGGGACTTAGATTCCGGTTCTTCCCCAATTTATTAGGGAGTGGGCGCGGTCACAGGGGGGATTAATAAGTCTTAGATACAGCCAAATACTTTTCAAACATCATCTAAGACCGCTTTGTAGCGTATCAACGAGAGAATGGGGCTTCAAGCGGTGTAGACTGTCCAATATTGGCGGCTATAAAAGGACACTCCTCATTCACTACTCAAATTCCTTCTTGAAGCGAGCGATAAGCCATTCCGGCAACGTCTTCTCTACCAGACGCAGTTCGCGATCGCTTACTGCTTTCATGCAATGAGGTAATTTTTGAATTATTGCATTAACGATCAAGTTTACTTTGGCTGTCTCCACACAAGGTTGTACTCTCTCTCAACAGCTACCAGCAGCAAAGCGTGCAAGGATGACAGATAAGGTTTGGTTTGCTTTGCTTCCCCAATCCTTGCAACTGCAAAATACTTGAAACCCTTGATTTATCGTTACAATAGTATTAGTAGTTAATAATCCTCAGAGGGTTAATTTGAGCGCTACTGAGCTTACTCGTCGTCAGAAGATAAGGAATCTTCTTCGTCATCCTTGTCAAAATTTGTATTGTTGAGGGGGACTTATGGGTGAATCGAAACGCCGAAAGGCAATATTAGGCAATCACTATGGTTTGCCTAATATTTTCAATGAAGTCCAATCAATGTGGACGCAGATTAATTTCTCGATCAAGCGAGTCAAAGATTCTGATAATGGATGTTTACTTGTTCAGTGTTCCAACAACGACCGAGGATTCCATCAAGACACTATTGCCCAACTTCAGAAAGAAATAGAAAATTGGAAATGTGATTTGGATATTCCTATCTTAATCCAAATTCTCCCAAGGGGAGTTAAAAATTCAGAAACTAAACTTTTTGATGGGTTCGTTACCCTTTGGTGCAATTGTCCGGAATTTGAATTGTGGCGAGAAATATTTGAAACTAAAGGAGTTTAGTGAACTTTGTTGTATTAAATTATTGTTTCCTAGCTGCACCATCATTTCTGTTGCCTCCACTCGATTTTGTACTCCCGTTCCACAGTCGCCAGCAATTTTGCCTGCAACGAAGATAAATAAGGTTTAGCTTGTTTCCCCAACCCCTGCAACAGCCAATCCACAGCCTCGTCACGGCTAGCCACTTGATGCAACTGCCGTAACCTCACACACAACTGCTGCATAAAAAAGCAATCTTCATCAAGTAATTTCAGCGATTTCAGGTGTTCGATTTTTATGGTGTAATCCCCGTCCCATGTCTGGACTGTACAAGTGTATTCTCTAGCATGGCTAACTACTCCCCAATAACCCGCTTTACCTTTCAAGTCTGGGTTATCTTTGGGCAGAAGAATGCATATTTCACCAATATGGTAAGGATTGGGTACTTTCGTGCTTTCGCACATCCTATCCACAACATCTTTCACTATCCGACCGGATGGAATCTTATTGCCAGCTTGCTCTACTGCCTGCTGCCATACATTCGCTTGTACAGCCGGTTCCAACTCAGCTTTTGCTAAAAACCGCAGTTGTCGTTCGTTGGTCGGCATTGGAATTTGCTGACCATTGGTCGGCAAAAACTTAATTATGATTCTCATAAACAGCAGTAGCCGAAATCTTCAAGTACGCTGCATCACGGCTGTAACCAAAGCGTTCGCGGCAGTATTCCTCAAAAGTTCGGTGCGTGGAACGGTATAGCCGTCTGTCTCTCAACTCCATTAACGCCTGACCCGCTTCTAAAAATGCACGTTCTACACGGCGTTCCAATTGCAAAGCCTCATAGCTCTCTCTCCTTGTTGATAATACTTCCGCTTATTAGGAGCTAGTGTCATTAACTCAGCCACCAATTCATAAGAATTTTCCATAAAATCGACCCAGTTAGACCCATATAATCCAATATAAAAACTGCTATGACGGCGAATTGTCCGCCCAGATTCTTTAATTCGTCCAACATATTTTTCAATACCTATGCGTTTAATTTTTTGACCAGATATAGTTGCAGAGGTATAAGCGAGCGAGATTAATAAGATTAGGGAAATTAGCCTTTGACCTGATACATTAGTATCTTCATGCGTTATAACCACCGCTTTTAAAATCTCTAAACATCTCTCGGAGGCGGAGTGTCTCCGACTCCGCTCAATATCAAAACGCTGTTTATAAGCAATAATTGCCGAATCTAAATCATCTAAATTAGTTAGGATAAACCAGCCTTCCTCCGGCGCTATTCCAAAACGTTTACGTTTCCATTTACCTGCAAGATTAAAGGTTATAAATCCTGAAGATTTTGTATATTTAATACCTTGGTAAAAGAATGAAACGCCAGGTGATAAACCTGAATCTTTTAATTGAAGCCAAATTTCTGGTTCTATCTCTATAAATGCATCCTTTTTTAAGCGTAAACAGAAATATACTTCCCGCTCTGTCAGCCAATTAGCCAACTTTACTGCAACATTATTCACGGTCTCCTAGCACAACAGTTTTATAATTATTAAAAAGTGGTAATGCTTTTTTAAATACTGCTTGCTGTTCTGACAAATTGCTTGAACCTAACTTATCTAACAATTCAAAATAAATGGGAATAGATCTCTTATCCCAAACTACGCTGATCATTAATAAATTGATACATCCCCAATTAGTCCTATCTATTACTAAATAAACAACTTGATTTAAAGGAAAATATATTTTTAGCCAGCTTTTAATAATTGGGAACCATATTTCTTCAACATTTATATAATTTAAAGATAAAAATCGTTGGATTTTCTTTCTTCTACTTTCAAATAATATTGGTATGGGTAAAGCAGTAGCCAATGCTTCAAGACTTACAGTTTTTATTGATTGTAATAAATTAATTAGGATTTTTAGTAATAAATATTCTGCGCGCCCCAATTCCCGATTGAGGTTTGTTTCGTAGAATTCTGGTAATATTATCATTAAATAGAGCTTGTTGAGAATGAATGCTCTTTTTCTTTTACCACAAATTGCTACACTCTTTGTAATATAAGCATTTTAGACCATTTTGTCTCCCCTCAAGCTTCTTGGCATTTGTGAGGGAAAGGAAAAGATATGTAATTTTCCCTTTCCTAGTAACCTTTCCCCAACATCTTGGCATTTGTTTTTGCAAAAATGCCTACTATTTGAGCGTATTCTAGAAAATACCCTCTTTCTTCAACACACGGATAAAACAACGGCTAATGCTTGATTATTTGACAGCGGGTATTGCATTTTGGATGACTTTGTTTGGAGTACAAGAGTCGTTGTTAGAATTTCGCCTGGGTTATCTTGGTCGTTACTGGTTTCTTGCCATTAGTGCTAGCTTACTCCTGAGCTTTTTGCTCTCTGCTCCGATTACTATCACGTTAATCATTAGATTTACAGTAGATCCGTTCACTTTTCCAGGTAATGTTATTCTCTGTGCAATCACTGCGGTAATATTTGGTGTGATTCTCAGTCTGGCGCAGTGGCTGATACTTCGTCAAACCGAGATGACACCGAGAGTTTTTGCACTAATCAATACAGTTATTGGAACTCTCGTTTACTTTCTACTGGTATGGTTCAATGAGGATACTCTGGAGTGGAGCGGTAATCCCTTTGGCGGCTGGAAAACTGGACTCGTCTTTTTAGCTGGTGGTGCAATTACCGGAGCTGTCACAGGTAAGGCTTTGGATTTTTACTGTGAGCAAGTAGAGCGGCGATTAATTCAGCTTGAAAGAGAACGGGTTGAAAGAGAAACCAGAGAGAGAGAACGGATAGAGACAGAAATACGTGAAAAAGAAAAGCAAGAAATAGAAAAGCTAGAAAGGGGAATTTTAGAAAGAAAAAGGATAGAGAGAGAAATCGCTTTGGAGGAAGAAAGAAAGTGGTATGAAGAACACGGTGATGATAATTTCGATTATGAGGATGAAGATGAAGAATAATATTTAAGTATTACTTTCCACTGAGTTAGTAGTTCGAGAAAAATTGGATTTAGCGTAAAGCACTTGCCCCAAAGCTTTATCTTTTATCAACACTGCACTCTTTCTCTATCAAATTCAACAGCTCTCTAAAATTTATATCTAGCGGATTTATTTTTTCTTAGCCAGTTGTAAAATCTTTAAGCCTATCCCCAATAATTATCTCATAAATTACTTGAATTATTACTTGATTACAGACATAGTAAAACTATCATAATCATCAGATGCTAAATTACCAAAATTGTTCAGGGCGTTATCTTTCCCTATACTTAGGCTCCAGAAGATTCGACAGCTTGTCCTCTAAAGATGTCAAGTAGATCGATTCAGCAATTGAAGCAATGGTTTGTCTGCGACACGCTACGCCAACGCCTGCTATAGGATGCCTGAAAAGCTATAGGGCGAACTCGGCAGTATTCTTCAAAAGTACGATGTGTGGAACGATACAATCTGCGACAACAAACAGCCCATCGTAGACATCGCAAGAAGGCGGGGCGTACCCCATCTCACATAAGCTATATTCTATTTTTGGAAGTCCTAATATGCCAATTAGAGGTCTTAATACTGGAACTTCCAAATGTACGCATGGAGCAGCTTTAATATAGTACAACTGCTTTATTTATATACATCTGTAGATATATATCGATATTACGGTAACTATGGTATATCAGCGAATAAACACATAACAAATTACACAATTCAACTGTCAAGAGTTTTAACAGAGAAACCTCCCTGTTGAATCAAGACTTTAACTTTTACACCACTTCTTATAAATACTTAACATTTTTATTTCTTACTATTATAATTCTACAATCCAGGTATAATTACTAAAGTTCTTTATAATAAATTCGGTCATAATAGATGCCAATTCTCAAATTGTGAGGTTTTTTACAGTCATATTATTGGAGTTCAGCATGGAACGTGGACTATATAACTCATAAAAATAAATAACCAAACTGACTTGTATGAGATATAAACATCATTGATTACTAGCGTTTGGTATTGGCAGCAACGTATACAATCGCATTCAAATGAATCAAGATATGGTAGAGAATGACGCAACGAGACTTGCCTTAAAATCTGAGCTTCTGCAATGCATAGATAAATTAGGATTACAGCAAAGCCTATTTCCGATTCCTGATGAATCTATTGATAAACTGGTGCGACACTTGGAAAGCATAAATCCGATTCCGCACGCACTTCAGGCTAACTATCTTCCTTCTCTATTTGGTAACTGGCAGTTAGTGTATGCATCTCAAGGGACAATTGTCACACGTCAGATCGCATCAATTCCAGATTTTTGGGGTGCAATCAAAATTCAACGAGTGTGGCAAACGTTGGCTAGTGGTAGCAATACCAGAAACATCTTAGCCTCTAACAGCGCCCAGCTTGAATTACCTATTTTAGGTGAGTGGCAGTTACAAGCTAATGGACATTGGAAATGGGGCACAGATGAGAAAACTGCCACAGTGTCCTTTAACTCATTTTCCATCCAAGCAACAAAACCTTTTGGGTTGTCTAATTGGAGTTTTCCTGAGCTAAAAATACCAGTATTAGAATTCCTACAAAAAGAGGCTTTATGGATAACCTCGTACTTAGATGAAGAAATCAGGATAGGACGAGGGGCAACAGATAATTTATTTGTATTTCGTCGTGAAGTAACACCTTCAATCTAGTCCTAACAGAGAAGTTTTGCTCACTGAAGTTAATTCTAAGCATAATTCAAAGTTTAGATGAAAAATTTTTTAAATATTTCTTTTACTTTTTGTCAGCATTTAGTTTCGATATCTTATGTGTTATTATCTTCATCTGCAATGGCTCAGATTCTTCCAGATAACACATTACCTGTCAATTCTCTAGTTATTCCACAGGGTAATATCAGCAATATTAATGGAGGAACGCAAGTAGGAAACAACTTATTTCACAGCTTCGAGCAATTTTCTCTATCCACAGGTAGCACCGCCTACTTTAATAATGCCTTGAATGTTCAAAATATTATTAGTCGAGTAACTGGTTTATCTATCTCTAACATTGATGGGTTACTGAAAGCTAACGGCAACGCTAACCTGTTTCTAATTAATCCTAACGGGATTATTTTTGGCCCAAATGCCACCTTAAATATTGGTGGTTCGTTCTTAGCTAGCACTGCTAACAGGATTAACTTTGCTGATGGTAGCCAATTCAGTGCAAAAACTCCACAAAATCAACCCTTATTAACAGTGAGCGCACCTATTGGCTTAGGATTTGATGGTAATCCAGGCGCAATTGAGGCTCAAGGTACAGGACACAGTTTAACTCTTGATGACCCATTCTCACCATTTATTAGAACCATTAGCTCAAATGGCTTACGTGTCAAACCAGAGAAGACTTTAGCTTTAGTGGGCGGTGACATAGCTTTAGATGGAGGAAAGCTTGAGGCAAGTGGAGGGCGGATTGAGTTAGGTAGTGTTGATAAAGGAATAGCACGCCTTAATACAGATGACAGCGGTTGGACTTTAAGCTATCAGGATGCAGTTAGCTTTAAAAATATTCAACTATCTCAACAGTCAATAGTAGATGTCAGTGGCTCCGGTAGTGGTTTCATTCAAGCACAAGGAGCTGATGTGGAACTAGTTGATGGCTCAATCTTTTTGATTCAAAACCAAGGGAATAAATTATCCGGTGACATTAGTGTAAATGCTTCTGAACAATTGAAAATAATAGGAACTTCTCGAAATGGAGCAATTCCTACTAGCTTGGTTAATGAAACCTTAGTAGGAGATGGAGGAAAAATTGAAATTTCAACTCAAAATTTAATTCTTCAGGATGGAGCAGCAATCGTTACTAAAACCTATGGTGCAGGCAGGGGAGGCGATCTCATTGTGAATGCTTCCGAACTCACTCAAGTTGCTGACGGTTCCTCTTCCATTTTGCAACTACCCAGTAATATCGTTACTGCAACCTTTAGCTCTGGAGATAGTGGCAATCTTACACTGGTTACGAAAAATTTGTCTGTACAAGATGGCGGAGAAATTCTAACTTCAACCTTTGGTACTGGAAAAGGTGGGAACTTAACAGTGAATACTCTTGAATCTACTCAAGTAATTGGGTACTTATCAGGGGCTTCACAGCTTTCTAGTACTATTCTTACTAGAGCTTCTGGCTCTGGTAATGCAGGTAATCTAATCCTTTCAACAGGAATTTTAAGTGCCAAAGATGGAGGTATTATTGGTTCTCTATCTCTTGGAAGTGGCTCTGGAGGGAATGTAACTGTAAATTCTAAAAACTTTATAGAACTTGTTGGAGTAGTACCAAATGTCTTTACTCCAAGCTCTTTGGCTACTGCAACTTATAGCAGTGGTAATAGTGGTAAATTAATAGTTAATACAAAAAAGTTAACGGTTAGGGATGGCGGAATAATTAATACTTCTACTCGTTCAACTGGGAAAGCTGATAACCCTTTGGGTAGATTAAAAGCAGGGCAATCAGAAAAATATTTTACAGAAGCTTCAAGTTTAGCACAATCAATTCATGCTTGGGATATTGCGTATCAATGGCAGCAGGAGTTAGGAAATTTATACAAGAAACAAGGAAAGTTTAAACAAGCTCTTGAAGCTTATAGTGCAGCGATTAATAACTTAAGTAAGCTTCGTGATAGCCTCTCAGCAAGCAACGCAGATTTACAGTTCTCTTTCTCGGAAAAGGTACAACCTGTTTATCGCGATTATATGCGATTGCTTCTAGCATCTCCTAATCCAAATCTGGAGCAAGTTATTCAAACAAATGAACGGCTGCAAATAGCAGAGTTAGAGAATTTTCTCAAGTGTGGCAAACTCGATCTTGTAGCTTTAAACGAGCTTCAAAACTTACCTAGTGCTCCAGCAGTAATTCACATTGTTGATTTGGGTAGTCGTATAGAAATACTCGTTCAATCCCCTGATAAATCTCTTCATCATCATTCTGTTGATTCAAAGCCAGTTAAAGAGCATATCGAGAATCTATTAAAGAATTTACAAGATAAGAAACTTGTTAATACTGATGAATCGGTGCTTCTTCAACCTTCTCAAGCACTCTATAGCTTGCTGATTGTACCTATCAAGAAATATTTGCCATTGTCAGGAACACTGGTATTCACTTTGGACAAATCTTTCCAAAGCTTGCCGATGGCTTTGCTGCATGATGGGAAAGATTATTTGTTCCAAAACTACAGTATTGCAGTTACTTTAGGGTCTAGAGTTCGCCAACCAAAAGCTTTATCTAAAGAACAGTTGAAAGTTCTCATTGCTGCACTCTCTAAAGTTAGTCCCAGCTTCAACGATCCAAACGCTCCTAAAGACTTGAAAGCGCTACCAGGAGTAGAACAAGAAGTAGCAGATATTAAAAAACAAACTACTTTTTCCACTACCTTACTAAATGAAAATTTTACTAGCCCTCGGCTTGAGAAAGAATTGAGTACGGTCAATTTTCCAATTGTTCATTTGACAACTCATGCTCAATTTAGTTCAGATCCTCATCGGACGGTAATTTTAGCCTATGAGAAGGCAATCAATGTATTAAAGTTTGATAGATTATTAAGAAATAAAACTCAAGCTGATGTAGACGGCATTGAGTTATTAGTTTTAAGTGCCTGTCAAACCGCTAAGGGTAATAAAAGGTCAACATTAGGAATTGCTGGAGTAGCCGCACAAGCAGGAGCAAGAAGTACGTTAGCAACATTATGGCTAGTAGATACTGATTCTACCACTCAGCTTATGAGCGAATTTTACAAAGAACTGAGAAAGGGTGTACCTAAAGCAGAGGCACTGCGTCAAGCACAATTGAGTTTATTGTCAAATCCTGATTACACTCATCCTTATTACTGGGCGGCTTTTGTTCTAGTCGGAAGCTGGCTCTGAACTACTTTGGGACAACTTACTTACAGTTGTTGAAGACTTTCAAACAACTTTAGGCGCTCCTGCACCTTTTCTAATTCATCTAAGAGGATGTTTTAAAAGTGGGGGGCTATTGTAAGAAAGCTCACAAGGCTTAAGCTGAGATTGTAAGCATCAGCACCTTGTGAGCAAATGACTAAAGCATATCGTAGTAACCTGAGTTGGGAACA
>JAHHHS010000200.1 GCA_019359215.1 Nostoc indistinguendum CM1-VF10 | reverse complement strand
TAATCTTATCATTTATCTAAGCCTATCAGCACTTCTACATTTTCAAAAAAACGGTATCGTAGACTACTATTTTTTAGCGATGGCTGCGCCCGCCGAAGGCATCGCCAAACTTTTCGATCTACTGATTTTGACTAAGGGATTAAGTACCGTAGGGCATACGGGAACTAACGCTTGGGGAGAGAACGACCTCTGCTTGGATCTGGTGATAGGTTCAGGTAAGTTGACTCAGTGAACCAAGAATCCCCGAAATAGAATTTCGGGGAGTGTCAAAGGAAATGATATGAATCTATAGAGACGTGCCACAACGCGTCTCTATTTTAGGGGTAACCGTTTAGGGGGGTGTTCATGCGATGCTCGTTCCGAGCCGCTTCGTGATCGTAAACATGGGAGGCAGAGTTGATAATACTTCCGCTTATTAGGAGCTAGTGTCATTAACTCAGTCACCAATTCATAAGAATTTTCCATGAAATTGACCCAGTTAGCTCCATATAATCATGCTTTATTGAAAACAGCTTTTTGCTCATTAAAATTACTTGAGCCTAACTTATCTAACAACTCAAAATATATTGAAATAGACCTTTTATCCCAAACCACACTAATCATTAATAGGTTAATGCATCCCCAATTAGTCCGATCTATAACTACATAAACAACTTCAGTCAAAGGAAAATATATTTCTAGCCAGCTTTTAACTATAGGAAACCATATTTCTTCAACATTTATGTAGGGCTTGCTGAATGAAGGTGTAACGTAGTCCAGATAAGGGGTTCAAGCCTTTTTCCACAAAAAAAGTGCAAGGTTATAACATCTAGAGTCTCAAAACCCTTGCACAATCGTTAGCGATCGCTGGGTAAATTTGTCAACTGAGCAACGAAACAACCATTTTGCAACCTGTGTGGCTTCTATAGCAATCCGGAATCATTTGTGAGAAAATGCTGAAGCGGGTTTAAAGTAATGTTTGCGACATACATTTGGATATAGCGATGTGGATACAATCATTAGAAGATTTTATCAAACATAGCCAGGATAAACGTGAAATTATACGAGCAATGGCAGTTAAGATGCTGCTGTGTGGATATAAACATAAGGAGATAATGCCAATTTTGGGTGTTTCATCAGGCTTTATAAGTACATGGAAAAAAGCATTTTTTCAAAATGGAGTTGAGGGTTTAAAGTTAGCATATAAAGGATTTAAGGATTTTTGGATATACAACAACATAGGGCTGTGATTGAATGGTTGCAAACCAAGGAGCAATGGACTTTTAATGAGTTAGAGTACCAACTTGCATCTAAGTATGGAGTCACATTTGAGTCCAAACAAAGCTACTATGATTTGTTTAATGAAGCACGTATTAGTTGGAAAAAAGCTCAAGCTAATAATCCAAAGCATGACCCAGAATTAGTCGCCTCAAAAAAAAAAGAAATTTGTGAATTGTTGGAGACGAGCCGAAATCGAGTCGGGAGAGCTAGTTGTCTTCATGATTGATGAATGCCACTTACTCTCTTGGAGATATAATAGGATATATTTGGGGTAAAATGAGCGAGCGCATTTCAATTCCAGTTGTCAATGCTCGTGATAAACAGGCATACTTCGGTGCGCTAGACTATAAAACGAAAGAATTTCTCACCCATACTGCCAATAAAGGGAACTCAGAAAACACAATTGTTTTTTTAGAGTACCTCCGCTCACAACGTCCAGGCGCAAAACTTTTAATCATTTGGGATGGCGCTAGTTATCATCGCTCACAACAGATCAAAGATTATTTAGACTCTTTGAATACTAACTTAGACAAAGAAGAATGGTTGATAACTTGTGTTCGCGTAGCGTTTCGCAGAAAAGATTTGCCCCGAATGCACCTCAACAAAATCCAGTAGAAGATATTTGGTTGCAAGGGAAAAGGCTGATTCGAGAGTTTTATTTTTTCTGTCATTCCTTCTCTATTGTCAAGGCTTTATTTGAGTTATCACTTAATTGTCAAATTTTTGACTTTCCTAAGCTCCATGAATATGGTGTTTTCTCATGAACCATTTAGGATTGCTATAGATTCGCTTTAGATACTTATTCAGCAAGCCCTATGTAGTTCAGAGATAAAAAACGTTGAATCTTTTTTCTTCTACTTTCAAACAATATTGGAATAGGTAAAGCTGTAGCCAATGCCTCAAGGCTTACAGTTTTAATAGATTGTAATAAATTTATCAGGATTTTTAGTAATAAATATTCTGCACGTCCCAATTCTCGCTTGAGGTTTGTTTCGTAGAATTCTGGTAACATTATCATTAAATAGAGCTTGTTGCGAATGAATGCTCTTTTTCTTTTACCACAAATTGCTACACTCTATGCAATATAAGCATTCTAAACCATTTTGTCCCCCCTTAAGCAGCCAATGTTATACCAATTCTGTATGAAGATGCGCTAAACCATATTTAAGTATAGGGAAGAAAAACGAACCGCAAAGGACGCAAAGGACACAAAGTAAAGAAAGAGAGAAAGAAAGAAAGAAGTTAAAAGGGTTTGGCGCAGCCTCACAAAGAAATGGTATTAGTAAAGAAAAAAAGAAACCAGGGCAAACGCATTTAAATACTACAAGCTTTATCTAGTGTGGCGGATGTAGGATTCAAGGAATTCTAGCAGACAGGCGGTCTGCCCAGAGGGCAGGAGCAAAGCTATCGCGAATAGTTGCCATCATAGAGGTAGTAGTACGCCAAGGAAACTTTGCATGGTGGTTAGCTCCAAGGGCAGAAGGGCAGAGGGGATAAGAACTTGGTATTTGAACTCTCCTCTGCACCCCTGCACCCCTGCTCCTCTGCCTGCCTCCACCTAACATTTTTAGGTTGGCAGACTAGTAGTACTATACCGAACTGTAGATGTAGTCCCCTATCCCACATCAACACATACCCCAACTAACGCTAATTTAGCAATCTTCAACTGCTCCCAGAGCTTTCAAAGTTGCTTTTTGAGCATCCGTTAAACCAGTAACTCTTGTAATATTCATTCCTTCATAAAGTCTATCGGCTCTGAAAGTTCTTAAACACTCTCCTGTCTCAACTTTATGTAACCTAATCGTGCCATCGATGCTGCTGCTAGTTAAGATGGGAGCAGTAGAACTAAAAGCAACAGACCAAACTTCTTCTTGGCTGATGTAATTCCATATAAGTTGATAACATTGGTTAGGACGAACATCCCATAATTTCAAAGTTTTATCGAGACATCCACTAGCAAGGGTGCAACCATCGGGACTAAAAGCAACAGACCAAATCCGACTATTATATCCTTGCAAGGTGGCAACACAGATATCTGAAATGGGTTTTACACTAGGAGTGTCTTTACTCTCTAACCTAGAGCAGATTTTACCAACATTCCATAATTTCACAGTTTTATCTTCACTGCCACTTGCTAAAGTTTGCCCATCTGGACTAAAAGCAACAGACCACACCTGCGCTAAATGCCCTTGCAGGGTTGCCAAACACTTACCCGTATCTACATCCCACAATTTTACAGTACAATCTTGACTGCCACTTGCCAAAGTTCGTCCATCTGGACTAAAAGCAACTTGAAATATCCAGTTGCTGTGACCCTGCATTGTTTTAAAGCATTTCCCTGTGCAAACATCCCACAGCTTTACGTTTTGATCGAAACTACCAGTTGCTAGAGTTTGCCCATCAGGACTGAAAGCAACAGTCATAACCCGACCCATATGTCCTTGCAAAACCCACAAGCATTGACTGGTGCGGATATCCCATAACCTTGCAGTCGAGTCATTACTGGCACTAGCAACAGTTTGATTATCAGGGCTGAAAGCAACACGCCAGATTCGACCCTCATGTCCATATAAAGCTTTGGTGCATTGACCAATGGAGATATCCCAGAGTCTAACTGTTTTATCTTCACTACCACTGACTAAAGTTTGACCATCTGGACTGATAGCAAGTCCCCACATATGGCTAGTTTGGCCTTGTAGCGTTTTCAGGCACTGGCCAGTCTGAGCATCCCATAATCTCACTGTTCTATCTTCGCTGCCACTTGCTAAAATTTGACCTTTAGGATGAAAGACAACAGACCATACTGGGCTGGTGTGTCCCGTTAAAGTTTTCAGGCATTGCCCCCTTCGTATATCCCACAGCCGTATCGTCTGGTCTTCGCTACTACTTGCTAAAGTTTGACCATCAGGGCTGAAAGCAACAGACCAAACCGAATTGGTATGACCTAAAAAAGTTTGGAGGCATTGACCCGTACAGACTTCCCACAATTTTACAGTGTAATCATGACTACCAGTTGCTAAAATTTTACCATCTGGGCTAAAAGCAACAAACCAAATTTGGTTTGTATGTGCTTGTATAGTTTGGAGACACCGACTTGTGGAAATATCCCATATATTGACAGTCCCGTCGCCAGTGCCGCTTACCAAAGTTTGACTATCTGGACTAAAAGCAATCGCCGATATCCATCTCTCATCTTGCAAAGTTTGAAGGCATTCACCTGTATAAAAATTCCATAGCCTTACAGTGCCGTCGGAACTAGCGCTAGCTAAGGTTTGGCTGTCAGCACTGAAAGCAACTTTATTGACCCAGTTCGTATGTTCTTGTAAAGTGGCAAAGCATTCCCTTGTCTTAATGTTCCATAATTTAACAGTGTGATCTACACTGCCACTAGCTAACATACTCCCATCAGGGCTGAAAGCCACTGACCAGATCCAGTTGGTGTGTCCTCTATAACTAGCAAGACGTCTGCCGTCTGCAACTTGCCACAAGCAAATCTCGCCTTGAATGTCACACGTTGCTAAAAAGTTGCCATCGGGGCTAAAGACGACGCATGTAGTGCTGCTCATGGTTTCGGAAAACATAGTCTTAGCCAAATCGGCATAGGCAAAGTTGACCTTGTGCAAGTTTACTCCTTGCAAATATGCTTGCCAGATTGGCAAGTAGGAAAAGTCATAACCAGTTAGATCAACTTGCAGTTGCTGTAACAGGTTAAGTAAATTGCCACCTGCATAACCTGCAGCAGTGGAAAACGCTGATTCTCCTCCAGTATTATTAAAAGAGCCAATTTGTAAAAGGATTCGTTGGCATTTGTGTTTAATTTCTTGCTCAGTTCTAAAAATATTGCTTAAATTCTGAGCAATTGGTTGAAGAATAAGACGAATTTGAGATTCTCTAATATAATCTTTCGACTGAGCTTTGATTAACGCACAGCTACATAGTAATTCTAATTTCTCTGTCACAATTTCTTGATAAACTTGTTCAACCAGTTGTTCTGTCATGTACTCCATGACTACAGGTTGTTGCGTAAAGCTAGAGCCAGTTTTCTCAATTAGCGATCGCCTCTGCAAAGAAGATAATGCCTCTATAATGTTACTTCGGTAATTGCTCTCAACAATATCTTCTTGCAGATGTAATAACGTGACTGGCTCTCGGTTAATGGCTAGCCAGTACATTAATGCTTTTTCTATACTTGTTAACCTCTGGAATTGTTGTTCTAACAAGTCCCGAATATCATCAAAAATAAATGTTTCTTCTTGAAAGAACTTGACAAACTTCCCCAACTGACCATCAAAAAAATCTTCAATCGCTACTGCGACCATTTTTAAGGCAAGCGGATTTCCTGCATAATGTGAAGTTACCAATTCCCATTCCGCTTGTAAGCCAGTGTATTTTCCTTTAATTTCAAACAGTTGTTGAACTTCTGCCAAGCTTAACCCTGACAGTCGTAATGAGCGAATCGGCAGTATGTTTCCTTCTTTTGCAGCCAAGCCCTTGGGTTTCTCACGCGATGTTAGTATTAGAGTACTATAATGCGGTGTTTCTCCTATGTATCGCAGTAGTTGACCATAGCCTTCATACACGTCTCGATAGCTTCCTGTCTGCTCGCCACTTTGCAATATTGACTCAGCATTATCTAGAATCAGCAGACAGCGTGAGGCACGCAAATACTCTATTAGGCGCAAGAGTTGCCTGTCTAAGGTTTCTGGTAGATTAATCTCTTGCTGGTTAGAGAGAACTTGGATTAGTTCTACCAACAATTGTTCAATGGGTGGTGCATTGCGAAGACTGCGCCAGATAAGGTATTTGAACTCTCCCTGAATCTTTTGCGCTAGTTTCACTGCTAATGCTGTTTTTCCAATCCCTCCCATTCCTAGTAGCATAACCAAGCGACAACGTTCTTTTGTAATCCATTGCTCTAGTGTCGCTAGTTCGGAGTTGCGACCGTAAAAAAAACCAACATCAATGGCATCTCCCCAGTCAGTATGTCGATTTAAGGCTGCAATTTCAGTACTGTCTTTCTGTGGTTGTGCGAGATGAGCCATCTGTGGGCTATCTAAAGTTGGTTGTAATTGTTCAGCATTCATAGAACGCAAACGTTTTTGAAGAACAGCTCGGCAATTATTTTTGGTCACCTTCTCCCCAAGCTTCTGTGAGAGTAGCCGCCATAATCCAGAACCAATGTGCTTGATATAATCGGTGTCGTAACCAACAGTTTCTGCGATTTCCTCATAGGTGCGTCCAAGCCATACTTGCTGCAACACTACCAGTTGAAGATCGTTCAAGGTCTCTTGCTGAAGAAGACGAGCCAAAATATCTAGTAAATTTTCAACTGTCATTACTAAAAATCTCCCAATATGCACTAATTTAACTTTTCAGCATAAGTTAAGTACTTAGAACTTACATATTAAATTAATCAAGGTATACTTTTATTACAGTAAGTCATTTCAGGCTTATATTAATCATTCTTTGATAGTATTTAAACCCCTTGCTATAGGGGCAATTCATAAATTGTCCCTACGATAGATGTGGTCTTTAAAATTATCTTTAGTCTTTCCTGTCAATACGTAAGTCCTAGTATTGATATTTCCAATAAATTATCACTTTAATCATTAGACCTCTTGCAAAAGTCAGTTAAACAGATTCGCTTTTGGGTATCCGTTCCATAGCACCTGCAAGGGAAATCGATCGCCTGAACCTCACACACACTGCTCAATAGCATTCCAGGTTGTATGCTTATTTTTCATTGCTTTCAGCTTTTATTAGTACTATTCCATACTGGGGGCATGTGCAAAACTTTTACCTCCAGCATAACTGCCTTCTTCAAGTTTACTTTGCTCGATTCAGAAAATCTACCACTTTTTATCACCATATAACACTGTCAAAGCTAATGCATCAAGTCATACTTATTACAAATGTTGTTGAAGCAATCAATAACATTTTGAACACTTCTAGACTCTTAAATTTGGAGAATTAAGTATGAAAAAAAGTTTCTTAAGGATTGCAGTTACCACTACATTAGGTGTTGTGGCTTTCTCTGGAGCAGCTAAAGCTGATATTTTGTTTAATGGCTTAAGTCTTAATGGCTCGAATCTTAATGGTTTAAGCCTTAACGGGTTAAGTCTAAACGGCTCAGATATTAATGGCTTAAGTCTTAATGGACTAAGCCTAAATGGCCAAAGTTTTAATAGTTTATCTTTAGAGAGTACTAGTCTTAAAAGCACAGTACTACAAGAAATCGTAGTAGAAGGTGGGCAACTTGTAGTAGCAGGGCAGTAATCTCAAAAAAGTCACGATTAATAATTAAAACAGTTATGGAATGGCAGGCATCTTAGGTCTGCCGTTCATATAACTACACGTAGCTACTGTCCCGTTAGAATTTGTTCATTCTATCTGTTATCCTCCATCATTTTTTTCAAAAAAGATATTACAGCCTAAACATATACTGTGGATAAAAACTTGGAATATGAAATACAAAAACTTGACTTTACCCTGTTTTATTCTTATTTTACTAGTAACCTATCTTGTTAAAAAAGAATATTTACAAAGATGGACTAAGTCTATAGGTTTGATCTTAACAGAGCAAAAAAACCTAAAAACTAATACAATTAGTAAAGGTAAATCTTTAAAAGGAACTCAAATATCAGGTGTTGACGAGCAAGGAAAAGAACTAAGGTTTCAAATTAGAGATATTGAACTAGACCCGAAAGATTTAGAACGAGAAACGTATCTCTATACAATTTTTTATTGGGATAAATCGGACTCTCAGTGGAAGAACTTATGTAAACCTGATACTAATAATGATGCTAAAGCAATTCCATTAACAGGTTATTGGAATGCAACAGGAGCACATGTTGAATCAAGTAAGCTAATTACATTTGCATGTACAAGCGGAGTTTTAGCTAAATGTGTTCGCTGGGGCTACAAGCCGTGGAAGACAATCCAAGGAAGGTCGCTGCGAGACTTTCATCAGGCGTGTACGCGTATGGCACGTGCTGATTACTGCGGCAATGGCAAAAGCCATACTAAAGAAGGAACTGAAATTAATATTTACGATACATTGGGTATTCAAAAGAAAGCACTGAAAAAAAACATGGTTTTAGAAGCAGCTTGGGGACCAGATGGTGCTATCTACATTAATCATTCAAGATGGTTTGAGACACTAGCTGATATTTACAAAGAGTGTCCGAAAAAACTTATAAATCGTATTAATAATAACGGTGACTACACAACAAAAGAAAAAACTAGCCATATTATGTCAGATGCCTTGCTATTTAATGATTCGCTAGTAAGAACCCGAAGACCTCATTTTTCAATTTTTCAAGTACGCCCAGAACCTTGAAAGTTAAGTTTACGTACTCTAAAGCCTTTTGAAGTAAACGGGTGTTCTCAAACAGTCTAGTAAGTCTAAAAGAAAATTCCTTGCCTTTCTTCCTCTCCTACTTCCGTAAACCTTACTACTATCTGTCTTTAAACCTAAAAAAAGTGGCTCTTGCGTTGGTTTTATGGTACTGCATTAAAATAGCCATTTTGTAGAAAGGCTCAAAAATTTAAAATCCAGTCATAGCTAGGAATATAAGCTCTGATTAGATTTTATTTATTATTCGACTCCATAAAAAGAACTGAAGAGCCAAAAAAGTAACTTGCGCTCTCAAAGTTTTTTAATTAATCAAGAAACTTTGTTTGCTATGACGCTAAATCAAGTTGCCGATTTTAGTAAAACTAATCACACCGAATTAAACATTAATTCTTACGTAGCGCCATGTTCGGCGTTGTTACGTAAATAAGGAAAAATAGTAAATTTTCCTTATCCCCATTCCACATATACTTTGACTATTGGGCAGCTAGTAGTCTGTCCCAAAAGTTTTGAGAGGTTAGTAATGTTCAGATCCCCGACTTCTTGAAAAAGTCGGGGATCTAGCAGCCCCGCAAAATTAATGGGACAGACCACTAGTTTGCTCATGAAAACGAAAGCTAAAGCTAACTACGGAGTTCGTAATTGTAAGGAATATGATGCGGCACTCAAGCAAAGAGGTAGTATCATCTTTTAGCCCAGTGAAGAGGTAATTGAGCAATGGCTTGAACGTTTAAGAAACGGGGCGAAAGGGAGCCTCTAAATTGAAAGCAACTTTATTGGCCCAGTTCGTATGTTCCTGTAAAGTTGCGTAGATGACACTTTTTATCACCTTTTAGCATTGATACTGCGATTGAATCCAGGCATACTCTCAAATAACTAAAGTTGTTAATTAAACGCTTTGCAAAAGAGAGTGTACTAGGAAAACCAATTCTGAAAGCAAAATTGGGTAAAAATTGCAAATGATAGCAGGGCAAAAATGATAAACTTATGTACTGATTTAGACTATAAACTAAATGATTTCTCGGAAAATCCACACCAAATTGCTACTTTGGTCGGTATTCTGCGTTATAGGGCACAATACCAGCCTAACCAGATTGCTTTAATATTTTTGCAAGATGGAGAGACAGAATCGGGAACTCTAACTTATCAACAGTTAGACCAACAAGCACGGGCAATTGCTGCTTTGCTACAGTCTACAAACGAGATGGGCGATAGAGCATTGTTATTATATCCTTCAGGATTAGAGTTTATTGTCGCCTTCTTTGGATGCTTGTATGCTGGAGTGGTTGCAATTCCTGCCTATCCACCCAAGCGCAATCAGAAAATGTATAGGTTAGAGGCGATCGCCACAGATGCTCAAGCAACAACAATCCTGACCAATAGTTCCTTACTAGCCAAGATAGAGAATCAGCTTAACGAGCATATACAAAAGTCAAAGTGCCACTTGCTCACAAGCGATAACATAGCCATCAGCGATTTAGCGTCACGCTGGCAGGAACCAACAATCAACAGCCATACTCTAGCTTATCTTCAGTACACTTCTGGCTCTACAGGAACTCCAAAAGGAGCCATGATTAGCCATAGAAATGTACTGCATAATTCAGCCAATATAGCTTGCACATTGGAGATTATTCAGAATAGCATACTCGTGTCGTGGCTTCCTCACTTTCATGATTTTGGATTGGTCTTTGGAATAATTCAACCCATATATACTGGATGCTTAGGAGTTTTAATGTCGCCTGAATCTTTTATTCAGCGACCAATACGATGGTTACAAGTCATTTCTCGCTATCAAGGAACTCACAGTGGTGCTCCCAATTTCGCTTATGAACTCTGCACTCAAAAGAGCGAGCAGATTTTTAATGATGTAGATATAGATATAGACCTGAGAAGCTGGTGTGTAGCAGTAAATGGTGCTGAACCAATTCGCCAACAAACTTTAGAAAAGTTTACACAGACCTTTGAACCCTTTGGTTTCCGAAGGAGAACTTTTTGCCCTAGTTATGGGCTTGCCGAAGCAACTCTTAAAGTTTGTAGCGTCCGAAAAACAGACAGTCCAGTCATCTGCACAGTTTAGGGATCTGCACTTGAACAAAACCGTCTTGTTAAAGCTTATGAAAACCAAAAAGATACCCGGATGCTTATAGGATGTGGTAGCGCTTCCCTTGATACAAAGATAGTTATTGTCAATCCTGAATCCCTAACTCAGTGTTCCCCTAACCAAGTAGGAGAGATTTGGGTATCAGGTGCTAGTGTTGCTCAAGGCTATTGGAACCGACCTGAAGAAACAGAAAAAACTTTTCGGGCGCAACTGCCAGACACGGGTGTTAGGGAAGCGGAACGAAGTTTAGTACCTTTTTTACGTACTGGCGATTTAGGTTTTTTGCAAGATGGAGAACTATTTGTTACAGGGCGACTCAAGGATGTCCTCGTTATTCGGGGGCGCAATCACTACCCCCAAGATATTGAATCAACAGTGGAACAAAGTCATTTATCCTTAAGGTCATGTTACAGTGCTGCGTTTTCGGTTGATGTTGGTGGCGAAGAGCGTTTAGTAGTTGTTGGCAAGCAGAAACCATTCAAGCTTGGTTGGTATCAAAAATTGCTCAATGGCGGAAAGTCCAGCCAGAGGAGATAAGTATTCAAGAACCCTTTGCCGATAGTTTAGATTCATTGGCAGTGGTAAGCCTTTCTGGTGAACTAGGAGTTTGGTTAAAACGCAAGCTTTCTCCCAACTTAGTATACGAATACACCACTATTAAAGCCCTAGCACAACATTTAGCTCAACAATCCAATACTTCAGATAACAATCGCTTCATCCCAAATGGTGTAAGCCGTATCTAAAGATTTTTAGGCTCTTCAGTTCTTTTTATGGAGTCGAATAATAAATAAAATCTAATCAGAGCCTATATTCCTAGCTATGACTGGATTTTAAATTTTTGAGCCTTTCTACAAAATGGCTATTTTAATGCCGTACCATAAAACCAACGCAAGAGCCGATTTTTATAAACTTTTGATTCGTGAAAGAGAAAAATAATCATGACGTATATCGTTGCTACATCTACTGGTTTTCCTTCCCACTATTACCCTCAAGAAGTGCTAGCCACCGCTTTGCATAAATACTGTTTAGAGATGGAGTTAGTTGGATTTCGATTTAGAGCAGATAGACCAATTCTTCTCTAATGTAATGATTGAAGGTCGTTACTTTGCCCTACCATTAGAGTCTGTTTACCATCTACCTACATGGGAAACAACTGTGAATACAGGTATAGAGGTTGCTGTGAACTTAGCTACAGCAACTGTGTATTCATTACTAGAACGGGCTGGGCTTGCACCAGAGGAAGTATCGCAGATTACCTCTGCAACCCTTATTCCAGCAGTTCCTTCGATTGATGCCCGATTAATGAACCATATTCAGTAGATCGAAAAGTTTGGCGATGCCTTCGGCGGGCGCAGCCATCGCTAAAAAATAGTAGTCTACGATACCGTTTTTTTGAAAATGTAGAAGTGCTGATAGGCTTAGATAAATGATAAG
>JAHHHS010000199.1 GCA_019359215.1 Nostoc indistinguendum CM1-VF10 | reverse complement strand
TGATTTTTATGACTCTAAACTAACACCAACTATCTCAAAGCCCGATCGCTACGTTTTTACGCAAATATCAAAGTTTTGCCTCAAAGCTTTGAACAGTTTGGCTTTGGAGTTTTCGGACAAGTCTAATAGCGATCGCGAATTAATTGGTCAAGGATTGGCAAATATTATTGTCCCATTTTTTGGTGGCATCCCGGCAACAGGTGCGATCGCTCGGACTGTTGTCAATGTCCGTTCTGGCGGCAAAACCCTGCTATCTGGAGTAATTCACGGCGTTGCCTTAGCCATTATTGTTTTAACTTTAGCACCTTTAGCAGCACAGATTCCTTTAGCAGCACTTGCTGGCATTTTGATGGTGGTTAGTGTGCGGATGATTGAGTGGGAAGCCATTGGTTTATTGATGCGTGCTACCTACTCTGATTTTGCGGTGATGATTCTCACCTGGCTAGTAACAATCTTATTTGACTTAGTTCTCGCTGTAGAAGTGGGATTGATTGCAGCCGGAGCATTGTTCATCAAACGGATGAGCGATTTAAGCCTAGTCAAAATACCTGAAACCGAAGTATTTCCCCCTGGTACTCCTCTGGAATTAGGAAAAGAAATTGCTGTTTATCGCGTAGATGGCCCCGTATTTTTTGGTGCTGCTGAACGGTTTGCTACCTTCCTCCGCGATGAACCGGAAGTAAAATATTTAATTCTCCGGTTACGGTTTGTACCAAACATGGACACCACTGGGTTAGTAGCTTTAGAAGATATTTACCACGACTTGGAACGGCACAATTGCCGCTTAATTCTCACAGGTTTACAAACCGAAGTTAAAGAACTATTAGAACGAACAGGATTGTTACAAACAATTGGGTTATCAAATTGTTTTGAAACAACAACAGATGCGATTTGCTCTATCTCTCCTCAAATTCAACAATGTTCTCAACCTGTAGCGACTGATTTGAAAACAAAAGAATTGATGGAATTAAATGAATGATGATATTTGGTCAAAACATAGATACCTGTAAATAGACAAGGTATTTTTATTTATAGATATTTAGTTGTTTGAACCCTAGCGATCGCTTCCTGTAATATTAGGCTGAATCACTTTAACATCAACCACAATAAGCATCATGAGCGTTATCGTCTTCGGCAGCATAAATATAGACTTGGTAGCAACAGCGCCCCGGTTGCCAGTCGCAGGAGAAACGTTGCTAGGAGAGAACTTTTTTAAAGTTTCGGGAGGTAAAGGAGCTAATCAAGCCGTAGCATTAGCAAAATTGGGAATTCCTACTCAAATGGTGGGGCGTGTAGGTGCAGACAATTTTGGTGTGGAACTTGTCAACAATTTACAAGCATCTGGTGTCCAAATTGACAATATTTTCGTAGACGAAACTGTTAGTTCTGGAGTCGCCATCATCGCCGTAAATCATGCTGGTGAAAATCAAATTATTGTAATTCCTGGTGCAAATGGGTGTGTGAATCAAGGAGATGTAGAACGATTGTCCCACTTATTACCAGAAGCGACAGCACTGCTTTTACAATTAGAAATTCCGATTACTGCCGTGGTTGCAGCCGCTAAAGCCGCAAGAAAAACCAAAATAACGGTAATTCTCGACCCTGCACCCGCACAATCTGATTTTCCAGATGAACTTTACCCGTTAGTGGACATTATTACACCAAATGAAGTTGAAGCCGCGCAGTTAGTGGGTTTTCCTGTGGATGGAGAGGAAGAAGCGGCAAAAGCAGCTGGAGTTTTATTAGAACGGGGTGTGAAATGTGCGATCGTTAAACTGGGTGCTAAAGGTGTTTTTTGTGCCACTGCTGAGGAAAAGTTTTTTGTACCCGCGTTTCCAGTTCATGCGGTTGACACAGTAGCTGCTGGCGACGCTTTTAATGGCGGCTTGACGGCGGCACTTTTTGAAGGACTTTCTTTACACCAGGCAGTTGTTTGGGGTGCAGCAACGGGTGCTTTGGCGACGACAAAACCAGGTGCACAAACTTCGCTACCGGATAGGTTTACATTTGATGCGTTTCTTAAAGAAAGGGCAGGGAGTAGGGAGTAGGGAGCAGGGAGCAGGGAGATGAGGGAGATGAGGGGGACAAGAGGTGAGAACTTGAAACAAGTCTTTCCCCTTGTCCCCAATTCTCCTTGTCCCCAAGTCCTCTTACCCATGCCTAATGCCCTCCCTATTCCCAATGCCCTCTAACCACGAGCAAGCGTAATCTGACTAGCGTTTAAGTCTTGTAGCCGAGTCATGTTTCCACTTTTTTTATCTACGTCATACACAGCATTAGGTGTCTCATACCTCATAGCTCCAAAGGCAAGGAGTTGACCTGTTGCAGAGCAAACTAAGCTTTGTAAGCCATTATTCCACGCTTGACCATTAAATTTCAATTGTGCCAGTCTGATCGGGCTTTTTTGATTTGAGTCTAACTGCACTAGAGTTGTTTCACCATTCAATCCAACTAAGGACGTATAGAGTTTTCCGTCTGGGCTTTGTGCTAGATTATTGGCCCGCTCATCGTTCGGGAATTTAACCTTACTAATAGAACTTATCTCTCCTGTTTGAAGGTTAATATCTACCAATGTAATAGGTGGTGTACCGTTATTCTTACCTACTAAACCCATCAGCCGCCCATCAATGGTGCCTAGCAAGCTCCCAAGCTGTTGATTCTGTTTTAGTCCTGAGACTATTAAAGTTTTTACAGGCGTACCCAAAAATGTAATGCGAGTAGGTGCCGCCTGTTTCTTACCAACGGTAACAGGAGTAATAGCTACGACAAGTGTGCCATCGCTTAAAGAAGTGAAGCCACTCAATGTCTCATTAGCCTCTACTAAAGGTTTAACCTGATCAGCAACTATGCCATTCCTTGGAGCAATGAGGCGATTCAATGTCTCATTAGACTCTATTAAACCTGTACCAAGCTTGGCAATGCTGCTATCGTTTAAAAGAGCGAAGTTACTCAATGTCTCATTAGACTGTACTAAAGCTGTACCGCGCTCGGCAAGTATCTGAGAAACTTGTGGACTTAGAAGCTGAACCTTTCCTGTATTTAAGGATTGCAAAACAAGAGATTCTAAAACAAGTCCTAGCCCTACAGGCTTAATATCTGTGGGTACAATGTTTGGGACAGTACTATCTAATTCAGTGGTATCTACCTCTGGAACAGCCGTTTGGTCGGTAGTGATGATAGAGCCAGAATCTATACCTATAATTTTGTAACTTGGTGTTTGTGCCAAAGTTTTGTTGCTTATATAACTAAGCCCAGATACTATAGTTCCACCAAGTACTAACTGGCCAAACTGCCGACGTGATAGCTTGTAACTCATATTTCTACTCCTAGAATTAATGACGTTTGTTAAGTAGCAGTGTATTAGACCTCTTGCATCAATCAAAAATAAAGAACTCTACCCCGCATTTGAGTACAAACGCTCCCTGCCCCGCAAGCGCAGGCAGAAGTTGAGGGTCGGGTATTAGAGACTTTTGCAAGAAGTCTATTGAACATAAACGGGTAAGGCTATGATACTTGCGTCCAGGTTGCTACTGAGGGTGTTCCATTATTGTCACTGATGAAAAGCATGTACCAGCCTGGTACTGCTATGTTTCGATTGGCTCTTAGCGTGACATTAAGAGAAGTAGCGTTCCTAGAATTAATCGGCACATCCACTAACCTTTGTTCTGTATCGCAGGAATGAGTGGTTGCCATTGGTCTAATCAGACTAACCCATTTAATATTGCCAGCTTGGGGTGTCTGAATAGTAAATTGCTGTCCGTATTTTAATGCTTGAGGAACACTCTGAATAATTGGCCGTGACCGCGACATATACGCAGGACTGTAAATTTCTAATCGCAGTTCATTGACAGTCCGCCTAGGGTTCCCCCCAGCTGTGGCTACTCTACCATCTGGTAGGAGCAAGGCCACCGAGTGATATACGCGGGGGACATTTTGTTTAGCTACTACTGTCCAGGTTTTTGTGGCTGGATTGTAGATTTCTGCTGGCAGCATTGATTGTGTTAGGTCCTCATTCATTTTGCTCCCATTGCAAACAAACACTGTGCGATCGGGTAACAAAACTGCGTTGTGATGCATCCGGGCATAGTTTAGAGGCTGTGCTGCTACGTAAGTTGGGTTACTAGCTTTTAAATCTACAATATTTACCCTGTTTGTTGCGTTTTTACCACTACCCCCACCGATAATCATCACTTTTTGGTCTTGTGCAGGTGGTAAAAGCACACTGGTAGCTTGGTTACCGAAACTTGGGTCTTGTAGCCCTGCCACCACTTGTTCTGTAATGGGTTCGGTAAATGTCCCTGGCAGAGTTAGTATAGTTGGCGCTGCTCCGAAGTTACCGCCCATCTGAGCACCTGAATAAAAGATTTTTCCACTATTGAGTAGAAACAGATTTGCGTATTCTGGGTAGGAACGAGTTGTCGGAAAAGCGTTCCAACCATTTGGAAAGAAAGCAGAATAAATTTCTGGTTGTTTGTTGACATTGCCATCTTTGTCCGCCCCAGATATTACAAAAATCCGACCACTGCCTAGCGTTAACACAGTAGGATACCAACGACCATTATTCATTGGTGGTATCTTGACCCATTTCTCGGTAATGGGATCAAACAGCAGACCAGAGGGTGAACCATAAAATGGGTCGTAGCGCAAAGTTCCACCCGCAACCACTAACCAACCATCAGGGCGGAAGGAGTGACCAGCGCAAAAAAGGTCAATAGGTTGATTATTACTATCCAATGGAGCCTTCTGACGGGTAAAGGTTCCTTTATTTACATCCCAAACCACACTGTCATAGGGAGTATTTAACCGACTAGGATCATTACCTGAACCGCAGAAAAAGAATACTTTACCAGTACAAAGTAGAGCGGCATGTATAGGTAGGATTGGAGCATTGTACGACAATACTTGCCATTTGTCTGTGGTAGTAGCCTGAGCGATGAAAGTCCCTAAATCCGTTTCCTCTAGAAGGTTAGGGTTGTTATAAGATTGAGTCATTTTATTTACAATTATTCCTACGTAAATTTTTTGTTTTTGTTCTTTGTTTCAGTAACTTATTCCTAAATTATATCTATACTTTTTTAGGGTTCTCTAATATTAAGATGTAATGTTTTTTATAACAAGATCAGGTAAAACCGATTTTTTATTAGTAATTACGCGAGTATCTAATTAAGCTTTGTACTGTGTTTTCTCGGAAAGGATGAACCATGCTTTTAAATATGACGTATATACCTCTCAGAGCTTGATATTGGGCATTAATGGCTAAAAATTTGTGTTTTTGACTTCGATTTTTGACTAAATTAAACACTCAGATGTCGCGCATTTGATTTGGACAAATAGGCAGGGTAAAATGCCTACCCTATAAGAGATTTATTTTTTGGAGGATGTAAATTAAAATTTTTATGTTTATTATTTGTTGACAAAAAAATAATTAGATAAAACCTTTATTACAGGTATAATACACTACAAAATACATAGTTAATAGAATTAAGAGGATCGCGACATCACTCATTAAGTCTTTGTTAAATAGATTGGCAATTTGTTACAGGAGATGAGCAAATTAAGCTGCGAAAAGTAAGTAGGTTTTTTAGATGGGACGATCGCTTTTGGCTACGATACCTTTCCTACGGAACGCTACGCGTAGCTTGCTTCCCCGTAGGGGTACGATGGGCTTTGCCTACGCAAATTTGAGATGATTACGCTCAAAGGCGAGAGATTTTTCTAATCAGGATGATACAAAGCATAGTAAAGTAGAGTAGTAAAGCTCAGAGTGGGTTGTAAAAATCGAAACCTACTTAGTAGAAACAGTGGTAACGTCAATCGCTCCCAAAGCAAGATTGTCGCCATGAACAACTCAACTCCAATGAATGACCAGAAAAATCGTCCCAAAAAAAAGGGCAGGACACTCCCTCCCAAGCTGATCATTTGGCTGGGAAAGTTTGTCTGGACAACTATGTGGCAGATCATGATGTCAAAGCTTGCTCCTAGTAATCAGTCGGGAGCTTATATTCGTCCTAATAGCCAGTTTCGGAAGTTCATTGGCACAGAAGAAGGAAATCCTTACCCACCAGCAGCAGGGCGCTACAAACTTTATGTTGGGCTGGGCTGTCCTTGGGCGCACCGAACCCTAGTTGTGCGATCGCTCAAAAAACTCGAAGCAGTAATATCAGTATGTGTCGTCTCTCCTTCTCCCATTGAAGGCGGTTGGATATTCAACGAGGAAGAAGAAGGTTGTCGCACACTGGCTGAATTTTATCAACTGGCAGAACCTGCTTACAGTGGACGCTCTACAGTTCCAATCCTATGGGATAACCAAACAAAAACCATCGTCAACAATGAGAGTTCAGAGATTATCGTCATGCTAAACTCTGAGTTTAACGAGTTCGCCAACAATCCCACGCTCGATCTTTATCCAGAAGCACTCAAAGAAAAAATTGACTGGTGGAATGAGAAGATTTATCACGCGGTAAATAATGGTGTGTATCGCTGCGGCTTTGCCCAAAGTCAGGAAGCGTACAATCAAGCCTGTAATGAACTGTTTGCAACTCTCGATGAGATTGACATTGCATTGCAGACTAGTCGATATCTGTGTGGAGACAATCTCACGCTTGCAGATGTCCGCTTATTCACGACGTTATTTCGGTTTGATAGCGCCTATTATGGGTTGTTTAAGTGCAATAGACAGCGAATTCGAGACTATCAGAACCTGGGAGCTTATTTACGCGATGTATATCAGCTTCCAGGTGTCGCTGACACCTGCGATGTAGAAAGTGTGAAGCGAGACTACTACGGAAACCTATTCCCACTCAATCCGGGCGGGATCATTCCCAATGGGCCTGATATGTCTTATCTTTATCAACCACATGGGCGCGATCGCATCGGCACGGTGAATGCTTCATAAGGTACATTGAAAAAGAGGTAAGGGAGCAGAGGGCAGGGAGCAGGGGGCAGGGAGCAGGGGGGATAAAAGCGAATTAGGATTCGACAGAACTTTTGAAGAGGCTGCGCCCTAAGCGTAGCTATGCCGCAGGCTTTATGGTAAGGCTCAGTGAGTGCCCTACCTGTTGCGCCAGCTTTCCATAGAGTACGACAACCACTTAATAGAATTGGGGGATTCAGACCCATCTTCCCCCCTTTATTCCATGACAGTTATTGATGGGGTCATTTCCCCCTGCCCCCTGCTCCCTTCACCCTGCCTCTTCACCGATGGCTGTATTCTGGAGTTGGTGTAATCGTGAACCAGATTAATCGAGTTGCAATTGTCGGTGGAACTCATGGTAATGAGTTTACGGGGGCATACTTAATCCAAAAATTTGCCCAGTTTCCTGACTTGATTGCTAGGCCAAGTTTTGAGACAGTCACTCTGTTAGCAAATCCTAACGCTTTTGCGGCGGGGAGACGATATGTAGAGAAGGATTTAAATCGCTGTTTTCTCAAGCAAGATTTACAAGATCCGACTCTGAGCAGTTATGAAGAATTACAAGCTAAATCAATAGAGGATACTCTAGCATCAAACAGGGATAAACAAGCAGATTTTATCTTAGACTTACACAGCAGTACAGCTAATATGGGCCTGACAATTATTTTGGTAAACAGTCATCGTTTAAACTTGAGATTGGCTGCTTATCTGAGCCAAATTAATCCTTTAGTTAGGGTTTATCGTTGCTCTTTCAAATCAATTGAAGAAAACCCCTTTGTAAATTCTTTGTGTGAATTAGGCTTTGCGATCGAGGTTGGCCCTATTGCCCAAGGACTCTTAAAAGCGGCACTGTTTCAAAAAACAGAGGAACTTATTTCTACGGTTCTCGACTATATAGAAGGGTTTAACCAGGGTGCAATTCCATCAACTAACGAAACGTTGATTCTCTATGACCATTTATCAGTTGTGGACTATCCAAAACAACAGGATGGTAAAATCTTTGGGATGATTCATCCAGAGCTTCAGGATAAGGATTATCAAGCCTTGAACCCAGGAGATCCAATTTTTATAACTTTTGATGGTAAAACAATTGTTTATGAAGGCGCATCTACCGTTTGGCCGATTTTTATCAATGAGGCAGCTTACTACGGAAAGGGAATTGCAATGTGTTTTACCCAGAGGCAGCAAATCAATATATAGGATGCGTAAAATATTTTTTGTATAATCGCTTTTTATTGGAAGTGATGATATAAATTGAGCATCCAAATCATCAATTACTTCTATAATCATAGTGCGATGTCTGCGACGGGCTACGCCTACGCTAAAACTTACTTATACGTTTAAATGTGTCTTAGTTATGATATATTGATGACCAGTAATTAAATATCAGGGTAAACAGTTGTCTGAAAGGCTGATCAAATCGAGATTAAAGGAGCGCTGAAAACCCATTAGCTAATTCACGGAAATATCTTTTAGACATAGGACTTACACCCTACGAATCCTCCTCTGCGAGACGCTGCGCGTTTGCGGAAGCCTCTCGCAGAGAAGCCGTTATTGGCAGTATCCTGCGATAAGCTAGTACGTGTCTATGATAAATTCAGGTTTTTAGCGATTTTTGCCTAAGTCTTGAAACAAACAGAATTTGTTTACAAATATGGGACGCTTCTTAGTGTTCAATCTAGGCGATGTCTACTAGAAGCTACGCCTAGAGGGTGCTGCTCTTAAAATCACTATTGATTTTGAAAATGATGAGCCACAAACCTTTTGACTTGAGATTTTCCCTAAAACCAGCGCTGAGTTGAAGAACAAAACTTGAGCGATAAAGCCCAAATCTAACACTATCTATATTTACCTTTAATAATTATCCAAATACTTGAACTCATGATCAAAACCAAGCGACAAGGAAACAAACCAATAGCTAGTCTTTCTTTAGATTTGGATAATGTTTGGTCTTTTCTAAAAAATCAGGGCGCTCCGGGTTGGGAGACTTTCCCCTCATACTTAGATATTGCAGTTCCTCGTTTCTTAGATATTTTTCGGCAATGGGATTTGACAATCACAGTATTCATTGTGGGCCAGGATGCGGCGCTGGAAAAAAACACCAAGGCATTACAAGCAATCGCGATCGCAGGTCACGAAATTGGCAATCATTCATTCTACCATGATCCTTGGCTACATCTGTATTCAGAGAATGAGATTGAAGAAGAAGTCGCCTTGGCCGAGAAACATATCAAGCGCGTCACTCATCAACATCCTATCGGCTTCCGGGGGCCTGGATACAGTTTTTCTCCTGCGGTATTGAAAGTTTTAGCACGACGGGGATACGAATATGATGCTTCAACTTTTCCCACATTTTTGGGGCCCATCGCACGAGCGTATTATTTGATGACTTGTAAACTGAGCAAGGAAGAACGGAAGAAACGGGAAGCCCTATTTGGCGGTTTCAAAGAGGGTTTGCAGCCTCTGAAACCTTATCAGTGGAACATGGGTAAGGATAAACTCACTGAAATTCCCGTTACGACGATGCCAATTTTTAAAGTGCCAATTCACTTCAGTTACATAATGTACCTGAGTACATTTTCTTCGGAAGTAGCGTTACTCTACCTGCGAATTGCCCTGTGGCTGTGTAAACTTATGCGTGTCCAGCCTTCTTTGCTATTCCATCCTACAGACTTTGTAAGTCAAGAGGATGTGCCAGAGCTATCATTCTTCCCTGGAATGAGTCTCCCCACCTACAAAAAGCTGGCAATAGTGAACAAAAGTTTGGAACTTATATCTAGTCAGTTTAATGTTTTGACTGTTGGACAACACGCCAAATCCGTAGCAGGTGACCGTCAACTACCTGTATTAGTGCCTCAAAAGAGGTAAAAATATGAGCTATGCGATTTATCAGTCCAATTTTTATCCTTAATTACAGGCAAAGTTAACTTTGACCTGTTTTTGAGAAGGAGAAAGCAGTGTTGGCAAAAGATAAATTTATTTTTATAATAGTCCCCTATTCTAATGTCTTTATTAAAAACTTCTGGTGATATCCGTTCCCCAGAGGTTATTTTTTTAAGATTCGATGTCTAATCAGATTTTTTAATAGTTGTCTAGGTTTTCAATAACAACCAGTTTTCTTAAAACCAGCTGACATTTGCTAGCAAGTATGTGTAAAGTAATTGAGAGTCAATCACTATCTTTAATCTTTGACACATCTATCTATGGTTAGAAAAACCCAACGTCTTTTGCTGCTAGTTGTTTGCTGTAGTATAACTGGTGTGATTTTAGGAGGTACTGCTGCTTGGGCAGAAAATAATCTCTGCTTGGAAGACACTAAGGTTACAAGTGAGTGTTTAACCCAAGATCCGATCCAAAAAACTATCCAAGGAATGAGTACGGGATTGTTAGCTGGTGCTGGGGCCGCTTGCGGTGCAGCATGGCAGTTACGGCATGAAGATTGAAGGTAAACTATCTACCACTAACCCGGAGTTACCGGGTTAGATTAGGTTTCTGTACTAATTAGCCAGTGCCTCCACTTAGACTTTCGCCCAGGATGAGGTCTTACCTCCCCTTTTTACAGCAGAGAAGGCTGAACCTTCGCCCAATAGCCATCTGATAGCTTCTGCTCTAATATTTATCGCTTCATTTTATATCTTGGTCATGATGAGTACTGTAGTGAGGATCAGTCCCTTTCTGAAGGAGGAAATTATGGCGAATTCGCAAGAGGGTTGTATTACAAAAACTGAGCACGGAAGAATTTCTATTGGAGTTGGGCGGTCAATCATACTGATTTATGTGGCTTTGGAAGAATACCGATCTATTAATGCACGAGCAAATTTCTGGTGTTAGTCAGCTAGATGTTGAGGAGACATGAACTGAGCATTTCCCATGAAGCGATACACCCAACGACAAAACTCCTCCAGCGATTGCTCAGGAAGTTTAACAATATAATCTACGTAAGTAGGTTTGCTATGTGTCTTAATTCATAAGTCTGGGTTAATCGCCTGGATTAGTGAACGAAATAATCAGCTTTTTGGTCACTTACGTTGTTTTATTGACAAAACCTAGTCATCTCAAAATTTTCAACGCTCTGTTGGTTTCTGTGTGACTGAGGCAGTTGGATTTAGACTTGAAGTGATGGGACTGGAGGAAAGACTGGTGACGAGAGCAATTGGTCTAGAGCAAATTATTGCCCAAAAGGTTCTTACCTTATCAAGAGAACAGCAGCAGCAAGTACTTCACTTTGTAGAATTTCTGCAATTGAAATCACAAACAGTGGAGTTTAAGCACCATGATGGCACGCCAATGTCTGCTTTAGAAGCAGCAGGAGACTTAGTTGGCTGTGTGGATTCTGGGCCTGGGGATCTCTCGACAAACAAGGAGTATCTTAAAAGACCATTGGCAGAATGAAGCAGGCGGTACTGCTAGATACAGGCCCATTAGTAGCTTTAGTCAATCGAAGAGAGCAGTTTCATCAGTGGGTGACAAATCAGTTTGGACAGATTGAACCACCTTTGTTAACTTGCGAAGCGGTAGTTACAGAGGCTTGTTTTCTCTTACAGAATGTTTATGGAGGACAAGCAGCAGTAATTTCTTTTGTACAAAAGGGAATTATTCATCTCCCGTTGAGCTTGAGTGAAGAAGCTGGGGCGGTTTATGAGTTGATGCTGCGTTATCAGTCTGTACCGATGTCGTTAGCGGATGCCTGTTTGGTGAGGATGGCAGAACTGTATCCTACTCGTGAATTGCTCACATTTGATAGTGATTTTAGGATTTATAGGAAGAATCGGAATCAATTAATTTCTGTGATTATGCCAGGGGAACTGTGAGCCTACAAGTTTTAATCCGTAATAGAAATTTTGGTTAATTGCAATATAAAAACGAGGTTTTTTACAATGTTAATAAGTTGGTAGAGCGGGTGGCGGGCTGCTAAGTTTTGGCCACTCCACGAGTAAATTATGCCCGTCCCCCACACCATCGGCTCTAAGCGCAGCGTCCCCAGCTTTCGCTAAAAAATTTCTTCAGAACGCGGAGGGCAAAATGGAATATGACGAAATCTTTCAACGCGATTTTATCGCTCGAACTCTCGAAATCGTTGAGCAGTATGAAAAATACGTAATGAAGTGTGTTTCAGAAAATCAGCAATTTGAAGTTACGCTACTCATCAACTGCCTACTAGATAAAATAGTACGAAAAAATCAAATATATTTCAATACAATTACAATTGATTGGTGGCAATAACCCAACCTGGGAAGTAAATGCAGAAGTAATTGAGAATACAAAAGACAATAAATATTGAAATTAA
>JAHHHS010000198.1 GCA_019359215.1 Nostoc indistinguendum CM1-VF10 | reverse complement strand
GAAAATATATCTTCAAACAACTTCCATTCTAGGTCACTCAGTCCTTCAAAACGTCCAGCCATAAGTGATACACCCTTCTCAAATGAGAAGTAGATTATCACATTTCCATATTAGTGGGATAGGTTCGTGCGTTACGCTGGCGTGACAAAGCTAAATTGTTGCAATCATGGCGATGCCTACAGCGCGGTCTACGCCAACGCATTTGTTATTTCGGCGAACTCATTTGTTATTTCGGCGTGTCCATAACGCACCCTACTGGCGTGTCAAGGCTAAAATAATGCATTACAAATCTTGGAAATACTTGGATTTTAGAAACATAACTCAATTTTTCTATTGCACCAATTTAGGCTTGTCACGCCACGACGAAACTCCTAGAAGAGTTGAAACCTATGCTGGTCATACTTGCGTATACACCGTAGCCCCAAAGGGAGAGGAATGGAAGTGGGGTTCGAGAATAAGTCGCACATCGCGTTATATAGGTTTATGCTGGGTCAGGGCAAGAGGCTCAGTGACCTCTGCCTGCTGCCTCCTTCACTGCATTACTTCTTTACTAAAAAATAGGCTGTAGCATATTCTGGTAATTGACTGATATTCTGCCCAAATTCTTTTTGATTCTTAAAAATACCTGCCAAAAAATCTAGTTGATAAAGATTGGGTAAAAACGCTCCACCTGTATCAGCCATAACTCCCATTTGCAGATGTTTGCGACCATTTTTAGTATGCTCAATAATTATTACTCTACCTAAACCGATATTCAAAACATCTCCGGCAAAAGTTACTCCTGGTTTAATTGAGATTTTTGCATCTATTTTGTATCCATAGCCTTTAATGGCATCAACCTCTCTAAAATACCAATAACGTTTTTGGGCTGTTGCTTTTAATCCGCGAACATAAGACATTCCATTATTTCTATCTACGTTAAAAAAGGCTTTATAACCATCTGTAAAGTTAATCAAGACTGTTCCTTGCATTAATGCTTCTTCTAAGCCAGTTCTAGTTAGATATGCAAGACTTTTAACTTTTCCAAACTCTCTACCACCTGGTTCATAAATACCCGACAAAACATCATGTTTTGTATACTTGGTATAAAAAGTATTGTTTTTAGAGCTATCTTTTAGGCTATAAATTGGTGTATTAAACTTTGAGGTTTTCTTACGAGATCCGGTATGAGTAAATACAGCATATTTAGTAATTCGTAATTGTTTTTGTTTCTTATTTTTTGGGTTATAGGCAGTCCATTTGATAACTCGGAAATTGGTATTGATAAACTTAGGATCTTGTAAACGAGTAGCTCGATTATTAGCAATATCCTCCTTCAAAACAGCAACCATGAAATCTAAAGTCTTAAGGACATCTGGCACAGTAACTCCTTGAATAGCAAGGATTCCTGTACGGAGAATATCTGGGTCTTGTGAACTATAATCTTGAAAATATTTTCTAGTATTAACAAGAACGGTTAATAAATCTTTTTGATTGAAGTTAACCTTACTACTTGGCAGTTTGACTGGAGTAACAACCTGGCTGCCATTAATACTAAAATTATATTTTTTGAACTCATCGACAACTTGATAAGGTGCAGATGCTGCTAACAAATCCAGCCCAGATGAAAGAGCGTTTTCTTTGCCTATAATTTCATTAGATGTTTGTTGAGCGGTAAAAGGATTTTGAAACCCTGAGGTGAGTTCATCAGAAGCTTGATTTGATGTTAAGGAAATTTGTGATTGAAGTGGGGCAAAATTATCTTGCTGAATAAAAGACTGATCTTGTTGGGCTAGGTGTTTGGTTTTTGACTGAGTATATAGATGGCTACTGGTTAAACTGACAAGCAATAAGGCAGCACAACCCACTGTGAAGCGGAATTTTTGGCTAGATAAGATATTCATAATTTGGAAAATAAGTTTTTAATGCTAAATAATCAACATTATGCCTCTATCACCTCACGCACTAAGTGCGCCAACTTTTCGGCACTATCGGGAACTGCGATCGCCTTTGCATTTTCCCCCATCTTTGCTAAATCATCTGGTGACTGCAACAAATTCAACACATTACTTTGCAATATTTGTGCCGTCAACTCCGATTGCTTCAGTGTTAACGCCGCACCAGCTTTTGTAAATACGTCTGCATTGTAAGATTGATGGTCTTCTGCGGCAAAGGGGTAAGGAATCAAAATCGCTGGCGCTCCACATACTGCTAATTCTGTCAAGCTGCCTGCACCAGAACGGCTAATGGCTAGAGTAGCTCGTTGCAACAACGCTGCCATATTGTTGTAAAAAGGTAAAGCTATATACTGTGGATGTTTGAGGCTATCTGCTTCTGGATCGCGATCGCCAGTTAAATGTACTACATAAGCACCAGCATCAAACCAAGCATTTGCAGATTCGCGCACTAACTTATTCACCGCAACTGCACCTTGGCTACCACCAAAGACAACAATTAACGGAACACCCTCTGGAATGGCTAAATCTAACGGTGCATCAATTGCCGCATCGAGAAATTGCGCTCTTACAGGAGTACCGACACAGACATTTTTGGCACGAGGCAAGTACTTAGCAGCTACTTCAAATCCCAAGGCTACCGCACTACACCAAGGGCCAAAAAAACGAGTTACTTTACCAGGTATTGCATTAGATTCGTGGAAAACCACGGGTAAACCGAGGGAACGCGCCGCAATCACGGCTGGCCCGGCAATGTAACCTCCTGTGGTAAATACCCCTTGAAAATTTCCCTGCTTCAAAATTCGTCTAACTTCTATAATCGAACCAGCGAGTTTACCCAAAATGCGAATTGAGGAAATTCCGAACCCTTGCTGAAACCCTTCAACTGCAATAGTATTCAAGGGATACTCTTTAGGGACAAGTTGAGTTTCCAGCCGATTGGGTACTCCTAGCCATTCGATTTGATAATCTGGAAGTTTTTGTGCCAGTGCGATCGCTGGAAACAAATGTCCACCAGTCCCACTGGCAGCTATTAATAATCGTATCGGTGCGTTTGCCATCAAACCTCTACCGTTTAGCGTCTAGCTTAACTAAGATAAAACAATTTCCTTATCTTCTCTCATCAAATCAGTAAATTCTTACCAATGACTAACATTATTAACACCTTAATGAAACGACAACTCAGATTTCCAGCTAGTATCTGGCTGGTTTCATTCCTGCTAACCATTGGTTTAACAAATGGTTGGCAACGCACTCAAGCGGCGACACCACAGCAATTAGCTCAAGCTGGTACAGCCCAAAATGCACCAGCCGATCTGAGAAACCTGCTGACACAAGTTGATACCGCCGCCAGCCGGGGCGATGTGAAAGGGGTGTTGCAATTCTACAGCCCCAACTTCACTCATGGGGATGGATTAAACCTCCAAACCCTGGAAAAGTCTTTGATTTCACTTTGGCAACGATATCCTAAATTGCAATACAGTACAAAACTGCTATCTTCAAAGCCTGAAGGTAATGGGATTATTGCCGAAACAGAAACGAAGATAACTGGCTTACCCTCCGGTAACAGTAATAATTCGGCTCTCAATGCCACGATTAAATCGCGTCAGCGCATTACAGGTGGAAAAATAGTCCGCCAAGACATTTTGTCGGAACGCACCCTACTTACTTCTGGTACCAAGCCGCCCCAAATTGATTTTAAATTACCAGAGCAGGTGCAAGTTGGTCAAAAGTATAATTTTGATGCGATCGTCCAAGAGCCGCTTGGTGATGATTTTCTACTAGGAACGGCGCTAGAGGAAGCCATCAAACCAGATAACTTTCTCAACCCCACATCCGTAGATTTGCAATTACTAACATCTGGCGGACTGTTTAAAACAGCACAAGCACCATCTACCCCTGGTAGTCGCTGGGTTTCTGCTGTCATTCTGCGGGGTAATGGGATGACGATGGTAACTCAGCGTCTGCAAGTGGTGAAGAAATAGGTAGGAGTTGGGAGTTAGGGGTTAAAACAATTCGCAATTCGCAATTCGCAATTCGCAATGACGCTCCTACGTCGCTAACGCAATTACGTTTTGTGTTAGCGCAGCGTAAAGCCTTCTCTACGAGAAGCCATGCCGTTGGCGCAGCCTCTCGTAGAGACGCTGCGCCAACGCTTAGAGCGAGTCTGCGAGCGTCCGGGGATTTAGACCCCGACTAAGTAAATAACCTATCCATTCTCTCCGTTGCAAATATATGCGACATTAAGGCTCGCATCATTACACTTACTGGACTTTCTTTGACAAATTGCTCAAAGATAGAAGACAGCATTTTCTCTTCCCCCTGGCACTGATATTGCCCAGGATACCTTGAATTCATCATTAATAACCTAAGGGAGCGGGTTTCAGTCTCCGTTTTAGTAGTTCATTTGTTCGCATTGAAAGGGCTGGCTTTTAAGTCCCACCACTTGTCAGGAGTACTTGCGCTCGTGAAACAACCCAATTAACAAAATGATCGGTGCAGCTAGAAACAGCCACATCGTTAGCTGTAACCCATACTGCTGTGCTAGCCAACCCAGTGCCAGGGGCATGAAACCACCGACTAAACCCGCCAGGTTACTAAGAGCCATCACGGTGCTACTTTGCCCCAGCATGGCAGTATATAACTGCCCCTGAAGGATGGAATACCAACCTGCATTGAGGAAACCCAAACCGCCCAAAATAACTATTTTGATGGTGATATTCGGGATCGCCAAAAAAGCAGGATAAAGGCACAAAACTAAAAATGCACTCACCCGCAAGTACTCGATGCCTCGAACCCACTCTAACAATGGAATGAGCAATAAATCGCCTAATAAGCCGAACCCCAACCAGATAGTAAAAGCAAAACTCGCTTGTGTGTCGCTTGTACGCACAACATCCACAAAATAAAGAGCTAAAAAGCCCCGCAGAACATCCAACATTAAATCTGAAAATTGCAACAAGGTTAACCAGCGTAGGACGTTACGTCGTTTGAATGCGCGGATGATATGACGGATACCTTTTTGAATACTAGGGCCTGGCAAATTCACTGGAGTGGATACCGTTGCTATAGCCATCGGAGATTTCCACATGAAGCTAACCAGACAAAGCGTCAGGGCTGCCAGGGTGAAAAAAACATTCCGCCAACTCTGGTGCAGGGCGATCGCACCTGCCAACGCCAAAGGGCCAATGACATTGCCGAGAGAACCCGCCAATGCCCAGCGTGCCATGTTTGGTTCGTGGCGGGTGGGTTCTAAATCCATCAGCGTGCGCTTGAGACAAACTGACAAACGCACCAGATGCCGGGTAAAACAACACCAATGCGGCTAATAAACTCCAAAAGTGATGGCTGAGGGAAATCAGCAAGAGAGCGATCGCAAAACTGATACCTCCTCCCAAAATCAATAACCGTCGATGACCGAAATCTCCTAAAACCCCAAAAATTGGCTCTATCACACTGCTGATCGTATTGGGTATGGTCAATAGCAACCCGATTTGCAGGTAGGAGAGATTCAGATCATGACGAATCAACGGATAGGCTACACCCATCACACCATCAACAATTTCGTCTAATCCTTCGATCGCCAGGAAGAGACTGATGAATAGAATAACTGATCTGGTTGTTTTGTTCTGACCATCCAAAGGCATCATAAAATTTTCCCGTTCTCCAAATTTGTTTACCAACGCACTTTTGTCACAGCGTGGCAATTGGAGGGGGAATCCATGAACAAACGCTTCGCCATAATGATCGGGCGAATTGCCTGTTGGATTGAGTTTCAGAAGCTTACCAAGGAGGGAATATCATCATTGCGACAAGGTTAAACATACGGACAGTTAACACCGCCTCTAGCCTATTGTAGACGCTAGAGTTACTGAGTTTTCACCCGTCCTTCTCGCGTTTATAAGAGCCTCAAACGCCAGTCACATGGAAAAAGTTTTTGCCAGTTTAAGCCCCCGCCTAAAATCGTGGGGTAATAATTGCGAATTGTGTTGACCTCTCCCCCAACCCTTCTCCGTGTCCGAGAGGGGAGCAAAAAGCTGAATTTTTCGTTGCTCTTTCCGTTTCGGAGATGGAAGCTGGGAGGGAGAGGTTCATCGAACTCATACCAATTCAAATAATGTTTGCGACACATCTAATTATTTGTGAGGGCACAACAATGTTGTGCCCCTACCCATCTGTCGCATTCTTTTTTAAAATTGGTATCACGTTAATTTTGGGTAAAGTCGAGCTTAGATTTAGCTTTCGAGTTACATCTAAGAAAAAGATAAATATTAATAGCTGAGAAAATATGTGTGTACTCAGGAACTTGCTAAATTGCTAAATTGTGTATTTAAATTAACACTGGACTATTGACTTTTTCTTTAATGACTTCCCTACAAAATCAAATCATTTTGATCACTGGTGCAAGTAGTGGTATTGGCACTGCTTGTGCGAGAATCTTTGCTGGTGCAGGTGCAAAACTAATCTTAGCGGCACGACGGTTAGAACGTTTGCAGCAGCTAGCAGATACTCTCCATAAAGACTTTAGTACAGAAATTCATTTGTTACAGCTAGATGTGCGCGATCGCAACGCTGTTGAATCTGCTATTTCTTCTCTACCGTCTGACTGGTCTAACATCGACATTCTGATTAATAATGCTGGTCTAAGTCGTGGTTTAGACAAGTTGCACGAAGGCAGCTTTCAAAATTGGGAAGACATGATTGATACTAACGTCAAAGGTTTACTTTACGTTTCCCGTTATGTCGTTCCGGGAATGGTGAGCCGCGATCACGGTCATGTGGTAAATTTAGGTTCCATTGCTGGACATCAAACTTATCCCGGTGGTAATGTCTACTGTGCTACCAAAGCTGCTGTCAGGGCAATTTCTGAAGGTTTAAAACAAGACCTGTTGGGAACGAGAGTACGTGTAACTTCCGTTGACCCTGGGATGGTAGAAACGGAATTTAGTGAGGTGCGTTTTCACGGAGATGCTGAACGCGCCAAAAAAGTTTACCAGGGAGTTATGCCCCTGACAGCAGATGATGTCGCTGATGTAATATTTTTCTGTGTGACGCGATCGCCCCATGTCAATATTAATGAAGTTGTGCTGATGCCTGTTGACCAAGCCAGCGCTACCCTAGTTAATCGGCGAACCTAAACAAGGGGAAAATCACGACTAATATAATTAAGCGGTCTTAAAAAATCGAATAATTTCGCGGACATGATCAAGAAATTGTCCATCGGTGGAAAGTTGCGCGATCGCAGTTCGTGCTTCTCTTGCCAAACGCTCATGTTCAGTTTGATTTGTCGCCCGTAATTCTTCCAAATTAGCAGCAATTCGAGCTAAATCTTTGCGAGTTTCTTCGGCAAAGCGTTGTTGAGTTGCGGGTAATGAATAAGATTGTTCTGGGTTAAGTTGCTCCTCAAATGACTGGATTTTTTGTTCTAATATCGAAAAGCGATCGCGCAGTTCAACAATATCTTCGCGGGGATACTTCCATTCTTGGCGAATCATTGTTAACCGCGCATATAAGTACTCATACGCCCGAATTGCTGGACGCAAAATTGTTAATAACAAAGCTGCACCAGAACTTATATATCCCACCGTACTAATACCAGTGGCAGCAAGAGTATAAAGACCAACGGCTGAGAATAAGTGTAAAGCAATGGCAACCCAGAGCGATCGCTTTGCCAACACTGTGACATACTTCACTTGTTTCTCATCAACTGGAATTCCTTTCTCTTTGGATTGTGCTGCTTCTGCTAAGACTTCTTTAGCTTGAAAATGTACATTCCACGGTACGGTAACAATTACCAACAGCCACCAAAAGCTTGCACCACCAATCACCCAATCAAGAAAGTTACCAGCAGGGATGTGCAACCATTGCAGTAAGCCAAAAGCTGTTAGTACCACAACCACAATTGCAGCAATGGAACTGATAAAAAAGTTTATATACATTTTGCTCTGTCTCCGGTGAAACCATCATCTCGATCATGACTATTTCCCAGCAGTTATACGTAAATTATTGTGATGGTTATTCTATTTGCACACACCAGCTTCTCGATGAGATAGCTACGCCAATTCGGTTGAGTATCTTTGCTACCCTTTTGGGGAAAGTAGCAACCAACATGATTGTGATGGTTTTTTTTGTTGCACATATATAAATAAAATGAATCACTGCTTAGAAACAGAGAAGGTAGAAATAATGAAATACTGCTTTATAGAGTTTCAAGGTTTGAGCCTTTTTTATGCCTCAAAAATGTTTAAGTCTCGATAGTACAAATCTCATGAAAACACATTTTGTAGTATAAAGGTAATATAGCTAAAACTTTTATTCTTTCGTGACAAGCTTGTGCCAAATTTGACTTGATTGCACTAAAAGGAGAGTGGCGATGAAAAAAGTAGCGGTGTTTGGCAATGCTGGAGGTGGGAAATCAACTCTAAGCAAGAGATTATCTCAAATCACTGGTTTGCCACTTTACGTCTTGGACAAGATTAAATATCAATCAGGAGGCACAGAGGTTCCACATGAAGACTACAAGCACGCCCATCAGCAAATTTTAGCTACTGAGCGATGGATTATTGATGGGTTTGGTTGCATGGAAACTCTCTGGCTACGACTTGACGAGGCGGATACTCTGGTTTTTGTCGATTTACCGCTATATGTGCATTTTTGGTGGGTAACTAAACGATTTATCACAGGTTACTTTCAACCACCAGAAGGCTGGCCCCAAAACAGTCCAATATTGAGGAGTTCGCTTACTAGCTACCGCGTGCTTTGGTTATGTTACAAATATTTAACCCCAAAATATCGTGAGTATATCGAGCAGGCTCAAAGCATCAAAAATGTTTATCACATTCGCTCGACTAAACAAATCTCACAATTTTTTGAATTAATTGATGCAGTAAGTAGCTAAACAAAATTAATTCAATTCAAATAATGTTTGCGACACATCAATTATTCGTAAGGGCACAACATTGTTGTGCCCCTACCCATCTGTCGCATTGTTTTTTCAAATTGGTATTAGCTATCCCTATGGCAGAACTAGTGCTGCAAGGCGGAAGTCAAAAAGCTTGTGTTGTCAGCTTTTCCCTAATTGTGAATGGTATCTCTATTTACGCCGTGCTGTACTAGTGCAATATAGGCGTTAGTTGAATCTTTCGATTTTCTAATTCTTGCAGAAGATGACAGTACAGGATACACAAAATTTAACCTGTAGCTTGGGAAAACATGAGACAATTCAAACCTTTCCCCGTCTCTATTGGATAAGATAGCTACGCCAAATTGATGGAGTATCTTTACTACCTTTTTCTGGAAGTAGCAATCGCCAGGTTTTGCCTTCTTGCTGAATTTGCAGGTAAACGTCGAAAGGTTTTTTTGGTTGCGTCAAGCGCCGTTTTGGTAGCTTAACGATCAAGTCGTAGGTTCCCCGGACATGGAAAGCTGGTAAATTTTCAATGGTTAGGGGTTGTTCTTGGGTAATTGATAGCCGCTTAATTTCAAACCCTTGAAAATCTAGATCCAATTGTTGGCTAAGTTTCTGTTGAGTTTGCTCTAGCCCAAGTGCGATCGCTTTTTGCACTAATTCGTTAGTCGGTAGCAGTCCAATACTGCCACAAGCCGTTACTAGTATCAGCAATATTGCTGTCAAAATTAACCGCACTATGTTATTATTCACTGCCTGATCTGCTATTTTCATCCTTATCAGTTTAAACCGAAGTGAGAACAGCTATATAACGGTTCCCATTCAAATGCGGTATAATAACAATTCAAATAATGTTTGCGACACATCAATTATTTGTAAGGGCACAACATTGTCGTGCCCTTACCGATCTGTCGGATTCTTTTTTCAAATTTGTATAAGATTATATTCCAACGTGTAGGGAACATGCCGTGCCCCTACGGGTGTACCTCACTCTAAATACTAGTAAAGGCACGGTATAACCATGCCTTAATTTGCAAAAAGTATTATCTTGAAAGGTTTTTGCTTTACAGTAAATTTACTACTGGCGTAAAATTGCAGACAATGAACTCTCTTTACGAAGATCCATTAGGTCTGCTAAAGATTCTGTGCGCGTATCCAAGTGGTGCTTATGTTCTGCTGGCAGAACCGTCACCAGATGTTTTGGTTTAGGTTGCATCTGCATAAGCGGCATCAGTTGTTGCTGTGGCACAAAAACTGGCTGGTTCTTGGGAAGGCGTGGCTCCAATCTTTGGTAATGGTTCTGTGCCAAGCGTGCCTGATGACGGTTAATCTGTTTTTGGACTTTTTGCGGTTGCTTTGTCCTGTTGAGCATTCGGAAAATGAGCAAGCAACCACTACCACAGCTGAGGACGATCGCAGCCACCATCCATAAAGGTGTTGGATTACTATTCTCAGAGGGCGCATTGATTGGTTCTTCAACTATAACTGGGATTTTTTCTGGTTCTTCTTGTACTACCTGTCCAGCATTACCTAAGCTGTACAGGGCAAAAGCACCTCCTCCTAAAAACATGGCTAAACACCCGGTTAACAATAGCCAAGGATGATGTGTAACCAGATATATCAGAACATTCGAGCTTTGTTTTAATCTCGATTTCCTGTTTGTCAGCTCTGGAGTAGCCCTTCTGAGTTGGGTTGGCTCGCGCTGTACACTCTGACTTTTTTCCATGATTACTTTCAGATTTGTACCCCTCTAGTCAATAAATTGTACTGGAGGAATTAAGCATCAGGTATCCGTAACACAAGTACAGATTTAAGTAGCTTTTTTATAAAATATAGGCTGCCAAATCTGGCTAACTTTTGCCAAAATTCTGTATTTATGGTGACTTTTTGCTCTAAAAATTTGGAAATTAGTTCGCTTATTTTTCCTGTCAGCTAGGAGAATGCCTTTCAAGAGCAAGTTGAATTAATCGATCAACTAATTCTGGAAATGAGACTCCACTGTGTGCCCAGAGTTGCGGATACATACTAGTTGCAGTAAAGCCTGGCAACGTATTTATTTCGTTAATAAAAACTTCTTGTGTCGCTTCCACATAAAAGAAATCTACCCTTGCTAACCCCGCAGCATCAACGGCTGCAAAGGCTTGCAAAGCCATATCCTGAATTTGACGAGCGATCGCATCTGGAATCGATGCAGGTATCAGTAAATCTGCCCGACCTTCAGTATATTTAGTTTCATAATCGTAAAAATCGCTATCATAACTAATCTCTCCAATGACAGACGCTTGAGGTTGGTCATTTCCTAAAACGGCACACTCTACTTCTCTAGCTACCACACCAGCTTCTACCACCAACCTGCGGTCATAACTGGCAGCATTATCTAACGCGGCTTCTAATTCTTGGCGCGATCGCACTTTGGCAATACCCACTGATGAACCCAAATTAGCAGGCTTAACAAAAGCGGGATAACCTAATGCTGCCTCAATTTCATCACACAATTTCGGAAACACGCAAGGATTAGACCAAACTTGCGTTCTAGTTATTGCCTTGTATTTTACCTGTGGAAGTCCCGCTTGCTCAAAGGCAATTTTCATGGCAATTTTATCCATACCCATTGCCGAACCTAACACTCCAGAACCAACAAAGGGGACTTGCATCAAAGTGAGTAACCCTTGAATTGTTCCGTCTTCACCGTTGGGGCCGTGGAGAATGGGAAACCAAACATCCACTTGGGCTACTTGAGAGGGAGATTGCCACTTGCTGAGGGTTTGCGCTTGAGGGTTAGATGTCAGATTCCCAACAGATGTTGATTGTTCAGATTCCAGTAGAGGACTGCCGGTTTCTAAAACCTTTTTGGGTGCTTCTCCCGCTAGCCAGCGTCCATCCTTTTGGATGTAAAAAGGCAGGATTTCGTACTTACTAGCATTTTGGTCTGCACTTAAGGCTTTAGCGATCGCCCGTGCTGATTTGATCGAAACTTCATGTTCTCCCGAACGACCGCCAAACAATAACCCCACGCGCAGCTTAGTCATTTTCGGTTCCTCCACACTTCTCAAGCAGATAGCGTATCACAACCTACAAAAGTTGCCATGTTTTTCTAAATTATTTTTATTGCCTGCCCAAACCCTGGCAAGAGAAAGCTTTCCTATTTGAGGAGTTAGTCAGCGATCGCCCATCTGACATAAGGGCGGGAAGCCACCACATTTTTGTAAGTAATTAGGCGAGCAGGTGCATCAATTTTTCGCAAATCCACACGGAAATAAGCTTTTTTATCCTTAAATTCTACATTGTAGAAAGTATACTCTTGCCCACTAGTTTGACCTACACAAGAAGCATAATTACTGCGTAAAGGTGAAACAAATTCCACAAACTGCTTATTACAGGATACTCCACTCAGCAGTGCTACAACTGTAGAAAATGTTCATTCTCGACTGGTACAACGTGAGTGCAAGGTTTTTGCTGCACCCGAACAAATTCAAAAAAAATGGTCTGGACTCAAAACTTTT
>JAHHHS010000197.1 GCA_019359215.1 Nostoc indistinguendum CM1-VF10 | reverse complement strand
GGTATCAACGTAAATATCGTCGTTTAGTTGTTCGCTGGGAACGTCGAAAAGTATATTTTGATGCATTTCTTGATCTTGCTTCTATTCATATTTGGATTCAAAGGGTTTTATTAGTGGGATAGATTCAAGTACAGCAAGTCGAACAGTGGTTTAACACACTAGTGAGTGGAGCCACAGCTTGGCTACGTGTGGACTTGCCATTCACCACCTATGGTCGCTCACAAAAGGCTCGTCGGCAGCTAAGAGCATTTTTACAAGAAGTAATTAGCCAGCGTCAACAGCAGGGCAACCTAGATCAGTCGCGCGATGTGTTGGGCTTATTTTTAGCTTCAGTGGATGCAGATGGAAATGCTCTGTTTACTGAACAAATTGTGAATGAATTGACTCATACCATTTCACTAAAAAAATGATAAAGATAGTTAAGGAAGAAATATGGGCAGACGTTCATGGCTGGAGTCACCAAAGTAAAAATAGAAGAGTCAGCAGAGGCATTACGTGAACTGCTGAGGAAACAAAAAACAGCATTAGCGAAAGAACGTATAAGCGCCTTGTATTTATTGAAAATAAGGCAGGTAAAGACAATACAGGATTTAGCTGTTGTGTTAGGAAGAGGAACAGCAACAGTGCAAAGATGGTTAAAAGCTTATACAGAGTCGGGAATTACCAGTCTGGTATCAAGAAAGAAGGGATCAGGACGACCACCAATCATAAACACGGAAGTAAGAGAGCAACTTTTAAAAGAACTGGATGACCCACAGGGATTCAAAAGTTATGAAGAAATACGAACATGGTTAAAAGCGGTGGAGGGGGTAGAAGCTTCATATAAAGTAGTACACGATACAGTACGTTATCAAATGAAAGCGAAGCTAAAAGTGCCGCGTGCAGTAGGTATTAAACACCAGCCGGAAGCGGAAGAAGAGTTTAAAAAAAACTTCCACAATATCTAGAAGTAATTGAGAAATATATCATATCACCAATAGATAGACTAAGAAAAATGAGATATTGGTGTGAGGGTGAAAGCCGTGTGGGGTTGAAAACTGAAGCTGGTAGATTAATTACAAAAAAAGGTACAAAGCCTATTGGCATTATGCAGTGGAAACGAGATAATTTTTATTTATATGGATTAGTTGAACCATTAACTGGCGAGTATTTTATTTGGGAATTCTCTCATTTAAATGCAGCTTGTTTTCAGATTTTTTTAGAAAAATTCTCTGCTACTTATTCCCAAGATATACATATTATTCAATTAGACAACGGTGCTTTTCATTTTAGCCAACATCTTCAGATACCAGAGAATATAATTTTATTGTTTCAACCCCCACATACACCGCAAGTTAATCCAATTGAGCGGTTATGGGAAGAAGTTAAAAGACATTTGGCTTGGGAAAGTTTTGCTACGTTAGATGAATTAAGACAATTTATCTGGAAGCGTTTGGAGAAATTAAACACATCAACCGTTGCTTCCATCACAGGGTGGGATTTTATTCTTGATGCTTTATTTGAATCAAATTTTTCGTGAATTGGTATAAGATAAAGATTCCATCAGCACTAAAATTCGCAATGTAATCAAACACATATAACAATGGATCAGCATGTTGTGGTTTCTTATACTCTGCCACTGATTTAAACAACAATCCCCCATCTGCTGCGATTAAACACTGCTCCAAAGTTGATACTCCCAGATTCCAGAAGAACACTGGACATGAGAGCTTATTGTTAGCTTCAGCAGTCAACCACTGAATAATCGTCGCTTCATCAGGAGATAGGACATCAACCGCAGCGATAGGGATTTGTGAATCGAGTGTGGAGAGAAGATTTGAGAGGTTCATTGTTTTTCAATTTGATATGGTAATGAAGCTAGTTCATCGTGAGTATTAACAAGTCTCAGGACTATTTCATAAACTTCGGCATCGCCGTCAAAAACCTCTGCTGTACCGTTATTCTCTTGGTAGGCGATCGCTGTTACTATGGCATTCAACAGCACACATAGCCATAGAGGTATTCGCTTTGATGATCACGGGCTGGCATGGTTTTTGCTGGGCGTAAATGTGGATGAAAGGATACTCTTTAGGTAGGTACATAAAATTTTTTGGGGGAACCCAATCGTCGCGGTTCCCCTTTTCCTGATTTACTGCCGTAAGCGAATAGAGTGAATTGAAGTTGTACGAAGTTGTTGGGTTTGGGCTTCGTCCTTAAACGTGCGATCGCCCTCCACAACTCCAAGTGCTTCTTCAAATGGTTGCGTAGCTCCAAGACAACTTAGCCCCTCAAATCCCTTAGCCTCCACTCGAACTTCACCTGTAGCATTGTCGAAATGAATCAGTATTGAACGTTCCATATTTATCTCCTTACATATTGTTGAACTTCTTGATGTCCGGCAAAAGTCAGCCGTAGAGTTTTCACGCTCCCGTTGGTTTCTTCAGCCATCGCACATTCACCAAATTTTTCTTGTAACTCGGCAGCTTTGACACGAACCATCCGTTGTCCATAAGCCAGCATTAGTTTATTACTGAAAAAGTCTTGTCCCAACTTCGGAACTGTCTCGTAGCTGTCGTGTATCACATCGTACACGCCGCTTGACTGATTCCATTTGAACCCGATGTCTGCACGGGCTTTTATGGTGCGACCAGATACGATAATTTCAGCGCTTTGTCCTTGAGAGCCACCGTAGTATCCTTTTAGTGATTGTGCTGTTTGGTGAACTTGTGGTGATAGGTTTAGATCCGTGAGAGCTTGCACCAAACACTTGTGATTGCTTAATTTGGTTTTGACTGTTGAGAAATGCGACACAAGTTATCTCCTTAGTTGTAAAACTGGTTTGAGAAATAGTAGAAGTGAGATATCCTTTTTGAGGTGAACACCCCAGAGGTGAACACCACATTTCCAATTCATTAGTTAGTCTTGAGCAATGCACCTTCGCCCAAGACTGTTTTTTACCTAAACTTGAAAGACATCACAGTAGCTTTCGATAAGCCCACGTCGTCAGCCGCAAGTGATTGTAAATTGCGTTGTTGATCTAACAATTTGATGCGGATCTCTTGCATTTTTTGCTGTAATTGACTGCGTGTATCTGAACCAAGATTCTTCGACTCAATCGCTGGATCGTTAACGATAGAGTCCAAGTGCGTCATCATCGCCTCCAAGCTGCTGCCAGCCTCCGGGTCAGCATTCGCTAGCAAAACCTGAACCTTCATCAGATGGCGTTGCATCTTCTTTTTGAACTGTACAGGCTTACGTCCTGGCTCCCAATCAGCCAACTCTTCAAGCAACTGCGCGGCGAGTTGTTCACTACCAGCGATCGCAGATTCCCTTAATCGTTGCTCCAGATTTTGGTCATACTGCTGAATCAATCGCGTAATTTGGTCTAGACATTTGGCTTGTTGCTGATTGAGTTGTTCAGAGAGGGCAGGGATAATCACTGGGCGACCAATGACGACCTGCAAATAATCTTCAAGGTCAGTCAGAGTTGGAAATGCTCTTAACAAATTAGCTTTTACAGATTCTTGCTTATCGTCGGGTAATTCCCAAGTGTTAAGTGAGAGGAACTGGTCAATCCGTTCCTGGTAATCTACAAGTCCCGCTTCGTAATCAACTTTAAGCTGATTCCTTAAACTGGGAGCTACATTATCCCTAATATTGATTAACTGATTCGAAACGAGTGGAGCCAAATCAATCGGACAAACCCAATCATTTCCAATTCGCAATTACCAATTCGCAATTCGCAATTATTACTCTAAGCATGAATGCGCTTACTCTGAACATTGATACCGCTTGTTTTTTTATAATTGAAATTAGTTGCTCTGCACCTAGATTAATCAATTATTAATTAGTTATTTAATTGCGAATTGCGAACTGCGAATTGCGAATTGTTGAGACATCCATTCTTGAACTGAAGCAATCTCTTGCCTCAGTTGGGCAGCAGCTTCATCAAGCTTTTTAAATACCTTAATACCTCGCAAACCGACTTCGGAATTTGTGACTTTAACGAGGTCTGATTCAATTTCAGAAACTTCAGCTTTTAGTACATCTGCCCATTTAGGAGCAGCAGACTTTGTACTTTTCTTTAGCTGAATGCGAAATCTAATGCGGGTTTTATTTAACTGTGAGAAATTGTGGCGCTCGACTACTGCATCAGTTAGGAAATTTGTAGCAATAGGGTTGTCGATCAATACGGTTCAGTTAAGAAGAATAGTAGGTTGGGTTGAGCGGCAGCGAAACCCAACAAAGCCTTGATAATGTTGGGTTTCGTTCCTCAACCCAACCTACGCCAGTTTTAGTTTTTAGCCTTAACTGAACCGTATTGGGTTGTCGATTGCTTGTACCATGATTATTGACCTCAATCATTATTTTTCACTTTCAATTAAGCGAAGCTTTCTTTGTGGCTATTTCTCAAGAGAGTGAATGTCTGTAGTAGCTCTATAGATTACTTTTGTAGAGCCATTTTGTAGCCGAATATGTCTTTTAATGACTGGTGGTTTATGTATTGACATGACTCAAAATAGTTGAAGTTGCTGCGAATTATCCTGTACCACAGGCTTTTGATAAACCATGCCTTCGACTTCATAGCAACGAGTCATAAGTTTGTTTCGATTTAGTCGAAAGCTGGCTTTTTTTCTTTGATTTGGCAGAGGTACAAATAGATACTGTGGATGTTGTATACTACCTTCATCACCCAAATATCGGGAAAGTGTACCGTTGATTTGGTAAACTTTTGAGGAGCTTAAAAGCGTTGGGTCGTAAACTTTAATCAAATTTAATTCCATCTCAGTAGCAGTGAAGTGTGCCATAATTTATCGTGGAATCGATTTTTCTCTACAGTCAGATTTAATTAGTCTGACTGTAAAGTTTTTCACGCATAATCTGATTCTTCTTTCGTCAACATTTTCGTTAACTCTGCGTTAATTATTGATTGAGAGTGACAAATGTTACAGATAGAAATGCTCAAAGATTTGATTGAGTTTTTCCTTTAATTCATCAGGCAGAGCCTTAAAATCAAACTCTTTGGAGTCCCAAACTTGATCCAGGCTTGTAGACTCATCAACAATATTTGCAATCAAACAAGATTCATTGTCGTAGTTCCAGCCATTTGCTAAAAGCCACGGTAGAACTCCCTCAGATTGCAATAGTTTTTCGATGTCGAACGAGTCGGAAAACTGCTGTAAGTTTTCGATACTGGGGTGAACGATTGTTGTAGCAATTTCTTGTTATTGGTGAACTAGTAGACAGCATGTATTAGCTGTGGACAAAGTTTGAGCAACTTCTAATTACATTTGCCCAAACTCTGTTTCCGACTTCGTTAAAACGCTCTCTCATTCGCTGCTTTTATTACAGCTAAAGCTTGTTCCCAGATTTCTTGCCAATTGGTCTGCTCGTTATAGGATGCCATAACTAGTTCCGACCCAACCCACACCCGACAAAACAACACGCTTTCATCGGTTGTCCCCGGCTGTGGCTGTAGGGTAACAGGTGCGTAAAGCTGTTCTGGTCTGAGTGTTGCGATCGCGGTTAACAAGCTTTTAGAAAAGTGAGTATCATAACCTGATTCTAAAATATATGTCCGGTCTGCTTGCATAGTTATCAGCAACTTGCAGGTTTCTTTTTTGCGGCGTTCTGTATTCTCAAACCGCAGTTCTTTAAGATATCCAGTTAAAGCAGTTTGAGGGACATCACTCGGTTCACCATTTAGTGTGTACCATAGTCCTCCGTGCTGACGATTGCAGTAGATTTTGCAACTGCCAGCTTCAGAGTGCAATCCCAGTTTTGGTTTATTGATTGCTGCGACTAACTGCTTGAGCAATTCTTCCTGGCGCATCAAAGCAGCAAGTAATTCGGCATTTTCTTGAGGGGTCATTTGTTTGTACCAAAAGCATTTTCACTTTCGCATTGGCGCAGCCGTTTAATTGTGATATATGAAGCGTAAAGCCAATAAAACAGCGCTCTTGATTTCACAAAAGCGCTTTTTATTACTAATTATTTACCCTGTATAGATTATTGATGTGAATTAAATCTTGCTAATAAATCTTCACGAGATAATTGAAGACATAGGGGAGTAAATTCTTCTGGTGTTAACTGCAACAAATTATCGACTATTCTCGCTAATTCTTCATCCACAGAACCAAACCGGAATTTTAACAAGTTTTCTACAACTTGACGGCGTTCTTGTTGCACTCCTTGCTGTTTAGTAGTTTCTTCCCACTGTTGGTAAGCTTGCGACAAATTCATAATTAATTCCTGCTCATCTTCTGTTAAAGTTTCTTGCTGTTGAACTATAATCACCCGCAAATTAGTAATCAGTTTGAGAGTATTTTGTCTTAATTGGTTGCTTTCGGGTAATGCCAGCAATTCATCAATGGCAGTACGTTGCGTTTCGCCTCTACCCAAAATCCTCAGCCATAATGTTTCTTCTGTTACTGGTAGATCGTTAACCGCTACTATTGCCGCTCTAAAACATTTCTGGAAGAAGTAAACTCCCCTGCTCCACTTTTCTAAATCTAGTTTAACCTCTAAATCCTCCAACAGAGAGGCGGAAGCACTGGGCGCTATAATCCACAATCGCGCTAAACTATCTTCTGGTAAACTGGTTTTCTCTCGCTTGGCTTTACGTTGTGAGTCTGCAATCACGGTGAACAGTTTCAGAAAACAGTTACGTACCTCTGACCTACTTGGTTGATTGCGGAATGGTTCCAAGAGTGCTGTATTTAGTACAGCGATTCTGCCCAATAATCCAAGATTTTGAGCTTGGGCAGTTGGTGCGCTTGTAAACAAAACGTCAACAAATCTGGCTTCATCAGTTACTTGTTTGTTAACTTCTACTCTACCTAAAGGAGACAACAACTCCTCTAATAATTCCTTAGAAAACTGATCGTAAGGCTTGCTACTCATGTTTTAAAGACGAACTGTATTTTATTTTACAAGGATTGGTTATGGTTGCATGGTGGGTTTTAATACCCACCATTTCACTTACGCTGCTACCAACTCCCGACGAACTTGCAGCAGTTCAATCGGAGCAGTTGCCCTGGATAGCACCTCTACAGCCTCTTTCACACTCCAATACTGCACTCCATCGCCACAGCGCCAGTAGTAGGTCTTGGGGTCGTTTTCCCATAACTCATCAACGTTTCTGACCTTAAAGACAATGCCCAAGAACTTACCATCTAGATATACGTTGTGAGCCGTCTGGAGGTCAGTGCGTCCTACATAGGTCAGTCGATAGCCGTCCACTGGTGTACACAAGTCTTCTGCACGAGTACCGCGATACCCACAGTTACCGCACCCATGCCCTTCGCAGTCTGGACAGATGGCAGCAGGCATATTCCACTTCGGCAGGGTGAAATCCCATTCAGCAAGTGGGGTTAATAGTTGAGGCTTCTGCGAAGTGTAGCAGCCAGCACGACCAATTACCTTATCAGGATAGTATTGGACGCTCAACGATAACCAATCACAATCGCCTAACAAGCCTATTTTCTCAGAAGCTTGTTTCAATCCCTTATCTTCCTTGTGATTGCATTTTACCGGAGCAGAAAGACTCGCTTTTACCTCTGCAACAGCGCGTTTGAAACACTCTTTGTGGTATCGAGCATAGCCGTGCCGTGGGTCATTTTTACCCAGACGATATCATCCGAGTTTATCCAGATAGTTACTACATCTTCGGGCTGGCACTCTTTTGAGTAGTCCGACTGATTGACAATGGTTGCAATGATTTGGCGATCGGGCGTGGTTAACGGATCTTTTGTTGGCGCAGGGGCTAAACTTTGTGTCATCATTAGAAATACCTCTTGTTTGGGGTAAAAAGCGATCGCAGACTTTCCAGGGACGGCGATCGCCTTTTGTTTTGCGTGAACAACGTTGTGGTTTACCGCAACGCTCTCAAAAAGATTTGGCGTAGCCTCATATTTCTGAATTTCAGTTATTTTCTAGCAATAATTCACAGCACAAGGCTCTAGAGAAGGTATTGAGCGGTTGCCCTAATTGCAGTATGAGTGGATTTATTGAGTGATTTTGAGTATCTCCCCCAGCCGACTTTACCTGGCGTACCTTGTGCTATACGACGGGGGGTTCTTGTTTCTCAAATCTATGTTTTGTGTTAATCAAATTTGGGGTTGAGATTACTATACTACTACGCTCACCAGTGGTTGTCAAGTATTATCTACTGGTGAGCGTAGTAAACAACTCTCTTAACTGTTGTAATCTATGTTCCAAATAAGTGAAGTGATATCCCCATTTAAAGCAGCACAAAGTTTCTCTAGAATTTCTGTACTAACAGTCATCTGAGTTGGTTTTTTTGGTTTGTTAATAAAGACGTGAGGAGTCTCTAGCTGCTGAATATAAGCCACAGAAACTCCCACAGCATCAGATAGCTTTTGTCTACTATATCCAGCTTTCTCTCTAAGCTCCCTGAGTTTTTGGGCATTTTCTTCATTCCACCTAAACGCAGCTATGGGTGTTACATCTACTGTGATATTCATTTTTACTTTAATTTTATTTTCACTGCGCTCGCCAGTTGACATGATAATATTATTAATATACTGGTGTCAACCATAAGGCTACACCAAGCAAAGGTGAAAGCGATCGCTTGCCCATTAGCAATGCGATTATTTCAGCCTGCGTCAACTGGAGAAATACAACACCTGTTCAAAGACTCTTACGGTTAATTTGCTCAAGGCCAAGTGAAGGTCACAAAGAATTCATTGCCGTAGAGATAAGAAACCGAAATCTAAAACTACTTAACTAGCTTTGAGAATCCAGGCAAGGTTTAAGAATGGCTCTCACCAGCAGTAATCGTGGAAGGGCTTGAAAGTTGATATTGCTACCCTAATCTCTACCGACAGAAAGATTTATACAAAGGACAAGAGGTTTAAGGTAGGTACAACCAACAGTAACGCAAGGAAAAAACAGATGAATCTACCTGCAACTGTTAGCACAAAACTCCAGAAAAGTGCGGCATTTATATTGCTTTCTCTAGCTTTAGTCGGTTTAGAAATTCCTTCTTCAACTGGACAAAGCCTGCCAAATAGCTCAACCAAATCGGCTCTGCTTGCTGATGGAACATATTTATACGGCGAAACTCCTAAACCTAATCAAATAGGGAAAGCCTACTTATTATTACAACGTCAACAAGGAGATATTGTCGGAGCTTTGTACTATCCTAATTCTGAGTTTAGTTGCTTTACAGGAAAACAGAATAACAACACAGTTTCTGCTAAATCACTTAGTTACAATAAAGCAAAAACTGAAAATATGAAAATTAACCTATCCAATTTTCATCAAATCAAACTTATTAGCGCTAACGATCAACGCATCCTCTCAGTCTGCAAGCAAACATAGGACACCAAGCCTAAAACAGATTCCGTCGCTTCCGGAAGAGTGTCAAACAAAAGAGAGTTGTTTGTTCCCTTGTTCACCTCTGTCTGCTAGAAAAGCGCAGAATACACTAAAATTTACTCATTTAGGCGGTAATTTTTCGGTTTTTAACTCAAACACTGCTGTAAAACAGTTTCTTTCGGGTTGCTAGAAAAAATCTTTCTCAGTATTGTAGAAATTGGTAGAATTGGCTACTTGATATTCCTCTTGAAGGGTTGAAAAGTCATGATGGCTCAAAACAATAGCAATGGCAATATCCCTCATACTTTGTGATTTTTCCAGTCTTTCTCCCAAATAAATCTGCCAATAAATTTCCACATCACTTTCAAGAACTGGCTTCTCAATTTCTGTAACAACACCATTCTGCTTTGGATGAATCGAGGAAGCACTGTACTTCCACTCATTTCTATCCTTGAGAATAATATCAGGCGAATCACCAATCTGTAATTGGAGATGTAACTCGTTTAGACGTAGCCCCTGATATATGTAAAACATTCTTGATACAAGCGCTTCCGGGGGGCGTGCAGCTACTTTCATTAGGATTGCTTCTTCGCTAAGAGAAGGTATTAATAAATCAATATTGAGTACACCATTTTTAGGGTAATTGTGTTCTAAACTTTCTAACACATCACTTGAAAATTGCCAGAGTTTCTGAAATTCTGGTTCTTCTTCTCTAACAATAATATTGCCGATTTGATGACCATAAATGAACTCATCATTAGGTCGATACTGCTTGCAAGCAGCGAAATAACAAGGCTGACCGTTTTTTAGAACAACACTTGTATTGTATAACTGACCTCTTATGAATTCATTCATCTCAAATTCTGAATCTGAATCTACATTGCTTTCACACCAAGCTTTCAAATCATGGTCTTGAGCAAAAATCAGATACTTAGGCACCCGAATCAGGGAATTTTTGAGGGCAGATTTGAGGTAACTCTTATCAGTAAACTGCTGGATCATCGTTGGGCGATCGCCTGGCAGATTTAGAGCTTCACGCAACTGTGCGGTTAACAGTACTGAATACTCATCGTTGGTGACAATCCGGCAGTTATCATCTAATAGTTTATAGTCAGTCTTAATCTGTTGATAGGTTTGGAACAGATTTTGTAAATTATAAGGTTCTACAATCTGCACAATATCCAAGTATTGATACTGGGAGGGTACAACCTCACTGAATCCTCGCCTACTACAGAGTAAAACTAGATTTCTATTCTCTGAGCAGATATGTCTAAAATCAGTTTTGCTCAGAAACATATCATGTAGCACAAAGACAGTCTGCTTATTGCTATCTATCTTACTACTACGCAAAGCAACTGGATTTGCCTCTTCGCAGAGCATTTGTTGTACTAAGTGGACAATTTCTTGTGAACATCCCCATGACAACGTTACACCTGACCCTCCATGTCCATAATTATAAAATATGTGTGTGTTTAAAACTCTTTCCACACAAACATTTTCCGATGTTAATGGTCGTAGACCAGTCCTAACAGGCTCCTTCTCATCTAGGGGGAGTTCTTTTAATTCCGGTAGAAACTCTAAACAACCATCATACATCTGTCGAATAATTGGAACCTCAAGAGATAAGTCTGTACCCCATTGGTCTTGCTGTGTTAATCCTCCTAAGACCACCAAATCATCCCCTCTAGGAACTATAAAAATGATGTCTTGCTCATTTAAAGAAGATTCTTCATGGGAAATGCAATGAGCATCCTTCACAACTTTCCCTAGATTTTTAACCCTGATAAGTGCGCCCCTCACGGGATACATGGAACTATCCCCTGTAGTTGCTATTGAACCTAGCCCAGCACAATTAACAATTGCCCTTGCATTAAAACGGCTAAGTAGTTCCTGTTCGTTTTGAACTACATTGACAGTGATTTTCTCCTGGATAATCTCACATCCAATATCCTTTACATATTGAAGTAGCCAATTCATGTAAACATCGGTATTTGTCATCGGAGCCATGTGTTTATAAGCATCTTTTATACCTCCTTGAAAATTCAAATCAATCGTTTTTTTGACAATATGTAAACCTCTTTCAAATCCATCAACTTTATCCTTCAACTCATTCATTTTGCTTAGATCAGCAGGTCGATTTTCCAAAACATCCTTAAAATAGAAATACCCATCCCTCAAATAAATCCCTGTTTTTTCTGAACCAAACTCTGTGTGTATTTTCTTGAATTTATTATAGGTAGTCATACACCAGTCTTTAGAGCGTTCCAGTGATCTAGGAGATCCATGACGACCACAGACTGCTGGAGGCCATTCCCATAATGCACCTGCCACAATAGAGGTTAAATCTGGGGCAAAACGATCTGCAACAATCACAACATTAAAACCTGCCTCTCTCAGACATATAGCAGTTGTTAGACCACTGACTCCTGCTCCAATTACTAAAATGTTCGTATCATTTTTCGGTAAGGGGTTGTTCATTAAAGGTTATCTCGATTTTTTGTACTACAAAATAAATGCATTCTCTTGCACATTACTAATATTAATTTGGGCGCTTTTGGGCTGACGCAGCGTTAAGGAATTCTTAGCATTTGACATTTGCTGCTACAAAAATTATTTATCAATAGTTTTCGATTAAAACTAAGTATGAACAGTATTAATAATTACGAAAATGAGTGACTATTTTTGAGTACTAGCTCAATGATGGATGAGCTTCTTAGTATAATATCTAATAAATTTGTGACTAATTGAGCAACCTACTGGTTAGGCTTTAAGAGACTCGATAAGACTACGAACTTGTAAATTTCTTACTTACAGTATGTCTGGAAAGTAAGACAGTCTCCCAATACAGCACTCATCACTGCAATCGCCTATATCGGCAACGCTTTCGGCAATAAAAGAGAACATCAATTGGGGAAGCGATGAACATTCCAACGGTGTTAGGACTTACGCATTGACAAAATCATGATTATATGTATCAAAGTCCAACTTCTGTTTTAAGTGTTCTAAGATAAAATCACGAGCGACCTGAAGAGACAAGTTTCTCTGGATTTGGTACCAGTTTTC
>JAHHHS010000196.1 GCA_019359215.1 Nostoc indistinguendum CM1-VF10 | reverse complement strand
AATCCAAAAAGACATCACCAAAATTAGATGTCTGCAAAAATTTTGATAACACAAAATTAAAACCAGTTCTTCCAGATGATGCACCGATCGCTGTAGTACTTTTCGCGGGTGGCGGCGGGATTGAAGCGGGGATGGTGCAAGCCGGGATTCGTCCAGTTATCGCAGTGGAGTTCGACCCCACAAAACCAAACTTGAGCAGGGCGATCGCACAAACTCATCACCGTAATTTCAGTGAATACGGGTGTAGAGTCGTCCAGTTAACAGTCCAAGAAATAGCACGGTTAGGATTTCTAGGTTTTCCCCGCCGCCCCGATTACCTCCATGCCTCCCCAGTGTGCGCCAACTTCAGTCAAGCTCACACAGCTAAGGCGGGAAAAGGCATTGAAACGGCTGACGATTTGAGTGCAGCGATCGCAGTAGCTGAAGCTATCCGACAGTTACAGCCACGGGTGTTTACGCTCGAAAATGTGCCGCGCTATCAGAACAGTCAGAGTTTCAGTATTATCCTGTCAGCTTTGGAAAAAGACGGGTACTCGGTCAATTACAGCGTGGTCAACATGGCTGACTTTGGACTGCCCCAGGCGCGGCGGCGGTTAGTCCTGATTGCAAGCAAGAGTTTTCACATTGCAATACCCGCTCACAGAAAACCAATAGGTTGGTATGAGGCGATCGCGCATCTCATTCCCACCATGACCGATTCCCAACTACTCCTCAAACAACAACAAGCTTTAGAAAAATTTTTAGCCGGGAATGTGCCAACACCACTGTTGATTGAACGGGTTGGGGGACGCAAGTTACCCAAGTACAAGCCAGGGTCGCAGCCCGCTAATACCATTCTGCGATCCCATTTCACCGATCACAAAGGTTGTAACCGTAGTAAGTTCGCTGATATCTGGTTGCCGGATGGTACGGTCAAGTCTTTGTCTATTAAAGGGGCTGCAATCTTGCAAGGATTTCCCGGTTGGTACGAGTTTCCCAACGAGACTGCTACGGCGGGGTCAATCATCGGCTATTCCGTACCTCCCAATTTTGCAACTCAATTATTTATATCTGCACAGAGCAAATTATTCGGAGTGACTGTATGACTAACCGATGGACTAAACTTAGAACAGTGCTGGTACATTTCTCCATCTTGGGGTAAAAATATTCCGCCGTTGCTAGTAAGTTTTCTTGAACGGGTGTACGTTAAGAGAGTCAAAGCATTTGGTTATTGCTGTGGTGTCGAATGGTCGTCGCAAGGCTGGAAATACGAAATCAATACTTGCAATGACAATATAAGTGTTTGGGGTAGTGAACTTATTGGTACAGGTAACTTGCGTTCGCCCTTGGCGTTGGCGCAGCCATCGCTGCCCCAAGAAAAACCCGTTTTTCGCCTGGGTGAATTGGTCGAGTTTCGGTTTCATGGCGATGGCCCACCGATTCGTATTGTCCAGGGCATTCAAATGATTAATGATTCTGGTTCTACAGCATCGAGTGGATGTCTCCTGCTATATCGGAAAGAGGTGACGAGGTTTTTACCCCTAAGAATTCCATCGCACGGGTGAGTGACTATGACTTGGAACGGGGCGATTATGATAGTCTACACCTCATATTACGGTGGCGAAATCCGAGGCGAGGCCATCTCAATCTCTTTGTACCCTCACCTTGGCTGGAAAGGCAAACACATTCCCTTATTCGCCCCTACTACTAAACTACTCACTCTCGTGCGTTACTCAACTTCTTCGCCATATCCAGGATCAACGGATATTCTGGTTCGCCGTTCATATAGTCAGTTTCCGTTAAAGTTCCGACAGTCTTTAGTGAACGAACCATCACCTTGTTGCTATCGGGATAACAACAGACTTCATTCGAGCTATTAGCGCCGATGCCAAGGTAAACAAGGTCTTCGTTTCCTGTATTCGCAATTTGATGTGCGATTCTACTTCCGGCAGGACAGGAGATGGTGTCACCTGGGCGGATCGGAATGAGCTGGTCTCCATACCTAAGCACGCCCGTGCCTGACAGGATGTAGAACACCTCGTCATCAACCATGTGATAGTGGAAGGGGCAACCCACACACCCCGGCGGCAAACGGCTAAAATTAACACACACTGCACCGCCATTCGCTTCCATCCAGGGAGTTAAACTTTTGTAAAATCCTCTCCAGTAAACACCGTCAGAGGAGTTTTGTTCTTCGACCTCATCAATATTTAAAACTGGGTATCGGGGTGAAGTCATTTGGTGTGCCTCGAAAGCAGGATTAAGTGTATTTTAAATCTCACGCATGGTACGAATGCAGTTTTTACCCTTGAAACTGTCGCCCAATTAAATAGGGGAACGGGTTAATTGATACCCTTAATAATTCTGACATGGGCATGGGACAATATTACACTTGTACTACAAAAGAGTCAATCAAACCAAAATCTATCAATCAACTTGCACTCAGCCAAACCATCGTCCTTACAGAGGCAATACTTTTCGGATAAATCCAACAATCTCTCTTGTGGTCTGGGAAGAATGGCACGCTTGAAAAGGGAAAATCGTTGAGGCAGCTCTTGTGCAGAGGAGCAAAGGAGCAGGGGAGAAAGAAGAAGGAAGAAGCATACGGACAGAAGCAAGAGAAATTCTCCTCTGCCCCCCTGCTTCCCTGCTCCCCTGCAATCCTTACGCCGCCTACCCTTCAGCTTAACAAGCGTGCCATTCTGGTCTGGGAAAAGGTTAAAGGGGAAGGGGTAAAGGTAAATATGAAACCTTTCCCCAATACCTTTTCCCCAAAACCCGAAAAGTATTGCTTACAGAGGTTTAATAATTAAATAATCTCTTAAAAGACTAATAATTAAGATAATTTAGAAGCTTGCTTAGAGCAACAAACAAATACTTAAATATGATTTTAGCTAAATATTTAGTTAGTGCTTAGTAGCTTGAAGGAGTAGTGATGAATCCATTTGCCTCAAAGAGCATTTTCATGTTGGGGATAGTGTTCTGGCTGCTGATTAGAATTCCTTATCAACAAATACAAAAACAGAACATAATTGTTGATGAACGAAAAACCCTTCAGGAAAAGATAGTCCGCCTTCTGCTATTGGTTGGGATACTGCTTCTTCCTTTGATTCATGTTCTATCTCCTTGGTTAAATTTTGCTAACTACCATCTACCAATTTGGGCAAATGGATTAGGCACTGCTATTCTTGCGCTTTCCCTTTGGTTGTTTTGGCGCAGTCATCACGATTTGGGTCAAAATTGGTCATCAACACTGCAAATCCGAGCCGGACACACTCTCTCCACCAGTGGTGTGTATCAAAACATTCGTCATCCTATGTACACCTCTGTTCTGCTACTGTGCATTGCACAAGCACTCTTGCTCTCCAACTTGATTGCAGGTCTATCAGGATTCATTGGCTTTAGTATTGCGTATGCAACACGAATTGGACAGGAGGAACAGATGCTACTTGATACCTTTGGTGATGAGTATGAAGTTTACAGGCAATGCACGAAACGATTAATTCCTTACCTGTTCTAATCTGTTCAGTTGATATACATAGGACAAATAAATTTTGGCCTTAACCAAGAAGTATTGCAATACATCGCACTTATCAAGAATATCAACTCTCTCTTGCTCGTGTGCCAGCAGGGGAACATCAAAGCCTGTCCGATACATTTACAATTGTGTCCGATTTTTCGGGACGTATATGCTGAAGCTGAACTTGAGTTCGAGCATCGGTTAGAGTTGATTCTAGACTTATTTACTCTACGTTTAAATCCTTAGCTAATATGTTAAATTCTTAGCATCTATCTAATATCAAGTTAAAATATGTTTGAGAGTAGAAGTAATAACCCTTAATATGTAATTCATAAAATTTGATTTTTGTCATCTATCTATACCGAGACATTTTCTAGATAGATGTATCAATAGTTATAGCTTTGTTGATAGTAAATTACAATCCTACTGACTGAATTTTTCAGTAATGATTAATGAATTTAGCAGTAATATGTTGTTAGTTAATAGCAACTAACCTTGCAGTCAAAATTCTCAAGCTACCATTCGCTTCTTATTAAGCAACAGATGCTTGCGCCGGAAACCCAGGTAAAATCTGGCTTAATCTTAATGGCGAATTGCGAATTTTTATTACTTGTATGTCTGTGTAACTCGTGAATGTAGCTTGCTTGAACGTAGAAGTATAAACAGTAAAACCCCTACGCTCAAGAATACTGAATTAGTCAATTCAGCATTCTTCTTTAATTCACTGCTTTATCGCTTGTAGTTCACTTCAATACAGGGAAAAAATGAATGTGGTTAAGTACACGATAAATTTTATATGTTAATAATTGCCACTGGCGTGACTATTTTGATTCTCTTGGCTTTCCCTGTAGACCAGAAATTCGCAGTATCGATTCTTGGTGCAATCCTCATGTTCATTACTCGGAAAACTTTCGCTTGCATTCATTAGAACAGGCTTGGGATTTACTTGATTGGTTGCCTAGTCCTATTTTTAAACGGCAATATTATCTCCTATTTACAAATGCTGATAAACAAAGGGTTTTATTAACTCATCCTCGATTGCACCTGCTGGGACATGAACTTTTAGATCACCAATTTAACTCCTCATTATTAAACTACTGGCCCTGGAAAGGAGCGTTAGCTCCTTTTGCTCAAAGGGTTAATAAGTATGGACTACTTAGTTGGGATGATGCTAAAGCTGCTCAAGTCATTCTTCCAAAACTTTGGCATGGTACCCCTCGCTCATGGGTGGCTATTGCGGCTTTATTTGAAGTTTTACCGGGAGCAAAATAATATAACACCCTACCCAATACTTCTCGGGTTTTGCACTTTTAACTCGGAATCGGGCTTGGGGAAAAGTTATTGGGTAAGGGTTAAAGGTTTTTTCTTTTCCCTTTCCTATCCCTCTTTTGTCACTCTCGGAAAACAATAATCGAAGCTTAATTCTGAAACTTTGATTTGATAACGCTTTAAGCCTTTATTTTCTAACAGTAACTAAAATTTGTAGCTAAAATCTGAAAAGTAAAGCTCCGAAAGGCTTTCAGCGATTGGCTTCTCCCAAAGTGACAAAAGAGGGCTATTCCCCTTTTCCCTAAAACCCGAGAAGTATTGACACCCTACCTACTTGGCAGCCACAGAGGAATAACGCAGATAGTGACTGTTATTGCTGAGGGGGTGGAAACAATTGAACAATTAAACCAACTTCAAATTAAACAATACCAACACGCACAGGGATACTTCTTCTCACCCCCACTTGATAGCTTCTCGCTTGAGCAATTAATTTCATCTAGCTTGTACCTTAATCCTCTTCTGTCATGGGAGAAACCAATTAATGAAAGCCTTTAGAAGCTTTTATGTCTAGGTTTGGACTTATAATGCTTCATGCGATCGCACAGATGGCAATCGGAACCCAAAACAAGCCCGCAGCTTTCTCGGAAGCAGGACTACTGGGAGCTAGAAGGGTTTGTTGTCGGTGGCTGTGGTAGTCGGGGGCTTTTATGTTTTCAGTGGGGAGTATGTGGCGGTATTCAAAGGATAAAATAAGTCCAAGTAGGAAAAGTAGGAAAAGTCGGATCTTTTCGTAAATTATTACATAATAGTTTGAGATGTTGTAAGCTAAGTGTTGAATACAGTATTAATCAATAACCAAAACCTGATTAATTTTCTAACAATTTATTTTAAATATTCAAAAGCGGATAAATTTAAGTTTGGTTTAAAGTTTATTTATGAGCTTTCAAGAGAGTTTAAGAATTACTAGTATTATTTTAGAGTATTGATAAAGTTGTCAATTTTACTTCTGAAGGTAGAGAAATATTTTCTAGGTAATAATGTTATATTTTTAATGAGAACCATTTAATTATGTTCTTCTAAAATGCAATTTAACCCGTTTTAAGTTTTTCTAAAAATTAGTGATTAATAGATATTTATGCTTAGATTAATAGCAGTTCTATTCAAAATTTTTATTAAAGCAGAGGTATTTTTTCTTGTCACTACTGAAAAGTCGGTACAACCCTCAGTAATTTTTTCCACTACAAGTTATGTTAGCTAAAAATGATATCGAACCGTTAAAAAGAATTTTGGTCATTGAAGATGATCGTGTTACAAAGGATCTTTACATCCAAGGACTCAAAGCAAAAGGTTTTGATGTCATGGATGTTCAAAGCGGTCTTCTAGGTATCAAACAAATACAAGAGCATTTACCTGACTTAGTGATTTGCGATATTACAATGCCTGATATTGATGGTTATACAGTTCTAAATACCTTACGCCAAGATCCCCAAACAGCAAATATTCCTTTTATTTTTCTTGCTGGCAGCACGACTAAAGCAAATATTCGCAAAGCTATGGAGTTAGGAGCGGATGACTACATTACCAAACCATCAACATTAGACGAGCTACTGAAAGCGATTAATATCCGCTTACAGAGACAGACTTTTCTTCAATCCTGGTGCGCTACTAAATTTCAGAAAGCTTTTAACTCCGTGTCTGCAACGAAGAATTCAGTAATTGTCCAGGAAGCATCAATCTTTCCCAACGCTCCAGAATTAAAAGCAATGTTTGAGTTTATAGAAGCCCATTATCATGAAGGAATTAGTCTGTGTGATGTAGCCCAAGTGCTTGGTTACTCTCCTGCTTATTTAACTAATAGAGTCGCAAAGCAAACAGGAGAAACTGTAAACAACTGGATCGTTAAACGTCGGATGCTAGGAGCGCGATTGTTACTTCAAAATCACGAGCAGACAGTAGAGCAAATTGCCAAAGTATTAGGCTACCAAGATGTATCTCATTTGTCCCGCCAGTTTCGGCAACATCATGGCTTACCTCCTCATGCTTGGCGTAAACAATATCATGCACTTGCTTCAGAAGTCGGCATTTAAGTACTACAAATGTACCTCAAGCTGTAATCGCTTTGCTAAAAGCAATTTCTTCATATTTAAGCCCTTCTTTACTAATAACTTCACGGAAATCAGCATTTTGTAGATTAGCACCTTGTAAGTCTACGTGGTCAAGACAAGTAGCTAAAAGATAAGCTTGCTTGAGGCTAGCTTTCTGAAAATTAGCCTTTGTTAAGTTAGACATAGATAAATTAGCTCCTTCAAGGTTAGCTTCCTCAAAATTTGCCTCTTCCATTTCGCAACTAACTAAGTTGCTTTGACACAAATTAGCTCCAAATAAATTAGCTCCAGAGAGATCAGCGTTATATAGATTAGCTTTAGACAAGTCAGCCTTACATAAATTGGCTCCCGATAAGTTTGCTTTATATAAATCAACTCCTGATAGGTTAGCTTCAGACAAGTCCCCGTATGGGCATTTTTTTGTAGTTACTAGTTTGTTAAAGTCTGCCTCATTCATAAAATAGTAATATTATTTTTACAGAATAATTTTGATTAACTCTTTTTAAGTAATTTAAATTAATAATTTATCCAAGTGAGTATAGTATTTTAAAATATAGCTACAGATAATTTAATCTTAACTAAATTATTGCACTGCAATAATTACGTTTGGCTTACGGATTATTAAATATATTAAAATTCCAATTAAAGGTTACTGAATTCTCAGAATCTATTGCTGATTACACTTTATTTACTTTTATACTACAATAAGTAAATAAAAAGGTAATGCAAAAATCAGGCTAAGACTAAATTTAATTGCTAAATTGAATATTGAAGTTTCTGATTTTTCATTTGTTTATAACAGTATTAATTAATAAATTAAAGCTATTAGATAAACTCTGTAAACTAAAAAGACTCACTTTAGCGTTGTTATTAACAACATACTTGCTTTCAGGATTTTTTAAAATATGCATTAAGATAGATTTAAATTGGGCTTATAGATGGATGATAAAAATAACTATTAGTTATGTAAATTTTTCTAGTAGCTCTAGTACTAAAAATCGTCAAATCAAACTTATCCCTCTTATGTCAGACTGGGAGAACCTAATCACTGAAAGCCTTTTAAAGCTTTGTTTCCCAGTTTTTTGCTATAAATTTTAGTTTCTATTAAAAAATAAAGCTTCAAACCTTGATTAATTTGGAGTTTCAGAATCTAGCTTCGATAATTGTTTTCCAACAATGATACAAAAGGGTTATTCCCTTGCCATTTTTGCAAGAAACTTGTTAATTGACACGCCTGCGGTTGCTGTCAACTGAGTTTCCTGGAAAATTGCAGTTTTGATGTGTCTTGCGATAGTAGAAGCGTAGGTAATATTTTGCTTGTTCTCAGTAACGTCCAAATATGCTTCATCTAGTGCAACTCCTTCCACTAAATCAGTATAGCGTTTGAATATGGCGTGGATTGAAGTGGAAATCTCTCGGTAAACGTCGAATCTCGGTCTGACAAATATCAGTCCGGGGCAACGAGCGATGCCTGCGGCAACGTCAAAGACGAACGCAGTTATTGAAGGCATTGCAGAATGAATACCAAATTTTCTGGCTTCATAACTGGCTGCTGCAACTACGCCTCGCTGATTGGGACTGCCACCGACGACTAACGGTTTGCCTCGGGAACTAGGGTTGTCCCTCTGTTCCACCGATGCGTAAAAAGCATCCATGTCTACGTGAACTATTTTTCTCGTTCTAGCGACAGATTCTTGTCCCAAGGGTAGCTTACCAACAGCTAGTCTCCACAATTGGCGAGGCTATTGGCGTTGCTGACGGAGAGCCTTACTGGAATGGGTATCTGGGGCAGTGGCAGGTGTGGGTTAACTTTGCCCACGGGTGTAGGTCTGTGGTGTGCGATTGGTTGGTGGCGGTTTAGTCCATTGCATCCCAAATAAGTTTAGTATCTGTGAATTGCCGGAATCGGCATACCTTACCATTATGAATATCGTACACATGAGCCGCCGGAGAACAAAACGACTTTCCAGATACCCGATGGCAACCTACATAGCTACCAATGACAATCATTTCCTCTCCTGCATCGAGATATTGCTCAATTTCAAATGACCATGACTTCCAATCGTTATTGAAAGCTTTAAACACTCCTTCAATTACAGCTTGTGCGCCTATATAAGTTTTCCCTTCAGGGAATCCTGGGTTTTGAATCCATTCAATATTAGGAGTACAGATTTTCAAAAAGGCATCGTCATCTTTTTCTCGAAAAGCTCGGTAAAGTTCTTTAATAAGTTCAAGATTTGTCATTGAAAATCCCTCATCAGTATAATTCAATTTCAATCACCAATAATATTGGCTTTTTACACTTTTCAATCAATTTTCAGAAACGTTCGCTGGTGAAACTTGATGTAAATTACGGCCTAATTGGGTGAGAGCAAAAGAACTTTGGGCAATGCTAGACAGGCAACACTATTGAGTCAAGCCATGCCATTCAAAGTAATAGTTGTTCCTAAATTAACTGTGTCCTCTTGGGAGAACAATAATGTAGTTGTAGCGTTTTTGAATATGCCTTCACCGCCAGTAAAGTTTACGATACAAACTTTTTGCTATTTACGTTAAGGGCAGTTTAAGTTTTTGATGTAAGACAATCAACTATCCGATATAGAACCCATTTGACATCTTTTACTGTGTTGAAGTAAAGTGAGCGCAAAAGTTGTATAAAGTAGTAATGCCATACTCTAGCAGCCTCACAGACGAAGAGTGGAGAATCCTCGAACCCCTACTGCCGACTATATTGCCGCCCAAAAAGCAGACGAGACCACCTAACTGGACAAAGCGAGAAATTTTGGATGGCATCTTCTATCAACTCAAGAATGGCTGCAATTGGGAAGACTTGCCCAAAGATTTGCCTCCCTATTCGACGGTATACTGGCATTACAAACAGTGGCGGGCTGAAGGAGTACTCGACAAACTGATGAGCATCTTACACGCTCAAGTACGCGAACAGGTGAAAAAAAAGCCAAATGGACAACCTTGCTCATCATCGACTCTCAAGCGGTAAAAAACACCTGTAATGCCAGCGCTGAATCGAAGGGATATTGTTTCTACTTTCTCGACCAATGGCATAAAAAGGCATCTAGCCGTTGATACCCTGGGATTTCCCTTCTTTACTCACTGCACCAAAGGGAATGTATCTGATGATAGGGGTTTGATTGAGATGTTGACTAAAAACATTGATTATTTTCAGTCAAAGCCCGTTAATATTCCCAAAATCACCATTCTTCTAGACCAAGGTTATCATCCGGAATATCTGAGGGAGGAGTTAGAAAAGGTTTATCCCCAGATTATGACGAAAATCAGGTTTGAACTTTCGCCAAAACCATCAAAACAAGAAAAGAAAGAATTAGGGCAGTCTGGATTTGTTCCGGTTGCTGCGAGGTGGGGGAAGAGAACGTTCAAATGCAAGGATTGCGAGATGCAAAATTCTCGTTAAAAACTTTGAGAGAACTCTAGCTAATGCCACTGCCAAGGTTAATCTTTGTTTTATTCGGCTGATGATTAAGAGGCTTGCAGCACCTTCTTAGATGTCAAATGGGTTCTATAAGAACCTCAGTAATCCAGTGATGGTACTGAGGATTGTCACCCTGAAATATTGATTGAAGGTAATCACGCAGCTTTGTAGTGATGGGACGTTCTTTGGGCAAGCAAGAAGTTTCAATACTGTTAACAGGGGTAATATATGCAGCCGTACCGCACAGAAAAACTTCATCAGCTATAAATAACTCAGATTTATCTACTGGTCTTTCAATCACAGAAATGCCCAAATCATGGGCTAAAGTTAGAATACTATTGCGAGTGATACCTTCAAGTATATCTTGATCGAGGCTAGGGGTAATCAGTTGACCATCACGAACCAAAAATAAATTCATAGCTGAAGCTTCACTAACTTTACCTTGAGAGTTCAACAAAATTGCTTCATCAAAACCTGAAGCAACAGCTTCTGTTTTCGCAAGCGCAGAAGTAATATAAGCAGCAGTTATCTTACCACGTAAAGGTATACTCCGATCTTCTTGTCTAGACCAAGAACTAATCCGGCAACGGATACCTGTTTGAGGTAGAAAATCACTCATTGATAAGCCATAAATCAACAAATCTTTGTCCACCTCATGTAGACGAGGTGCAATTCCTAAGCCAGAGGTATAAACCAATGGACGAAGGTAAAAAGGAGTGCTGGGTTGATTGCGGCGGACAAATTCAACAATAGTCGATATTAAGAAATCTTTTGTCACAGAGTAATTCAGGTATTTAGCACTATTGCTCAACCTTTGACAGTGAGCGTCTAACCGGAATAGTAAAATGCGATTAGAGTTATTTGATGTCGGCAATCCGCGAATTCCACCAAAAACAGCAGTCCCATAATGAAGTGCATGAGTGGCAATCGAAATTTGAGCTTGAGCGAAGGGGAGAAAATGTCCTTTCAAATATGCCTGCGGTAGGAAAGAGGACGCAGTTGCTTCAGTGTGGTTAGTTGCCTGAGTAATAATAGATTTCATCTTTGATATTCTACTTTCTGATAATTGGACTTAACTGCTCCCCAGTTTAGTTAGGGGATTTTCAGCAGATACTATGCATTAGGATAGTTGCTGTATAATTAATGACTTTTTAAATTGGTCGTTTAATTAATGCTTTTTCCCTAAAGCGATACTGACAATGACGATACCAGAGGCTACCAGCATTGGTAGTGTAATTTGTTCATCTAGCAATAAACTAGAGAAGATAATTGTCAAAAACGGTTGTAGTAGCTGTAGCTGGCTAACCCTGGCAACACCAGAGATGCCCATGCCGTGATACCAAGCAAAGAAGACGAGGAACTGGCTGAAAATGCTGAGATAACTAAAACCTAGCCAAGCACTCCATGAAGCCACTAATGAGTGCTGAAAAACTGTGTAGCTAACAGGAATCAGCAAAATCGGCAATGCGATAACTAAAGCCCAACAAATTACTTGCCACCCGCCTAAAATCTGGGCTAAATGTCCTCCTTGGGCATAGCCAATCGCAGCTGCAACTACTGCACCTAACAAAATTAAATCTGCCATTTGGATTTGACCAGTACCAGAGGTAAAAGCAAACAAAACAACAGTTGTACTACCGACAACACTAGCGAACCAAAACTGAGCCGAAGGGCGCTCTCTACCTTTAATTGTGGCAGTAATAGCAGTTGCTAAAGGAATCAGCCCAATTACTACTGCACCATGAGTTGCAGGTAATTGTTGCATTGCCCAAGCTGATAGCAATGGAAATCCTAAAACTACCCCACCAATCACTACCAGTAAGCTGCTCCAGTATTTGCTGTGTGGTAAAGGTTGACGAGTTACCCACAAAACAATCATTGCTAAAACAGCAGCCACAACCGCACGTCCCAGACCAACAAAAGTGGGGGAGAGGTCAACAACAGCAGCACGAGTTGCTGGTAAGGTCAGGCTAAATCCCAGTACCTGAGTTCGATGTAAGAAAATCAGCTAAAAATGAGTATTCAAAAGGGTTAGAGGCTTTTAGCTAGAGAGACTATATTCTCAATAATTAAAATTTATTGAGAATTAATAGAAAACCAGGCT
>JAHHHS010000120.1 GCA_019359215.1 Nostoc indistinguendum CM1-VF10 | reverse complement strand
TGGTCTTGGGTCAGGTTACTGGAGTATGCTTTACTCATTGCTCTCAATGGTGCTGTATCTACTTATTTACAGCTTATGCCCTGATAGCTTTTTTTACTCAACTCCCAACTTTTCAAACATCCTCTAACGTGCAAAAGCACTTGAGCCAATATTAGAAATAATCAACACAATCACAGAGAAAGGCAGACAGGAATTGATTCTAGGCTTCAGTGACCTGATTCTGAAGTAAATTATCAAGAGTTTTGTTCTGCGATTATCTATTTACTAAAAAAATAGGTTTAATTCAATAAAGTGTGTGCCTAGGCGTAACCGATCGTAGATATTGAATCTAATTTATACTAAATAATATCAGCTTAATTATCACCGCAAAAGTTTATGATTATTGAGGCAGTAATGCTTCCTGTTAAACCTGGTCTAGAATCTGATTTTGAAGATTCTTTCAAAAAAGCTTCTAAAATTATTTCCTCAATGGATGGATATTTGTCCCATGAATTGCATAGATGTATAGAAGAACAAAGTAAATATTTATTACTTGTGAGATGGGAAACTTTAGAATCTCATACTGTCGGATTTAGAAGTTCTGCTAAATATCAAGGGTGGAAAAAACTCTGCATCATTTTTATGAGCCATTTCCCACAGTTGAACACTTTGAAGAAGTTTAAATGTGAAAAATAATACCAATTCAAATAATGTTTGCGACACATCAATTATTTGTAAGAGCACAGCATTGTTGTGCCCCTACCCATCTGTCGCATTCTTTTTTCAAATTGGGATAAGATCCCCGATTTTTAAAATAAGTCGGGGATCTATGGCTTGTGGGTTTATCTTTAAACTCGTTGCAACTGCGCTACTCTAGGGTCAACAATTTTTTGTCCCAAGCTGGCAAATTTAATTGCCACAGACATTTTATTACCTGTTCCGAAGACATGAGTGATTTCACCAAGCCCAAAAGTTTTATGTAATACTCTATCGCCTACTTGCCAATTCTGGGTTGAGTCTTGCTTTCCATTAGGAGTAGAGGCACTTTTGGTATAACTTTGACGACTTAGACGTTGAGTAGTTAATAATTCTTCTGGTAATTCGTCGAGAAATTGCGATCGCATGGCGGGTTCACGAGAACCATACAAACGCCGTTCCCGCGCGTGTGATAAATACAACCTCTCTTGGGCGCGGGTAATCCCCACATAACACAAACGGCGTTCCTCTTCCAAAGATGCGGGATCGCCCAGCGAACGGTAGCCGGGAAATAGCCCTTGTTCTAATCCCACCAAAAATACTACAGGAAATTCTAAACCTTTGGAAGCGTGCAAAGTCATCAAAGAAACAGCTGTTTGCCCTTCTTTTAAGTTATCCAAATCGGAACTGAGGGCGGCACTATTCAAAAAGTCTCGGAGGGAAACCTCTTCGTTTTCTTCTTGAAATTGCAGTGCGGCGTTGTAAAGTTCTTGGACGTTTTGTACTCGATCTGTGGCTTCATCTGTGCCTTGACTCATCAAGTCTTGAACGTAACCAGAATCTTCTAGTATTCCTTGCAAAACCTCAGTCACGGGAAGCGTGCCAATTTGTCCTTGCCAACGGCTAATCATTTCGGCAAAGCTATTTACAGCTTTTGTTGCCCGTCCGGCTAATGTATTAACTGATGTTTCGTCGCTGAGTATTTCCCACAGAGTTGTCCCTAGTTGCTGGGAGGCATTCATCAAAGCATCAATGGTGGTTTTGCCAATTCCCCGCCGGGGAGTATTGATAACTCGTAATAAACTGACTGTATCAGATGGGTTAGCGATCGCTCTTAAATACGCGATGACATCTTTAATTTCTTTGCGATCGTAAAATCTCATTCCTCCCACAACTGTATAAGGAATTTGATATTTCACCAACAATTCTTCAAAGGGACGAGATTGGGCATTTGTCCGATAAAGTATGGCAAAACTACCCCAGTTCAACTCTGGATTTTGCTGTTCTAAAGTGCTAATTTGATTAATCACAAATGCCGCTTCTGCAAGTTCTTCATCGGCTTTGTGACAAGTAATCTGCTCACCCGCCCCCCGCGTCGGTTTGAGGATTTTATCAATCCGTTGGGTGTTATTTTCAATCAGTTCATTAGCTGCTTGCAGAATGTTTTCACAAGAACGATAGTTTTCTTCAAGCTTAACCATCGTCCGGGTGTCATCATCTACCAAACCATCACCAAAGTCCTCCTGAAATCCCAGTAAGATGGTGAAATCTGCCATCCGAAAGCTGTAAATTGATTGATCTGCATCGCCAACAACGAAAACTGAGCGATTTTGCCATTCCCATTCGCTCTTCCTGGTTTCGCCGTTAGTAACCAATAAATGAATAAGTTGATATTGAGTACGATTAGTATCCTGATATTCATCTACGAGGATATGGCAAAACTTGCGATGCCAGTAACCTAATACTTGCTCATTTTGCTGAAATAATCTAGTAGGTACAAGAATTAGATCATCAAAGTCAAGAGCGTTGTTTTCTGCTAACTTATCTTGATATAAATTGTAGACTTGGGCAATTACCCGTCCGCGATAATTGGGTTGATCTTGCTCAAATTCTTGGGGCGATAAACCTTGGTTTTTAGCGTTACTAATAGCGTAGCGAACAGAGCGAGCGTCAAATTTTTTATCGTCTAAATTTAACTGTTTATTGACTATTTCTTTAATCAGAGTCATCACATCTGATTCATCAAAGATAGAAAAATTGCGATTCCAACGCCGTCCTTTTTCGTCTACATATTTTTCAATATCAAAACGGAGAATACGAGAAAATAGGCTGTGGAAAGTACCACACCATAAGTCTTTGATAGTATCTTTGTAAACTTGCGATCGCAGTTGTGTTTGTTGATATTCTGTCAACAAATCCAACCTCTGACCGTGTTGTTTCATAGCCAGTTGTTCAGCAAATAGCCGTTGAATCCGGTCTTTCATTTCCCGTGCGGCTTTGTTCGTAAAAGTAACCGCCAGAATATTTTCTGGATCAACACGGTGTTGCAAAATCAGATTCGCAATGCGATAAGTCAGCGCTCGTGTTTTACCGGAACCTGCGCCAGCAACAACTAGCAACGGGCCGCAGTAATGTTCGACAGCTTGACGTTGGCTGGGGTTAAGGTGACTGAGAAAGTCGATGGTTGTTGTCATGGATGTGAAAAAGCGATTGCCTGGCGTCACATCAATAGAGAGTTGCTATTGCCCAGGTTACAATATCTTCAATATCTTAACGAAACTTGGTCAACAAAGATTGTGTAGGAATATTCTTAACCAGAATGGTACTCTATCATGATTTATGTAGAAGCAAGAAAAAGCTATGCTGTCAGTCAAAGGCATATTTCAAAACGGTGTGGTTCATCCTAATGAACCAATTGAAGGGCATGAGGGGCAGTCAGTTATCATCGTGTTTGTCGAAGAAAACCCTACACCTGGCCCAGCAACACCAGAAGGCTCAGATTGGGATAAGCTGAGGCAGCTGATTAAAAACTGTGCAGTTGATACAGATATTGACGACTTGGCACACCAGCATGACCATTATCTCTATGGAATGGCAAAGCGAGAATCATAACCTTGACAAAAGTTTTTGTAGACACAGCTGCCTGGATTGCCCTTCTTAATGTTAGGGATAATCTTCATCACCAGGCAAATGAGGTAATGGATGACTTCTGCGCTTAGAAACGCCTTTGGTGACAACATTTCTACTATTGGAGGTTGCAGATGCTCTGTCAAATCATCCTTTTCGACCAAAAGTTGCTGGATGAAGGTTGGATGTTATACAGCCAGCGTCTTGATAAAGATTAGGGATTAACTGACTGTATTAGCTTTGCGGTGATGACACAGGAGGGGATTACTCAAGCCTTTACATCTGACCGTCATTTTGAGCAAGCGGGATTTACCAAATTATTGTAAATCAAAAAATACTGGGATTTAGACAAGGTTTATATTGTGGCAATTTATGATTGCCATGACAGTACGTTAATTTTTCTACATAGATTAAGTTAGCCATCAGTTATTCCTGCGCTTTCTATCGTAAAATCAGCGACGGGGAATTAAACATCATAAAAATACTGGGCAAGCTCTCACTTGCTTTGTTCTCAACAGAGTAGTAGGGACAATACCCTGCGGGAAGCCGCTTTGCGTCTACATAAATTGCCCCTACAGATTTTCGTAGGAACACCGCAATGTTCCTTAGCTTGTGGTTTATTTGCTTGAAAAACGCTGTAATACCAACCGAGAGGATTGTCACCAATAGGACTATTCACTCCTTAAGTACCCAATTGACATTGGGTAGCAATACACGATACATCATGATTCAACCGTTAAATTTTTAAAGATGAAAAATTTCTTTAATTTCAGGTTTAACCAATACAAGGAGGGGTGGATATGGATATTAGCTTAATTGTATCCAATATTTTGAATCCGCCAATCCTGTTTTTCTTTTTAGGCATGACTGCTGTTTTTGTCAAGTCTGATCTGGAAATTCCCGCACCAATGCCCAAACTCTTTTCGCTGTACCTGCTGTTTGCTATTGGTTTTAAAGGAGGCGTAGAACTAATCAAAAGCGGCATCACTCAGGAAGTGGTTTTAACACTCGCGGCAGCAATGATGATGGCTTGTGTTGTTCCAATTTACACCTTTTTTATCTTGAAATGGAAATTGGATACTTACGATGCGGCTGCGATCGCAGCAACCTACGGTTCTATCAGTGCCGTCACCTTCATCACGGCTAGCGCTTTTTTAACTGAGCTTGAAATTCCTTTTGATGGTTACATGGTGGCAGCCCTTGCCCTGATGGAATCTCCAGCGATTATAGTCGGTTTAATTTTGGTGAATATATTTACCGTCGATGGAAAGCGGGACTTGTCGTGGCCGGAAGTTTTGCAAGAAGCATTTCTTAACAGTTCAGTTTTTCTACTAGTTGGTAGTCTTTTAATAGGTGTTTTGACAGGAGAACGCGGTTGGCACGTATTAGAACCTTTTACTCAAGGGTTGTTTTATGGCGTTCTCACCTTCTTTTTACTAGACATGGGACTAGTCGCTGCGAGAAGAATTAAAGACTTGCAAAAAACCGGAGTTTTCCTAATTTTATTTGCCATACTAATTCCTATACTCAATGCAGGCATTGGGTTGGTGATTGCCAAATTGATCGGTATGCCTCGTGGAGATTCGCTCTTATTCGCTGTATTGTGTGCCAGTGCTTCTTACATCGCTGTCCCGGCGGCTATGCGGATGACTGTTCCAGAAGCAAATCCCAGCCTGTATGTTTCTACCGCTCTAGCGGTGACATTTCCATTCAATATTATTGTGGGAATTCCGTTATATCTCTACGGAATTAACCTATTCTGGAGGTAATAATATGCACGTAGTTAAAAAGATAGAAATTATCGCCAACTCTTTTGAACTTGCCAAAATTTTAGATAATTTAGACAAGTCTGGTGTACATAACCATGCCGTAATTAGAAATGTTGCTGGTAAAGGATTACAAGGAACAACAGAAGATTTAGACATGACCATGCTTGATAATGTTTATATCCTTGCGTTTTGTATGCCAGAACAACTCAAGCCTGTTGTAGAAAATATCAAACCACTCCTTAATAAGTTCGGAGGTACTTGCTACGTTTCGGATGTGATGGAGATTCGCTCTGTCAGATGTGTCGCGTCAATGTAAGAGAGTTATAAATTCAATGAAGCATTTCATGGAACGTCGTGACTTTTTGAAGTTAGGAATGACTGGGGCATTTGGAATGATGCTATCCGCCAGCGATTTGCTTTGGCGGGTGGAACAGGCTAAAGCTGCGGAAATACCCTCAACTTCCCCTGAATCCCTCAGTCCCGATGCAGCATTACAAAAGCTGATAGAGGGGAATCAGCGATTTGTTCAGCATCAACCCCAATACCCCGATCAATCTGCACTGCGGTTGAAGGAAGTTGCTCAAGTTCAACATCCATTTGCAACTATTCTTAGTTGTGCTGATTCACGAGTACCCGCAGAAATTGTTTTCGATCAGGGCATTGGAGACATCTTCGATGTTCGGATTGCCGGAAATATTGCCACACATGAAGCGATCGGTAGTATTGAATATGCGGTTGTCTTGTTAGCTTCTCCGCTATTGATGGTGATGGGTCATGAGCGTTGTGGGGCTGTAACTGCTGCTGTCCAAAATGAATCGTTACTCGGTGATATTAGTACTTTTGTGAAGGCAATTAAGCCAGCAGTAGAAAAGGTCAAGAGTCAACCGGGTGACGCGGTTGAGAATGCTGTGGTGGCAAATGTGCAATATCAAATTGAACAGTTGAAGCACTCAAAGCTTTTAACTGAGCAAGTGCGATCGGGCAAATTGAAAATTGTCGGGGGTCGTTATGACTTGGATACAGGGAGGGTGACTATTATTACCTAATTCGGCAGAGGATTCCCAACAATTAAACAATTCAAAATTCAAAAATTGTTGGAGACTCTGATTCCCGACTGAAAAACTGTTTGCTGTTCACTGATAAGCTAATGAGCATTTAAGTTGCATATAGCGGTTCTCAATTGCATAAGCTGATGCACATCTAAACTATATAAACACTTTTGATGTCGTTAAATGTTGACTGTTGACGGGTTTTCAGTCATCAGTCATCAGTTATCAGTCATCAGGTAAATGTACAATATTATTTGCGTAACAGCTTAGAATACAGACCATTTGTAGGGGCACAGCAATGCTGTGCCCTATTATGTATTGCATCCAAACGATAGCCGCTTACTACATCTTCTGTAACGATATCGAATTGTTAGCTCAGTAATTACACGATACTAGAGAACAAATGGTTGAGAACGGACTTGTCTTCTCAACGAATGGACTTGTGTTCTGAACGAATGGACTTGTGTTCTGGACGAATGGACTTGTGTTCTGGACGAATGGACTTGTGTTCTGAACGAATGGACTCGTGTTCTGAACGAATGGACTTGTGTTCTGAACGAATGGACTCGTGTTCTGAACGAATGGACTTGTGTTCTGGACGAATGGACTTGTGTTCTGGACGAATGGACTTGTCCGCTTGATTACTTTATGAAACCCGAACAACCCCACCCCAAGAATAAGGCTACGGTGTACACAGAAGTCTGAAATAGCTGATTAACCAAGGTTTTATACCAATTCGCAATTCGCAATGACGCTCCTACGTCGCTAACGCTGCGCTAACGCAATTCGCAATGACGCTCTCTACGAGACGCTAAAAGCGAACGCGGACTCGCTACCGCTACGCTAACGCAATTAAGAAACTTAGATGCAGCAAGACTTTCCTGATTTACATCTGTTGCCTCATTTTTGAGAATTGGTATTACCCCACCCTAACCCCAATACTGCGTAGGTTTCATTCCTCAACCCAACCTACTCCAGAGTGATTTTTCAGGCAAAACCTACGCAGTATAAAGAACTTCTGCCGACGCTCTCTAGGAGACGCTGCGCGTAGCTTGCTTCCACGTTCGCGTAGCGTCCCGTAGGGAAGTGGTACGCGGACTCGCTCTAAGCGTTCGCGTAGCGTGTCGCAGACAAGCCATGCCGCAGGCTTTACGCTGCGCTATCCTGCCTGCTCTTTCCCAATGCCCCATGCCCCATGCCCCATTCAATCCTGTACAGTCATTGGCAGACGAATGCTGAAAGTAGAGCCAACTCCCGGCTGACTTTTGACAATAATCTCACCACCCATCATCTGGCAAAAGTGGCGGCTAATTGCTAACCCCAGTCCCGTACCTCCATACTTTTTGGTAGTTGAGGTATCTCCTTGTGTAAAAGGTTGAAATAACTGCTGTTGTTGACGGGTAGACATACCTATACCTGTGTCGGTAACGGTAAAAGTAATCATACCTAAAGGAGCATCCAGTCGTAATTCATCCTTGTCTCTTTTGACTGTGAGCGTCACCTTGCCGTTTGTAGTGAATTTACTGGCGTTGCTTAGTAAGTTTAACAATACCTGCCGCATCCTGGTTTGATCGGCGTACATGGTGCCAAGTTGTTCATCAAAATCCACTTCTAAAACATTGGCATTTTTTTCTATAGCTGGTTTAACTGTGAGGACGACGTTATGAATCAGTGTTGCAATCTCGAATGTCTCAGGATAGAGGGTCATTTTCCCGGCTTCAATTTTTGACAAGTCGAGGATTTCGTTAATCAAGTGCAATAGATGCTTACCAGCAGAGTTAATTGTTTCTAAATCTGTGATAAAGTCTACCGATAAACCAAGATCGGTAGCATCATCTTCTAAAAGTTGGCTCAAGCCAATGACAGCATTTAATGGTGTGCGTAATTCGTGACTGACATTGGCCAGAAATATGCTTTTTGCTTTGCTAGCAGCTTCCGCTAGTTCTTTAGCTTGTTGTAGTTCTTTTGTTCGCTCAGATACCCGCTCAATCAGACGATTTAGAGATTTGGCGAGTAGTCCAATTTCATCTTCAGTGGTGACGGGCGCTCGCAAATCAAAATTATGTTTTCTCGCCACTTGTTCAGCTACTTGGGTGACAGTGATAACCGGTTCCGCGATCGCTCGACTGGTACGCCAAGCTACAATAGCTGCGATCGCCACCGAAACCAGCATACTTATCATCACGATGAACCGCTCAACTACTTTTGCCTGCTCAACTGCTTTTTGCCTTTCTTGCTCTTGAACTTCAGCAGTTTGCAGGATGTTAGCCAAGTTTTGAGAAAGCTGATCTAGTCGCACGGCTGTTTGACCACGCATAATTATCAATAACTGCGATCGGGCAGAGGAAATCTGCTGAGGCTGCACTTTTGGGAAGTCAACTTCCTTTAAGACGACCTCTATTTGGTCAACATAAGCTTTTAAATTATTCTTGTAATCCAGCAATAACGTCTGTAAAGTTGAACTTGTTGCTGCTAGTCTTTTAGGTTTACTGTCGATAAATCCGGCAATTTTTGATTCTAATTGCTTGGCTTTTTCAACATTCTTCAGAAAATCGGCTTTTTTGCTTTCTAGCTGTTGTGGATTTTCCAATACAGCAACTAGGTTAGAGCTATGTAATTGCGCCCCTACTACCGCATCTTTATAATTACTCAGTAGTTGCCCTTGTTCATAGGCTTGATTGAATTGCCTGACTTCCCTTCCCCGGTAGTAGTTGGCGATCACTAACCCAGTCAGTGAGCCAAAAAAGCCAATTCCGATAGCTACAAAATACCCATAGCCAATTTTTTGATGGATGCGCCAAGAACTGGCTTTGAGTTTCCCTCGTGAGGGAAATTCTATGGTCGGGAGTTCGTCTGTCGATGGCTCTTCGGCTGACACTTTTTTGCTTTCTGAACTGCTGTCGATAGGGTTGGCTTTTGAAGAAGGCATTTCTTAAACCTCCTAGCCTTCCCGCAAAAATCACCAAATCAGTTTAGCTTGTGCAAACAAACAATTTAATTGGTGATTAACATTTACATTATCTTCTTTTATAGCAATAGCAAATCATTACTTACTAGATAATTAACAGAACCTTATATAGTATAAGTAGTTTTGATAGCAATGCTGCTAAGTACACTTACTGACAGCGAATAGATTCACTTTTTTTCAGCAGTAACGAATAATTTCCTACACTAAAAGACCTATCTGAGACTGTCTTCTCCTTACCACAACACTTTCCTCAATATCTGGTTGATAGCAATAAGTTCTTGCCATCAAGTATGCCACTACTCTACCTTAACTGCTTCCTTATAAAATTAATACAATCAGGAAAAAAAACAAAAGCTTTAATATTCCTTGGGCATAGGGCACTTGTACTGACTTGTATGTACTAAGCTTGAGCGTAGCCGTAAAACCTGCGGCATAGCTACGCTTTGAGCGCAGCCTCTCGTAAAGAAGTATGGGTTATTTCTCCCTTATCTGCCTGAGTCCCAATAAATAGGCACATATATCATAAAATAATTCTACAGTCTAGTCTATGTGAATACACAAAAACCTTTATTACATATTAATATCAATACGAATGCGTTAATTGACGAATGCGGCTTAAGATAGCTTTATATCGGCTAAAATCGGCTTTTAGGCTTATATAAATGAGAGGTGGATAGATTTTTGCATGATTGTACTTAAATTTAGTACGATTATGAGCGAATGACACGGAATGGGATAATCACAACCTGAGGATTCCAGTTGATTCAAAAAGAACTCAGAAAGCTGGCTATAGTACATTCTGCTGTCTTCTTAGTTCTATCCTCCTACTGGCTTTCTACCTTGTAGTTGATGCAGTAGATATTATGAGGCAATTATAGTTATAGGACACTAAAACTCTTTTGTGCCCTTTACACAATTGTACTAATGCACTTCTGCATTACCTAATCAACAGCCTTTTTGTTGTAATTATCCAGATTAGAAAAACTCAACTGTCAAATTTACGGGAGTTAAAATGCCAGAACAAGAATTTACCGAAACCACATCTAAAGATACTACAGTGGCAGAGATCAACAGCCAAACGGGAACCATCACCAAACTCCAACCTCCCGCACAGTCTCAAGATGAATGGCAAAAATATGGTGAGCAAATTTCTAGCTTTTTAGCAACATTGCCAGAATATCTAGGAAGTTTCTTTAATCAATACAAGCAACCCCTGATCACTGTTGGTATAATTGTGGGATCAATTGTTGGGGTTAAAGTACTCTTGGCAGTATTAGATGCTTTGAATGATATCCCCTTGGTAGCACCTACTTTTGAGTTGATTGGTATTGGTTACTCTGCCTGGTTTGTTTACCGCTATTTACTCAAAGCCTCAACCAGGAAAGAGTTAAGTAGTGAAATTACCACTCTTAAATCACAAGTGGTTGGTAAAGAAATTCCAGAAGCTTAATATCTAATTATCGCTTCTCTATAAGACGTTACGCCTAGCTTCCTCCTGTGTAGGAGTACGAGCTAATTCAAAATCACAGAAGTCTGATCGCCGGAAGTCGGTGATCAGACTTCTCTCAAAATTACTACAAATTAGTAATTATTGTTGAGACGAGCTTTCTGCTGACAAGTTACCTTTTAAGTTCGGTTTTGGGGTGCGCGAAGATGCTGAAGACAAGGTACGGCTACGCACAATGTTTTGAGATGGAATTGCCTCCAACTTGCCGCGTTTTACTAAAGCTTGATGAATCATTGCTGCTACTTCAGCACGAGTAGCTACTTTGTTGGGAGCAAGAATTTGTGAATTTGGATAGTTAACTACCAAACCATTGGCTGTAGCAGCAGCTATTTTCCTGGTAGCATAGGTTGGAATATTTTTAGCATCTTTATAAACACTTAAAACCTGATTTGGGGAAGTAGGTGCTTTCAAATTTAACCCACTAGCAAGGGCAACTAAAACTTGCACTCGTGAAATATTTTGTTGGGGCTTAAAGGTTTTTTTCGGGTAGCCTTTGAGAAATCCGGCACTTATGGCTTGGTCAATTGCTGGAGTTGCCCAGAATTTTGTTGGTACATCTTGAAATGCGATCGCAGTTTTAGTTGGGTCTTGGTCAAAGGCTTTTTGCAGTATAGCAGCAAATTCGGCGCGGTTTACAGGCTGATTTGGTCTAAAAGAATAATCAGGAAACCCCTTGAGAATACCACGGGAAGAAAGAACATCTATAAAACGCCGACCCCAAAAGTTATTGGGTACATCGTTAAATGCAATTGGCGGCGGAATGGTGGATTTTTGTTTTGCTGGAGTTACTAAAGGCAATGCTGATAATGTAACTGATGACTCAAGTCCTGCTGAAGAGGGTACAGGTGTCTGTAGTTGTGAGGATTGAGTTGGGATTACTTGAGCAGATGGTAACACTGCGCGGGAAGAAGTTGTGCTGTTAGTCGGGAATGAACGTGTCGTAGGTTCAACAACAGCCTCAGGTGGAGACGATGGCAAAACGTTGTTGCGGGCTGTATTTGGCTCTACCTTGGGAGTAGAAGAGGGCAATACTTGATTTGGTTGAACACTAGGAGAGGGAGTAGAGGAAGGCGATAGCACCCCGTTGAAGTTCCAGCTAGAATCCCTGCGGGACAATGACCAAAAAAGAATTGCTCCAATAGTGGCGAAGGCAACCAGAATGGCTATAAACTCATCAAAGCCAAGGGCAGTTCTTTGGGATGACTCCGGTTCAGAAGGAGGTCTATTTGTCATCGTGATTACCCTAGTAGCAGTAAAATTCGTGTCTAAACAAATTAAGCCACAGATGGCTCTTTTACACCACCCCTTTTTAATATTAGGCTTCTGGTTCAATGTCGAGCGAGCGCAATTGGGCAGTTAGGCAATCGGCTCTTTGGGATTCCTGCTCGGCTCTGGTTGCAGTGGTCATAATGCTACCTTTGCACTTGTTTGTAAAGATTGTTTTTAGTTTAGCTTGCGATCGCTCTTGCCAGTAATTGTGAAAGCCAAGTTTAGATTTCACTTGAGCAACTTTAGGGTGTAAGGTAAAAAAGGCAATATCGATAGTGAAGTGTTAGCGAGTATTCGTACCCTTAGGGGGAAGCAAGCTAGGAAGAGTGTTTGTCTGCGACAGGCTCCCGCGAACGTAAACACAGCTTATCTCCACAACTGCCTCAGATATTAATAGCTAGCTGTACTAATTTGATTAAATACCTCAATCGAAACCGGATTTAGACGGTGGCAGAATGTAAAATATTAACTTATTGTTTACCTGTCTTTGTAAAAATCAGGGTGTCTAGTGTCAGAAGAATTCAGTTGCCAAATCTCACCGCCATTTGTGTCTCTTGGTAGCGATCGCGATATCGATTTAGATTCAACCCTCCAAGAACTACCAATGTACAACTTCCCAGTGGAAATCAACCGCACTGGTATGGAAGTGGCTAATTTTTTGGAAAAATACCCTCTGTTACCAGGAGTAATTTTGGTAGAACAAGGAAAGTTCATTGGGATGATTTCGCGGCGGCGACTGCTGGAATTTTTGATTCGTCCCTATGGACAAGAGTTATTGGTTCAGCAACCATTAGCCGTTCTCTACAGCTATGCGCGGATACCAATGTTGCTGCTTGCTGATACAACATCGATTTTAACTGCAATGCAACTTAGCTTAAAGCGATCGCCAGAATTTTTAGCAGAACCAATTGTAGTAGAAACAGAATCTGGTGCTTATAAATTGTTAGATGTACAAGAATTGAATATTATTTCTTGGCAAATTCGAGGAATCGACAATCTGGTGCGGTATGAACGCAGCCAAGCCCAAATGATTCAAAATGATAAAATGGCAAATCTGGGACGTTTGGTAGACGGCGTAGCGCACGAAATTTTAGACCCAGTGGGTTTTATTTGGGGTAATATAACTTATGTTTCAAACTACAGCCAAGATTTACTCAAGCTGATAGCGGCTTACGAGCAAGAGTTACCATCAGCTTCCCAGGCAATTAATCAGATTAAAGAAGAGATTGAATTTGATTTTTTAGAACAAGATATGTCGCGATCGCTTGCTAGTATCCGCACCGGAGCAGAAAGATTAAAAAAACTCGTTACCAGCTTACAAAACTTCTGCCATATCGACGAGCTTTATCCCAAACCAGTAGATTTACACGCTTGTATAGATAGTATTATTTTATTAATTAATAGTCGTCTTCAAGGAGAAATTGAAATCGTCAAATACTATGGTCAATTACCTCCAGTCTATTGCTTCATGGGACAAATAAACCAGGTTTTGATGAATATTTTCAGCGAAGTTGTGGATACTTTACTCAATGAAGCAGTGCGACAGCAGTTGCATATAGAAGATACAAAAACTGTTCAAAAACCCCGAATTGAGATTACTACAGAAGTAATTTCGCAAGAAGCAAACAACCCAAATGCACCAGATTCTCGTTGGATATTAATTCGCATTGCTGACAATGGGCCTGGAATGTCTCAAGAATTGCAACAGCAAATTATGGAGTCTTTTGCGCTTGAAACAAAAAATAGTAAAAATACTAGTTTAGCAGTAAGTTATCGAATTATAACAGTAAGACATGGTGGAAAATTAAATTTCAATTCGCAAATTGGTATAGGTACAAAATTTGAAATTTTATTGCCTTTAGTTTAATTATAAAAATCCGCTTTGATTTATAAATCAAAGCGGACACGATATTAGGGAGGATCAAGCCTTAATCCAAGCAAGCGTATTTTTTGAGTTTGAATACCCACAGGTACTCATTTCAGCTACCAGTTCAATTCATCTGCAATAACTTTTCGCCACGTTGATAAATTTCCCGTGCATAATCAGTCCAAGCGCCTTGTCCCCAATAACGAAAACAACTGGTTTGCAGCAAAAGGTTATGTAGAAGAACGTTACGGTAATGAGATTGTTTGGTAACAGATTCTTCTGAATCAATTTGCTGTAATGGATCAAATTTTTGATGGAATAAACTGCTTAATCGATACATGGGAGACAACACATTTTCATATCCTTTTACCCAACTGATATGATTTGTCCAGGAAGCTCCATCTAGATGGAAATTAGAGTTTATTTGTTTTAATTCTTGAATGGCATTCTCTACAGCTTCAGGTTGACAATTATCTAATGAAACTCGCTCCCAAATCTGATATTGTCCCACTGGCTGACAAGTTGGATAATCTTCAGGTTTGCATCCAGCAGCTTCGATGAATTCTAAATATTCTGTACCGCACATCCCAACAACACCTGATTTTCCTCCACCGTTATTTACCATATCCCACCAAGCTTGTTTAAACGCACTCGGAAATTCATTCATCATCACGCCGCCATTTTCACCATCTCCAATTTGGCTAACTATTGGTGGCACAAAAACACTACCAATTTGGACTTTGGATAATGTTTTAGCTTCATAATAAGGCTGCATTTGTGCGACTAATTTAGTATCTGAACCTTGAGTTTTAATTAAAGCTGTAATACTAGTTGTTTCGCCTTGAGAATTGCGGGCAACTAAACGATGTGGTAAATGTTTGTGGATAAGAGATTTACCGCTAATTGTTTCTACAGAATGTTCTTGAACAAGTAACCAGCGATATCCACATTCTTTCAGCGCTTTCACAAATTCAAAGAGAGCATCAGGGTGATTTGGTAGGTGCATTTCTGGGGGCGAAAATCCTTTAACTCGCGCTAGTGCTTCCCAGCCAAAAATTGCCGCAAAGTGATGTTGCCATGCAACGATATGTAATTTAATATCTGCTATGGGTGTGGAAGGAATAACTGCATGACCCCACATTGTACCCAGCCATTCTACATAAGGTTGGTAGGTGCGATCGCAAGTAATCCGTTTGAGATTATCGAGAACATCACCGCGTCCCATTTGCCGCAGTCCCCACAGAAGATTACCTGAGTAATCCAACATCACACGGGGATTGCACCCTTGGCTGACGAGTTCAGGGATCAAGTCTCCCATGCGGCTATAACAATATGCAAAAGGATCTGCATTGTGGTTATCCCCTTCATGAGGATGTTCAAACATATATTGCAGATTGCTGATGAGTGTACCACCATTTCCAGCAGGTATAGTTGGCTGGTGCATGTGTAAGGCGATCGCAAACACCGCATTTACGTCTTCTAAGCGAATATTTGTTGTTGGTAAAAATACTGGTTGATCGTGGTTAACTACAGAGAGAAGCTCTGTTTCCCAACCAGAAATATTCGGCAAGCCATCAATGATTTCGGGTAAATTACTAAGAGTTGTGGGGAAGGACAGCATTTCTGGTAGCTCCAATATGAGTTAATCGAGAAAATTACGTTTGTATTTAATAAGACTTGACTCAACATATATACAATGAATACCCCAAGTCACGCTATTCTCAATTTGGTGATTTTCAATCAACAACTGCAAACTCAGGCAAGTCCGGCAATTGTTATCGGCGCAGTCTTACCAGATATTCCCATCTTTGTGTTCTACTTCTTAATGAAGTTTGTTTACCATCTGCCAACACGCCAGATTTGGTCAGAAGTCTATTATCAACCTTTTTGGCAAGCTATTTATTGTCAGTACGTTTCATTCGATTCCACTGGCGTTGCTTGGAATATTGATTGCCCATATCTGGAGTTGGCAGTTGATTGAAATTGGCTTCGTCAGTATGGTGCTACATTCTCTTTTAGATTTACCAGTTCATAACAACGACGCTCACCGACACTTTTTTCCCTTCAGTAATTACCGTTTTATCAGCCCTGTTTCTTATTGGGACTCAAATCATTATGGCGCAATCGCAGCTTTGGTAGAAATCCTGTTAGTTCTAGGGGCAACTATTTATCTATTTCCTTCTACACGAACCTACTGGGGTAAAGGACTGCTGATTACGGTCAACCTGTTTTATTTAATCGGGTATTTCCGCTTTTACCTTTTAGCTAAAGGCAATTGACCCCAGTAGGGTAGGTGATGCGCTAAAAAATCTAGAATTTACGCGCAGACACACCAGAAATCATCAAAAATTTAGTTTCGGCATTAGCTTTTTCAGTTTTTGACTTGGCTGTTGTTTTGTTGGTGCTGGCGGAGTTGCTATTCGTAAAATTAGCTCTAGCAACCAAGGGGCAAGGCGTTGACACCATACAGCTAAATGACTTTGCCATCCGACTAAAATTTCTGATGAATCGTTTTGCATTCCGGTGACAAGTGCTTTAGCCACTTGCTGTGGAGTCATGGGGATCACCCAGCGAAATAATTTTAAGTCGCGCACCATATCTGTGTCTGTGAGGGAAGGCAGTAATGCAATGACTCGGATATTGTAATCAGCTAGTTCCTGGCGCAAGGCTTGGGTAAATCCTAAGATGGCAAACTTGGTAGCTGAGTAAGTCGCCATCGTCGGTGCAGCCACCTTCCCCATCAGACTTGATACATTGACGATTGTTCCTTGTCTTTGGCTGGCCATACGTCTAGCTATTAGACTCGTGAGGTTGTACATTCCTAACAAGTTCACGGAAATTTCTTCTTGAACTTGGGGCATTTTAGATTGCAAAAACGAGCTTTGGTATGCGACTCCCGCACAATTAACCAGCAGGTGAATCTGTCCGTAATTACGCCATAGTTGGGCAACAGCGATATTCACTTCAATTGTCTGCGTCAAATCTAATGCCACGATCGCAGTTTCTGTTCCTATCGCCTCGATTTCGTTAGCTACCTCAACTAACTTTTGGCGATCGCGTGCTACCAATATCAGTCGCTTGATGCCGATTTGCGCTAGTTCGAGGGCGATCGCTCGTCCAATCCCACGCGAAGCTCCTGTAATTAGGGCAACTTTACCTTGAATCTCCATTGGTTTTATCCTCCAAAATTTAAGTCTTACCAAACTCTTCGTTATTGCCGATACACACAATCAAGAGCTACTCGCTTGTCGGCACAAGGTAAGACAAATAATCAATTGCAATTTAAATCAAACTGAAACTAAGCCTTTAGCAACGAGATATTTCTTGGTTAATCTGCAATCCCTCATAATTGTCTATACGAGGCAGAAATTTATCGTTTTTAACCTGTTAAAACCTAACAGACTTGGCTGAATGTATATAGCTCATAGATTTTACTTCTCCTAGATCCGAGCGCTCATCAGCATCGTTGTCATACACACGTTAGCAATTAAATCAAGGTATTGCAATATTCTTTAATAAGTATTTCTTAATACTTATTAACGACAAGTATATATATGGAAAAGATTTTATTAAATAAGTTTTTATGAATACCTCAGTATAAATATCTTACTTCCCTGACAATTAAGCGCTCTTTCGGGAAATTGTAATATCTCAGCCATAGTTAAGAAACAAAAAAGACATATAGGTTTTGGTCTATTGTTGCAACACCTCATTTATTAAGCCAGTTCACATAAACCTAAGTATATTTACTTACATATTTAAAATAAAGGTTTCTCATTTCTATTTTTTAAAGAATAGAAGAAAGAGAGTTGAATTATTGTTTTTAATGTAAAGTAGAACGGTATATTTATTTACCAAAGCTTTATAAAAAATGTGAACTTGTTTGGCTTTAGCTTTGAGTTTGTCAAAGGAATGCTTGAGAATTGCTTGGTGTATAGCAAACTTAAATCATTTATGAACAACAAGAACCCCGATTTTTCTAAAAAATCGGGGTTCTAAAGCTTTCAATTTTGACAAATCAAATAAGATTGGTCTAGTTAAAACTGTGAGCAGTTAAGGGTTTAAAAAGTCTAAATGCTTTCCTGGTTGGGCACGCAAATCTTCTACTGTCCCCTGAATTTCTAACTTGCCTTGATTAAGAAAAACAATCCAATCAGCACGGTTAATTACTCTAGGACGGTGGCTAATCAGGATCGTGGTTTTATCTTTGCGGTGGGACAACAATTGATCTAAAACTTGAGCTTCACTAACTGGATCGAGCCCAGCAGTTGATTCGTCTAAAATTAGGACTGGTGGATCGTTAACAATAGCTCTTGCTAAAGCCAGTCTTTGGCGTTGTCCACCAGAAATATTTGACCCAAATTCACCTAATACAGTTTGATATTTTTCAGGTAGTCTACTAATAAACTCATCTGCCTCAGCAATTTGGCAAGCCTTGACAATTTGATCGAAGGTGAGGTGAGGAGAACCTAAGCGGAAGTTTTCAATGATTGTGCGACTCCAAAAATGAGCGTCTTGAGGAACGAGAACAACTTGTTGCCGCAAACAATCAAGAGCTAGGTCTTGCATATTGTACATTCCAAAGCGAATATTGCCAGAATTAGGTGCATATAATCCGGCTATCAGTTTCGCAAGAGAACTTTTTCCACAGCCGGATGTACCAATTAGGGCAACAACTTTACCACCAGGAATTCTGAGGGAAAAATCTTCCAATAGCTCTAGTCTGCCAGCGTAGTGAAAATTTAGCTTTGTGCAAGTAATATCAGCATCACTGGGGATTTTAGCAAAGGGTTTATTACTATCGCTTGGAGCTTCAGGTGTGGAATCGATAACTTCTGTTAAACGTTCCGTGGCAGTTTTGGCACGCATGAATTCATCTATAAATCCAATCACAGTACCGATTAATGCCAAAAAATTCCCATTCATCCCGTTAAATGCCAGCAGTTGACCGATGCTGAGTTCCTTACCAATAACTAGGACGCTGCCGAAACCGATCAAAGTAACGCTGCCAATAGCATAAACTAACCCAGAAAAGGTGCTGTTAATAATTCCGATCTGAACTGTGCGAAATGTTATGTTTGAGAGCCGACCAAATCTGTTCTGAAATTCTTCCCAAAATTGAGGAGCAGCAGTAGTACTTTTGAGTGTCAGCGCTCCTTTAAAGCTTTCTACAAGAACGCCCTGGTTTTCCGCGTCTAAGACCAACATACTTCTAATTTTTTGTTGAAGTGTAGGCAAGAAAACCACCGTAGATGAACTCATGACAATAGCAACAACGACGGCAACAAAGGTGAGTTTCCAGCTATAGAACACCATGAAACCCAAAGAAATCAGTCCGATAAACAATTGGCTAGGCAGACTGATAACTGCTTGAGCAACTAGCTGATTAATTTGTTGAATATCTTGTAATCTGCTAACAATCTCGCCACTGCGACGTGATTCATAGTAAGCCAGAGGTAACCGCAGGATTGCCCTGGCAAATTCCAGAACTAGCCCTAACTCAAGCCGTTGGGCAAAATTGGCAATCAGGTTAGATTGAACTAGTTGCAGACTACTTGCCACCAAATTCATCACCACAACCGCAATAATTACACCAGCAAGAAGCTGGATATCACCTCTAACTAGTACATCATCCGTTAGAATTTGAATCAGGAAAGGAGACGTTAACGAAAGCAGACCGATAACTATAGCGCAAAGAAAAGCCTCGAATATTATGCCTCCATAAGGCAATGCACGCCGCGCAAAGCGCCAAATACCGTTGACTTTCTCATCCGGTTGAGCATAAAAGCGAACCGAATCTGGCTCTAGTAACAGCATGACTTGATCTGACCAAGCCTCTATTAATTCTTTTCTAGAGACATAGCGGATGTTAAAAGCTGGGTCAGCAATTACATATTTTTTGCCTTTCTGACCATACAAAACAACCCAGTGATAACCTTTCCAGTGAATGATTGCTGGCAGTGGCGCTTGGTTCATTCGGTCTAATATTTCTGTTGATGCCCTGACCGAACGTGCATTAAAACCAAGTGCCTCGGCTCCTCGCCTCAATCCCAACAATGTTGTTCCAAGTTGGCCAGTCCCTACCGCTTCCCGGATGCGATTTAGTGTAAAGTTACGGCGATAATGTTTGGCAACGGAAGCAAGACAAGCAGCTCCACAATCTTCTTCACTATGTTGTGTAACAACTTGGTATTTCATTTCACACTCCAGTACCCAATAGCATCGTAAAAAAACTTAAAAAAATAGCAGGGTTTTGTCCCTGCGTGGTTAATAATTTGACCAATAGTTTAATTTTACTAAGTAACTGAGCAAAAAAATCAAACTATGTTATGCAATGTAAAATTAATTAAATTACCTAGTAGTAAGCGGCTGGAGCCGCTTACTACAAAACTTCAATTATTCACGCCCGCTTACTTATCACTACCAATCAAATTTTAGTAGAGAAGATAGGTCTATTCCCAGGCTCTTTAATACTCCTGACACCGAAGTTTTTCCTTTGGTAGTTTTCGTTTTTACAACTTTTGTAGTTTGTTTCTTTTCTCTTTTTTTCCCATTTATTACTTGAGTATAAGAATAAGAAACATAAGAAACCGCCTTGGTTTCACCACCACACAGGGTTACTTCTTGAGTTTCAGTCAGGGAGGTAAACATTGGGAAGATTTGAGTGCTTTTCATGATTCTAATTAACCTCAGATGCTATGCTAATTACGAATTTTCAACTTGATGGAAAGCTGCATCAACTGAAAGATAACCAGAGCTAGCAGGTACCAAAATCGCTATATCTTTTTCGCTGGTTTTTGCAAACTAGTAAATTTTGCTCAATATTCTTCTTTAATCACTTGCGGATGAGAATAATTAGGGCTAAATGCCGAAAATCAGATGTAACTAGGGATTTAATGATCGTATATTGATAAAAATCCCGATACTAAGGAAAATAAGCAAGACCCTAAGTATAAAAAGGTTTGAGATTTTACTCTACCGAGAGTGATTAAACATGGATATGAACGATTTCTCCAATAGCAAAGCTTAGTTCTCTACTTGAGTGTTCAAGGTGAGCAGTATCTTTCAAAAAAGTCTTAAGTAAATCTATCAACAGTTGGCTATTAGGAACTGTTGATAGACTTTGTTAACTTTGTTCAACAAAAGTATGCGGTAGGAATAAACGTAATGCTAGAATGACTTAGATAAACGAACAAAGCTAAATGTCTTTCCAGAAATTAAACTACCCTGTTGGAGCAGGTTAGCTTGTTTAAACTTTGATCTCAGTAAAGACACGGTTAATCGTGCCTTTACTGTTTTTACGTTTATTCTTTCCCTGGTACTAAGAACCAATAACAACAGCAGCAGTATTGCTTTGTTCTAGCTTTTCTGCATCACCAACGGAGACATTATTTTGTTCAATTTTAACTAAGTTAACTTTGATATTCAACTTAACGTTGGGTTTAACATATTTGCTGGGTTTCTCAGC
>JAHHHS010000004.1 GCA_019359215.1 Nostoc indistinguendum CM1-VF10 | reverse complement strand
AGTAACGTCACTTGCCTAAAATCAAACTACCCTGTTGGAGCAGGTTAGTTTGTTTAAATAAGAGACTTTGATCTCAGTAAAGACGCGGTTAATCGTGTCTTTACTGTTTTTACGTTTATTCTTTCCCTGGTACTAAGAACCAAGAAGAACAACAGCAGTATTGCTTTGTTCTAGCTTTTCTGCATCACCAACGGAGACATTATTTTGTTCAATTTTAACTAAGTTAACTTTGATATTCAACTTAACGTTGGGTTTAACATATTTGCTGGGTTTCTCAGCTTTTTTACCACCAGATAAATTAGCTTCTTCAGTGGCGGTTAATGTGGTGAACAATGTGCTTTGCATAATTTGAGTTCTCGCTTGATTGTTGAGGTTAAAGTAACGTCACTTGCCTAAAATCAAACTACCCTGTTGGAGCAGGTTAGTTTGTTTAAATAAGAGACTTTGATCTCAGTAAAGACGCGGTTAATCGTGTCTTTACTGTTTTTACGTTTATTCTTTCCCAAGCACTAAAGACTAACAACAGCAACATTGCTTTGTGTTAGCTTTCCTACATCACCAACGGAGACATTATTTTGTACGATTGAAACTACGTTAAGTGCTAGGTCTAATTTAACGAGGGCTTTAGGGTCTTTTTTGGGTTCTTCTTTTTTATGCTCTTCTTTTTTGGGCTTATAAGAATGATAATTTGAACTCTTACCACCAGACAAATTGGCTTCTTCAGTGGCGGTTAATGTTGTGAACAATGTGCTTTGCATAATCTTAGTTCTCGCTTGATTGTTGAGGTTAAAGTAACGTCACTTGCCTGAAATGAAACTACCCTGTTGAAGCAGGTTAGTTTCTTTAAGTAAGAGACTTTGATCTCAGTAAAGACGCGGTTAATCGTGTCTTTACTGTTTTTACGCTTATTCTTTACCTGGCACTAAAGGTCAACAACAGCAACATTGCTTTGTTTTAGCTTGTCGACGTCACCGATGGAGATATTATTTTGTACGATTGAAACTACGTTAAGTTTCAAGTCTAATTTAACGAGGGCTTTAGGGTCTTTTTTGGGATCTTCTTTTTCGTGTTCTTTTTTGTGCTTATACTTTTTACCACCAGATAAGTTTGCTTCTTCAGTGGCGGTTAATGTTGTAAACAATGTGTTTTGCATGATCTTAGTTCTCGCTTGATTGTTGAGGTTAAATTAACGTCACTTGCCTGAAATGAAACTACCCTGTTGAAGCAGGTTAGTTTCTTTAAGTAAGAGACTTTGATCTCAGTAAAGACGCGGTTAATCGTGTCTTTACTGTTTTTACGCTTATTCTTTACCTGGCACTAAAGGTCAACAACAGCAACATTGCTTTGTTTTAGCTTGTCGACGTCACCGATGGAGATATTATTTTGTACGATTGAAACTACGTTAAGTTTCAAGTCTAATTTAACGAGGGCTTTAGGGTCTTTTTTGGGATCTTCTTTTTCGTGTTCTTTTTTGTGCTTATACTTTTTACCACCAGATAAGTTTGCTTCTTCAGTGGCGGTTAATGTTGTAAACAATGTGTTTTGCATGATCTTAGTTCTCGCTTGATTGCTGAGGTTAAAGTAACGTCACTTCAAAGTAATAGATATACACGAAAAGAGTATATTTAGTTACTTTTTTGTCCCGCTAAAAGTATTATACGACTCTTGCTCTAAAGGTCAAGTAATTATTTTTTTAAGAAATATGTATTACACCTCTTCAAGAAATATACTACATAGTTCTTCTTTATACAAATTTAATTTTGAAAAATTTTTTTTTGAATATCAATCAATCGCAGGCGTAAATATCCATATTCATATAAATATGGCGAACTACAAAGATATATTTTTGGAAAAGTATTTTCAGAAAATTCACATAAGTTCAGATTATATAGAGCTACTACTGAGATAACAACGAAAATGCTAGGCATTAAAGATTCTTTTGGTAATAATAATTATAAATTTTATACAATCCATACTTAAGGGCTTTAGCGAAACTCAAAACTGGAATTCTACATTCTTGAGTAAGTACATTTACGTAAAAATTTTCTTTACTAAAATTTTATATACAAGGACAAATTAAATGAATATAAATTAATTTAATATTAACCCACGCAAATTCACTTAATTTTTGATAGATGAGAAATGATTGTAAAAAACTTCTATTTATTATATCAGTTTTTTGCAAATAAATAAAGAAAGGATGAAATTTTATATAAAAATTATAAAGATTTGATGTTCGTGCTAAAACGCCTAATTCTTATTTAGACTTAGCTGTATAGAAACCTTGTATTTACATACTAACTATATACCGATTAAGGCACTTATCAGCAATAAAAGCAAAAGCTGCTGCTTCTGCCCTGAAAGGCGAAAGCAGCAAAATTTCTATAATTTTGCAATAAATATTCTTGAAGGTGAAAATAACTTTTGTTTTTTGGATATCCCTAAATCTTGCTCGTCACGCTAACGCTAAGAAGGTTTTTTTGCTAGATTATTTACGTAAACAAAATGCTTTTTAACGTTTATGCTCATTGACCCACAGCCAGACTTTCTCCGCCTAGTCGAAAAAGACGAATATCTTCCCTCAGTCAGTATATGGACAAGGTTGGGAGGAATATTTTTAATTGGAAGTGTTGGCGCCGCCCTCAGCCTTGCTAGTGTATTTCAATACAACGTAATAGTAAAAGCTAATGCTACCGTCCGCCCAACCGGAGAAATCCGGTTAGTGCAAGCAACAGCAGAGGGAACAGTCATAAATATCAAAGTAAAAGAAAATCAAGTTGTGAAAAAAGGAGATACGATCGCCCTCATCGACAACTCGCAATTACAAAGTAGAAAAGAAGAAATACTCGGAAATATTCGACAAAATGAGTTACAACGAGCGCAGTTTAATGCACAATTAAAAGCTCTAGAAACTCAAATCACTGCTGAATCCAATGCAATGCGACAGGCGATCACATCTGCAAAAGCAGACCTCGGTCGTAACCAACGGGACTATAAAGACAGAGGAATTACAACTCAGACAGAAGTGCAAGAAGCAGAAGCGGCTGCTGAATTAGCTAGGGAGGAAATGAACCGATATCAACAGCTAGGAAATACAGGAGCGATCGCTATTCTCCAAATTAAAGAAAAAGAACAAGCTTTAAAAGCTGCACTTGCCAGATTGGAACGTACTAAAGCTGGACTCAATCCCAGTAATGCTAACGTGGCGATCGCCCAAGAACGCATTTCCCAAGAAGTAACAAGAGGTGAATCTACTCTAGCGGCATTGAACAAAGAAAGACAGGAACTCATCAGGCGTCAAATAGAGATTCAAAACCAAATTAGTAACGCTCAACAAGAACTTAAACGGGTCTTCACGGAATTACAAAAAACTGTAATTCGTACCTCAGAGGCAGGTACTATCCTCAAATTGGAATTGAGAAATGCTGGACAAGTTGTTCGCCCTGGGGATGCGATCGCTCAGATTGCTCCCAAAAATGCCCCTTTAGTAGTCAAAGCCCGTGTTGCCTCTTCAGATATTAGTAAAGTGCAGGTGTGTAAAGTTCCAGAAGTAACAAAATGTTCAGAAGGGGAAGTACTAATGCGGCTTTCTGCTTATCCGTACCCAGATTATGGCATTCTCAAAGGTGCTGTTAGAGGCATAACCGCTGATGCTATTACATCTCAAGGGAACAGTAACATTCCAATTGCGCCTTACTATGAAGTGACAATTGAAGCAGAGAGAAATCATTTAAAAAGGGGCGATAAATCCTATCCTATTCAATCAGGGATGGACGTTACAGCTGAAATCATTTCCAAAAAAGAAACCTTACTAACATTTATTCTGAGAAAAGCAAGGCTGCTAACAGATTTGTAGGCTCCTTACTATATTCCACGCCATTGAGAACTACCACAACAATTACTAAATTCCAAATTCACGCATTGTTCGCGCAGTATCTCGTAGAGAAGAGAGTTACATAAGGGGATTTAAAACCCGACTGTAGCCTACTTCTCGGAGCCTAATTGAGCAGATTTGGCTGATTCTTTTTCAATTAATGCAAACACTTTTTTCATATTGAACTTTCACCTACAATCATTGTCAAGCTAATGCCTGTTTCCTTTGCCTTGGGCGCACAAGTTTTATGCAGAGCCAATTAATTCTTTAGAGGATGTTTGAAAAGTCATCTTGTCGGCATCAAAAGCTCTAAATCCCTCTAAATCCACGCGCCATTTGCTCCATTTGGGGAAACTCCAGACGCTCGTACCTCTCTACGAGACGCTGCGCGAACGCTAACGCTGCGCTATCGCCCTTGGCGTCTCCTCTTGGGAGAAGACCGCAGTGGCTCCCTTTAAAAAGGGGGATTGTGATTCCGGTTCCCCCCTTAAAAAGCTGTAGGAGGGATCTAAAATTGCCTAAAATCACAGCGAAACACTTTTCAAACAACCTCTGACAGAAGTCCATAAAATCCTCCCTGATAGTTGGACAGCACAGCGTCTGTTGAGCTATCAGTTTGATCTCTAAATTTTATGCAGACCCAACCAATTCTTTACAAAAGTTCACAAACTGCGTTACAACCAACGTTTTCTCGTTATGTGTGGTCAGAGTTTTGTTTTGGTTGCTTGGGTCTGCTGGTAAAACTTCAGATCCCAACTCTTGGAGAGGCTGCGCCCGAAGGGTAGCTATGCCGCAGGCTTTACGACTACGCTCAGTGCAAGACGCTCAGTGACCACCTGCCCCCCTCCCCTTAAAACGTACCCCTTTGGGGAAGCAAGCTACATGTAGCGTCCCGTAGGGATGAAATATTTTTTTATCAAAAAAGCTTCATGTTCAAAACCTCGCCCGCAAGTGGCGCGTTCGCGGTAGCGTCTCGTAGAGAAAAAATCCTTGTATCTCAAGGTAAGTAAAAACCCCACCCCTAGTGTCGGGCTGAGTTTAATTGCGAATGGCCGAAAAAGCGAATTGCGAATTGGATTTATCTGGAAGCCCCAAATCTCTTACGGATGGTAGAGGTAGAGGGAGGTTGAAAATTTAATGGTTTGACTGACTGGACAGTTGATCTATTCCAAATTTGATTGAACTGATCTGCCGACAACGACTGCAAAATACTAAGATTAAGTGGCTCTTGACTAATATATGTGGCGTAGGATGGCTGTAAATAGGAACGGTATTCAGCGCGGTTGAGGACATGGGTTTCCAAAAAAGCTACGCTGAGGGCGTTGAGATAGGAATAAACAGGAGTCCGATCAGGGCCTAACAAGGCAGCTGGCACAGGTAAAACATTATTTTCAGAAGTAGGTTCTGCGATCGCTGAAAAGTGAGTAGCGTTTTCGATCAAAGCTAGGTACTTATTGGATTCAGAAAGCCAGGTAAAGGGGCGAATCTGCTCAAATACAGGTGGGGCGAAAATATCTTGACTAGCTCCTACCAACATTACAGGTACTTTAATTTGACTAATTCCGTCCTCACCCAGGATTGAACTGTTAATCGGATTAATCGCCATAATGGCCTTGATGCGATCGTCTTTGAGTTGGTAAATTGTTGGGGATAACTCAATTGCTTGGCACTGCAAAAAGAGCGACAAATTAAAGGATGAAGTAATAGGATCACAGTCTTGGCGCAGTTGGTTAAAGTTAATATTTGCTCCTGCTAGAGCCAACACAGTATAACCGCCAAAAGAATGGCCGATTGCCCCAACTTGCTGAAAATTGAGTTTTCCTTGGAGGGTAGGATCAAGTTTTTCCAGTCGCTGGAGTTCATTGAGTAGATACTTAATATCCAAAGGTCGGTTGATAAATTCCGCTGGTTGTGGCGGCCCTGCTAAACCCGAAAAGTATTGTTGAATGCGTTCGGCATTACTACCAGGGTGTTCCAGTACAGCAACAGCAAAACCATAAGATGCTAAATGTTCAGCTAGGTAGACAAAGGGAGAGCGGTCTGAGGCGAGGCCATGAGAAATGACAATAAGGGGAAAGGGAGGCGACAGAGAGTTTTGAGTTTCAGGTAAATAAATATCTACTGGTAGACGGCGATTGCGAGAAAAGTCATTTAGCTCCAGGTTTTTTTTCTGCCAGCGGAATTTTCCAGGCGATCGCAAATCTGGCTGTTGTGAGAAGTCAACGGTTGAATTAGCTGCTTGAGCGATCGCTTCTTTTTGAAGAGAGGCAACAACTTCATCCCTTCTTCTGAGCAATTGTGACAAGTTATCAACTATTCTTAACCCCTCTGTGAAATTCACCCGCATAGTATTGCTAGGAAATTTCCGCAGCAAATTCACAACTGTTAAACCTTCTTGATCAGCAGCAGCCAAAATTAAAGAGGCACGTATGGCATAGAAGCCGTTCTGTCGAGACTCAGTGAGGAGTAATTCTCCTAGCTGTTGCATTACTTGTTCGCCTATAGGTGAGTAGGTAACCTGAGACACCAAAGTAGGAGTGACATTGAACCTTTGCTGGAGCAGATCCCGCAGTTGAGTGAGTTGTTGTGGGGTAGCACGACTAGCATAAAATGAAAAATCTTGATCGATTTTGCCAACTTTCGCAAAAGTTTCCAGCGAATCCACAGACAACGAGAACTCCCCGAAGGGAGGATAATAAAAGCTAATGCGTTCAGCTCCCAATCCAGGAGTTGCAGTCAGAAACGTAGATAGCAAACCTAAACCCAGGTATCTCAAAAATTTTTTCATTAGAAAAATCCACTATCTAACCCTGCCAGACAAGTTTGAGCAGGGAGGAAAGCGGGGCGGGATCTATAACCGCTTTCCTGTTTACTTGGTTTAGATATATCAAACAGGTTACAAGCACAAGAAAGCAACTGCTTACAGCCATAGTTTCGCATATACACTTTAAATCAGCACTGGCTTATCAAAACACATCAGTAGCAAATTTTTCAGCCAAACAGCATCAGTAGAGCGATAATAGATATAGAGATCAAAATATTTTATATGTCTTTCTCCTCCTGCCCTTGTTGTGTTGTCGTCCTCAACCAACAACAGCAGCAAAATGTCTCCTACCAAAACCAGTCCCAGGATGTGCCAGTTAACTACAGCAAAAGCATGGTTAAAAGTTGCACTGTAGTTGAGAATGGTCGGGTTGTCGTTAAACCCTTACAACCACCACTCAATCAGAATTTGGAGTAAGTTTTAGGCATTCAAAGCATTTCATTTAAAGGTGAAACCTCGTGGAAGCGGTTGTAATCAATGTAGCGATGTCCATCGGGTGTGTGGTGGATGATATCAACAAATTGATTGTTCCACAAAATTTCATTAGCAGCATAACTATGACGCGCATGGACGACCTGTGCAACCGTTTCATCAATGCCACTTAAAGAGATGATGAGCATAGTATTTGTCTGCGTTAATGATTCTGGTGTCATCCCATATAGAGGGCTAAACTCATCAATAATATGCATCACTGACCAGCTTAAGGTGAAGCTAGGTGTTTGGCTGCTCAGGAGTTTGAGATCGTAGAACCGACGCATGAACTGACCTTCTAGGGTTACCTCGTCGCGCATCAAGTAGACTCGCATCTGTGCTTCCAGAATCATATTGCGACGCTGATTAGCGCTGCGAAATATGAGAGTCGGCATCGCATTATGAGGTGTAATTACAGCAACACGGCTAAAAAGCACGCGGGCTGTGGGTCGGGAGAATCGAGCAAACGCTAGCCCCGTCATCACAGCAATTCCCATCAAACCGATCATTGCTTCAATCGTGACAACAATGTTGGCGTAAGTTGTTTTAGGATACATTGCCCCATAGCCGATAGATGCTAGGGTTTGCACACTAAAGAAAAAAACATCTAAAAAAGAGCCAGGTCGGGCGTTGGCAATACAATCTCCTCCTATCCAGTAAGCTAGGGCAAATAGAATATTAATCGTTATATAGAAACTACAAATTAAGGTCAGAAATCCAGCCCAGGAAATCGTCAGCAGCAGATGGTAGGGATCGCGCCAGTAGGAATGCCATGCACCCATACCCATAATCTCAAACTTTCCATCTCGAACTTGGATCTGAATACGTGGGATCAGGCGCTGTTTTTTCTTCGGTAAAAGTCTCTTCAGTTGAAATTTCATTGCAAGTGGCCAAAAGAACGGCAACTGCTTAGTATTGTAAATTAAGTTGCTTTATGGACATTCCACTCGCTCTTAAGGGAACGGAAATTTCAACTTTCTTTTCTTAAATCAGCAAAAAAAATTAGGGTGTGCGATGCCCACCCTAACAATCAGCGAGAAACTAACTCATTTTTCAGGGTTTGGTTGTTGACCTTTAGAACAGCGGTCAAACCACTCCTGATATTTTTTCTGGTGTGACTCATCTTCAACAACAATGGTCACTCGCACCTGGTTGCAGCCGTGATTTTGCTCTAGTGCGATCGCATTTAATAATAAACTAGCAGTTTTAGGTGAGCTAAAGTCGCCGCTTACGGTTAAACCACTGTTAAAATGGGTAACTTCAAGTCTTTCTATATCGGTTAATTCGATGCCAGAAATTTCTTCTTGCCCTAAATCAATTTCTGCAAGTTGTTTTTGTTCTGGGCTAATTTGTTCCACAATCAACTTCTCACGCCGGACAGGAACTTGTATCATCCGGATTTCGACTTGTTTGCGAACAATCACCTCACCAATTTTACGCTTACTGCTTTCAACAACTAATCGTTCTTCTAGTAAACGAATAATCTGTTCTTCGGTAACCTCTTCTAAATTTACTGGCTCAACTGTGTTATTTGTAGTTTGAGAATCGACTGGTTGGTCAGTTGAGTTTTCTGATAGTACGCGTTCGCCTGGTGTTTCTGTTTCTAAATATTCAGGCATATATTCAATTTCTGATTTGTTTAAGTCTATGAAAACAGATTTAGTCGGTTTGTCGATTTTTTTGATTTTCTGGCTCTGCAACCGAAATAAAGAAGGATGTTTCCCGGCCAACTGCTGACCATATTCTAGAGTTTGTTGATTCACCTCGTTAGATATAACTAGGTTTAATCGACGATTAGCATCCACAACTAAGTCATGAACTACTCCTACTAGCTGACCTTGCTGATCGAATACAGCAAAACCTTTCACCTTCTTTCTTAAATCTGCTAATGAGGTGCTAGTCTCAGAGTCGGAGTTTGCCTGTCCAATGTTTTTTGTCATCGGTTGGCTATTCATATGCAAATTATGAGTTACTTTTTACTTAACTAAATTAAACGTATTGATCATCTAAATACTATTTAGAAAATGTTTGCGACAGATGTATTTATCTAACCCATATTTACGACAATATCCGCAATCCAAAATTTAAAGTTGCATTATCTATCGTAAGCACAGGCAAAGCTAACCTAACAGCCTCACCTGTACTGTACTAAATTAATTATTAGTCATTAGCTACTAACTAATGACTCTGTTAGTTAGCGTTCTTCAATCGGAAGATTACCAGCATTCACATCTAACTCTTCACGACGCACAGTTTCTTGAGTTTCAACTGTGTCTTGTTCGACCACTTTTCTAACTCTGACTTCTTCACGCAAAAATGCTTCTTTGCGAATTTCAGGAGTTTCTTCGTGGATTTCTACGCGAGCAACTTCGCCTTCACGGAAGTCTGCTTCGCGCCCAGAAACAGCGGTACCTGCATCTGCTGGAGTTACACGCTCAATCACAACCCGCTCTCTTTCTATTGGCACTGCAACCCGTGCAGTCTCAGTTTCAACGTGCTTGCCAATCGCTACTTCTCCAGTTTTTTGGCGACGTTTGCTGGCAATTAGCCGTTCTTCATACAATCTCAGAGTTTGATGATCTTGCTCATTTACCCCGTACAAAGAAGGCTCATGTTCGTAATTGTAGGTATCACGATTGTAAGTTGGTGTAGTCGCTGCTGGTTGATAGCTTGTATCTACAGGTATTGTTGCTTCTACAGGTGTTGATGCTTCTAAAGGACGTGTGTAATCTGTGGGCTGGCGATATACCCCACGCACCCGTTCTTCATAGTCGTAATCAAGCGCTAGGCGCTCATTAAATTCAGGTAAATCTTCTGCTTGCTCTCTAGTCAAGCCAATTGTGTAAACGCGATCAACGTTATAGTCGATCCGGGCACGACCAATTGGTAGTAATACCTTTTTACCAAAAATCCAGAAACCTAAGTCAACGACTAGATAGCGGAAATGACCTTCCTCATCCACTAAAGCATCGCTAACAGTACCAATCTTTTCATCAGTTCCTTGTGTATAAACGCCAAGGCCATTAATGTCGCGACCTTCAAAGGTTTCACGATAATTAGGCTCAAAATCTTCTAATTTGTAAAGAACCATGATATTTTCCTCAAAAATTTTCTTCCCATCTCCTAATAACTAAATTAGCCATTTAATTACTTATTTACCTCTTTCTGGCGAATGAACTATTTCAAAAGTTTAATTATCAAAAGTTATAGATATTTTCTTATAGCAAATTTATAGCATAGCCAAAGATTAAGTAGAGACAGGAAAACATTGTGATATAAAGTGCAATTTCACGCCTCCACATCCTTTATCAATATGTAAATTTTTAAAATGGTTAAATTTCCGTCTTTTTAGATAAATCAGGAATTTCGTTGTTTAATACAAAAATACAGGCAGAGATAAAAATTAACTTTGCCTGCATGATTATTTCAGATAAAGATACTAAACAAAGTTATTGACCAACTACTTAAATAGTTTCATGTGTAGTGGTACCATGTTCCTGCACCTGTAAATTACCCTCAGTATCCACATCTAACTCTTCTCGACGAATAGTTCCTTGTGCTTCCACAGTGTCCTGTTCTACTACTTTCTTAACTCGGATTTCTTCACGCACAAAGGCTTCTTTACGTATCTCAGGCGTTTCTTCATACACTTCTATGCGTGCTACTTCCCCTTCTTGGAACTTAAGCTCATTGGGATCTATAACGTTTCCTGCTTCTGTTGGCACAACTCGCTCAATTAGAACTCGCTCTTTTTGAATAGGTACGGTAACACTTGCAGTTTCTGTTTCAATGTGTTTACCAACCGTTACTTCTCCAGTTTTGATCCGCTGTTTGTTAGCAACCAATCGTTCTTCATACAGTCTAAAAGTTTGATGATCTTGATCATTCAACCCGTATAAAGCTGGTTCTGTTTGGTAATTGTATGTATTGTGATCGTAAGTCACACCGCTGCTTGGAGAGCGAAATCCACTACGTACGCTTTCTTCGTAATCATGATCGATGAACGCGTCTTCTTTGTACTCAACTAAACCTTCTACTTGCTGCCTGCTTAATCCATCAACATAGACACGTCTTGCAGCATAATTGATCCGGGAAAGGCCAATTGGTAGTAATATTTTTTTTCCTAGAAAATCTACGCTTGTATCAATAACTAAATACCGGAAATGTCCATCGTCATCAACTAAAACATCAGCCACTGAGCCAACTCTGTCTCCTCCCTCAGTATAAAGATCCAGGGATTTCATGTCGTCTCCGCCAAAAGTTTCTCGATAGTTTGGGTCAAAATGTTCAAGTTTATGAAGAGGCATACGCTGTTTCCGAGTTGTTTATAAGCTTTGTTAGGAATTATAAAAAATATTGTGCTGAATCTCCTCCTGCTGGCGACTGAATTAAATTGAGATATTTTATGGTTTATAGTTCATACTTTATGAGTTAAATACTCAAGTTGAACCTTCAGGGTAATCAATAGTAGTACAACTAAAGTTGTATAAAACTCTAGCTTATGCTAAGAGAAAGAATTTTTTACTGGAGATGATCTTGAAGTTATACCATTTCACTTTAATAATGATACAAATACGCTGGTAAGGGCTTGTCTTTGCCATGCCCCTACGAGAAATCTATATGTATCAGAATTTTTGTGAATTAGTATTAGTCAGCGTAGGCGGACTTAATAGAGCAGTAAAAAGACAGAGAGATTGCAGCCTGCAAAATCTAACCTGTAAGTGTTCCCTTGAAAGAATTTACTTCTTCCAAATTATTGAACAGTGTTGTTTTAAGGGTGGTGTCTACTTCCAGAAAGTTGATAGAAGAAAGACAAGGCAGATTTGCCCAAGTTAAAACCCAAACAAACAGCGATAGTTTAATAACCGTAGGAGTGTCAAGATACTTGAAAACTAAAGCTAAGACTTGCCCAATTATTTACATCCAAGATATATGAGTCGGCTGCTGTGCCATTCATCTCAGTTTTGAGAGCGTTAGCGTTATGCAAGTCTTGTAGCAAGGCTTGTGCAACGTCCAAGGGATTTAACAATGGGTCAATCGACCGTTGTTCGGCTGTGGAATACTTAGCAGTACTCAAGGCGGCCAGAGTTTCCCTAAAGGGGTTAGTACTAAAAATCAATTGTTGTTCGCACTCAGAAGCTGGCCCTGAAATCACCCATTGGGAAGCAGCATTAGTTTGGGGTAGGGTGAGGGTTTCGCCTGGGGCAATAACGACTTCTTTAAGGAGGGGCTTGGTGTCCGCAGTGTTTGCTTCTGTGGGGGTTTCCCAAGGGTAGAAGGCGATCGCTGTATGATTATTGTTTAATCCCAGCAAGATTAAATATACTGGGCGATCGCTCTGGTTTTCCACTCGATATTGCATTCGACTCCCGATATGCACAATCGGAGTAGGGAGTGATTTTTTAATTGAGTTTTCAGTCTTGAAAGTTCGTACTGTTTCGCGCTGGATGACGACGCGAGGCGAGATGCCACTAATTATTTCTAAGGTTGCCTTGAGAGGCAAGCGGGAAGAACCTTCATTTTCTGTAAGTCGCCATAATTTGGCTGCATACAGGATTGATAATTTTGGCGCTAACCTTTGCACTGTTAATTTTACTGCTTCTCCTACTTCCCCGGTGGTATTGGGAATTAGCTCGCCACCAAGAGAAAATAGACCATAACTACTGGGAACTTCTTGTAGCTTGGCAAATAGATAATCAGCTGGTTTTTCTCCTGCTATTACGGTGGATAGATGGGAAAATCCAGCAAAGGCACTTGTAGCGTCTACCCGCTCAATCCTTTCCAATCCTGTATCCAAAGCGATTGTCAAATTAATATTTCGGGGTAAAACCCGGACTGCTTCTTGGACGAGTTGCCCGATTTGTAAGGGATTTGCACCTTCAATTTTGGAAATTTGCGCTTTTGCTGTTAACCCAGTGCGCGATCGCAATATTAATTGCTCTGTTGTTGCTAGGGTGAATCGAGAATTCACTCCGTAGTATAGCAGCACTTGTGGAGGTAATCCTGCCAACCACAGATGCACTGTTTTACCGTCTTCTTCAATAGCACTCACCACACCTTCTGCACCAATGATACTTTCTGGCAGTAGAGAGGTTATATCTGGATTTTTTTGACTACTTAATAACGCTGGTTGCTGTTTATTTCCCAATTTGTATAGGGAATTTTCCACATGAGAGAGGGCGACTTGAATTGTGGTAGCAGGGGTGAATTCCCACAAATACTGCGTCAAGGCATAGGTAAATAACCCAGCACTAAAACCAGAAAAGAGTCTTTCTCTCGCAGGCTGCTTTGGCTCTGAGGTAGCTGCTAAAACAATTGCAGTGCTGGATAACTTCTGAGTTTTAAGTTGTTTGAGAAAGTCGAGCTCCTCTGCTGCTAGCTTTGCTACTGACTCCTGAAGGGCGCGAATTTTTAATCCTATTACTGCGCTAGGAGCATAATAGCTAGTATCTAATACTGCTGTGACTCGGTCTGTGGGCAGCGATCGCAATAATAGCAGTAGAGTTTCTTCTAATATATAGTTGACTATTTGTGAATTTTGACTTTCATTAGCTGTCACCAGAGCGTTTTGTATTCTATCTGGCGATGTTTCCAATTTGACACGGCTGCCATAACCACTAAAATGGAAGACGACCAGATCACCAGGTTTAGCTTGCTTACCCAAGTGATCCAAAAAAGCCGCTTCAATGAATCCCCTGCTAGCTTGTTCCTCAGTTAAAGTTAAAATATCTGACCTTTGGAAGCCAAAGCGGTGAATCAAAAGTTCTCTTTGTAGTTCTACATCTGTCAGACAACCACTGAGGGCTGAAATTTTTGGGTATTGGTTAATACCTATCAACAAGGCCAATTTCCGCGGGCTGGGTTGTGCCAAAGCTTGATAATAGCGATTTCCCAAAGTCAACCACTCAGCTTCAGTTACCCCCAATACCGCGAGTATTGAGCCAATTCTGTGTAAAAACGTGCGCCGTTTCATAATTAGCTATCAGCCCTCAGCTATCAGTTAGCAGCTTACAGGGCTGAACTCTGTATTGTAAAGTTACAGTCGATACTGTTTGCTTGTTGTTCAAAATCTGGAGATAAGGAAGATGAGGTAGCAGAGTGAGAAACCATAACTAATGCCTCATGCCCCATACCCCATGCCCTAAACAGGTACTTCTATCCGCATTGCCCGCGCCAACTCTGCCGCTACTTCAGGACGGGAAAATTCTGGTGGAGGTAACTCACCACGTCGCAGCATTTCTCGGACTTTTGTCCCCGATAAATGAATGCGTTCTTCAGGCCTGCTGGGACTAGTTTTAGATGTTGCCATCTGCTTAGTGCGCGTGCAGTAGAAAGCGTGTTCAAATTTCATCGGCACAATGCCTAATTCACTTGGGGCAAATTCATCAAAGATGTATTGAGCATCGTAAGTACCGTAATAGTCACCAACACCAGCGTGATCCCGGCCGACGATAAAGTGAGTACAACCGTAGTTTTTGCGGACTAAAGCGTGGAATATTGCCTCACGAGGCCCAGCATAGCGCATTGCTGCTGGATTTATTGCCAAAGTTACCCGTTCTAAGGGGTAGTAGTGTTCTAGCAAAATTTCATAGCAGCGCATCCGCACATCGGCGGCAATATCATCTTCTTTTGTCGCCCCGACTAATGGGTGCAAAAATAGACCATCAACAGTTTCTAAAGCGCACTTTTGAATATATTCATGGGCGCGGTGAATGGGGTTGCGAGTTTGAAAGCCAACGATGGTTTTCCAACCCTTGTCTTTGAATAGTTGCCGTGAGGCAGCTGGATCGATTTGATAAGTGGGAAACTGGGGATGAGGTTCGCGCTGCAATAGCCAAATATCACCCGCCAGATGTACAGTACCTTGGTTATAGAGTACTTGTACGCCTGGATGTTTGACATCATCAGTGCGGTAGACATTAATGGCTTCGCGGGTTTTGTCGTAGTGATATTTTTGCGTGAGTTGCAAAACCCCAATAAATTCACCTCTGGAGTTATCCAGACGGATGAAGCCGCCTTCTTTTAAGGGGGAAGCTACTTCTTCGCTGACCGATAGTGTAATCGGTATTGACCACACAAGACCGTTAGCTAGTCGCATTTCTGTAACAGTGCGATCATAGTCTTCCTGGTTCATAAAACCCGTGAGTGGACTGAAAGCACCGATCGCAATCATTTCTAGATCAGAAACGGCGCGATCGTCTAGTTGCACTCGCGGCAAAAAGTCAGCTTTTGAGAGAAACTCTGCTCTTTGTTCTGGTGTGGCTATACGGTTAACCAACTGTCCACCATGAGGAGCTATAGCATCTGGATTTTGACTCAACGTAATCCCCTCGTTGTATTAACTGTTATTGTTTCAGATTATGTACTAACTTATCAAATGCTGGTACGTAGAGAAAAAAAAGAGTTTAGAGATGGAGGAAAATTTTTGCAACTAGCCTGTAAGCGATCTGATTAGGTTACGCTAAAGCTAATCCAGACTCAAGTTTCAGAATAGTTCCTTTATAAGGAAAATGCTTATGACTGCTGTATCCCCCATTGTTAAACCTGTTAGTCAAATGCGGCTAACACCTGGTAGTACAGTGAATATCCAGGATATCACTTGGGAGGAATTTGAGTCTATTTTGCAAGAACTGGGGGAAAAGCGATCGCTACGAGTTGCTTACAGCAAGTCTACGTTAGAAATTATGGTTCCTCTACCCGAACACGAAAAATCAAAGGACTTAATTTCGGATATTGTAAAAATCTTGCTGAAGATCGCCGAAAAAAGTTATGAACCCTTCGGTTCAACCACCTTCAAGCGGGAAAATACGGCGGGGGTAGAACCAGATGCTTGTTTCTACATCCAGAATTACCAAAGAATGATCGGTCGTCGCAAACTCGAACCCGATGATCCGCCTCCTGATTTGGCAATTGAAACAGATGTGACATCAAAAACAACTCTTGATGCTTATGAAGCGATCGCTGTTCCAGAACTATGGATTTACGATAGTAAAAAGCTGAGGATTTATTTACTCAGGGATGGACATTACATTGAATCTGATCACAGTCCTAACTTTCCAAATATCCCTCTAACTAAAATTATTACCGCTATAGTTGAACGAGCTTGGCAAGTAGGAACCGTATATAGCTGAACTATCGCCTCGATATCCAGTTTTCGGAACTCGAATCGCTCCTTTTTTATTAAAGTTATGAGCTTTGCGTAGATATTTTAAGGGTTCAATTCCTTTTCTAGCAGAATGATCTAAGATACTCTGAGCAACACTGGTATAGGTAGCAGCATCCCATTGCTTCATATAGCGTTGAATCTCTGCCGCCTCTGCTGATGTATAGCCTTCTAATAGCTGTATGAAAACGGATCAGTGATTGGCTCTTCTTCTGGCATTATTATCCAATTTAAACATAAAAATACCCCTCCAAAACTCAGGGCAGCTTTTGCATATCTGAAGTTAAAAGGAGAGGCAGTTTTGGCCTTTACCAAAATGGTGGTGAGATTCAACTAAACTGTTCAATTATTCCGCCACCTAACACTTTTTCCCCGTCGTACCACACCGCCGCTTGTCCAGGAGTGATGCTGAATTGAGGTTCATCAAACACCAAACGCACACGGGAGTTTTCTAACGGAATCACCGTCACTGGTGTAGGCGTTGAACGATAGCGAATTTGCACTTCGGCATGAATTGGGGTGGATGGTTCAGCAATAGAAACCCAATTTACCCGTCCGACAGTGCATTCTGGCTGAGTTACCTTGGTGCGATCGCCTACTACTACTTTATTATTTTCCGCATCTAATTCAATCACATACAGAGGTTCAGCAGCAGCAATCCCTAAGCCTTTACGCTGACCAATCGTGTAGTGATGGACACCATCATGTTGTCCTAAAACTTTGCCTGATACATCGACAATATCGCCTGTTTTGGGAGCTAAATATTTATCCAAAAATGCCCGCATGGAACCGTTACTTTCCACTAAACACAAGTCTTGACTTTCTGGCTTATCAGCAGTTTTCAGTCCGTATTCAGTTGCAATGCGGCGCGTGTCAGTTTTTTCTAGTTCGCCCAGAGGAAATATAGTTGCTGCAAGTAAATCTTGAGACAAATCATAGAGGAAGTATGATTGGTCTTTGTTGCGGTCAACAGCCCTTAATAATTGGTAACGTCCAGTTGCTTCGTCATAGCTAATGCGGGCATAATGACCGGTGGCGATGCGATCGCACCCCAATTGTTCATGGGCATACTGCACCATTGGCCCAAACTTTACCGTTTTATTACACTGAGAGCAAGGCAAAGGTGTGATCCCAGCACTGTAACCAGTCACCAGGTAATCGACAATATGCGTCTGAAAGACATCTCGAATATCCACAACCTCATGGGGAACGCCCAGTTGTTCACAGAGATCAGCCGCGTCGATCATACCTTCAGAGCAACATTGACCTTTGCCTTTCATTAGCCAAAGAGTCAAACCAATAACTTCATAGCCCTGATGGTGCAGGATAGCTGCGGCGGTGGAACTGTCAACGCCACCAGAAAGACCAACGACGACTTTTTTCATACAAAGCACGACACGATAGCTGCGTGGTTGTCCAATTGTAGCACACACTCTTTCAAAGCCTTGCTACTAAAGCATTTCGGTTTTTCAGCAAGCAAATATAAATTGCTCTTAACTCCGTCATTACTGGGCATAACTGGGTAGGCATTCTCTAGGAAAGGTTGCGCGTCTTTTTGTGTCAGATATTCCAAAAATTTAATAGCTTTTCTTCCGCAGCTTTAGAGAATGGGCGCAGTCGTGTTTATTTTGGTGTTCATTTCCAATGGGATGCAGATGCAGCTTATGTGTCTGGTACAAAATTGGCAGACTTTGTGTTTGAAAGCTTACTGACACCAAATTGTAGTTAATATTTTCCTCGTTCCCATGTTCTGCATGGGAATGCATTCATATAAGAATAGTTGCAGATGTATTTTTTGCCACGTAGATGAGCTAACTTCACGTTAACGCTATATAGTAGTTGCTACAACGGTGAACTAATTAGTTCTTGATGGAAATTGCCTAAAAATACTTTGACTACTTTCTAACTACTATGTCGAGAGGAATACCAAGTCAATTTATCCCAATTAAGATGCTGCGCCGAAGTTCTGAGGGTTGGAAGCCTACTATCAGACTTCTGTCTTTATTAGTGGGAGGATGGTTCGTGCTGATTCCCGAATCTACTCCAGCACAAGCACAAATTTACAACAGCAAGGTGCTATTGGCTCAACAAGCAGGTGAAACTTTACCGCCACCGCCAATAATTCCCTTTGGTCAACAGCCATCACCGCAGTTACAACCAGTGGACGAAAGTCAATTTGAGCAGGATTTTCAGCCCTCCCAACCATTACAAAACAATCAATTTGAGCAGAATTTTCAGCCTCCTCAACCATTACAAAACAATCAATTTGAGCAGAACTTTCAGCCTTCTCAACCTTCACAGTTTAGTCAATATAACCAGAACTTTGAGCGCTACTTAGTTTACGTAGATGGTAGTGATTTCCAGACGCTACAAGCAATCCGTCAAATTGAACCCAGTGCTTACATTCGCCAGTACCAAGGACGGAGTGTAATTCAGTCAGGTGTTTTTAACAGGGTATCTAACGCCCAACAACGGGTAAATGAGCTACAGTCACGAGGCATATATAGCGCCCGGATTATCAGCTTTGATAACGGACAAGAGATAGATGTAGGTAATAGAGGCTTTGTAGACGATCGCAATAATATAAGTGCTACTAGGCCAGTTTCTAGGTATTATGTCATCATTCCGACCACTCTAGACCAATTATCTGCGATCGCATCAGAAGTTAGGCAGAATCTGGGCCGATTTGGTCAAGATTTAGGACAATCTGGCGCAGTCCTCGAAAGGACGCAACCAAGAGGGCCACACGTAGCCGTAGGGCCGTTCTCTGATCGATTCCCAGCAGAGGAATGGAATAAATATCTGCGAAATATAGGATACCGGAATGCCAGGGTTTACTACGGTAAGTAAATAAGTTAGAAGCCATTTAATTTTAGATTTTGAGTCGCAGCTTTGGTGCGCTTCCAGCGCAACTTGGATTTTGGATTGAAGGAGAAATCTCAAATTCCAAATTCCTTTCCCAAAGCGATTATATGAAGATAGGGGGTTAATCTAAAATCTAAAATCCAAAATTAAATAACTCCCTACTCCCAAGATTGTTAACGCAGCGATTCAATAATGACTACTGTTGTAATTAAACACAACAAGATGATTCCCAGTGGAAGCAAAAGTTGTTGTAAAAGGTACACCAGTATGGGTATGATGTGTAAGATGCCTAAACCAATGGATAGAACGTAGGCGATCGCAATGCCAAACAGCACCAGTAAGAAATATTTCAAAGATTTAGAAGCAAAGCGAAATAAAAGCGTATCTTGATTTTTTTCCATAATTTTACTCACGAAAATAACTAGCTTTTTAGCAGTGGATATTCTTTTTGATTTCCCATTTACCTTTTAAAAAGGAGATTATGGGAAATCTTGCCCAGTCTGAAGATTAGTTTTACACGTTGTGAATATTTGTCTGATTGGGTGAGTTATTCAAAGACTGTTGTTGCCTTTGTAGATCGTTTCGTCTTTCGTAGGTAACTAATAGTTGAAACGAAATAAACAAGCTTAACAACAGCAGCAAAAATGAGCCGAAACCAGAGGAATACTTATTTATTTCTCGCTCAACACCACATTTGAGGCAAACATATCTATTGGGATTACGTGTATCTTGGGCAAAGGGGCACTGATTTTGATTGCAATCATGATGACAAGCTTTGTCTAACATCATTGAACCTCCTGTAGGGTAAAGGCTTACATACTTAGCTGTAAATATGCTCTACAGAATCTAGTTAGTTAATACCTACTGCCTGTTTAGTAGACACCACTTTCATGAGTCAACAAAAAAGGAAAAGGGGTAGGGAGCAGGGGAGAGAACCCGATAAATAAATTTAGTTGTTCAGAAACCCTCTCCATTTTGCAGGGGGAATCTTAAATCCTCCCCCTTGCTTCTGGCTCCCTGCTCCCTTGCCTCTTTGGTCATTAATATGGGACAGTAACAAGTAATATCTGTGGTTTACTAAGCTTGCAGTAGTAACGCTGGTAAAATCTCTCCTCAACCACCTTTTATTGGCGCTTAACTTAACTTCGCCTGTATTAATTACAAGAATAATACAGTCCAAAATAGTTTGCAGTAGGATAAAGTAAATTTACTACCGAGTAGGAAAAAGTATTTTTGTAATATGCAAAGTAGGAATAAGTAGTAAAAATATGGTTATAATAAATTACAAATGATACATCAAGTTAGCAAATGGGTGTAGAAGAAGCCTTAGAGTTTGTAGATAACTTGGTTTTTCTCAAGACGGGAGAACATTTAGATAAAACTCAAAGGATTATCTTGCGTCATTTGTGGGAGGATGAAAAGCGGACTTACCAAGATATTGCCAACAGCCGTGGTTATACAGAAGCGCATTTAAAAGCAGTTGGTGCAGAACTTTGGCATTTGCTGTCAAAAGTGCTAGGAGAGAAAGTCTCAAAATCAACCTTCCAAGGAGTGGTTGAGAGGTTTAAAACAACTCAACAATCGCAAAAAATCCCGGAAATTCCAAATTTAGTGGCGAATGACGCTAAACCTCAAGATTTAGATTCTAACTTCGTGGGGCGCGATCGCCAAATATCCGAACTCCACACCCTTATTAGTGGAGGAGCAAAAGTTATCCTCATCCAGGGTGAAGGTGGTGTTGGCAAAACAACCTTAGCACGCAAATATTTTAAAAGTCAAAGATTTGATTTTGTTCTGGAACTGTGGATGGCCACCACAGAAATCCAAAACATCACCCCTGTGGAGAGTGTAGTTGAGGAATGGCTGCGGCGATACTTTAACAAAGAACCGGGATGTGACTTTGGTATCAGCTTAGAACGACTCCGACGCAAACTCCGAGAACAAACTACTAAAATTGGGGTGTTTATCGATAATTTAGAAACTGCTCTCGATCAAAATGGCAAATTCCTAAAATATCTTCGCCCTTATGTTGAGCTATTGAGAGTATTAGCAGATCCCGATGTACATTCAGTTACTTTAGTGACAAGTCGTGAGCGTTTGCGGGAGTCTAGCGTAGAGATAAATCTCTACCCACTCGAAGGTTTAGATGATGAAGCATGGCGAGAGTTTTTCCGCAGATGCCATATCAATTGTGATTGTACTATTCTCAGTGAAATGTGCAGAGCTTATGGAGGTAACGCCAAAGCAATGCAAATTCTCCGAGGAGCAATATTAACATATTTTTATGGTGACATACACGCCTATTGGCAGGAAAACTGTAAATATTTATTAATAGAAAGAGAGTTAAAAGATTTAGTCGCCAGTCAATTTACGCGTCTTGAAAAAAATGACTTAGAAGCCTATCGCCTTCTGTGTCGTTTAGGATGCTATCGCTATCAAGATATTCCTTCAGTACCTATTGAGGGAGTTTTATGTTTGCTTTGGGATGTTCCAGAACAACAACGCCGACGTGTAATTAAAGCTTTGCAAGATTTGTCTTTAATAGAAGCGAAAAAAGGACAATACTGGCTGCATCCGGTAATTCAGGATGAAGCGATTAGTAGATTAAGGTTAGTCAGTGAAGAATGGGAATTAGTAAATCGAAAAGCCGCAGAAGGTTGGACGCAACGAGTTACAGTCATCAAGAATATTACAGATGCATTAACCGCTTTAGAAGCTTATTATCACTATGTAGAAATTAGTGATTTTGAGCTTGCTTGTGATGTAATTGTGCAAGGAAGAGGTAAAAAGTGGGGTACAGGTTTACCTTTAGGTTCCTCGTTTTACCAATTGGGACTGCTCCAGAAAAATTTTTCTGTAATTAGTCGGATAATAGACTATATAGAATCACCAGAAAGACTAATTAAACTTTACAATATACTAGGTTATACATATCGAATTATCGGTTGCATTCGAGAAGCTATAGCTTGCTATAAAAAGTCAGAAGAAATATTAGACAATTTAGATGTCAAGGTAATAAAAATTTCTGTAGTTTTCAATACAGGGCTTTGCAAGCTTGATTTATTGGAGATGGAAGCAGCCGAAGATTGTTTTAAGTCGGTTTGTAACTTGGCTAAACAAGATAGCAATCTTGACGATTATATGGCATATGCTCAGTGTTGCCTAGCTTTTGTTAAATCATCTTCTAACGTTAGAGAAGATGCTGTTTATATTGCTGAAGATGGCTTCTCTGCAATATCTTCATCCACTAGAGTGACTTTTTGGGGAGTTGTGCATAGCTTAATAACTCTATGTTTAACTTACAAAAACTTGGGTGATATTAAAAAATCTTTTGATTTCTGCCAAAAAGCTATATCTACTTCCGACGAAAATAACTTTACTCAGCTTAAGGCTAAAGCTATAAGTTGTTTAGCTGGGTTATATAGAGAAGAAGGAGAATTTACTAAGGCGCTTTTTTATCATGCTGAAGCGGTAGAAATTTTGTATAAAATAGGTGCGAAATCTAATTTAGCAGAGGCTTACTATCAATTTGCATTGACTCATCAAAAAATGGGTGAAATTGACAAGAGCAGAGAAAATTTTATGCAAGCGCTCGCACTCTTTAACGAAATGCAAGCACCCAGACAAGTTGAGAAAGTACAAACAGCAATGGAGCGTTTTGGAAAATAAGTAATACTATTTGATTTTAGTTGCTGCAAACTGACCTTATACAGTAGAACATATAGCGGTTCTCAATTGTGTGAAATACAGACTTAACCCCCAACCTATTAAGAGCGAGCGTTGGGGAGCAAGCCTCAAACCCTGCCTCCTTTTGGGAGAGAGGAATAAAAGTGAGGTCAAAATGTATTGCATCCAAAGCAATCTGCTGTAATTTCAAATTTCACAAAATCTCTGCCAATTTTACCAGCAGAGTACTTGCTAAATCCAATAACCTGAGATAATCTGTATTAATACTATTTTCTTCACCAGCTAACAGATTTCTAACAGCAGATAACCTGTCATTGGTTTGGGAAATTCTCCAAGATTCTTCTAATTTTACTGCGAAATCAAACAGCGATCGCTCTTTTAAATGCTCTCTTACCTTTACAGCTACATTATCATTACTCACCAAAAATTCTTTGATGGCATCTAATTGAAAATTACCTAATATTTCGTCATGTCCCCAGGTTTCTAGCCAGTCTCCCTCCACATCTTCAACGTAAATATTGACAAAATCAACCCCATAAGTTAGCCAGTTCTGCTGCATTTGTCGCGCTGTTGCTAAAGCTTCAGCAAATGTATCTACTTGATTGTTGCAGTGAGTTTCTCTTTTATTAGCCATATAAAGCTGTAATTAGCACGTAAGTATGTAGGCTAGAAACAAATCTGGAATATGAAATTCCTGAAAATTCACGAAAATTTTAAATATTTGCCACCAGAAAGGTAATCACTGTTATACAGGGCCACGTTAACTAACTGGTTGACAAAATTACTATCCTTGGGATTGTAACTCAAGAACAATCCTCTCTCTATTTCCCACGATCGCAGTGTATTTTGCCAAGCTTGGTACTTTTGGTGATTAAGTTCTTCAGAAACACTGGTAACTTGAATACAAAGTGGTTGATTGTTACGACTACTAACAATTAGGTCTGTTGCCATCGATAGGTCGGCGATATAACGCTGCCAAAAACTACCTTCTCGACTAACAACATCTTGGGCTATTGACTTAATGATATCATCATCTACCTGATTAAATTCACCTGCCATCAATTTTTGTTTCCAAATATAAAATTTGGAGTCACTTGCATTAATCCATCTAGGAAAGAGATAACCATACCAATATCTTTCAATCGGTGTCATTTGTTCAAATTTTGCTTTTTGTTCTTCTGAAGGTAGGGATTTGACGATCAGCCAAATTGTAGAATCCGTAATCACCTCTAGGAGAAATGCAAGGACAAAAGGTTTTGCAGTCAGAGAACCTGGCTTAATATTTTTTACCCAACGATTGATTTCAGCTAATCTTCTCGCTAAATTGGGATCTATCGAGGAGGCTTGCTCGATAAGGGACTTTAGCTTATCCTTAATGTCTTTTGCTTGCAAACGATGCCCTACTTTCAGAAGATAATGCTTTTTTTACACACCAATAACTAAATCTTAACTTGAAAATGGACTTAATTAATTTCCTAATGTAATTAAATGTTCTCTAAGTCGATGCCCTGTTTACGTAAAACCTCGCGCAGTCGAGTAATTTCTTGCTCTGCCTGTTGGGCGCGTAAACTGTCTTGTTCAGCTATTTGTTCTGATGATAGTATCAATTCATTTCTAGCAGTGAAGAATCTTAATTTACCTTCATAAACCCCCAAATAAAGTTTTAACTGCTGGCTCCACAAATGTCCATAAGTGGTAGGTTGAATTTCTTGATACTTCCCATCAACTAAATGAAATCCTTGAAATTCCATTGTTATAGGGTCAAATCAGAAATAATCAGGTGTAGGGAGAGTATTCTGGTAAAATTGCTTTTTTAAGCTATCTATCGACTGCTGCCGTTGAACTTGACAAAATTTTCACAATCAGGTTTGGATATTTGCCGTCTTCTTGCCAAACTACCCAACTTTTGTGGTCTTTTTTCTGAGTTCCCAAAACTACAAAAAAGCCTGGGACACGGAAATGTTATGGTTTTTGCTGGTTAGAACTGTAGTAAATCGTCAAATTGCCAGAAGCATAATCCTACCGCTCTGTCCACGATAATTTGATTATGCGAATCAGCAAATGATATTTGGTCATCCATCAGAGATAAATTCTACTGGAAATTTGGTAACTTACAGATGGCTTTGAAAACTTGCAATAACTCAATCGCATCTGGAGACTCATTCAAATTTAATAATGACATTAACTGATAAGTTGGCTCCTGCTCACGTTTAAGATAAACAAATTGATAACGCAGTCCGTTAGTTACCACTCCCCAAACAGATGGTTGTTGATTTAAACTTTTAAAAGCATAAGTCAGTAATTGAGGTAAACCCTCACCCACTTCGATCGCACTATTTTTCGTTTCAATCACTAGAACCCAAAAAGGCGGCGCAATATTACTTTGAGGACTGTTGATTGCTAAAATATCCATCCGTCCGGTAATTTTTCTGTCTTCATCTTCGACTGCGATCGCAATACTATCTTCCATTGTCAACCGAATCGGCACATCGTAGAATCCTGAGAGCCGCATTAAGGGTGCGATCGTTAAGAATTTAACCAACCCTTCAGAAATTTTACCTGCACTTAAATAACGATCAAAGTCGTTTCTGATTCGTAATAAATCCTGCTGTTCAAAGTCAGAGAGTGGTTTTAGTCTTAAGAAATCTGTAAATGAACCATTGGAAAGCTTTTCTAATTTGAGAAAGCGATGAACATCGTTGAGAGATAAGCTGCTAGCTTCAACAGTGAGCGTCATAATTTCAGGCTTTACTTGTCAAGACTACTTAAATTTTGCAACATTCGCAGTAGATAGGCTGCAATGTAACGTCTTTAAATTTCTTGAGGGCTTGTTTTTAGTAGATGAAAATGGATGTAAACTGAATAACTCGGCAAATTCTACCTAGCTTAACGAAAATCTAAATACCGTCTAGCACAACTGGGCTAAAAATAGTTTTTAGTAATAATAGCGATCGCACTATAACTAACCATGTCTCAACCAACTATAGAATCAATCCTACAAGAGAATCGCCTCTTCCATCCTAGCTCGGAATTTTCACAGAACGCCCATATCAAAAGTCTGGAAGACTATCAGCGCCTCTATGACAAAGCCAAAGCTGATCCGCAGCAATTTTGGGCAGATTTGGCTGAAACAGAATTAGAATGGTTCCAAAAATGGGACACCGTGCTAGATTGGCAACCACCTTTTGCTAAGTGGTTCGTTGGCGGTAAGATGAATATTTCTTACAACTGCCTTGACAGACATCTCACTACTTGGCGCAAAAATAAAGCAGCATTGATTTGGGAAGGAGAACCAGGTGATTCCCGTACCCTAACTTACGCCCAACTGCACCGGGAAGTTTGCCAGTTTGCTAATGTGTTGAAGCAACTGGGCGTAAAAAAAGGCGATCGCGTTGGTATATATATGCCAATGATTCCCGAAGCTGCGATCGCTATGTTAGCCTGTGCCCGAATTGGCGCACCCCACAGTGTGGTATTTGGTGGTTTTAGTGCCGAAGCTTTGCGCGATCGGTTGATTGATACCACAGCTAAACTGGTAATCACGGCTGATGGTGGTTGGCGCAAAGGTGCGATCGTCCCTCTCAAGGAACAGGTAAATAAAGCCTTAGCCGATGGTGCTGTTCCCAGCGTCGAAAATGTCCTAGTTGTCAAGCGCACTGGACAAGAAACTTATATGCAGTTGGGTGGACGCGATCATTGGTGGCATGATTTGCTAAAAGGTGTATCAGCAGATTGTCCCGCCGAACCGATGGACAGCGAAGATATGCTGTTTATTCTCTACACTTCTGGCAGCACAGGCAAACCGAAGGGCGTGGTGCATACAACTGCTGGTTATAATTTGTATACCCATATCACCACCAAGTGGATATTCGATCTGCAAGACACTGATGTATATTGGTGTACTGCCGATGTAGGTTGGATTACAGGACACAGTTACATTGTCTACGGTCCCCTTTCCAACGGTGCAACAACGGTAATGTATGAAGGTGCGCCTCGTGCTTCTAATCCTGGTTGTTTCTGGGATGTAATTGAAAAATACGGCGTTAATATTTTTTATACTGCACCTACGGCAATTCGGGCATTTATTAAGATGGGCGAACAACATCCCAATGCGCGAAACTTGTCTTCGTTGCGTTTGCTAGGAACAGTTGGCGAACCAATTAACCCAGAAGCTTGGATGTGGTATCAGAAAGTAATTGGTGGCGATCGCTGTCCAATTGTTGATACTTGGTGGCAAACAGAAACTGGCGGTATCATGATTACACCGCTACCAGGAGCAATCCCCACTAAGCCGGGTTCGGCAACTCTTCCCTTCCCTGGAATTATTGCAGATGTCGTAGATTTAGAAGGAAACACCGTACCCAATAACGAAGGTGGTTATCTAGCAGTGCGTCACCCTTGGCCAGGAATGATGCGGACAGTCTACGGCGATCCAGAACGCTTCCGTCGCACCTACTGGGAACACATTCCGCCCCAAGATGGGAACTATACTTATTTTGCTGGTGATGGCGCGAGGCAAGATGAAGACGGTTACTTCTGGGTAATGGGTCGTGTGGATGACGTACTGAATGTATCAGGACACCGACTCAGTACAATGGAAGTAGAATCTGCTTTAGTTTCTCACCCAGCCGTTGCAGAAGCGGCAGTAGTTGGTAAACCTGATGAACTCAAAGGTGAAGAAGTAGTTGCTTTTGTGACTTTAGAAGGTACTTATCAGGGAAGTGAAGAACTGAGTAAAGAACTCAAGCAGCACGTTGTTAAAGAAATTGGTGCGATCGCTCGTCCGGGAGAAATTCGTTTTACAGATGCTTTGCCAAAAACGCGATCGGGTAAGATTATGCGGCGCTTATTACGGAATCTGGCTGCTGGGCAAGAGGTATCCGGTGATACTTCCACATTAGAAGATAGAAGCGTATTAGATAAATTGCGGGAAGGGGCGTAAGTAATGCAAATTTCCCAAAATAGGAATCTGTTAAGGACAAACTAACACAAAGCAATTCTTAATACTGTATGTAGGGTAGGCAAAACAGCCTGCCCTTAGCTAAACAGGGTCAATTAAAATAGGTCTATAAATGAAAGATGCACTGGGGCAAAGAGGTGAAGCAATTTTTATAGTATTAATGACGGAATTTCACTCTCATGCTGGCCCTATTTTCAGGAAGTTGATGATTTTTGGAGTAGATAGCATACTAATCAGTTAGTTTCTAAATTTGCCGATCGAGACTGGAGATAAAACAATGAAAACTACAGCACCTTGGTATATTGGAAGACGGGCAGAATCTCTTACCGTTGTTTACTTAACTAATACATAAGTATACACATACAAATTTATTCTTATAAAAGAAATAGGCGCGATCGCCCGTACCTAAAATTTTAATTACACCGTGCAGTTAGCGTATTGACAAACTTTTTAGTGCATTGCAGACTTACTAATGCATCCTCACATTATTATAAGAATAGAACATTATTGAGGCATTCAGAGCGATGAAAGTAAAGCGCAAACTGAAATCAGCAGTTGTTCAATCTTTTAGCGGCATGACGCTGAGTATTATCACTGTAATGGGGATATCACCATTAGTGTTAGCAGTTCCTGCAAAAGTTTCTTTGGATTCGTCTGAACAGTATCCACAGAGACAACCACAAAAACTAGCACAGTTTTCAGACACAGGTTCATCACAGCGATCGCAGATGCTGCAACAAGCCAATGCTTTATTTAATCAGGGAGACTTAGCAGGTGCAGAGGAAAATTTTCGCAAATTCGTTAAACAATTTCCAGACGATGCCTTCGGACACTTTCAATTAGGAAATGTGCTTTTCCGGCAAAAGAAACCACAAGAAGCAATTAGCTTTTATCAAGAAGCCATTCGCCTCCAGCCAAAATACGCTCTCGCTCACAATGCGATGGGTATGGTTTACGCAAGCCAAAGTCGCTGGGAAGAAGCCATTAGTGAATATAAAAAAGCTCTAGAAATTAATCCTAATTATGGCGAGGGACTGACTAATTTTGCGCTGGCATTGTGGCAAACGAATAAAAAAGACGAGGCGTTATCTTCTTTAGAAAAAGCTTTAAATATCTTCAAAGAACAGAATAGAGGTGAAAAAGTTAACCAAGTCGAACGAATTTTGCGAGAAATCAAAACTGCTGATGATCCTAGTGTTTCATGAAAATCAGCAGCTAAACCAATGCTGTAAGATATCGTAACAGGTAGGGTGTGTTGCTAAAATTTAACGTACCCTACATTGTTACTTACTTCTTTTAAAAAATAATTTTTCGCATATTCTCAACTAGCTTTACTGTGTAATGATGTCAGACGAGTCCATTTTTTTATCTAGATTAATTTTATATAACGTATCATATTTGTAATATAAAAGAAGTGCCAACTTTCTGTAGTATAGAAAATCATAATTTACAATAAAAGTCATATAAACCTAACAGGTGAGGAACGAGCTGTGATTGAGCGACAAAGAGCGGAAGTTGAGCGACAAAAGCGGGAGAGAATTGTAGAGAAATTGCGTAGGCGTAGCCCGTTGGAGACATCGCTCTCTGTTGAATAACTCAACGCTTTAGGAATTAACCCAGAAATGTTGGATTAAGAAACATTTTTTCGCTATGAAATTATGTACTTAGTAATATATAATTAAGCCCAATTCAGGGTGCTTGTCAAGTATTAAACTACTTGCTGGTACTGCCAAAGCATGTTATATGTCTAAATCTGCAATCACCGTTACCGTCAAATTGTTCGCTGCTTATCAAGAAGCCTTTAGGGTTTCGGAACTGGTGCTGGAATTTCCCAATAGTATGCCAGTCAAAACAGTATGCGATCGCCTCATAGCTGAACACCCCGAACTTTCCCAATGGCGTGACATCACCAGGTTTGGGATTAATTTGATATTTGTCGAACCAGATACCCTATTACAAGACGGAGATGAAGTCGTGCTGATTCCACCAGTTAGCGGTGGGTAGCAAAACAGTTAGGAGTTAGGAGTTAAAGATTCAAAACTTCTAACTCATAACTACTGATTCCTCACTTTTATTTCACCCCAGGGCTATTTCATTCTAAATGTAGACGCGATATGGTAAGATGCAGCGCCAGTTCTACTTCAAGCATCTATTACCATGTCTGAAATCGAAATTATCAAAGCTTTTGCAGGTCTAAAAGACCCCCGTCGCCGCGCCGGACAGAGACATAATCTACCATTATCTTTGGCACTTTTCACGTTGGCGAGGTAATTTTCGTGCTGTCCTTACTCCTCTGGGATCAAACTGCTTAGAAATTGGATGTGCCAATTTTACTCAATAGCTTTAGGACCTAGCAGCTAGTTTTACTAAGTGATCTAATTCTTGCTGCATCAGGCTAACAACTAATTCATAACATTCATTGACATAGTGGCGATCGCTGGCTGCTTCAGAGCCGTAGCGTTCAAATACAATTGCTGGACAAACCCGCGTGAACATGGGCACAGGTAATGGAATGTTAGGCAACGGGCCAATTGCTAATCCCCAAGGCAGTCCAAGATAGATCGGAAAAACTTCTGGATCAATTCCAAGCAGCCAAGGCATTCCCCATTCGTGGAGTTGCTGCACAATTTTATAGCAGTCAGCCAGTATAATCAGCGTATCGTGAGCGCCCCAAGAAATCACAGGGACAATCGGCACATTTTCCCGCAACGCTAACTTGATAAATCCTTGTCGCCCCGCAAAGTAGATTTTGTTACGTAAGTAATGCGGTCGGAAGATATCTTCGGCTCCACCTGGATAAACTAGCAGACTTGCTCCAGAGCGCAAGGCAGTGTAAGCCATTTTCGGATGAGCAATAATTGCTCCAGCCTTAGCAACCAGTTGCCCTAATGGCGGGCTAACCTGCCAAACCTTGGGATGCATCAAACCATAAACAGGTTGCTCCACACCAAATCGTCGGAACCAGTCGTACATCATCATTGTCATATCGGGAGCCGCGAGTCCCCCATTATGCGAACCGACAAATAGGACTTTTTTTTGGGGTGGAATATTATCCCAGCCACTAGTTTTAACTCGGAAATAGTAGTGATAGAAAAAGCCCAACAGAGGCATCAGAGATTCTATGAACTTTGGATCTCGCTCATCCAAAGACCAACCGGGTTTTTTGTTTAAGAAATTTTGCTTTTTCGACATCGATGCATTCTAACAGGATTGGGAAAGGTCAAACAATCATTTGTTAGGTACGACCAGGTTTGCTCCATGCACAAAACCTGATTCGTCTAAATATTAGAAGTCAATTTCTTCTCTAACAGCTGCTAATTCCAACTTCATTACTTCTACTCGGTCTTTGATCTTCTGTGGTAAGTGTGATCTTTTAAGGTTTAAGCACAAACAGAAGTACTCACAGCAAATGCCGTCAGCGCTACTGTAATTACTTTAAGTTTGCCGATGCGTTCTCCGAAGGAGTTGCTGTAGGCATCGCCTAATGGCCCATAGACTAACTGAAATAGCCCATAGGGAATCGTATATGCTGAGATAATCACCGCAGCACTGCCAACACCGACTTTGAACTCTTTGGCAATAATATGCAGTAGAGGGTCAATCACCCGTGCATCAGCAACTACTATGAAAGCAGCAGCGCCCAACAGCCCTAATGAGACAGGAGTCTTGTCTACTATATCTGTTGTTAACCTACCCACTGCTATATTCTCCTGTAGTTTGAGTTTTCGCACTTCTAGAATAGACTTTTTGCATAAGAGGAAGGTCTGGAGAAGTAAGAGAGTTACTGTTTAGTAAACCTTCTTTCCCCTTCTTAGGTAATTTATATTATATAGAAAAAAAGCGTGTGAATCGTCATGCAAATAGAGCAGCCTTTTAGAATTAATGCCGCCCAACCAGAGAAGCTAAAACACTTCCTTCCCCAACCTTTAATTATTTCCAGCCCAGTCGCCGGTTGGAATGGTTTCTATTTTGCTTATCATCGCCAGTCAAACTATGAACTCCCTGAAACATCGCCTTTCCAGCACATTATTACCATTTATACTAGAGAGTTTCAGTCCAAATTAAAAATTAACGGGCACTGGCAAAATAAATCATATACAGCAACTGATGTGGGTATTTTTCCTGCTCATAAAATTTCTCCAGCAGTACAATTTGAACCGGAATTAGGGTTTATCCATGTTGGTCTTGAACCAGCAATTATTACTCGTGTTGCCTACGAGTCAGTAAATGCTGATGCAGTTGAAATTGTACAACAACTGCAAACCCACGATCCACTGATTCAACAAATTGGACTGACACTCAAGCAAGAAATAGAAACTAGTGGATTTGATAGTTCCTTGTATATAGAGTCAGCAGTAAATCTGCTGGCGGTGCATTTATTAAAACGTTACTCAACGCAAAAATTCATTATTCGAGAATACACAGGTGGATTACCAAAACATAAATTAAAAGAAGCGATCGCCCATATCAACGATAACTTAGACCAAAATTTGTCTCTAGCAGAAATTGCTGCGATCGCACAGATAAGTCCGCATTATTTTGCTAGCTTGTTTAAGCAATCAATGGGAATAGCACCCCACCAATATATTACTAAATGTCGAGTTGAAAGAGCAAAATATTTACTTGCAAAGCGAGAATTATCAATTATACAAGTCTCCCAACTAGTAGGATTTCAAAGTCAAAGTCATTTTACCAAGGTTTTTCGTAAATATATCGGCATCACTCCTCAAGCATTTAAGAAACTGCACTGAATTTTTCGGAAGATAACGCTACTTTTCGGAAGATAACGTGAGACGGCATGATCTTGTAAAAGCTAGACTCAATAGTTATCATCACACTTTTAGTTCTATAGTCTAAAAAAATGACACAACTAAAACCAGCTGAAGAAATGCCCGGTAGCTTTGGGCTACCTATTTTAGGTGAAACTCTCCGATTATTTGCTACTCAAGGATGGGGGCTGACGAAGAACTACCAACGCTACGGGCCCGTTTTTAAAACCAGCATTTTAGGAAAGAAATATGCAGTTTTGGTAGGGACGGAAGCAAATCGACTAATTTTGCAAGAACAAGCCGATCATGTATCTTCCTACTTAGGATGGAAAGTGGCTATGGAGCATATTTTCGGGCAGCCAATGATGCTTCAAGATGGTGAAGAACATCGCCGTACTCGTCGCTTAATGGCTCCAGCGTTTCATGGAAAAGCCATTGCTAACTATTTTGACATCATGCAAACTGAAGTTAACAACTGCCTAGAAAACTGGATGGAAAGCAGCCCAATTTCTATCAAGAATGAATTTAATCAGTTAGCATTGCGAATTGGGATTCGGCTACTATTAGGTGTTCAACTACAAAGCGAAGTTGAGGAAGTCGAACAGTTGTATAACAATTTGACGCAGGGAGCATTAGCATTATTGCGGTTAGATATACCGTTCACAAAATATGGCCGTTCCCAAAATGCTCGTCGTCAGCTTAAAGCTTTCTTACAAAAAATTATCAGCGAGCGCAAACTTCAAGGCAACTTACAAGAATCTTGTGAGGTATTAGGATTGTTTTTGGCAGCAGTAGATGAAGAGGGAAATGGTTTAGCCGACTCGCAGATTATAGACGAACTGATACACTTATTAAATGCAGCGCATTTCACTACTGCTACATCCTTAACGTGGGCAATGGTTGAACTGGCAGCCCGCCCGCAATGGCGTGAAAAACTCCGCCAAGAACTGGCAGAAGTTGTAGGAGATGAACCTTTGAAGTTGGGATACCTCAAGCAACTTAATCAAATGACTTATTTTTTGAAAGAAATAGAACGACTTTACAACCCCGCAGGTGTAGTACTGTTTCGGGGAGTTGTAAAAGAAATTGAATACGCAGGATACCGCATTCCTCCTGGTTGGGTGGTGATTGTTGCTCAAGGATTAACGCATCGCATGAGCGAGATTTATACTAACCCAGAAAGTTTTGAGCCAGAACGCTTTGCCCCTCCCCGCGAAGAAGATAAAAAAGACACCTTTGCTTTAATTGGTTTTGGTGGTGGCGAACATATATGCATTGGAATGGAGTTTGCCAAGATGGAAATAAAGATTTTTTTGGCAACGTTGCTGCAACGATATGATTGGAAGGTGACACCAGAATATCAATTTAGCAACTATCATCAACTACCGTTTCAAGTAGAAGGAAAATTACAGGCGCAAGTCACGTCGCTTTGCTCGGAATTAAAAATTAAAAACTCCCATACATAAATTTAGTTGCTCTGTATTATGAGTGTGTTTCGGTCAGCAAACTTGACCTAAAAAACTAAACTCAACATCAGCCTCTATCCATTGCTAACCTACTCACTCAGTTTTTTTATTTATTAAGCACAAATTGCTCTAGATCGTGAAACTGCCCTTTGAAAAAGCCATGCTGTTCCAGTACACCCTGACTGTGAAAACCTAACTTTTCTAGCAAGTTTTTAGAAGCTATGTTGTTCAGCATGACTTGGGCAACAATGAAACGCAAATCCATTTTATTAAAACCAAATTGCAAAATGGTATGCACTGCCTCAGTCATTATGCCTTGTCTCCAAAAAGTACTGGCAAGCTCATAACCGACCTCAGCAGAATTTTCTTGTGGGTTCCACGTAAACCCACAAGAACCAATCAAAACGTTGTCTTGCTTACGGGCAATTCCCCAGCGAATTCCTTCTCTTTGCTCAAAGCGCTTGGCTCTACGTCCAATTACAGCGATTGCTTCTTCAATAGAAGTGAAAGTATCAAGATCATGAAACTGAGTCACGGCTGGATCGGAGAATATAGCAAAGATAGCCTTAGCATCCTGCAAAGTTGTCTCACGAAGAAGGAGCCTTTCTGTTTCTAATTCAGGAAAGGAAGATAGTGAGAAATCGTTGCTCATAGTTGCGACTGATGATCTGAGTTTAGAACTAACTTAGCGATCGCCACAATAATATGTATGGCGGTTCTCGTGAGGTACACCCGTAAGGACACGGCACTGCCGTGTCCTTACACCTCGCAATCGTTGTACTACAACATCTGAATGAGAAGCGCTATAAGACAATTTAAAAGGCTCAAGGTTGAATAGTTTTCGCCGATTGGTTAAATAACAAATCTCGTGACTGATCTGGATCAAGCGCTTGAGTTTTCAATGCTTCTGCTTTCTCATAGGCGCGAATCGTTGCCGGACGAGCTTTAATTGTCTCAAACCACCGCTTGACGTGAGGAAAATCCTCTAGATTCTGGCTTTGGCGTTCATGACCCAGAATCCAGGGATAAGCAGCAATATCGGCGATAGAATAATTGCCAGCCACAAATTCTCTATCTGCAAGTTGCTTATTCAGCACTGCATATAAGCGTCCCGTCTCATTCACGTAGCGGTTAATGGCATATTCAATTTTTTCGGGAGCGTAGGTGCTAAAGTGATGATTTTGTCCCGCCATTGGCCCCAACCCGGACATTTGCCAGAATAACCATTCTAAAACTTGAGTGCGATTACGTAAATCTTGGGGGATTAATTTCCCGGTTTTTTCTGCTAAATACAGCAAGATTGCACCAGACTCAAACACTGAAATCGGCGTACCTCCATCTGCTGGTTCGTGGTCAACGATCGCAGGGATGCGATTATTAGGAGAAATCTTTAAAAATTCCGGTTTAAATTGATCTCCAGCCCCAATATTCACAGGAATTATGGTATATTGCAAACCGACTTCTTCTAAGAAGATCGTAATTTTATGACCGTTTGGAGTTGTCCAATAATAAAGCTCAATCATGGTTATCTTCCCTAAAATTGTGCAATTGTTTTTAAATCAATAGTACAGACAGCTTTTTCAGATTTCTCACAAAATCTGAAAATAAGAGGGCAAAAGGTATAATAATGTATACACAGTAAGCATTTTAGCACTTCATACCCGAAAGTATTGTCCTAGAGGTAAGATGGAAAATCGCTTTCAAGAATACAGCTATAGCCCCATACTGAACTATTTTGCTAGGCTATTAATGATTTTGCATTATAAGAAAAAGACGTGATGTTTAAAAAAGCCCACAATTAACTGGCGCTTGCCTCCACATTTACAAGGTTATTCTGTAAGTGGTTTAGTTCAAACTGCGACAAAAGATAAATTTGCAGAGATTCTCAGAGCAGTTCGACCATATACTTTATTGAGTGAAGGAAAGTTATTCTCGTTTTATAGTCAGGCAAAACAAATATATTGTTATCTTTTTTGGCAGCCAAAAATGTTACTACCAGCGATCGCCAGAATCAAACCTATTAAGCGCAACTAGCTTTGTATTATCAGCCATGACTAGCCACTGTCTATTTCACCAAAATAGTTATTAGGTTCTTTCGCCAGTGTCGTCATTAGTTCGGTGACTTCTTGTCCTGTTTTTCGATCTAAAGTGGACGTAGGCTCGTCGGACAGAAGTAATGGAGGACGGTGAACGAAAAGCGCGGGCGATCGCAAGACGTTGTTTTTGCCCGCCAGAGAGATCGGTAAGCATTCAAGTGCTGCCCTAGCCCTAGTGGCAGCGATGATTATACTTTTTCATAGCGGTGATTTTGCGATCGCTGCCCATACTCTGTGGTGAACCTGAAGAATTGGTGTAGAATATTTTGCTTCGAGTAATGTCGCCAATTCCTGGTCAAACACTTCTACCTTTTCTGGCGTCAAACTGGCTCCTACACCAGCACTAGCCCGAATTCGCCCCCGCCAAGCTTCGTGTGTATAAGGTACAAATACATCATAAGAAAATGTGCGGATTTCTCGGAATCCTCCTTCGCCAATGTCTTGTAACCACAGGGGGTACAATCCATTACCACCACCCAGATTCCACGCTGGATTATGAGCCTTGATTAGTTGTTCTGTTGCTTCAACTACATTACCTTTTAAGGGTATCCAATCAAAATGAGCGATCGCAATCAAGCCATTTCTTTTCAATATGCGAGTAATTTCTTGGACAGCACGGGGACGCTCAAACCAATGCCAACACTGTCCTGCTGTCACCACATCCGCACTTGCGTCTGGTAACTCGGTATTCTCAGCAGTTGCAACTCGATAATCTACTTTGATTTGGGCAGGTTCGCTTAACTGTTTTGCTTGTTCTAAAAGTGATACTGATGGGTCTATGCCAATTACATAAGCACCTCTATCTGCAAAGCCCCGCGCTAATGTTCCTGTTCCTGTACCAAGGTCAACAATATACTGCCCTGGTAAACCTATACCATATTCAGACAGTTTGTTAAATAATGAACTGGGAAAGCCAGCGCGGTGTTTTGCATAATCAGCAGCAGTTGCACCAAAATCAATTTTCATATGTTCAAAACTATTCTTGTAACAATTGTCTAGGCTAGAAGTTCTCTACCCAAGGACGTAGTTCTACTTCCCATGTCCAAGCACTGCGGGGTTGGCGTAAAATGCTGAGATAAGTTTGAGCGATTGCATCAGGGTCAAGAGTACTATCAGGATTATCTAATGGATCTTGGCGGACTGGGGAGCGGATTGCACCATCAATCACAAAATGCGCCACATGGATATTCTTTGGTGCTAATTCTCTAGCAATACTTTGAGCTAAACCGCGTAGTGCAAATTTACCCATTGCAAAAGGAGCAGACAGAGGATAACCCTTGATACTCGCTGAGGCTCCAGTAAAGAAGATAGCACCGCCGCCAAGCTGTAAAAACCTTTTGGTAGCAGCTTGGGCGACGAGAAAGCCTCCATAGGCAGTTACATCTAGGGTTTTTGCCACCTCACTAGGGTCTAGATCAACAAGAGATCCCCGCACCCGGAAACTGGGATTGTAAATGACAACATTTGGAGAACCGAGTTTATTCTCAACATCAATAAATAACTTGAGGCATCAGCAGCGAAACTAACTGCGCCAATTTCACTGCTCAATTGAGTGAGTTTTTCAATTTGGCGAGCTGCTAAAGCTACGGTGAATCCTTCTTTTGCAAATAGGCGGGCTAAAGATGCACTCAGCCCACTACCTGCACCGACAATTAAAGCTGTTGTTGCCATAAATTCAATTCTCCTTGTTAAAAATTTTAATCAGTTGAACGCACCCCCTCTAAATCAAATATAGATGGGGTGCGTTAAGACAGTTATATAAAGAGATTTAATGCCCGATTCAGAGAGAACTACCCAACATAAGGGTTCCCGATTTTATCCACAGAGATGTTGGAGGAGAATGGCAAACGACCTGGATTTAAGCGTGGTTCTGCTGCATAGCCAACAGGAACTAAAACAGCGATCGCTAAATCTGGATTATCCCCAGCACCAATCACTTCTTTCACCTGATCCTCAATCCAACCGTTCATAAAACAAGTGGATAATCCCAAACTTTCTGCCGCTAACACTAAATGAGTAGCAGCAATCATCGCATCTTTGATCGCATATTCGCGTCGCTTGTCGCCTAGCCCAGCTTGGAATTGCGGAATGGAGGTTTTAAAGTAGTTTACCGTCTTTTCATTCCATGCTCCAGTTTTGAGTCCCCGCTCCAGAATCGGGGTCAAGTCTTGTTCGCCTGCGTTAGGATCGGCAGCAAAGACAAAGGTTACAGGTGCTTGGACAATTTGCTGTTGATTCCACGATGCGGCTGACAATGCTGCCTTTTGCGCTTCATCTTGCACAATAATAATTTGCCAGCCTTGCATATTAAAGCTGCTGGGTGCTGCCACGGTCAACTCTACAAGTTGCTTGAGCAGTTCTGGGGTGATGGGGTCTGTTTTAAAAGTTTTGATTGAGCGGCGTTGAGCGATCGCACTTGGTACATCTAAAGGTTGGGTTTGAGTGATCGAAATCATGAGATTCTCCTTCTTGATAGTTGGGTTATGAAGCTGCTGTAGCGATTTTTAGGATTGTCCGAAATGATCTAGTGGTGTAAAAAGTTGCTTGAAAATAGATTATCAGAATTATGCGTTAGCTACTGGCTCATTAGCAACTGACCAAAATGGATAATCTGTATATCCCTTTTCATCGCCACCATAAAAGGTTGCTTGATCTGCTTGATTTAGTGGTGCATTTAAAGCCAAGCGCCTGGGTAAATCGGGATTTGATATAAATAATGTGCCAAAGGCAACTAAATCTGCTGCTTTGTTTGCCAGTACAGCATCGCCTTTTTCACGGGTATAACCACCATTGACGATGAGTGTACCTGTAAAGCGATCGCGTATATGACTAGTGGGTACAATTATCCCGCCATGTCTAATGTCTGCCTCTGTTGCTTCATAAATATGCAGATATGCCAAATTAAATTGGTTCAACGCTTGAGCCGCATAACCGAATGTCTCCAAAGGATTGGAGTCACCTATATCGTTAAAAGTCCCACTGGGAGATAAACGTACTCCTACTCGGTTAGAATCCCACACACTAGTTACTGCCTCTGTTACCTCCAACAAAAATCGAGTGCGATTTTCAATGGAACCGCCATATTTATCTGTGCGCTGATTGGTGCGATCGCGGAGAAACTGATCTATTAAATAACCATTAGCTCCATGAATTTCCACCCCATCAAACCCAGCCGCTAGGGCATTTGCTGCTCCTTGACGATACTGTTCGACTATCTGCGGTATTTCCGATGTTTCTAAAGCACGGGGAGTTACAAAGGGTTTTGGTCCCTCATAGTTTGAAGCCTCACCTTTAGGAGCAATGGCAGAAGGCGCCACTGGTAAAGCTCCATTCGGTTGTAAATCTGGGTGAGAAATCCTGCCTACGTGCCATAGTTGCAGAAAAATTCTCCCTCCCTGCTGATGCACGGCATCAGTCACTAACTTCCATCCCTCCACCTGTTCTGATGAATGAATTCCTGGTGTAGCGGGATAACCTTGTCCTTCAGGAGTTACCTGTGTTGCTTCTGCAATAATCAGTCCGGCGGAAGCACGTTGGGTGTAGTAGGTAGCATTAAGTTGGTGTGGTACGTTTCCCTCACCCGCCCTATTTCGGGTTAAGGGTGCCATCACAATCCGGTTTGGCAGTTCCAAATTCCCTAATTGGTAAGAAGAAAATAAATTGATATCAGTAGTCATGTTGTTTACTCCAATTCAAAGCTTTTTAACCCACCAAGGAGGGTTTTGTTTGTGTAGACGCGCTTTCTAACCGCCCTTTTCACGTTAAGTTCACTGTACGCTATAGATGTGGTTCAAATACTAAACTAAACAATCGATCGAATAACGCCACCATCTACCCGCAAAGCTGCTCCATTAGTTGCTGAAGCTACGGGACTACAAAGGTAAACTACGAGCGCAGCTACTTCTTCATTAGTTGCAAAGCGTTTAATTAGGGAACTGGGGCGCACATTTTGGAAAAACTCAGCCTCAACTTCACCTGCACTAATGCCACGTTCCTGCGCCAGCTTAGTGATAAAGTCTTCAACTCCTTCTGAACGGGTTGGCCCTGGTAGGACGGAGTTTACCGTGACTCCAGTCCCGACAGTGATTTCTGCTAGACCTCGTGCAATAGCAAGCTGCGCTGTCTTAGTTGTGCCATAGTGAATCATTTCCACTGGGATCTGAATGGCAGATTCGCTAGAGATAAAAATTATCCGCCCCCAGTTTTGCTCTAGCTGCTTTTGCAGATATTGCCGGCTCAAACGGACTCCACTGAGGACGTTAACCTCAAATATGTTTAACCAGTCTTTATCAGTAATATCAAAGAAGGTTTTTGGCTCATAAATACCGACATTATTTATGAGAATATCAACGTGAGGAACTTCTTGAAAAAGTTGCTCTACCCCTGATGCAGTGCCTGCGTCAGCAACAACACCAGAAATTTTCGCTTCAGGTGTACAATGCTTAATTTTGGCGATCGCTTGGGCTACTCTTTCTTCAGACCGACCATTGACAATTACTGATGCACCTTCTTGAGCTAACCCAAGGGCTGTCGCAAAACCAATACCTGCGGTTGAGCCACTCACCAGCGCGGATTTACCATGCAATTTCAAGTCCATTTCGCTCTTTCCCCGTTAATTGAAACAGAACTCAGGAGTCAGGAGTTAAGAGTCAGGAATCAGATGTATTCTGATTCCTGACTCCCTTGATTAGAAAAGGCTGCGAACTAAATGCATCTCACAACAGTACCTAGATTAAAGATGCTGTGCTAAGGTCTTATTCAAGGTAGTTTTTGGGACTGCCCCTACGACAGTGTCAACCTGCCGACCTCCCTTAAAAACCATCAGCGTCGGGATGCTGCGAATTCCATAATGGCTGGCGACAGTAGGATTCTGATCTGTGTTTAGCTTCACAAATTTCACCTGTCCCTCGTATTCAGTAGCGACTTCATCGACTACTGGGCCCACCATCCGACAAGGGCCGCACCACGGGGCCCAAAAGTCTACTAAGACCGGAATTTCACTTTCCAAAACTTCTTGCTTGAATGTGGCTTCTGTGACATTTGTAATGGATGACATAAAATTGCCCTCCTAATTAATTCTATAATTCGATAATATCGAATAATAAAAATATATGCCACCTGATGAGATAATGCAACTATGAGATTTCTTTATCATCCAGATAGAAAAAATATTTCTTTACCGGGAGTGCTGTATGCATTGGGCGATCCAGTCCGGCTAGAGATTGTGCGGCGGTTGGCTACTGAGGGGGAACAATGCTGTGCCAGTTTTGATTTTGCGATCGCTAAGTCTACTATGTCCAATCACTTCAAGATTTTGCGGGAGTCTGGGATAGTCTTTACACGTAAAGAAGGGACACATCACATTAACATCCTGCGGCGTGAAGATTTAGAGGTGCTGTTTCCAGGGTTGCTGGATGCGATATTGAAAGCTGCTCAACCATTACCTGTTAGTCCTGCGAGTGATAAACAAACAGCTGCAAGGATTTAAGGGCATGGGGTATGGGGCGATCACTACCTGTTTAAGAATCTTCTCGTGTTTCTTTGTGTATTTCTAAATCAGCAAAGCATATCACGTTGTTCTGGAAAAAGCCTTGGAGTCTGAGAAGCAATAAAATCAATATCTTTACTCCAGCGATATTCTTCAAACTCAAATGCAAGAAGGGTTCCGCCACCGAAGTAAGCAGAACCCTTCCTAAGTATGTCCGAATTTAAAGATTACTGTGAGAATTTTATTGTGGTGTTCAAACCTGAAGGTCATAAACAAACTTGCAACCAGGATTTATAGCGTTTGGCGAGTTCCTTAAGGAAATTGAGTTCTTCACCTTCAAGATTATTAAATAGGTTGCGATATTGCCAACCACGCTCGTAGCGACTCAGCATTTGTTGTGGAGTAAAGCGATAGACATCGGCTGTCTGCCAACAAATTGACTCCAGAAAAGGCAGCTTTTTGGGGATAATAACAGGATTATTTGTTGATGTTGCGGTTGTCATAATTTTTCTAATCAACCACTTTCCGCTTACTTTAATTTTATCCCAATTACAAATTATCCGAACTGGGATAAACTCTTCCTTTCCAAGCGCCGCCGCGTCCTTGCCAGTGACGTAATGCTGAGTCTAGAGTCATCAGGGTATAGAGAAAAGCGATCGCAGGTAAACTAAATGCTAACCAAGGAGAACATTTATAAAAACGGATTGTCGGGTAGTAAGCGAAAGTCATCAACAGCCATCCTAATAAACCCGTAAGTGCGATCGCCCAATTACCCCAAACTGCACCTAGAATTACACACATAGGTGAAACTAGATAAATCAGAGGCATTCCCACCAAAGTGCCCAATAGTAGTAATGGAGAATAATTAAGTTGGGTATAGGCAGTACGAGCAACCATATCCCAAATCGTCGTCAGCGAGTCATAGGCACGTAGACTCCGAGTCAAGCTACTCAATCCTAGCCAGATACGGCCTTGATTGGGCATGGGGCATGGGGCATTGGGCATTGGGAATGGGGTATTTTCCTTGTCTCCTTGGCTTTTCTTAACAGCCTGAGCAAGGGCGCAATCATCAATTAAAGCTTGGCGAATCACTTGAATACCCCCGATTCGTTCTAAAGCTTCACGGGCGATCAGAATAGATCCCCCAGCTGCGGCGCCTGTGGAATTATTGGGATTATTTACCCAGCGAAAAGGATAAAGTTTTTGGAAGAAAAAGACGAAAGCTGGAATCAAAAGTTTTTCCCAAAAGCTTTCACACCTGAGTCGCACCATTACCGAAACTAGGTCTAAATCTTCTTGAACAGCTTTCGCAACGAGTCGGCGGAGATTACCAGGATCATGCTCGATATCTGCATCAGTCAATAAAAAATAGTCAGGTGTGAATTTACTCGCGCTGTTTATACCTTGCTCAACTGCCCAAAGTTTGCCAGACCAACCAGAAGGCAGTGCTTCACCTGAGATAATATGCAATTGCTGGGGTTTACCTACAGCGTGTGCAACTTTTTCGGCAAAATTTGCTGTACCGTCTGTGCTGCGATCGTCTACCAAAAACACGTTGAAAGAACCAGGATAGTCTTGGAGTAAGAGCGATCGCAAGGTGGTTGGTAGCAATTGGGCTTCGTTACGGGCTGGAACGACGGCACAAACTACAGGTAACGATTGTAGCTGAGTTTCTGTAACTTCTAATTGCTGATCTGTCCGCCAAAATTGCCCCCAAAAACACAGTAATCCTAACCAAATTGTCAAGGATAACAGCATCAATCCTAATACAATCACACCCATGACCTATTGCAAATTCTCAGTGACTCAGACACAATACTATGTCTACCGATAGAGAAAAATAATTTTTTCTCTGTAGTGCCGTGTTTATAACTAGGTGTTGAGGTTGAACGGTATTTCATGCAAACACAAGACAGGGTAAAAGTCAATCAAGTCGCAGATGCGATCGCAGCCAGTCAACAATATTTGCTTTCGATTCAAAATCCGGCAGGTTACTGGTGGGCAGAGTTAGAATCTAATGTCACCATCACTGCTGAAGTCGTCCTCCTGCATAAAATTTGGGGAACAGACCAAGGTAGACCTTTACACAAAGTTGAAGCCTACCTGCGTCAAGAGCAGCGGCAGCATGGCGGCTGGGAACTCTACTATGGTGATGGTGGAGAACTTAGCACTTCAGTTGAAGCTTACATGGCGCTGAGGTTGCTAGGTTTACCAGCAACCGATCCGGCAATGATTCGGGCGCGAACCTTTATTCTCCAACGGGGTGGTATCAGCAAAACTCGGATTTTCACCAAATTGCACCTAGCCTTGATTGGCTGCTACAACTGGCGCGGTATTCCCTCGCTACCACCTTGGGTGATGCTGTTACCAAAAGCTTTCCCCGTTAATATCTATGAAATGTCTAGCTGGGCACGTTCCAGCACAGTACCATTGCTGATTGTATGCGATCGCAAACCTGTTTTTATCACCAACCCAACTATCAACCTAGATGAGCTATACGCTGAAGGCGTTGATCAAGTCCGGTGGGAATTACCCCAAAGTGGCGATTGGACAGATTTATTCCTCACCCTCGATCAAGGGTTCAAGTTGGCCGAAAGCCTGAATTTAGTACCCTTCCGCCAAGAGGGCATCAAAGCCGCCGAAAAATGGATTTTAGAACGCCAAGAAGCTACAGGCGACTGGGGCGGCATTATTCCGGCGATGCTGAATTCAATGCTGGCTTTGCGATGTCTGGATTATGACCGAAGCGACCCGATTGTGGAACGAGGTTTGCAAGCAATTGATAACTTTGCCATTGAAACAGAGAATAGTTACCGAGTACAACCCTGTGTTTCACCCGTTTGGGATACAGCTTGGGCAATGCGTGCCTTAATAGAATCTGGCTTTGCACCAGATTATCCAGCTGTAGTAAAGGCTGGAGAATGGTTGCTGCAAAAACAAATTTTAGATTACGGAGATTGGGCTGTAAAAAATCACCAGGGAAAACCAGGGGCTTGGGCTTTTGAGTTTGACAATCGCTTTTATCCCGATGTAGACGACTCGGCGGTGGTAGTGATGGCTTTACATTTGGTGAAACTGCCCAATGAAAAAATTAAGCAGGCTGCGATCGCTCGTGCCTTAAACTGGATTGCATCTATGCAATGTAAACCAGGTGGATGGGCTGCTTTTGATTTGGACAATGATCAAGATTGGCTGAACTCCATCCCTTATGGCGACTTGAAAGCCATGATTGATCCAAACACCGCAGATGTTACGGCTAGAGTCGTAGAAATGCTTGGTGCTTGTGATTTGTCAATTGATAGTGATAATTTAGAGCGATCGCTTACTTATCTTCTGCGCGAACAAGAAACCGAAGGCTGTTGGTTTGGTCGTTGGGGTGTAAATTATATCTACGGCACTAGTGGCGTTTTGTCAGCCTTGGCGTTAATTGATCCTCAAAAGCATAAACTCAGTATAGAACGAGGAGCAGCTTGGTTAATTAGATGCCAAAACCCAGATGGTGGTTGGGGTGAGACTTGCCGCAGCTACGACGACCCCAGTCTTAAAGGAAAAGGAAATAGTACTGCATCTCAAACTGCTTGGGCTTTAATTGGCCTCTTGGCAGCCGGTGAAGCAACTGGTCAATTAGCTCTTAAGGTTATTGAGCGAGGAATTGACTATCTAGTTGCAACTCAACAGCCAGATGGTACTTGGTTTGAGGCGGACTTTACAGGTACTGGCTTCCCCTGCCATTTTTATCTCAAGTATCATATGTATCAACAATACTTTCCTTTAATTGCCCTAGGTCGCTATCAAGCAGTTTTGTGCTAATGGAAGCAGGGGAGACGAGTATCAAAGACTCATTCACGAGTATTAAAAACTCATGCACGAGTATCAAAGACTTGTCGGCGAGTATTAAAAATAAAGGTGAGGCTATGCCCCACCTACGTTTCCTAACTCAAAACTGTTACAGCACCTGCTTGAAGAAAGTCACTAAATCCTCAATGTTCGGTGTATCAAGTAAATCTACTACTTCTGTAGCTTTTTCAGAAGGTATATAGTCATCTGGTATACCAATGATTGTAGTTCCCAAGTTTTGGGCTAATTGATACCAAAAAGCTAATTTATCATCAACGTTCATTGAAGCATACTCTTCAGCAGGAATTGCTGTTTCCCCTACTTCATCTTGGTTTAGCAACTGACGCAAACCAGAAACCTGTTCCTGCTGTGGCAGGTTTTGAATTTGTGCAACTAAATTCGCAGTTTTTTCGTTTGGCACATCATTGAGAGCGATCGCTGGAATTTCATCAGAAATTTCAGTATAAAGTAAAGATAGCACAGTCAGGCGATCGTCGGTATCTAAATTCTTAAATTTTGCTACACTTTGTTCTAAAAAATTGACGTTCGTAGAAGTCATAAAACACCTCAAAGTAATTAACTACTTAATTAAAAAAATATCGAGTGAAAATTGTAATCCTGCCTTAAAGCAGTTTGATTCTCGCTTTGCTCGAAAACAAAATGAGGTAACATCACTTCATTTTGGTAAAGCTGTTTTGCTGGAAACAATTCACGCTAATCGTCTATCTGTCATCTAAGGTATCAATCCTAAGTTTTTATTACTTTGCAATAATTTATGTTAGCAATGTATCTATTCTATTAGGGGGTATTGTATCATAGCTTAATTATTAAATATGACTAACCATTGTTTAGCGATCGCCAAAACAACCTCTAAAGATATATATGAACAAAGAGTAAGAGTTTTAATTTTGCTCTGTGTTTATTTATCAAAAAAAATAAAAACGCCAGTCATCAAAATTTAGCTTTATATTAACCGACTGGCGAACATAGCTAGTTTTAAGAAAAGGGTTATAACACCCTTACTCCTCTTATGAAGGCAATGCTGCATATCGCAGGTTGGTAAGCCTACACTAATACCGATCGCCTAAACCTGGTGGAAAGTAAAGACATTTTGATTGTTGAATCTTAGTACAACCAAATCAACTTGGTATAACAGCGATCGCCATTTGGGGACTAAAAAGGTAGCCTCAAGGAGCTTAAAAACTTCAAAAGTGCTAAATTTCAGCACCTGGCTTTGCTTCAGCACCCATTGGCGAAACATAATCACGGAAAAGAGTAATTTGTTGCTCAAACTCTAATCCTTGAATTCTGCCAAACAACTCTTGACATTCTGAGGGAAGTTCATAGTCAGAAGGTACAGAAATGATAGTACCATTATCCATACCTTGAGATAATCGATACCAAAATAGTAGCTTGGTGGTATCACCCAAAGAACCATATTCACGAGATATTAGGGTATCGGCTTTATTAATCAAGTCACGCTGAACTTGTAATTGTTGTTCGTGAGATAATTCATTAACTTGATTAAACAAACCTTCAGCAATTTCTGGAGAAACAGTGCTAGCACCAGGAGCAGCTGGCGTAATCGACTTACCCATTTCTTTGTAAATGAACCAAAATAAAGCCAGTTGTTGATCCACATCCAACTGTTGCCAAGCTTGGACATGCTCACGAATAGTTGGATCGCTAGTTTGTGTAAATGTCATTATTAACTCCAATTGCAATTATTTAATTTCATTAGCAAGGTTATCAAATGTACATTTAGGGTTTGACCCTACTAAAGACAGATGTATTGGAATCATAAAGAAGAACAATTATAAGCAGAACATAAATTTGGCATAGTTTAGTCCTGCATTGGAAGTATTACAGTTATATCAAAACCAGAAATAATGCTTGTCTTTGGTAAGGTAAAAAAATTAGCAATGGGAATGCTGCTAAATTGAGATATTCTCAGAAAGTATTTCGGTAGGTAGATGCTAGTTTTCTTTTGACAGTACTTTTATAAGTACGACCCAATTCCACGACATTAATTTGTTGATGCCAACATTCAATTTTTGAATGTACAGTACGAATACGTAAGGCTTCTGCCTTTCTTGAGCTTATTCTCGCCGATCTTGATAATCTTCAGAAGACTTCGGATCTAACTCCCAGCGAGAATCATCACGTTCCTCTAAAATTTCGTTGGTACGCAGAAAGGCAAAATCATCCATTTCTAACCCTACTGCTGCTTCTAGCTCCTCAGTTACATTTTGATCGGGAGTGGAAGTACTACCACCAACAGCTTCATCCCCAACTGCATCTGCATCTTGCCAATAAGCATCAACATCGCCACCAGTGAGTTCAGGACTAGTTTCTGTATACTCCTGTCTTTCTGCTCTCATTGAGCGGCCACCAATATTGTATCCCGGTAAGTCTTTTACACCTGTACCGTAGGATTCGGTGATTTCCTGTGGCAAATCATTGGTTTCAATTTCGTCATTATGATCTTTTTCTGCCATGATACTAGCCCTTTTGTGCATTCTCACAATAACGTTTTCCTGCCACTAAGTTGTCTTACTAGAGATGTATAGCTTTAGAAATAAAATAATCTATCCCCTTGGAACGAAGCTAAAGTACCTATCGGGTCATACTATTGTAAATATGAATTCATGGTCAAGGAACTATGTAGTTGAAGTTTTTAGTTATGAGTTAGTAACTCTCAAATCGAAGCTATTCAGTAGCCAAGTTCTCGCTCATAACTATTTTATTCGTGAGCAAAAATAAAAATTTAAGTTTAGCCTTCGGGCTGTATTTACTGTGTTAAAAAATGCTATTGTCCCAGAATTGTTTCCTGCTTTACATAGCCATTTATCTCCCGATTACGAAGAACTGTTTGGAAGGTAACCAACAAGTATATTAATTCGATAATTAAGCAATGCAAACAAATTTTTATGAAAAAATTTTGGCTGTTTAACGGCCCTAATTGATCAATATGGTAGCTAGTTAAATACTAGAAATAAACAGGTGATAACATCTATGACTATGACTGACCATAACACTCATTCCGGTAAGAGAAAAGTTGCCATCCTCATTGAACAGGCAGTAGAGGATGCAGAATTTACAGTTCCTTATAATGGACTAAAACAAGCAGGAATGGAGGTAGTAGTCCTCGGTTCCCGAATGAATGAAAAATATAAAGGTAAACGCGGCAAACTTAGCATACAAGCGGATGGGACAACCACAGAAGCGATCGCAGCCGAATTCGACGCAGTGATAATTCCCGGTGGGATGGCTCCCGATCAAATGCGGCGGAACACCAACACAGTACGTTTTGTCCAAGAAGCTATACAACAAGGAAAATTAGTTGCTGCTGTCTGTCATGGGCCACAAGTCTTGATTGAAGGCGACTTGCTTAAAGGTAAACAAGCCACTGGTTTTAGCGCTATTGCCAAGGACATGATTAACGCTGGCGCAAAATATCTAGATGAACCGGTGGTAGTTGACGGAAATTTGATTACATCTCGTGAACCTGGAGACTTGCCAATTTTCACCACAGCTATATTAAGTCGTTTGGGTTATGGCGGCAAAGATGCCGCATTACCAAATGAGAAAGACACAAGTGCTGAATGGTGGAAGCTGGCTGATGCTTGGGGTGGCTCAACTAAAGGTGAGATCACCAAAGGTTTAAATAATGCCCTTGCTGGTGAACGTTATTCGCTAGAAGCATTTGAAAACTACTTGCAAAAGGAATCAGATAACGAAGTTAACTCAGTCTTTCAAGAAATAATTGCTAATAAACAGCGCCACATTCAAAAACTGGAAACTTATCTTCAGCGATTGGGCGAAAAACCCTCTTTAGGCGCAAATATTGCCAATCACTATGCCAAGGTCAAAACTGCCATGACCGGAAGTGATGATATATATCAGTTACGTTCTGCTTTAGGTGATGTGCAAACTGGTATCGGCGATATTGGCAATTTGTCTGCAATGTTCACTGACCCAGTAGCAACTGCTATTTTCAAAGAAATCTACCACGATTTATTGAAATACGAACAGCGATTAGCACAGTTGTATCGGGCACGGATAGTAGCTCAGATTCAGCCTCCTAAGCCGACTACAGGGGCTGCTGTGTCAATGTAAGGTTTTTTGAACGTAGACGGCTACCAAAGAGGCGCAAATAACACACAAGAAAGAAGAGGGTATTTGCGCCTTGATGGTGAATTTACAGTAATGGAGATATAAAATAGTGACTTCAACATCAGGGGATAAATCAAGTACAAACCAGCCAGAAGCTAGTGAAGTAGAGCGTTGGGCATCCCTTATCGGTGGCGGTGCGATGGTGCTGATGGGTTTAAGGCAAGGTTCATTGCGAGGAGCGCTGACGGCTTTAGCCGGTGGCGGTTTGGTTTATCAAGGTGCAACCAAGCAAAGCACAATTCAGAAAGCACAGGAAGCAATAGGTCTAAACCAGCCCATCAAAGTTGAAAAGACGGTAACTATCAATAAATCGGCAGAAGAATTGTATCGCTTTTGGCACGACTTTGAGAATTTGCCCACATTTATGAAGCATCTCAAATCTGTTAAGGTGTACAACGAAAAACGTTCTCATTGGGTTGCCAATGCACCTTTGGATAATACAGTAGAATGGGATGCAGATATTCTCGAAGACCGGGAAAATGAATTTATTTCTTGGGCTTCTGTAGAAGGTGCAGACATTGATAATTCTGGTTTTGTTCGCTTCAAAAAAGCACCAGGCGATCGCGGCACGGAGGTTAAGGTTGTTTTGGAGTATAACCCCCCCGGTGGAGCATTGGGAGCTACCGTAGCTAAACTTTTTGGTGAAGAACCAGAACAGCAAATTGGCGATGAATTACGCCGCTTCAAGATGCTAATGGAAGCCGGCGAAATCGCCACAACAGAAGGTCAAACTTCTGGACGCAAGTAGAGTTATTTGTTCTTTGTCCCTTGTCATTTGTCCTTTGCCAAAAGCGAATGACCAATGACTAATGACCAATGACTAATGACTAATGACTAAGGACTAATAACTATGAAAGCAGTCTGCTGGAACGGTGCTAATGATGTGCGGGTACAGTCGGTACCAGATCCAACAATTCTAAACCCGCGTGATGCGATTATTAAAATTACTTCCACGGCGATTTGTGGCTCTGATCTACATATATATGGTGGCTATATTCCCACAGTGCAACAGGGTGACATTATTGGTCACGAATTTATGGGGGAAGTCGTGGAAGTTGGCAGAGGAGTCAACAATTTAAAAATAGGCGATCGCGTTGTTGTTCCTTCCACCATTGGCTGTGGTAATTGCCATTATTGCCAACGTGATATGTGGTCATTGTGCGATAATTCCAATCCCAAAGGTTGGATTGAAGAAAAATTGTTCGGCAATGTTACCTCAGCTATTTATGGCTACTCCCACATGTTAGGTGGCTATGCAGGCGCACAAGCAGAATATATCCGTGTACCCTTTGCTGATGTGGGTGTTGTTAAAGTTCCGCCAGACTTGCCGGATGAGATGTTGTTATTCATCTCTGATGCCATCCCCACCGGTTATATGGGCGCAGAATTATGCGATATTCAACCGGGTGATACTGTAGCCGTTTGGGGTTGCGGTGCTGTTGGACAATTTGCCATGATTAGCGCCTACATGATGGGAGCCGAAAAAGTGATCGGTATAGATCGCTTTCCTGAACGCCTGGAAATGGCGAAAAAGTTTGCCAAAGCAGAAGTGATTAACTACGAAGAAGTTAATGCTGGCGAAGCGTTGAAAGAGATGACTGGTGGACGTGGCCCCGATGCTTGCATTGATGCCGTTGGTTTAGAAGCACACGGCGTTGGTATTGAAGACTTCTACGACCAGACAAAACAAAAGCTCAAATTGGAAACCGACCGTCCCCACGTTCTGCGGGAAATGATGGTCGCCTGTCGTAAAGGCGGGACTCTTTCAATCATGGGTGTTTATGGTGGTTTTGTAGACAAAATACCATTGGGTGCAGCCTTTAATAAAGGTCTAACCTTTAGGATGGGACAAATGCATGGACAAAAATATATGCATTCGTTATTGCAAATGATTTTGGATGGAAAACTTGATCCATCCTTCGTTGTCACCCATCAATTACCACTAGAACAAGCACCCCACGCCTACAACATCTTTCAACAAAAAAAGGATAACTGCATCAAAGTTGTTCTTAAACCCTAAATGGCGAATAGTCATTCAGTGTTTGGATTTGTACACCTTACATAATAGAATTGAGGTTTTTTATGAATCGAGTAAGTTCTTGGCTGCGGAATATTCGCATTTCCCAAATCCTTGTAGTTTTCCTAGTAGGATTTATGTTTTTACTGGGTCAAGCTTTTACCTACGTTAATGTAGCACAAGCTGATGTTAAAACTCCAGAGGGTACTTATTATAAAGGAATCCCAGACGAGATAAATAATCCTCAGGTAGAAAATACTGGTAATAGATTAAAAAGCGCTGCTGATACTATCCGCGAGAAGTTAAACTTGGATGAAGAAACTCCTCGAGCTACAAAAGAGTTTCTGAAGTCTACAAAAAGTAAAGTTGAAGAAACAGTTCAGCCATTGACTGAAACTAAAGAAGGTTATTACCAAAATCCTCCTAGCAAGCAACTGAGAGATAGAGTCTAGACTCGTAGCAACTTTTGAGTCTAACTTTTTGACTCATACACTGTAAAACAACCTTTGGAAATTTACTGAGACGCGATAACTATCGCGTCTCAAAGTCAAGCTAAATCGTGTGTTTATCTTGATATTAACGAGTCAGAAATGATAACTAATGATAACTAAGGACTAAATAATTATGAAAGCAGTTTGCTGGCATGGAGCAAACGACGTTCGGGTAGATACAGTTCCCGACCCCAAAATTATTAACCCACGCGATGCCATTGTTAAAATTACTTCTACGGCAATTTGCGGTTCAGATTTACATATTTATGATGGCTACATTCCCACCATGCAAAAGGGCGATATCCTTGGTCATGAATTCATGGGGGAAGTTGTAGAACTTGGAAGTGCGGTTAAAAATGTGAAGGTAGGCGATCGCGTCGTTGTTCCCTTCACTATATCTTGCGGTAGCTGCTTTTTCTGCAATCGGGATTTATGGTCACTGTGCGATAACTCTAACCCCAATGCTTGGTTGGTAGAAAAGCAAATGGGCCATTCCCCAGCAGGACTATTTGGCTACTCTCATTTATTCGGTGGTTACGCTGGTGGTCAAGCAGAGTATGCACGAGTACCATTTGCCGATGTAGGCTTGCTCAAAATCCCCGATGGTTTAACGGATGAGCAAGTGCTATTTTTAACAGATATTTTTCCCACTGGCTATATGGCAGCCGAGAACTGCAACATTAAACCTGGTGATATTGTCGCCGTTTGGGGTTGTGGTCCAGTCGGACAATTTGCAATTAAAAGCGCATATATGCTCGGCGCAGAACGTGTTATCGCCTTTGACCGCATTCCTGAACGGCTGCAAATGGCTAAAGAATACGGCAAAGCAGAAGTTCTCAACTACGAAGAAGTGAATGTAGGCGAAGCACTCAAAGAAATGACTGGCGGTCGTGGCCCCGATGCTTGCATAGATGCAGTAGGAATGGAGGCACACGGCACAGATTTTATGGCATTCTACGACCAGGTAAAGCAAGCAGTACGCCTCGAAACAGACCGTCCGACGGCATTACGGCAAGTAATAGTATCTGCTGCTAAAGGTGGTCACGTATCAATTGCGGGTGTGTACGGTGGCTTCCTTGACAAAATCCCGATGGGTGCTGCCATGAACAAGGGATTAACCTTCAAAATGGGACAAACAAATGTTCATAGGTATTTACGACCCTTGTTAGAACGGATTCAAAACGGTGAAATCGATCCAACCTTTATCATCACCCATACTTTACCTCTAGAACAAGCGCCCCACGGCTACGAAATTTTTAAGCACAAGAAAGATAACTGCATCAAAGTTGTACTCAAACCGTAAGGTGATTATGAGCGATACCAGCGTTAAAAAAATAGATTCTACCTATTCCCCTAAAGGTAAACTCGGTCAGAAGTATCTTGCTTCTGGTAAATCTATTTCCATGCGTCTTTGGGAAGACGAACAACCAAACGAAGACAAAGAACCAGCTTCGCGCGACTATGAAACAGTTGGTTATGTAATTAATGGTCGTGCCGAATTGCACATTGAAGGGCAAATGATTTTGCTAGAGCCTGGAAATTCTTGGGTTGTACCCAAAGGAGCCAGCCACACATACAAAATCCTGGAACCATTCACGGCTGTTGAAGCAACCAGTCCACCGGCTCAAGTCCACGGACGGGATGAGAATTAAGCTACAGATAACAAGCCGTTTTCAATGAAGAGGCAGAGGGCAGCGAGTAGGAGCAGGGGGCAGGGAGCAGGGAGCAGGGGGAAATGACCTCATCTTGCTGTGGAATGAACGGGGGAACATGGGTCTGAGTCCCCCACAACAGGGGATGTGGTTCTTGTAAAGAGCGATAAGTTAACGCAACAGGTGGGTTAGTTACGTAGCTCTGTCGTAAAGGCTGCGTCATATCTATGCTTAGGGCGCAGCCTCTCGTAGAGAAGTGCCGAATCCCAATTCTTTTCCATCCCCCTTGCCTCTTTCTAAATGTAGGCATTTGGTAGGGTAGCACAGCTGTGCTACCCTACTGTCTTTTGGTTATACCTTTCTCGAAATAAGCCAGGGGTTTATGAAATCCTTTCCTAGACAGAACTATAAATAAAAAAGCCCTAGTCGGAATACTTATTTAAAAGTATTTTTTTTATCAGACTAGAGGCTGATGAAGATAAAGCATTTGATTAGTTTCCTAGTAATAAGAGGCTACGCAAAATCGCATAAAAGTTTGGCAACTGTTTGATTTTGTGTAAACGACATCTATTAACGAGGAATTCAAATGTTTTATCACAATAAGAAACTTCAGTATTTTAAGCCACCAGAAAAACCAGATGCAGTTTACGCAATGAAAATTCAAGAACTCATTGGCGGCACTTTTGGTGAAATGACGGTGATGATGCAGTATCTGTTTCAGGGTTGGAACTGTCGAGGCCCTGCCAAGTACCGAGATATGCTGCTAGACGTTGGTACTGAAGAAATCGGTCATATTGAGATGCTGGCAACGATGATTGCCCATCTTCTAGATAAAGCGCCGATCAAAATGCAAGAAGAAAGTGCAAAAGATGCGGTAGTAGGTGCGGTAATGGGCGGTAGTAGCCCACGGGATGTAATTATGGCAGCGGCGATGAACCCTCAACACGCCATTGTGTCTGGTTTGGGTGCAACACCATCTGATAGCGTCGGCTATCCTTGGAACGGTCGCTTTATTGTCTCCAGTGGTAACCTGTTGGCAGATTTCCGGTCTAATCTTCACGCCGAAAGTCAAGGACGTTTGCAAGCAGTGCGACTGTATGAGATGACCGACGATCCAGGGGTGAAAGATACCTTAAGCTTTATGATCGCTCGTGACACCATGCATCAAAACTTGTGGCTAGCAACCATTGAAGATTTAGAAAGCTCTGGAATGGAAACCACTCCGGTTCCTAGTTCCTTCCCATTGGAATTGGAAAAACGCGAGTTTTCTTATCAGTTCTGGAATCACTCAGAAGGCACAGAAAGCTCTGAAGGTCGTTGGGCAAAAGGCCCCTCAATGGATGGCAAAGGCGAATTTGAGTATGTGGAAAATCCCCAACCACTAGGTCCAGAACCGCAACCTCCTGTGCCCGATCCAAGACTGCATGGTACCTCGAAAATGCCACAGGCATAAGGCAACGGTTTGATCGCACCTCTTTGATTGAGCATACAACAACTATCAGTGGCTAATCATTGGCATAGAGTTGCATTCACATCTGAATAAGACTTGATTCCCCCAATTCTCCTTGCAAAAGAAGGTTGGGGGAATTTTTGATGAAGATGCATCAGGTAGCTATCATTTGGTAGTTTGATAAATTAGGAACGTGAAAGTAGTGAGAGCGATGCTAGAAACGAAATCCTTAATAAGACCTCTTGCAAAAGTCGCTCAGGCAAATTCGGTTTGGGGGAGATGAAGCTCGTAATTATAGAGAGCAGCAATCAGATTAAACCTCAAACCAAATCTTTTTCGACGATTTCTATAAGTAAGGGACAAAATTTTAAATACCTTCAGCTTCCGATGTACATGCTCACCTAAAATCCTGATTTTAGCTAATTCTTGATTACTCTTTTTATCTTCAGAGGTTAACTTACCTCCTCTGGGCTTTTTCTTAGGAATCCGACTCTTCCCATGCAGTTTATCAATACCTTGATAACCTTTATCTCCCAAGCATTCTATATCTTCGCTTAATCTAATCTTACTGTTTTTAAATATACGAAAATCATGCTCTCTACCTTTCCCATGAGCGGTGCAGATGATTTGACCATTCGCTTGGTCTACCACTACCTGGGACTTCAATGTATGCTGTTTCTTTTTCCCACTGTAGAACTTTTTTTGTTTTTTTAGGACGTTCAATCGGGCTTTCAGTAACATCAACTATCACTACCTGTAACTGATAATCAGAATTTGTCAGTCTTTTTTTGCCTGGAAGAGTGAAAGTCCTGGATTTAGTCAATGTATCTTCTATTTTTCGGATAATTCGGTAAGCTGTAGACTCATTTACTCTCCACGATTGACCAATATGAAAGTATGTGCGGTATTCTCTCCAATATTCTAATGTCATTAATAATTGGTCTTCCAAACTGAGTTTACCTGGCCGTCCTGTTTTTTGTTTTGTTCGCTGTTGCGATGGCTACGCCCGCCGCAGGCATCGCACCACTTCTAGCATCTGGTTGAAAGTCTCCGGGCGTACACCACACAAGCGTTTAAAGTCTTCTGGCTTTAGGCTCTTTACCTGGTCATAGGTCATAAATACTACCCAACTCTAACCTACTTGTCTCACGCATCTGAGACTTTTGCAAGAGGTCTATATAACAAATGCGTAGGCGTAGCCAGCCGTAGGTATCGCCGAAATAGCAAATGGGTTCGCCGAAATAGCAAATGCGATCGCCAAATCAACAAATGCGTAGGCGTAGCCAGCCGTAGACATCGCTTTTCACTAATTTCTCAATAAACCTGATGCCCTGCGGAATATATGCTGTAATCAATCACCAGCACTTCCTATTGCATCGATCGCAGCTTCTAGTGCGATCGCTACATGAGTCCAATGAGTCCCCCCCTGGCAATAAACCACATACGGTTCACGCAAAGGCCCATCTGCCGATAATTCCAAGGTACTCCCTTCAATAAATGTCCCCCCAGCCATGACTACCTTGCTCTCATACCCCGGCATTTCATCTGGAACAGGATCTAAGTAGGAACCAATAGGAGAATGCTGTTGTATGGCTTTACAGAAAGCAATTAGCTTTTCGGCAGAACCGAGTTTGATTGCCTGAATTACATCTCCACGGGGAGCCAGAGGTGCGGGATTCACTGGATAACCGAGTTTGTCAAATACATAACCAGTTAAGTATGTCCCTTTCATCGCCTCTCCTACCATTTGCGGAGCCAGAAATAAGCCTTGGAACAGCAGGCGATTTTGGTCAAAAGTAGCGCCACCATAACTCCCGATACCGGGAGCAGTGAGACGACAAGCAGATGCTTCCACTAAGTCGGCGCGACCGGCAACATAACCACCAGCGCTGACAATAGTTCCACCAGGATTTTTAATCAGCGATCCCGCCATTAAATCAGCACCTACGGCTGTAGGTTCCTTGGTTTCGATAAATTCGCCGTAGCAGTTATCCACAAAGCAAACGGTGTTCGGGTTTTGCTGTTTGACTAAGTGGACAATTTTTCCAATATCAGCAATTGATAAACTAGGCCGCCAAGAATAGCCACAAGAACGCTGAATTAACACTAAACGAGTTTTTTCAGTCACATTAGTACTTAAAGCTTGCCAATCTATAGTTCCTTCTGTGGTTAGCTCCAATTGGCGGTAATTTATGCCAAACTCGATAAGGGAGCCTTGGCCTTGACCACGTAAACCAATGACTTCTTCAAGCGTATCGTAGGGAGAACCGACCACTGCTAACATTTCATCTCCAGGACGGAGAACACCAAACAAAGCACAGGCGATCGCATGAGTTCCCGAAACGAACTGCACTCGCACCGCCGCAGCTTCAGCACCCATAACTTCGGCAAAAACTTTATCTAAAGTTTCTCGTCCTAAATCATCGTGACCATAGCCACTTACACCAGCAAAGTGGTGTGCGCCTACACGGTGATTACGAAAGGCATCCAGCACTCGTTTTAGATTATGCTTGATATGAGTGTCAATTCCAGAAAAAATTTCTAATAGTGCCTGTTCTGCTTGCTGCAGCTGCTCTAAGGTGTTCATCAGTTCCTCGTTCAAAAAAAATTAAATTATAGATATGCGGATTTTAAAATCGCGCAGACTAGGCTGGAAAATTCAAATTCAGGTTACTGCATGACAATTGCTACCTCAACTAAACCTCAAATTAACTGGGTTAATACCCTGTTCTTCATTGCACTGCACATCGGCGCTTTATTTGCCTTTGTTCCTGGTAACTTTAGCTGGACGGCAGTTGGTGTGGGTGTCTTGCTATATTGGGTGACTGGCGGCTTAGGCGTTACTCTAGGATTTCATCGCCTTGTCACCCATCGCAGTTTTCAAACTCCCAAGTGGCTAGAATATCTCCTGGTTTTCTTTGGGACACTCTCCTGTCAAGGAGGCCCAATTGAGTGGATAGGGACACATCGTATCCATCATTTACACTCGGATACTGACGCTGATCCACATGATTCTAATAAAGGGTTCTGGTGGAGCCACATGGATTGGCTGATTCATTATTGTCCCGCTCACGCTGATGTTCCTCGTTTCACCAAAGACATTGCAGAAGACCCAGTTTATCAGTTTTTAGAAAAATATTTCATTTTGATCCAGGTTGCTCTGGGTGTATTGCTTTTGCTTCTGGGTGGCTGGCCCTTTGTTATTTGGGGAATTTTTGTTCGCATTGTGTGGGTTTACCACTGCACTTGGTTGGTGAACAGTGCTACTCATAAATTTGGCTATCGGAGCTATGATTCTGGGGATCAATCGACTAATTGCTGGTGGGTAGCCGTACTAGTTTTCGGTGAAGGCTGGCATAATAACCATCATGCTTTTCAATACTCAGCTCGTCATGGGCTGGAATGGTGGGAAATCGATTTAACTTGGATGACTGTTCAATTGCTGCAAGCAGTTGGTCTGGCTACTAATGTGAAGTTGGCCCCAACAAAAGTTAGTTAGGGGTTAGGAGCTGAAGTTGGAGTTTGGAGTTATGATGCGTAACGTTTTTAACTCATAACTCATCACTTCTAACTCCTAACTTTTCAAAAAGCTATTTACTGGTGCGCTTGTGTCGGTTAGATTGCTATAATCCGAAGCGCTAATATTAAGAAATTTTGCGGCAAGTTGCTTTTTTAGTGACTTGGTGGAGGAGTTTGTTCTTTTTCAGGTGTTCATGACTACATCAATAATTAATAGCCAGAAACTAAGTGACGAGCCTAGTAATTCCGACTTTAGGCTCAAAGATATTGTCAAAACGCTGCCACGGGAATGTTTTCAGCAGAACCGTCGCAAAGCTTGGACACAAGTACTGCTCAGTGTCTTGGCGGTTGGCTTGGGCTATTACAGCCTGATTATCACTCCTTGGTTTCTCTTGCCCCTGGCTTGGATTTTTACGGGCACCGCTTTAACAGGTTTTTTTGTAATTGGCCATGATTGTGGTCACAGATCTTTTGCCAAACGTCGTTGGGTAAATGATTTGGTAGGGCATTTCTTCATGATGCCGTTGATTTACCCCTTTCACAGTTGGCGCATTAAGCATAATTATCACCATACTCATACCAACAAGCTGGATGAGGATAACGCTTGGCATCCAATCAGACCAGAAGTGTTTGAAGATTGGGATAAAACCCGGCAGTCTGCTTTTGAGCTATTCATGCGTAAACGCCTCTGGTGGGTAGGTTCCATTGGACATTGGGCTGTGGTGCATTTTGATTGGCGGAACTTCAAAACTAAAGACCAATCGAGCATCAAGCTTTCTGTGGCAGTAGTAGTTGTGTTTGCGGCGATCGCTTTCCCAATTCTCATCGCCACAACTGGTATCTGGGGATTTGTCAAGTTTTGGCTAGTGCCTTGGATGATTTACCATTTTTGGATGAGTACTTTTACTATTGTTCACCACACCGCCGCAGATGTTCCTTTTGCGACAGCGAACAAGTGGAACGAAGCTCTAGCACAGCTAAATGGCACTATTCATTGCGATTATCCGCGCTGGGTAGAAATCCTGTGCCACGATATTAATGTTCATGTCCCTCATCATATTTCCACTGCGATTCCTTCTTATAATTTGCGGCTAGCTTACAGCAGCATCAAAGAAAATTGGGAGCCTTATCTGCATGATGAATGTCAGTTTTCTTGGCCTTTAATGAAGCAGATTACAGACCAATGTCAACTATACACAACTGATGTTGGCTATAAGACTTTCAACGAACATTACACACAGCAATAAATAGCGCTGTGATTACACTCACGCTCTTGAACCAACGAGAGCGTTTATCATGCTGTGTTTAAATAGAATCTGGCAATTTATTACTGACTAAAATTGTTAGGCAAATTGCCAGAAATTATCCTCTTGTTTGTTAGCGATCGCTAGTATCATGGGCATCCTAGAGGTGAGATTATCTTGTCTCAAATCAAGTTCCGATTTATATCTAAACAAAAGAATCCAGTGCCATCAAATATCATCACGTCCAACAATCCTCCTGGCTTTGAAACGTCTGAGGATACAACTAAATTACCTTTCACTCTTCAGGATTTAAAAGCTGCAATTCCTGCTGAATGCTTTCAGCCCAATGTCACAAAATCACTTTTTTACTTTTTTCGTGATATCCTGATTATCGGTCTGCTTTATGCAGTTGCTTCTTACCTGGATTCTTGGCTTTTCTTTCCGATTTTCTGGCTAATGCAAGGAACGATGTTTTGGGCTTTGTTTGTAGTAGGACATGACTGCGGACACCAATCTTTTTCTAAGCATAAATGGCTCAATGATTTGATTGGACATCTTTCTCACACACCAATACTTGTTCCTTATCATGGTTGGCGGATTAGTCACAGAACTCATCACAAAAATACTGGCAACATCGATAATGATGAAAGCTGGTATCCTGTGACAGAATCCCAATATAAGGAGATGCCTATAGCCCAAAAGATAGGCAGATATTATGTTTTTCTTTTGGCTTATCCTGTGTATCTGTTTAAGCGTTCTCCTAATAAAGAAGGCTCTCACTTTTTGCCCAGTAGTTCGCTTTTCAAACCATCGGAAAAATGGGATGTCATCACTAGTACTGTACTGTTGATTGGCATGGTAGGTTTGCTAGGTTTCCTCACCTACCAATGGGGCTGGATGTGGTTGCTGAAATATTACGCTGTGCCCTACCTGGTGTTCATAGTTTGGCTAGATTTGGTTACATTCTTGCACCATACTGAGCCAGAGCTTCCCTGGTATCGTGGAGAAGATTGGACTTTCCTAAAAGGCGCAATTTCTAGCATTGACCGTAATTATGGTTTGATCAATCATATCCATCACGATATCGGTACTCATGTTGCTCACCATATATTCCTTAACATCCCTCACTACAATTTGCTGAAGGCAACTGAGGCAATAAAACCAGTGATGGGTGAGTATTTCCATAAATCGGAAGAACCGATTTGGAAGTCAGTATGGAATTCATGTATCAGCTGCCATTTTGTACCTGATACTGGTAGTAAGGTTTACTACACATCCAATAATAAGTTAGCTAAAGACTAAGGCTAATATTCCCGGCTTCTCTAAAGAAGCCGGGAATATTGTATTTTCGTCAACGCTTTCTGGCTATTGACTGTTTAGTAGTCTTTTATTTAGATCAACTTTTATAAAAGTTGTATTAAAGATTACCTAGATACCTTGCTAAAACTTACTTATTGAGGCGCGTTGGCGTAGCCCGTCGCAGGCATCGCATATTAAATTATTAGTGACTCCAATTTTGCCATTATTTGAGCGTCTTTAGGTTGTGGTAAATTCTATTAAAATACAGAGGTAAAATAAAAATAAATAGACAGATGGCATTGGCGTAACCCGTCGCAAGCATCATGAATTGTTGCCCCTACCCTTACAGGAAGATTTATTTTCTCCAAACTCTTGCTGTCTCGGTGGGTAAAGATTAACATATCTGTGGGCGCAGGTAATGTTCCGTCAAACAAAGGCCGCCAACAGTGAAGAACCCTTAGACCGTCTACTTTGAATCCTGTTGAGCGCCAGTTAAATTTATCTGCATATAGTGACTTAATATAGAGCTATAAATCAGCGCAGACTATAGTATAGATAATTTACCCAAAAATTTTTCGATTTTTAAAATCAGAGGTATCAATGATTATAACTAATTTTAGCAAACAAAGAAATGAATTTAAAGAACCTAAAGTACTTAAGGCTAAACCACATTGGCAAGGTCAAAATTTGAACGATACTGCTGTCAAAAGTAAAGATGCCAAGATAGGAGATACTGCACCTGATAGTTCGACTTTCAATAGCCTAAATCGTGGTCGAGTTGCTATTTTTATTGATGGCTTAAGTCTATTTCATACAGCTTTACAACTTGGCATTGAAATTGACTACGTTAAATTGCTTTGTCATTTAACTAACGGTTCAAGGCTGTTGCGTGCTTTCTTCTATACTGGGGTTGATCTTAGTAATGAAAAGCAACAGGGTTTTCTATTATGGATGCGTCGTAATGGCTATCGTGTTGTAGCTAAAGATATCACGCAACCAGCAGAGAATTTCAAAAAATCAAATTTGAATGTAGAAATTGCTGTAGATATGATCACTTTAGCTCCTTATTATGATACTGCCGTTTTAGTCAGTGGTGATGGTGATCTAGCCTATGCTGTAAACGCTGTCAGCAGAATGGGGGTTCGGGTGGAAGTGGTAAGTCTACAAACAAGCACTAGTGAAAGCTTAATTGATGTTGCTGACTGCTTCATTGATCTTGATAGTATTAAAGCACACATTCAAAAAGATTCTAATGTTGGCTATAGTTATCGCACGCCGTCAAATTCAAATCTTTAAAACCCGGTGGTGCGATTCGTTCAATCGAAATGAGCAGAAATGTTCAGGGATGGCTCACTTCTCAGAGATAACTTTGTTTGGGTGGAGTGAGCCGTGTAATGGGAAACTATAAAGCACGGTTTTGAAAGCCAGCGAGTTTCGTCACGGACTCGCTGAGTTTACTAGGATGTCAAAGGACCGAGTTAGGTAAATCACTTAAGGGTTAATAATCCCGTAGTAAATGGCAACAACAAATAAGACAGCCCCCACTATAACCAGGGTAAAACCATAGCGAACCCGTGGATCGGGTAAGTCCTGATTGGTAATTACACTATCGCTTTGTACCTGAGTCATAGGCTCAGATTTTCCAGGTTCTTGAGGATTTATATAATCAGGTGTGTCCTCTTCCACGGGAAGGTTATTTTCTGTTCTTGTGTTTTGAGTCTCTTGGGATTTCATGGGCTTTTTTTGATGTCTTTATAGCTCCTACGCTTTCATAATTTCAAATATTTACTAACTACTACATCGTTCTTAAGAACTACCTTGGCTCGATGTGCGGTTCTGCTAGAGGGGTTAGTCGATGTCAAATTAATTGGTAATGGCGAATACACTTTTTTAAGTAAATATTGAATGCCAATTAGATTACTTGAACTCCATAAAATAGCGATCGCCATTGAAACCAAACGTGCCAGAAGATTTGTCTAACCTGTGGAATGTGGGTTAAAAAAGGAATATATTACTCATCATTTCCTCCCTAAGATAGATCAATTGTCTAACAACTGATTACCTGAAAGCCTTATAAATCAAGGGTAAAAACGTAATTTTCAAATAAATCTAGATAAAAAATCATTATTCACTACCTTGACATAACTGACGATGCTACGTTAACTTTAAAAAAGCATAAGTAGGTCTGCCTAATCCATTACTTACCCAAAAAAAATTTATTTATCAGGGTAAAGCAGGAGCGGAGGAACCAAGTTTGGGGCTTATCTCCAAGAAAAGTGAAGACTTCAAGCTCAAAACTTCACTTTTGTTAGAGAAGGACATCTCTCAGTCCTAGCCCGTCAGCTAACTTCGTAGGCATTGGGAGGAGATTGAAGGAGCAGCATTTTTAACAAAAAATGCCTTGCTCTGGTCAGTATCCTTGGCTGGTAACTTTGCGCTTCGTTTTACCTGCTCTCGATCCTGAAGCAAGGATAATATTAACTTTGTGTCTGGCATCTGAGGCAGGGTTATTTGCCTTAAGGTTAAAGATTATTATGTTCCAGAGTACAAGGCGTCGCATTGCGCTGATTTCTGTTGATGGTGATCCAGCTATCGAAATTGGTCAAGAGGAAGCTGGTGGTCAAAATGTTTATGTGCGTCAAGTAGGCAATGCATTAGCAAAGCTTGGCTGGCAAGTGGATATGTTCACACGCCGGAGTAGTCCTGAACAAGCTGCCATTGTTCAACATAACCCTAATTGTCGTACTATTCGGCTAAAAGCTGGGCCAGCTAAGTTCATGGGGCGAGATACTTTATTTGACCATTTACCTGAATTTGTTGCCCAATTCCAGCAATTCCAGGAGCGTGAAGGTTTTTGTTACTCCTTAATTCATACTAATTACTGGTTGTCTTCTTGGGTAGGTATGGAATTGAAAAAGCAGCAATCGCTGATTCAGGTGCATACTTACCACTCATTAGGAGCAGTAAAATACAGAAGTATTGGGGAAGTTCCTGTCATTGCTGCTCAACGATTAGCTGTAGAAAAAGCTTGTTTAGAAACTGTAGATCGTGTGATTGCCACAAGTCCGCAAGAGCAAAAAGATATGCGGATATTAGTTTCCCAGAAAGGACAAATTAAAATGATTCCCTGTGGTACTGATATTGATAAGTACGGGGGAATTGAACGTAGTGTCGCACGAGAAAAATTAGGAATTGCACCTGATGCCAAAATGGTTCTCTACGTTGGTCGTTTTGACCGTCGCAAGGGAATTGAAACTTTGGTAAGAGCAGTTGCTCAGTCTAGTTTAAGGGGTAAGGCTAATCTCCAACTAGTGATTGGGGGTGGTAGCTGTCCAGGGCAAAGTGATGGAATTGAACGCGATCGCATTGCTAATATTGTTGATGAAGTAGGGCTAGAAGATTGCACGACCTTTCCGGGCCGTTTAAATGATATACTGTTCTACCCTTCTACTATGCTGCTGCTGATGTCTGCGTAGTACCCAGCCACTACGAACCCTTTGGTTTAGTAGCGATTGAGGCTATGGCTAGTCAGACTCCAGTAGTGGCAAGTAATGTTGGCGGATTAGAGTTTACTGTCGTACCTGAAGTTACAGGATTACTAGCACCACCGAAAGACGAAGCAGCTTTTGCTGATGCTATTGACCGGATTTTGATTAACCCCATTTGGCGAGACGAATTAGGCGCAGCCGGTCGCAAACGGGTAGAAATTGCTTTTAGCTGGGATAGTGTAGCTTCTGGGTTAACTGATCTCTATACTCATTTGCTGACTCAAACTAGGGCTAAAACTGAGAAACAACCTCAGATTGCAGCTTAAGTTTTAAAGCTTGAGAACATTACTGTCACGCACAAATATTCCAATACAAACCACTCTATTTAGTAAGTAGGGAATCAGAACTATGCTGAATATCGGAGATTATGTCCTGCATCAGAAAATCGGCCAAGTTGGTCAAGTTTTAGGCTATGGTCATCAGGTAATGAATGGAACTTATATCACTACCTTGAAAGTAAGGTTTAGAAATCAGAGTGAAACTCCTGGCTACAGAGGATTTATGGAGGATGTTTACACTAATTGGATATTGGCTGAAACAGTATTAAATTAGTGGTATAAATTGCTTGTTTTTATAGGTGGTGTACCTTACTCCACCTGTGAATTTTCTCTGTTCATTGAAAACCCGTGGTTTTACGTTGGTTTTGAAAAGTTTGTGGTTTACTGATTTTGCAACCAACCCGTAACTGTCTAATCACAGCCGACATCTGCGACTTTGAGCAGATACCCAGGCTCTTTACAGTATATCGTGGCTGGTGATGGGTTGCTGATGTAGGGAAATCTGGGGACAGAGGAAGCAAGCGTAGTTTACCGCCATAGCCATTACTCAGGCGGGGCGTAGTCCATTGCAGCAACAATGAATTTTCCCAAGATAGGCGAAAGTGTCAAAAATATTATAAAAAGGCGTCGGGAAAACCGACTATTTTTAAGGATGGGATAAGAGACGCCCCGGCGCCGTTGACGGTTGGCGGTTAACAGTCAACAGTCAACAATCAACAATCTTTCGTGTTATCCCATCCCCTTTTAGGGATTTAACTCCTTTCTCAACTTAATTAACCTGCGGAATGTGGGATGTAATACCCTACCCAAATTTTTTTACAACCATAGACATACGCATATAAATACAGATGAATCTCATAATTGTGTGTATTCATCTGTGGTTACTAATTTTGTATGAACGAAGAAGTCTCCAAAAAACTAGAGTTAATCAGGCAAACCTTGCGTGAAACCGAAGTGCAAGGCGTTCGTTTACGCGGTACAGACTGGTTTGCCTGGGCGACAGGTGGCGCTTCTAGCACTGTGCTGCTTACTGCTGAAACTGGTATAGCAGAAGTATTAGTAACTATTGATGATGCTTGGGTATTGACGGATGAAATTGAAGGGCAGCGTCTTATTGATGAAGAACTGCCTGCTAATTTTAAGATGTATATTAACCCTTGGGCTGATGCTGCTGCGCGTGAGTCTTTTGTTCGTGATGCAACTGGCGGCGGAAAAACAGTTAGCGATCGCCCCATCTCCAATTTAGAACAGCCGTTACCCACATCTCTGCAACGACATAAACGGGTAATGATGTCAAGTGAATTAGAGCGATATCGCCAAGTTGGGCAAAAAGCTAGTCAGGCAATGATAGAGGTACTCAAAGCCGCCAAGCCAACTTGGACAGAATATCAGTTAGCAGGTGCGGGTGCAGAGGCATTATGGGCGAAAGGCTTGCATCCGGCGCTGACACTGGTAGCGGGTGATAGACGTTTACCGCTATACCGTCATGCTACAGCCACTGGAGAACAGATTGGACGGCAAGCGATGCTGGTGTTTTGCGCTAGAGGTTACGGTTTGTATGCAAATCTAACTCGATTTGTTTGTTTTGGTGCGCTTTCAGATGAACGAGCCGAATTGCATTCCCATGTGCGCGAAATAGAAGCAGTAGTTTTAAATTTGTGCCAACCTGGAACCACTCTTGATGCAGTTTATCACGCGCTAGTTCAGGCTTATGAACAGCATGGGTTCCCCAATGCCATCCTTGAACATCACCAAGGAGGAACCACTGGATATTTAGCGCGAGAAATCGTAGCAAATCCAAACACTACTGATACTTTGGCAGAAGGTATTGCTGTCGCTTGGAATCCCAGTTTACGAGGGGCAAAGGTTGAAGATACTTTTGTGATTCTGGAGGATGGAAAGTTGGAAAATCTGACTTTTGATCCAAATTTTCCTAATGTTGAGGTAGAAGGAAGATTGCGCCCTGTACCTTTGTATAATTAAAAATTATGGATTTTCAACAAGTATTCGGTAAACCACCTGAAACTCAAGCGAGTGCGCCAGGAAGAGTAAATTTACTAGGCGAACATACCGACTATAATGACGGGTTCGTTCTTCCAACTGCGATTCCTCAAGGTACAACGGTACAGCTAGGTTTTAGTAGCGATCGCCAGCATCACTTTTACTCGGAAAATTTAAACGAGCAAGTGAGCATTTCAGATATTAATCATCAGCCGTCTGGATTTGCCAGTTATATTTTTGGCTGTATTGAGCTTTTACAAAAAGCAGGTTACACAGTACCATCGCTTTGTGTCTACGTCAATTCATCGGTTCCGATGGGTTCGGGTTTGTCTAGCAGCGCCGCTTTGGAAGTGGCAACCCTCCGGGCATTACGCCAACTTCTTAACCTTCCCATTGATGATGTTGAAATCGCCCAATTCGCCCAGCAAGCAGAAATTCAATATGCTGGCGTGCAATGCGGCATTATGGATCAGATGGCTTCTAGCTTGGCTGACACTGAGCATATCTTGTTTTTAGATACTCGAACTTTAGAACGCCGGGTGATGCCTTTGCCTGAGAAAGCGGAGATTTTGGTTATTGATAGTGGTGTACCGCGCACACTTGCAGGTAGCGGTTATAACCAGCGCCGCGCTGAGTGTGAGGAGGCGGCGCGATCGCTCGGTGTGAAAGCATTGCGAGATATTACTGATGTTAATGTAACAAAAACATTACCCGAACCACTACAGCGTCGTGCCCGTCATGTAGTTACAGAAAATAACCGCGTCTTGGAAGTATTGCAGGGAGTAACATCTGAGCGCTTTGGCGAATTAATGAATGCTTCCCACGCCAGCTTGCGAGATGATTATGAAGTTTCAGTACCAGCCCTAGATAGGTTGGTAGAGATTTTGCAGAAAACAGAAGGAGTGTTTGGTGCAAGACTGACGGGTGCAGGTTTTGGAGGGGCAAGTGTAGCTTTGCTTAGATCAGGACAGAGCAAAAGTATTGCAACTCATGTTCTTGAACAATATAACCAAGCAGGTTACAACGGACAAATTTTGGTTCCTGCTTTGGGATTGAGTCAGTGACGCTTCGGAATTGCTGAAATAAGGTAAGAATAATAGGACATGGGGATAATTACCTCATGGAACTAACTCAAGGTAAGGTAAAGTACCCATGCTCAGGCGCTTAATTGTGATTGTGACTGCTGCTATAGTATTTAGCAGTTCCTTGACACTGGCACAGACTAAAAAGCCCAAACTTCCTGATAAATTTCCTCCTAATCCCCTAGAAATTACCACACCAGATCCACTACTACCACGTTTGCCCAAGGATAAACAACCATTAACTCTCCAAGAACAGCAAAAGTTACAACCAGCGCTGGATGCGTTAAATCAAGAAGCAGCAGCGAAACTGCAAGCAGGAGATCAAGTGGGGGCGTTTGAAATTTGGAACCGGGAACTTCGCTTGCGGCGGTTTTTAGGTTCATTAGCAGAAGTGCAAGCACTATCACGAGTCGGAGCGATCGCTTGGAAGCAAAATGATGGACAAGAAGTACAATATATTACGCAGCGATTGCAAGCAATTCAAAAGCAGGCACAATCTAAAAAAACAACTGCCCAAGTTGATCTAGAATTGTGGCGATCGCTAGGTCAAGCTTACCAAAATCTACGATCGCCTAAACTAGCTGTGGAAGCTTACGACCAAGTTTTATTAGTGATGCGAGAGCAAAAAAATACAACAGCAGTGGTAGAAAACCTCAAGACAATTGGGGAACTACATTTAAGTTGGTTTGATTATGCCAAAGCCGCCCCAGTTTACGAAGAATTGTTGGCTTTAGCTACTTCCCAAAACGAACGTGTAAATGAGGTAACATATCTGCAACGGCTGGTTTACATTTATGAGCAGACAAGACAACCGCAGCAGTCATTGAATGTACTGAATAGATTAGTAGAAATTTACGTCAATGAAAATAATCTTATTGAAATACCAGAATTAAAGCTAGCGATCGCTTCAAATTACGAATCTTTAGCAAAGGAAAATCCGAACTTACTCCTAGAAGCTTTTAATAATTATCAAGAAGCTTATACTACTGCTTGGCAATTAAAGGAGTACGTTCGTGCTGGTGAAGCTTTGCAGAAGTTAATTGCGCTGTACCGTTCTCAAGGACAAACAGATGAGGCTTTGCAGGTTAGTCAAATTCTTGTGGAGACAGAGTCGCAAGCAGCCAACTTTTACGGAATGATGCAAGCTTATGACCAAATTGGGCAATTGTATCTAGAACGTAAAGAGTTTCCTCAAGCATTAACAGCTTTTAAAAAAGGGTTGGAACTAGCACAACAACTCAAACATGAAGAACCATACTTTACTGGGCAAATCGAAAAAGTCTCGAAAGCAAATTTTTAGTCGATATAGGAATCCTATTTGAGTTGTGAAAAATATAGATTAGGAAACGAACCGCCATCTCTACGTTCGCATAGCGTGTCGCAGGCAGAAGCTTCCGCCAACGCGCAGCGTCTCGTTTTTTACCGCTTACATCTCTAGCAGTATTAATTTTTATTGCCACCACCTCCAAGTACCACATCTTCATATATTTCTGCGATTGCACACCGAAAATTAACGCTAGCTAAATGCACTTCTGGCTCTTTTTCATAAGGGAAAAGTACCCAATGTCCTTCCTCGTTGCGACGGAAGCATTCAATACCCATTTGATCTAGTGAAATTAGCACATACTCTTGTAATGATTCTAAGTGTCGGTAACTAGCGAATTTTTTACCTCTGTCATAACCTTCTGTTGACTCAGAAAGCACTTCAATAACTAAGCAAGGATGGGACTTAAAATACTCAGATTCTCTATCTCTTGTATCACAAGTTACCATTACATCAGGATAGAAATAGCGATTTATCACATCAATTTGTGCTTTCATGTCTAACATATAGACACGGCAACCACTTCCCCGGAGATGGTTTCGTAACAGCATAGATATATTCATGCTAACTGTGACATGAGCATCACTTGACCCTGCCATTGCGTAGACTTGCCCATCAATATACTCGTGTTTGATTTCACTTACTTTCTCGCCTTCTAGATACTCTTCTGGGGAGATATAGTACTCATTTTGGCTAATGACCATTTTAGTACCTTAATAGTTTTATCAAACATTTTAACTTATATAGCAAATCTAATGAGCAATAGTACTACCAGTTTCAAAGTTAAGCAACCAAATTATTAAATTCTTACATCTATTTGCAGGTTTTATCCTAAGCTGTCTTACTGATTACAATGCCCTTTTGCTCATAAATTGGAAGCATTATTTTCCTTAAAGCAGGCAACTGTCTACTAAAAATGATAGAGCCTAAAATACAAACTATACCATCAATAATTAAAGTGTTTGTAGCACCAATACGACTGGCTAAGAAACCTCCTAACAAATTACCTACAGGAATCATCCCCAAAAATGACATTGTGTATAAGCTCATCAATCGCCCACGTTTGTCATCCTCAACAATTGTTTGTAAAAATGTGTTGCTAGCAGCAATTTGGAGAATTGTACCTAAGCCAACAAATAACATGGTAAATAAAGAAAGTGGTAAAAATCGAGATAAAGAAAAGGCAATTAAACCAATTCCTAAAATTGCCGGAGCTATGGCAATCAACTTATCAATTCCTAAGATTGTTTGGCGTGTAGCTAGATAAATACCACCAGTTAAAGCTCCAACTCCAGATGCTGCCATCAAAAACCCCAATGTTTCTGCACCACCTTTGAGAACTTGTTCTGCAATAACTGGTACCAAAATAGTGTTTTGCAGCCCCATAAGGCTGACTAAAGCTGATAGCAATAAGACGGCTCGGATGGGTGGAAAACTAAAGGCGTATATAAATCCCTCTTTGACTCTTTGCAAGGGATTACGGTTAGTTACTGAGTGTTTCCAAGGCTTAACTTTCATTGCCAATAAAGCGGCGATTACAGCAATGTAGCTCAAACCATCTATTAAAAAACAATAGGCAGCTCCAACGCTGGCAATTAGTAAACCTCCGATCGCAGGGCCAATTAATCGCGCACCGTTGATCATGGTAGAGTTAATGGCGATCGCATTGGCTAAATCTTCTCTGCGTTCAACCAATTCTGGCACAAACGCTTGGCGGGCTGGCGCATCTAAGGCGTTAATAAATCCTTGGAATAAACTCAAGGCAATGATATGCCATACCTGAATCACACCAGTCAGCGCCAGCACTGCTAATGTTAACGACTGAACCATTGCCAAGCTTTGCGTACTAATTAAGGTACGATATCGAGAAAAGTGATCTACAAACACTCCGCCAAAGGGAGCTAAAAAAAAGCTAGGAATTTGACTTGAAAATCCTACAACTCCTAGCATTAATGGTGAGTTTGTCAAGTCATAAACTAGCCAAATCGTCGCAAGTTGCGTCATCCACGTTCCAATTAGAGAAATACCTTGTCCGGCAAAAAACAACTGGTAGTTTTTTGACTTTAATGCAGGTAGTAACGGTTTTTTCATTTCAGGCTTGCTTTATACCAATCTGCTTTCATAAATATCATTTCACCTCATCTGTTACAACTGGTGCTTGTGCTGTCACAGTTTCTAAAGTCTCGGAATCAGGAATCAATTGTTTTCCAATAAATGGGTTTTGTTTTGATTGCGTCCGTTAAAAGTATTACTGGTCATAATTCTTAACTCGCTTGTTCGTTCAATAAATTTGATTAATAGTCTTTTATTTAGAATGCGTAATATTTCCTGAAAAAAATCCTTATTTCTTTCGTATGCGTAACATTATCTGAAAACAAATCTTTACAGCACTTCCCCCAGTCGGGCGATTGTGGGGCTATCTTTAGGAGAGGTTAGCGATCGCCCGATTCAAGATTTGGGAAAACAGTTCCCGATCAGCAAAGGAAATGCCATCCATCGCTTCATCACGCACTGCGGCGGCGATTGGGGGTAAGACAGCTTCTAGTTCCTTACCTGCATTTGTTAGCCAGATTCGCCAGATGCGGCGATCGTGAGTGTCGCGTTCTCGGCGCACCAAGCCGCGTTCTTCCATCCGATCTAGTACGCCTGTTAAAGTCCCTCCTACTTGTTTGAGTTTGTCCCCAATACTAGAAGTAGGTAAACCATCTTCTTGCCACAAACAACACAACACCAACCAATGAAATGGCGTAAGTCCAAATGGTTCTAGCCTCTCAGTAAACCTGCGACTGAGCAGTTGTGAGACTAATTTGATTCTGTAACCCAAATTGTATGGTGCTAGGTTTTGCTGCCAGGAATCTAAAGCTGAGGAATTATTAGATGTAGAAACCATTTAATACAATACTTAGCGTACGTACTATTATAAATAAATTGACCTTTTTTAGCAATAGTTGCTTTGTATCTGTCTTAGGGAATAACTTGAATCAATTGGGACTCTTTGACAGTGCCGATAATGCGGTGAGGTCGAGATAATTTAGGGGATTGGTTAGCATATATCCAAGCATAGCTCAAAGGTGGTATTTGGGAGATAGAGGCTACTGGTTGAGGGCGACTAGGAAGATAGAAATTAAACAGTACTTTGGTTTTAGCATCTATATCTACATAGTAGGTAGGATGAGATTGGACAATTGAGGCGATCGCACTTTGTTGTAAAAAAGTTTTTAAACCAGGGTTATAGTCACTTAAAAAACCTACGCTACCCATCGCCGCCAAAGCCAGCCAGCAGGGAATTAACCAACCTGCAATCCAATAACGCGCTGTGAGAAACTTTTTGCCAAAGTGGTAACGGCCAATCCACACTATAGGTAAAATTAACCAACCCAAGCCCATAGCCAAGCCAATAATTGCATACTTGCGAATATCAGAACTACCCCAACTAAAAATGCCAATACTCGCTATCACAAGTAGAACTCCTAACCCACCAAAGCCATAACTGAGGTTTCGGGGAAGATTCTTCTTTGCAAAAAGGTCTAATACATTTCTTTTACCTTTTTTGAGAGGTAATTGTGGGGTCATTCCTATTTGATAGATATTGCCTAGCCAGTTTAAACCTACAGATGCAAACAAAGCTATAAACGGATAAAGGCAAAGACTATAGTGAGATAAACGAGTGGTAAAAAGACTAAGTTCTACAAATAGGACAAGTGGAAACCCAACTAATATTAACTGGTAACGAGGAATAGGACGACGGAGAGTCAAAAACAAACCTAAAAGTCCGAAAAAAGCCCAAGGGAATGCTTTTAAAGGAATATTCCATAAATAAAACAGCCGATCATTTTGATAATTATCTTTAGAACCTAGTTGCACAACAAAGTTGAACAACTCCTGCAAGCTCTGACTTCCGTAGTGCCGCCAACTTAACCACAGCCAAACACAGGTAGGTATTAAACCTACGAAAAACCCTAAATACAAAATTGGGTTATTAAGATGACGATGACGACGATTTTCCCAAATTAAATAAGGCAATAAAGCTATAATTGGCAAAAAAATCATAAAGCTCCTGACTAAGAAGCCTAAACCTAAACTAAAACCTGCTAAAAAACTCCACAAATAACGGGACTTAGGATGCAATTCCGTTTTTATTAAAGACAAAATAGCTAAAAGTACCAAGAGAACCGTCGGTAAATCAGGTGTACTTAAGCGAGAGTATTGCAGCCAGAGAAATTCCACACTTAAAATTGCAGCAGCTAGCCAACCTAATTTTTTGTCTAGCATACTTTTGCCGATTTCATACACAAGCCATAAGCTAAAAATACCAGCAATCATACTAGGAAAACGCGCAGTAGTATCACTGATACCAAACAGCTTGTAGAAACTAGCAATTATCCAATAAGGGCCAGGGGTTTTATGATGTGCCCTTTCCCAAGGAGCTATCCAATTACCAGAATCAAACATCAGACGGGCACGCGATGCATAAAGCCCTTCATCATGTGCCATTAGGCTATTGTGCCCTGAAGTAAATAATAATAATGGAAGTATCCAAACTAACAAACTAAAATAGGGTAATGATGCGACTAAGCGGAGTTGTCGCCAAATATGCTGCAAGAAGTGTAGTTTATATAACATTGAATTGATAAAAATTGAATGCTGCTATTTAAACTCATTCATGTGTCTCGGTGTTATTAAAATATGTTACATAGGTTTGTAAAAAAATACCTGAAATTGCAGCAATTTTCGGAAAAAGTACTCCAAAACAGAGATTTATGCAGTTAAGACCGAATCAGCGCCTGAAATTAGACGACAAAGACGATAAGCTGTTTTATGCTTATCCTCGCTTCGTCACTCATGTAGATGAAGGATTTATTCAACAGCTAACGGATTTATATCGTGATCGCCTGAAACCCAACACCCGCATTTTTGATATGATGAGCAGCTGGGTGTCTCATCTACCAGAAGAGATGCAGTTTGATCATGTGGAAGGGCATGGACTCAATAGTGAGGAATTAGCACGAAATCCCCGCTTAAATCATTACTTTGTGCAAAATCTTAACGAAAATCCCCAGCTACCTTTACCAGATGAAGATTTTGATGCTGTTCTCAATTGCGTATCTGTGCAGTATGTGCAATATCCAGAAGCAGTATTTTCCGAAATTTACCGCATCCTGAAACCCGGTGGTGTCGCAATTATCAGCTTTTCTAACCGGATGTTTTTTGAAAAGGCAATTCAAGCTTGGCGGGAGGCTTCAGAAGCACAGCGAGTAGAATTAGTCAAAGCTTATTTCGCCTCAGTTCCAGGATTTACAACCGCAGAAGTTATAGTTCATAAGTCAACATTACCGAATTTATTACAGTGGTTGGGTGCAGCTGGAGGTGATCCATTTTATGCCGTCATAGCTTACCGCAGTTAAGTCAAATATTTACTAGTACAACTTGGCGCAAATCCAGCTACCATCTCAAAGACAAGGGGCAAAATCCCCTTGTCTAAAAAGCCCTTGTTATTTTGATATACATAATTTGTGTAAATGAATTATTGGCTAATGAAATCAGAGCCAGAAGCCTATAGCATTGCTGACCTTCAAAAGCAAAGTGAGACTATCTGGGACGGTGTTCGCAATTATCAAGCTCGCAACTTTTTGCGCCAAATGGATGAAGGAGACTTAGCTTTTTTCTACCACTCCAACGCTAATCCTCCCAATATTGCTGGGTTAATGCGTGTCGTGAAAAAAGATATTGCTGACCCAACACAGTTTGAGCCAGAAAGTAAATACTACGACCCGAAATCAAGTTCCGAATCTCCTCGGTGGCAAACAGTTGTAGTAGAATTTGTTGAGACTTTTTCTAACCCCATATCGCTATCAATACTCAAAGAGGAGTTTAGCGCCGAAGAGTTAATGTTGCTGAGACAAGGAAATAGATTATCGGTGATGCCTGTCCCTGAAGCAGTAGCTTTGAAGATTCTGGCAATGAAAATCTCTTAGTTGAAAATTACCCTACCCTACGTGGGTAGCCAAAGCTAAGATGGCTGCCATTAGACTGTGTAAAAATTATTTGGGGCGTGTGCAGTGCCCCCTGCACAACCCGGAACCTTACACTTATCGCTAACAGTTTGGGTAATTTTGTAAAGCTCTGTGGTATGTGGTGTCATGTCCCATCCTTCGCCACCATAGCTAGCGCCACAATCAATGAGGTATCATCTTGGTTATCTGTGCCAGTTATCCCACCATTACCACACTCAATCCCAAATTCGCGATCGCATTAGCTTGTTGATGAAGTTGGCGATCGCTATAAAACTGAATAGGTAAATTTAGAGAATTTTTGAGAGATTGCCCGGCTTTTATATTCAGTAGTTGTTTCGCCAGTTTAATTCGCTGAAATATATTAGTAATTTCGTAATATAACGGTTTCAATCTCATATTTTAGTAGCAATGATCTAGAAGATGACCCAGTACAGCAGCCTAGAACTTAAAGAAGCTTCGAGCCAAGATAGTGACTTGCTACTTGAGTTAATGTCAGGCTTCAATCAAGAAGAAAACATCAATTTTGATACAGAACTTTATCGAGAGCGAAGACATATTGCATTTGATTCCCCTCAACTCGTGAAGCTTTGGATGATTATTGCAAACTCATGTGCTGTCGGCTATGCGGTTTTGACTTTTAGTTTCAGTTTTGAGTTTGGTGGAATTTTAGCGACAATTGATGAAATCTACATTGTTCCTGAAAAACGTGGCAAAGGTTTGGGAGCATCAGTTTTACAACTTTTAGCGCAAGAAGCAATAATTTGTGGAGCAACAACCCTAAGTGGTGATATCTCTGATGAAAAGCCCTGGCTCTTTACTTTTTACAAGCGTGCTGGCTTTGAGTGCTACCCGTATTGTCCTTTTTACAAACATTTATGATGGCAAATACGAAGCAGCATAACAACCCAGATATTACACAGACATTGCCACAATAAAAAGACAACCGAAGATGGTTTAGTTGTAAAGTACACATGACAAAGTGCCGAATCATTGAGGAGCCGTGTAATGGGAAACTATTAAGCACGGTTTTGAAGACCAGCGAGTTTCGTGAGGGACTCGCTGAGTTTATTAGGATGTCAACACAGTAGCCATTCCTTCGACATCCTCCGGTTCGCTAGGAGAGGAAAACTAGCAGTAGGCTGGCTTCCCCAAAATTGTTAGGTAAACGGCAGGGAGCAGACATCGCATTCCTATAAAAATACTCTACTGAATTATTTGTTTCAGTAGAGTATATAAATGTATATGTATCTTATGCCTCTAAGCATTATTTTATTCAATAGTCAATGTTTATACCACCGTACAAGTACTGGGAGTTTTGAACGGCACGTGACTTGTAACGGGTGTGGACACGAAAGTGGCGATATTCCTTGGAGGTGCAGTGAGTTGAGCATTAAAGCCAGTGATAGCGTAATTCTATCAACGCTAAACATGAATTTATCGTTCAGTTTCAGTCAAAAATTTGATTCAAAATCTCATACGTCAGCCTGGTATCAAAGTAGTGCTTAGAGTTACCCAACAATCACTTGCCAAAACCTTTTGCATCGCTGCTTCATCGCTAAAGGTTTCTCGCAAAAGGCGTCCTTCATAGACCAGCTTGATTTCACTTTGCTCAAATACCCAAGGAGAAATGATTACTGTATGAAGATGCTCTTTATCTTCTGTCAAACTTAACTTTAATGTAGTAGTACCATTAGTTGTTGGAACTTGATTGACATAGTGTTCTCCAGTTTTTCCTTCACATAAAATTATCGAAAGTGCATCCCATGTTGCTACAAGCTTTTTGTTTCGCTCTATTACCTGTGGCATTACATAAGATGCATAATATCCATCTTTTTGAAGAAGTTCAATAATCTGGTTTTGAAAAGCATACTCGTTTTTGAGAAAATCCTGAACAATTCGAGCAGACTTTTCTGAGTTCTGCCAATTTGTGAATCTCTCATACAATCCTGTTCCGTGCAATGAAATCAGTAGCGTTGCATATCTACCTAAAGGAAGTGCTAACTGTTTAGCACCCGACCAAATGTCTATATGCACCTCAGTTGCCAATTCTGTAAATTTGTAAGGGTAACCAGTTCGCGGGTTAAGCGTAGGCTGCTGCTCCCACCGCAACCACCCAATGTCATGCTGTTCTGCGGCTAGAGAAACTTCTTCTTTAGGAACAAACTGACCAAATTGTTCATTTCCCCAAGCTCGTGCTAATTGACCTGAAAGCCAAGCATGATGTGGTTGAGTGATACAAATCACTCCATACTTTGATACGCGATGCAGCATGAGTTGAAATTTTAGCTTATGACTTGTTTTTCACTCTAGACAAAACAAGGGCTAATTTACTACAGTCTGTAGGTCTAATTTTAGAATTAACACTGCCTAACTATAAAAGTTACTGTCAATACAGAAAGCGAAACATTAGTGATGACGCAATCTTTGGAAAGCAATATCGGATTTGGGATTCAGTTGGCTCACTATTCAGATTCAATCCTAGCAACAGTAAACCAACTCAAACAATTAAACACACACTCGGGTGAACACACTAACTTTTTTGTTAAAACTCTAAAAACACAATCATACATTTATACATTCACTTTGACTAAATCCACATCTGCAAGCCAGATAATTCTACTTTGAGCCGATGCCATTTCATCCAAAATTGGAGAACGCCATTCTACTGCATAAAGCCAATTGTTTTTCAGGCTAAAAATTCCTTGAATAATACGACGTACTGGTTCTTCACTAAAATCAACTTCTACCACATCGCCCAATTTAAAAACTGGTGTGGTAACTGTGGCTGTTTCCACAAAGTTTGTTCTCAAAAATTCTTCTTGAGGCAAGTAGAGTATTTCACGACAGCAGACAATGGCATAAATCCATTCCTGCTTCTCCCATTGGACACCACAACAGTAGCCTGATATATCAGAACTTGATAAAAAGACTTTTTCGAGGATTTGAACTGCTAATGGCGGCATAGCTTTTCCCCACGGTGCAGAACTATGCCAACAAGATTCTAAAGTGACAATTTGGTTAATCATGCAAAGCAATCTCTTTTTTATACATAAACTACTTTGCACTTGTGTAATCCGGATGTAATTTCAAAATCCAGTCACAGCAGTATCTTAGTGAACTCCAAAAAATAAATTATCCAATTTCTGAACTTCACTACGGCTTTCCCTCCCACTGCTCCTTGCCCCCCTGACCTTAAAGCGTAACCCATTGGGGAAACAAGCTACGCGTAGCGTCCCGCAGGGATGAGATATTTTTTTATTGAAAGCGACGGGGCGACCCCTCTACAGACACCTGGGGATAGTCGCCCCGTCGCTTGGGGCATAGGGCATTAGTACCTTCTTCCCCATTCCATGCCCAAAACTAAGTTATGCCGACATGATATAGACCTTAAAAACGATAGTTGCGATCGCGCACCCACATGCTAACTGGGACTGCCTTACCCTGTGGATCTACTTTCGCCTTCACTACAATGGGGGGTACTTGTCCTCTACGAGCGCGTTGGGCTTGCAAATCGTTCCTTATCTGCTGCCGTTGGTTTTCTGGAATGTAATATGTTTCTAAGCCATAGTTGACTGAACCATCCTGATAAACACCTCTTAAAGCCACTTGATTGGCTCTTAAAGAACTGGGGCGATCGCTAGTCACTCGTAACGGTCTCCAAGCTCTAGGAACACCGCGACCAGAGGATAGTTGCTCTTGCAAAATCACGTAAACGTTGGTTCCTTCAGGCAATCTTCTGCCGCTTCCACGACCTTTGCTGACTAATGTTTGCCAACCAGGTAATCTGCTCAAATTTGCGGTACGGGATATGTTGTAATCTAGCGCTAAGGTGTTACCTTGCAGCACATTGTTAGAATCTACAGGTACGGTTTGCAAAATCACCGTCTTACCTGTCACATCTGTATAAAGGGCTTGGGCTGGTACTGCCATAATTAACCCTGTTTGCAGCGCCAGAGGAACTAGTAACCGCCAAAAAGGTAAGGGCTTATTCGATTTTTGTTCAGTAGCAATCAAGTAATCCCGAAAAGTCACCTTACTGGAGAATTCTGCTTCGGGAGACAAGGTTTTATTTTTAGATTCAGAAGAACTATTAGTCATGAGCGTAGTCCTAAAAAGCAGAGGTATTGAGGAGGTCAAAAGTAACGAGATTAGGACTAACGCAGAGAAACTTTAAAAAAACTTTGACGCACAGAGATTTCAGAATAGGTTAGGAGTTAGGAGTTAGGAGTGCAAGGAAAATCATCCATTTTGAAACTCCATCACTTTATGATTGGGCTTTTCCTGACTTCTGAATTCTGACTCCTGAATTCTTTCATCCTTTACACTACTTCTTACTTGCAGAGGTACCACCAGGTAGACGGCGTTCAAACCAGAGTCCAGCACTAATTAAAGCAGAACCGCACAAAACAAAGACTAAGGACTTAAAGAGTAAATCGGTATCGTACTCTTGCACGCGACTGATAATTTGCAGTGTTAATAACAGCATCCCACCCCAAAAAGAACTTCTGTTACTTAATTTCAATCCTTCTTGAATTAGTCCCCAGGCTAATGTTGCTAGAAGTACATTGAAAATAAAAACACCAAGCTCATCAATTCGGCTGATAGTTTGATGCCAAAAAGGTACTATGGCTATGAAAGCAAGAAAGGTACCAATAACAGCAGTTGTGAAAATCACTTCACGGCGAGGGGGGTTATTTCTTTGACGCAGTAGAAACAACCATTGCAATACCGCTAACCCACTGAGAATCCCTAAATCAATGATCGGCAGAGACTCGAACAAGTTTGTCAAAGTCGTTGGTCGATTATAACCGTAATCTGGCAATTTCCAGACCCAACGAAAAGACAGGACATAAAAGACAATGCTAAAGCTTACCAATGCTAAATTACGGGCCAGAGGTTGAAACAATCTGTAATTTATGGTTGGAAACAGCTGGTCATCATAACTCCAGAATAGTGCAGGTGGGAGTGTAAAAGCAAAAGATGCCACCCAAGGGGCTATATCAGCATAATTCAGCAATGGCAGAGGATTAAGGTTGGCTTGTAAGGAACTAGCAAAGACAAAGGCTGCTAGACCAAAAATCCAGCGCGAACGGCAAAAGTAGGCTAAAGGGACAAATACCAGCCATGCTAACAAAGGCATATGCTGTACTACTAGCCGCGACCAAGTTAACTCACCTGAAGAGTACCACAAGCCTTCTAGCCCAGTCCAATAGCCGATTTCTACGAGGATAATTGATAGAATTCCTAAAGAATTTATGCACAAACTGAAGGCCATCACTACAACACCCAACCCCCAAGCAAGGAACAGTTGGGAAGTTGAACCGACAATATTGAACATCTGGGCCATCAGCAGTAAATTTGCACCAAAAATGAAGGCGCTTAAAATTAGCAACCCTTCTCCTAGTAAGCGTTTGCTTTTATCTGGCTTCTTTCCTTCAGGTGGTCTCCAATTGTAAAATCCAGTGATAGCGATCGCAAAGAATAAACTTATCATGAGAATAAATCTGACTTCTCGCGATCCTCCCTGCCAGTTTCCTGCTACAAAGGTAATTATGCCTAAGCATAAAAGTACGCCGCCTATAGCAATAGCAATCGCTTTATTGCGATCGCGTACAGCAGCTTCCAGGTTTTTAAATTGATAACGTTCTGCTATTTGCTCATACAGCGAAGAACTAATTAATCCTTCATCCCTCCATAATTGTGCTTCTTTGCGTAACTTTTGCGGAAAATTATCTAAGAACATGACCTTCTCCGGTGCAGTGGGGTAGCTTGGCCATTGCGTTCCCAATGGCGGTCATTATATTTTGAGTATGAAGCCAAAAGCCTTAATTACATTGTTCTTGTATAACAGTTTGATTTTGATATAACTTAATTCGTAATACTCGCCTTCGGCGAGAAGCAAGCTACGCAGTTCGGAATTAAGAAACGTCATATTTCATATGGTTTTCACACAATTGCATCTTTACTCTGATTTTTGAAAATTGTTATTATTTATATATCCAGATGGAAAAACCTTCTAATTTATTACTTAAAGTCTCACGGCGTTTGTTCACTAATCTAGATGAGCAAGAAAAATTTATCGATGCTTTAATGAATCCTCAGCCTTTTTCGCCTAGTATTCTTTGGTGTAAAGAAAAGCCTGAAAATCCACCTTTGGCGGTAGAAACACCAACCTATTGGCAACCACCATTTACTGACCGTTTATACCTGCGAGAAAAACCCGGTCAGCATCTCTTGCATCAACAAGGATATTTCTATTGTTTAGATTTTTCTTCGGTGTTTGCAGCTACTACTTTGTTAGCTATTCCTCTGCCAGTGCGTTTAGTTTTTGATATGTGTGCCGCACCAGGAGGTAAAAGTATTTTCGCTTGGAAAGCTTTACAACCTGACTTACTTATCAGTAATGAAGTAATTGGCAAACGTCTGGGAATGCTAATTTCTAATTTGAAACGTTGCCAAATCAGCCCTAGTGCAGTGGTAAATAGAGATTCGAGTATATTTGCCGAAATGTTTCCCTGTTCTAGCAATCTAGTAATAGTAGATGCTCCTTGTACTGGACAATCTTTACTTGCTAAAGGTGAAAAAGCACCCGGGTGTTTTCATCCAACTGCTATTAATAAAAGTGCAAATCGACAAAAACGTATTATAGCTAACTCTGCTAAACTTGTTTCACCACAAGGATATCTTGCTTATATGACTTGCACATATTCACCCGAAGAAAATGAGCAAGTTTGTGAATGGTTTGTGGAACGCTTTCCCCAGTTTCAGGCGATGGAAATTAGTAATTTAGCTAAATATCAGTCACATTTAACCACGATGCCTTGTTATCGGATGTTTCCTCAAGATAGGTTAGGCGCTGGTGCATTTACAGTACTGTTTAAAAATACTAACGACTATGAAAATGAGCGTAAAGAAGTTGATTTAAATACAATATCTTCGCTGTATCTCTACCAAAACCTGAAAAAGAGGTTTGTTGAGTGCTGATAGTCAACAGTCAACAGTCAATACAGAAAAATGTGCAACTTAGATGGGCGATAGCTTACTACGCGTCTTATTGCAACACACGGTAGGGGTGCATAGATGTGCGGCGCTACTTCAAGAATCAATAACTTTCAATAGTTAACTTTTATGGTTAAAAAACTTTTAACCTTTTCATAACCTAAAATTAACTAAAATTTATCCGGTATCAGCTCTTGAATTTTTGAAATAAACATTGTACAAAAAAGCTAGACCATACAGGATGCAGTTACATGAGTCGAAAAATCAGTAAAGTCTTTAAACAATCTGGGGTGATTCCTTATAGAGTGAATAATGGCAAAGTCGAAATCTTGCTAATCACAACCCGTAATTTTCAACACTGGGTAATTCCAAAAGGAGATATTCCTAATGGCATGAGTCCACCCGCTTCAGCAGCCAAAGAGGCGTGGGAAGAAGCAGGGGTAATTGGGCAGGTTGACACCAATGAACTAGGAACTTACAAGTACCGCAAAGGAGGTAAAATTTACCGTGTCAAGATGTATTTGTTACCAGTCGAAATGCTAAGTGAAGATTATCCAGAAGCAAGTAAAAGAAAACGGAAGTGGGTAAAAGTGGCTACAGCTATCAGGTGTGTTAAGTTTAATTCACTCAAACGAATCTTGAAAGGTTTTTTCCAGGTAAAATCTCATTTTTGTGCATTTAGAGATACTAGTCATATATAGAAATACACAAGTTAGAAGTATAATTTAAAACATTAATATTTTGATTTGTAATCAGTGATTCATCGCTTATAGCAATGTTTATTAAGGCTAAAGCCCTAACTACAAACCTTAATTTATTTATGCCTAGCTACTTATTAAAAAGTCTTTGAAGCGAAGCCCCTCAACGGAAATCAATATTATCTGTTGCTTCAATCAAAGCGCTGCAAATTCCTGGTTCACTCATTGAATGTCCAGCATCAGGAACCACAATAAATTCGGCTTCTGGCCAAGCCCGATGTAATTCCCAAGCTGATATCATCGGGCAGACTACATCATACCGCCCCTGAACAATTACAGATGGAATATGGCGGATGCGGTCTACATTTAAGAGTAATTGATCTTCTGTTTCAAAAAAGCCTTTATTCATAAAATAATGGCATTCAATACGGGCGAAAGCTGAAGCAAATTCGCTCTCGCCAAACTTTTGCATGAGTTGTGGATCTAAAAAAAGTCTACTGGTACTCGCTTCCCAAATTGACCAAGCACGCGCTGCTGCTAATTGAATTTCTAAATCTGGATCGGTCAAGCGTTTGTAATATGCTGCGATCATATCATCACGTTCTGCGATCGCAATTGGTTTGAGATATTCTTCCCAAGCATCAGGAAAAATATAACTAGCACCCTCTTGGTAGAACCATCGCAACTCTTTTTGTCTCACCATGAAGATACCACGGAGAATTAACGCCGTGCAGCGAGAGGGATGGGTTTGACTGTAGGCTAATGATAAAGTGCTACCCCAACTTCCACCGAAGACCGCCCACTTTTCTATACCTAAATGTTGGCGTAATTTTTCGATATCACTGACTAAATCCCAAGTGGTGTTTTCTCGTAATTCGGCATGGGGCGTACTTTTACCACAACCGCGCTGGTCAAACATCACCAATCGCCATTTTTTTGGGTGGAAATATTGTCGATAAAAAGGTGGACATCCACCACCAGGGCCGCCATGCAGCAAAACGATAGGTTGACCTTGGGGATTTCCTGATTCTTCAAAATGAATGGTATGAAGATCGGAAACCTGTAAACTACCTTCTAAGTAAGGCTCGATCGCTGGGTAAAGTTCTCGCATTTTGGATATTTTATATAGCTCTCCAATGGACTTCCACCTGCATAGCGATCGCCTAATACCATTTCACGAAATACTTGATACAGATAGATATGTAAGGGCGTACATCTGTGCGCCCCTACAGTAAAACTTTAGAAGGTGAAAGTTGTTCTCAGTGTACCGATAATTGCATCATCGTTAGCGCTATTTTGACCAGGAGAGGTCAACCAGATCACACCAGGAGTGATTGAAATGTTATCTGACACGCGATACTTGTAAAAACCTTCAATGTGATAAGGTATATCATTGCCAGTACCAGCAAAACCTGGTCGGTTAAACGAATAGGGTTCTGCACCAGCAAAAATACCTAAAACGTTACCCTGTTTACCGAAGTCTGGTAAGGCTACCCCAACACCGTAACTCCAAGCTTCATAATCATCATCAACACCAAAGCCTGTGACATCGTGGTAAGAAACGAAGCCACTAATTGACAACTTATCACTGGGTCTGAAGGCTGCTGATATGCCGTATGAATTACTGGAAGATGCGTTGAGTGTAGTGAGGGTATTAGCTTGACCAGTACCTACGACGCGGTTAGTGCCAGCTAAACCACCACCTAAGTCAAATAAATTACCGCCTCCAGCACCATGATAACCGTGAACGTAGGTAGCAGCCAAAGCCAAGCGATCGCCAACACTAAAGTTCAGCTGTCCAAGAGCTGCATAATTACCTTCAAGCAAACCTTGATTTACTCCAGGATTATTAGCATTTGACGCTAAATAGCCTACAGTCAGTGAACTTGGTTTGAAAAAGCTACCACCGCTACCAAAGGGTAAAGTCAGTGCTGCACCTGCACCACCACCAATGCGATAAATGGGACTTTCAGAAGCAAAGGTAGACAAAGCACCATTACCACCATCAAAGTCTTCAAAGTAAGGGTTGTTAGTGGCAGCATAATCGCTATGAATACCTCCAGTGCCCGCAAAGTAAACTTGAGCTGGTCCTATGGGTACGTAATACGCCAGCCAGTCTATAATGACACCGTTGTTACCAGTGCTGCCGACTTGAAAAGTTTGTGTGCCTTCAGCAGTATCGATAGGAAGACCACCATTATCTACTTGACTAAAGGCTAGCGCATTCCCGGCTGCAAGACGGGTGTGTAAAACGTCTTTGCCCGTGAAGCTGGTTTGTAAGTCTAAACGTACCCTATTTTGGAAGACAGTATTGTTAGCATCGCCAGTATTACCGCCAAACACATCAGTAACGGCAAAAATAGCTTCACCCACCAATTTTGTAGTAGTAGAAAACTGATTTGCTTCCAGTTCAGCAGTCCGTGCTTCTACAGCATCTACTCGGCCACGCAGAGTTGCTAGTTCTGCCGAGAATTCTTCTTGCAAACGTTGGAGAGTTGCTAAATCCTGTTTTGTCACCAAGTCAGCAGTTGCAGTGGCAATCAGTTCATTAACCCGATCTAAACAAGCATTTAAACCTGCGGCAAATTCATAACGGGTTAGTGCCCGGTTGCCCCGATAAGTGGCATTGGGGTATCCTGCGATACAGCCGTAGCGTTCAACCAGAGATTGCAAAGCTTGGAATGCCCAGTCAGTAGGCTGTACATCAGAAAACTGAGAAACTGATGTGACTTGAGACAGTGAATTCTGGTTCTTGCCTTCACTGCTGTAGCGGTTAACTTCTTCTAAAACCTTATTTTCATCAGTCTTTTGGGCAACCAACTGCCGATTAACTTTTAGTTGCTCTGTTTGAATGGACATTGAAGCACTAGAAGCTATGGGTGCTTCTGTCTGAGCAGATTTTGCCTCAGAAGAACTTGCTACCTCAGCAGCCATAGCCCTAGTGGAAACCAACACCGTCACTCCCAAAACTACTGGACTTAGTACCAGAGTTTTCCACAATAGATGAGACATTTTTTTATTTTCCTTTCCCAAAAAAGACCCAAAATCACTGGCTTCAAGAAAAAGAGAACAAGCAGCTGTTGTACTTTTGGAAATCTTATCAGATTGTAGTGATCTAAGCTATATCTCACAAGAAAGACTGTTAACTGTTGACGGTCTAAAAAGGTGTCTCTCATCCCATCTTTAAAATATTGGGTTTTCCCGAAGCCTTTTTATAAAATATTCAGGGTAAATTCTCAGCAAACAATTGGAGTGACTATTTACGTTAAACACATCTGTCAATAGGCAAAAGCGCAGAAAGAATATGATGAGGTGATAGGGAAATTTCCAGTTGAATCTCTTGTTTGCCCCTGGTTTACAGCTTCGATAACACTACCTCTGTGATAAATTTTCCCACCCACATCTCTTTTATATCTCTGCAAAAATAAAAATAAGATGCTGACCTTGAATCTTTCAAAGCCTTGCTTCATCAGCAAATCCGAAAAATCCTTGTTTGGAACCAAGCACGGATAAACAAGGCTTGGAGTATTTTATGGACAGACTAAAAATCAAGGTAAATACCGGAAATACTAGGGCTGATTCAACCTGACCGAAGAGGTAGGGAAGCAGGGAACGGGGACTGGATTGGAAGAGATTTTAGACTTCTTTCAATCTCTTTTCCCTTTAAAAAAGGAGGCTGATTAGACCAAGGGAGAAGGGAAAAGAAGTTTGCTGTTGCCTGTTACCCGCGATGCACTGACTTGTACTAAGCGCAGTCGAAGTGTTCCCTCTTCCCTCCAAGGCAACAGACTCGGTGAAAATCTTGTATAGTTACATTTGCTATGATAATCATTATCGTATAAATAATTATTGTTAAATCTAATCCGCAAGACGCATACTTGGCCTTTAAGCTTAAGGTACATTTAATCTATTGTTAACCTATTAACTTGATGTAGCTATTGGGTAATCCGGTAAATGACTAAAAATACCAGTAATCGTGAAAAATTAAATATTTTAGCTAAAATATCTTCTAATTTAATCTCTAAACCAAACAACGAAGTCAATCAGAGTATAAGTAAAGCGATCACACAGCCAATGAAGTTACAGCCCTCTGGTGGGTTGCAAATAGTTCATGTCACTACCGGGCGCGTGCGACTCCGCACTACTGACAGTAGTCTTAACTCGATGCTAGACAGCATAGCCCAAGATTTACGCTCCTTAGAGGGAGTGACGGAAGTTGCTGTGAATGAGCAAACGGGCAGTTTGGTGATTAATTTTGATGAAGATAAGCTGTCATTACCGCGAATTTTGGCACTAAAATCCAATATTGAGATCCAACAGCCGCAAGCTTCGTCTGATTCACCTAGTAAGACCGATCCCTTTGCAGCTTGGAAATCGGCTTCATTTTGGAAAGAGCAGGGTATTTCCTTAATTCCGATGATGACAGGCTTGGCGGTAACAGGAAGATTAGGAATTCATGGCTGGGTATCGATTCCAGTTTACATGATTGTGGCGGATGCAACCCGTGGTGTAATTGGTTATCTTGGCTCTCAAGTCCCGATATCAGAAAAGAACGAAGGGAACCATACCAGTTCTGCGATAAAAAGCGACATATCTGAATTGGAATTATCAAAAGAGGAGCGAAATAATCTTGAGAAGGCTAGCGAAGTGACAGCACCTGCAAAGATTGACTACAGTGTAGTCCATGCAATTGGTGGTCGTATTCGGTTAAATGTGCCAAAAATCGCCCAAGATCGAGCTTATGCGCGGCGGCTTGAGAGAATAGTGAAAACCGATGCTGAAGTTACAAGCGTGCGTATAAATTTTGATGCGGCATCGATCGCGATCGCTTATCAGTCTCGTGAAATTCCATTATCTCATTGGGTGAATCTGATGGAATTGGCATTGGAGACAAACCCACCAACACAGACAATCACAACGGCTAACCAACCTCTACAAGAAGTTAGTCAGTCTGCTGAAATTACAAACGCAACAACAACAAATGCTCCTACTCCCGTTACTCAGTCTGCTGAAATTACAGACGCAGCAACGGCAAATGCTCCTACTCCCGTTACTCAGACTGCTGAAATCACAGACGCAACAACGGCAAACAAAACGAGTTCAAAGTTATCCAGTCTGTGGACTAACCTAAAATCGCCTGCAATGTCTTTCTCGTTAGGTGTTATGGCGAACTTACCCTTGCAAACCTAATATACAGTTTCAAATTGCGGAATAGTGGAGGGGAATTATGGCTGGTTTAAATTTAGAAAGGGTAGCAGATTTAGACAAAAAACCAGAGCAAATAGTCACACACGAGATTAATAGTCCCGCAACGCCGCCTTCAAGGATAGCATATAGCGTTATTTATGCATCTCCCGGACAAGTGGGATTTTGCATACCTCAGATTACCAAAGATCCAAAATATGTGGAACGTCTTCTGTCCTTGCTTGTCAATGAGCCTTTGGTAATCAATCAGCAAGTTGACAATACTATGGTAGGGTCAATTGCCATTACCTATAAATCTGATGTAATGTCAGATGTTGATATGCGATCGCATTTGGCTAATTTGATTCAGTCTGCTGGTAATCCAGAAGTGGTAACAGCAACTGCAAAGAAATCCCAATCATATTCAGATGCGGTAAAAACAGAAGACAAACAGGATAGAAAGCCAAAAATCCAAGCCGAGAAGCAGAAATCAGCAACATTCTCCTTATCCTCCGCAGATGCCTTAGTCTCTAAGACTAAAAGCAATTCGGTATCCTCAACTGATTCTCAGCTTGCAGCTCAACAAGCAAAAAAACCTGCAAAAGTAGCTTATAGCATTGCTCATGCAATTCCCGGAAGAGTGCGGTTTCGTGTGCCTCGAATTGCCCGTGATCCAAAGTATGTCCAACGCTTAGAGGCATTACTCAAATCAGATTCTACAGTTACCAGTGAGCGAGTTAATAGCGCTGCAAGATCAGTTGTCATTACCTATAAAACTGGAATGATGCGGGATTCTCAGAAGCGAGTGCAAAGCTTTTTATCAGCAACAATATCTCATCTAGCCAGTCTCATTGAATCTGCCAATGATCCCGCCACAGCAATAAGTTAGTTAACGAATCTAGCTGATTACAAATAACCAAAGTATCGATAGCTAACCAATCTCGCCAGATTGGTGGCTAAATTGCTCTCTTTATCTCAGCAAAGAGCCTAATTTTAAGTGAAGTGTAACAATATTTGGAATAAAGAAAAGTAATGGCAAAAGTAGCACTGGAACTACCATCACCTCCCAAATCTCAATTCACTGTGTTGGAAGGGAATGGAAAAGTTTCTTTAATTGACACTAATGGCCACTCTCAAGAACAGTTTTCCAGCGTTACCTACAGCATTGTTCATACAATTCCGGGAAGACTGCGGTTTCGCGTACCTCGCTTACGCTGTGATGCAGATTATGCCAAGCGTCTGGAAGTATTGTTAACAGCAGATGCGCTGGTGAAGAATGTCCGTGTCAAGCCTGCGGCTATGTCAGTTGCAGTTACTTATAAATCTAATAAAGTTTCTGATGCGAAGATGCGATCGCACCTTCACGATTTGATTCAGGCTGCAAGTGAGGTAGTCGTTCTCAAAAACTCTACATCTTTATCGGAAACCGAAAAAGAGGCATCTTGGCCAGGCTTACAACTCTCTGCTGTTGCTACTACTTTAGCAGTGCTGGGCGGGCCGTTAGGATTACCGATCCCGTCTTTGATAGTAGCGCTTCCGATCGCTCTGGCTACTTTACCCGTTATCCAACGAGCATGGGAAGGTATTCGGGTAGAGCGAAAACTAAATATTGACTTTTTGGATTTTATGGCGATCGCTATTACTACCTTCCAAGGGCAATTTCTCACACCATCGCTGATGTTGGGTTTAATTGAAGTGGGTGAAAATATCCGCGATCGCACGGCTCGTTCTTCTGCTCAACAAACTCTAGATTTACTTAGTTCTCTAGGACAATTTGTCTGGGTGGAACGCAATGGCGAAAAGGTACAAATTCCCATTCAAGATGTGCAGCGTGGCGATACAGTAATTGTTTACCCCGGTGAACAAGTGCCGGTTGATGGTAGCATTTTGCGAGGGAAAGCGTTGCTAGATGAGCAGAAACTCACTGGCGAGTCGATGCCGGTGCTGAAGAAAAAAGGACAACCAGTTTTCGCATCAACGCTGGTACGAGAAGGACGAATTTATATTCTTGCAGAATGGATAGGCAACGATACCCGCGCCGGACAGAGCATTAAGTTAATGCAAGAAGCGCCTGTCCACGATACCCGGATGGAAAATTATGCCACGAAATTTGCTCAAAAAGCTGTAGTGCCAACATTGCTACTTGGTGGGGCAGTATTTGCCGCAACCCGTAACCCTTCACAAGCAGCCAGCGTTTTAACTCTAGACTTTGCTACAGGGATTCGAGTATCAGTCCCGACAACAGTTTTAGCAGCATTAACTTATGCTGCACGGCGGGGAATTCTGATCCGTAGTGGACGGGCACTAGAACAACTAGCAGAAGTTGATACCATCGTTTTTGATAAAACGGGGACACTAACTAAGGGAGAAGTCGATGTTGTCAGTGTGGAAAGCCTCAATCCCGCAACATCAAAATTACGGGTGTTGGAATTAGCCGCCGCCGCCGAACAGCGTTTAACTCATCCAGTAGCAGAAGCAATTGTTCGCTATGCCCAAGCAGAGCAAGTAGAAATTTTGCCGCGTAGCAAGTGGGATTATCAACTAGGTTTGGGCGTAAAAGCTCAGATTGATGGAGAGACAGTCTATGTTGGGAGCGATCGCTTTTTGCGTACCAGTGGCATTGACATGGAAGCGTTAAATGGCCACCAAAAATCTCCAAATTCAGCGATTTATGTAGCCAGCAACGGTCAACTTCAAGGTATTATTAAATATAGTGACCTTCTGCGTCCCGAAAGTCGGGAAGTCATCACAGCACTTTCGACAGTCGAAGGTGTGGAAATCCATATGCTAACCGGCGATAATAAGCGAACTGCAACTGCTGTTGCTGCTCAACTAGGTATTTTGCCAACGCATACTCACGCAGAAGCTTTTCCAGAACAAAAGGCAACAGTTGTCCGCCAACTGCACGAACAAGGTAAAACGGTTGCATTTGTAGGCGATGGGATCAACGATTCGCCAGCTTTAGCCTACGCCGATGTTTCCGTATCCTTTGCCAACAGTTCGGAGATAGCCCGCGAGACAGCAGACTTAGTGTTGATGCAGAATGACTTGCATGGTTTATTAGAAGCGATCGCGATCGCTCGGCAAGCCAAGCAATTGATTCGGCAAAACACAGGGCTAGTTGCCGTTCCTAATCTAGCAGCAATGGTGATAGCCGTTTTCTTTGGTCTTAACCCCTTAGCTGCAACAGTAGTCAACAATGGCTCAACCGTAGTTGCTGGAGTCAACGGTTTACGTCCGATTCTTAAAAGTCGTCAACATAAAGCTCTACCATCGGCAAGATGATCCAACTATGCCGACAAGAGTATCTTAAAAAGCTTTCGAGATTTCTTAATTAAATAGGAGAAAATTGAACATGGCCCCTAAAATTAGTGATTTTGTTGAAGATGCAGGCGCTCCCGGTATTATAGCCGGAATTGGTGCAGTTCTCTTAGCACCCGTTCTGCTGCCCATTGTTGCTGGAGTTGGAAAACCCTTAGTCAAATCAGTCATCAAAGGCGGAATTGGTCTTTATGAAAGAAGCAAAGGAACCATTGCAGAAATGGGCGAAACCTGGGAAGACATGGTAGCCGAAGCTAGAGCAGAACTTGCTGATGAAAAAGAAACCCCCGTGTTTGAAGCTACTGCCACCAATGGCGATAATGTCGCCGATAATGGTGTGTAATTTCATCTGCCCATTAGCAAGTTAAATTCTTTGCCATAGGCGACTTCCAATTACCAAAATAAAAGAACCCCACCCCCAACCCCTCTTCACAGGCGGGGAGGGGAGACAAAGTACAGGTTTGGCGGGGTGGGGTTCTCCGGGTTTAATAAGTAATCAAACGGACATATTATTTCTCTGTGTTCTCTGCGTCGCGCCAGATGCTTCTCCCAAGGGGAGACGCTGCGCGAACAAGTCGGCAAAGGCGCCCAAAGCACTAGCTTCTCTGCGGTTCGTTTTTCCTTAATTTTCCACTCATTCCTGTAGATAACAAACCCACAACAAAAAATCCACTATCACACAAGTCAAAAAGGTGGTTGCATGTTGACTAATGGTTATAGCACTTACAATAAAATGCCGGAAATTATAGATAAAGCCACTTTCAAAACACCACCAAAACCGATATCTACAAAAGTTGTAAGTTTAACCCCCGGAAGATTGCGGTTAAGAGTGGCTCATTCCCATCGTCAACCAGAAAAGATGCAACGCATCGCCAATACTTTGTCAGCAAATGCTCACATTAATCAAATTAAGACAAATGTCCATCATGGCAGTATTGTTATCAATCACGATGGTAAAGATGGCAGTTTAGAAAATGTGCTAGCAACACTTAAAGATTTAGGAATAATTTTTGCCGATGTTACCGAGGGTAACACCGAGGCAGCAGCAGGAGTATCATCTGCCGTTGTTGACTTAAACCAGCGCGTCAAACAGTCAACGCATGGTGCTTTTGATCTGCGGATTCTTTTCCCTGTAGGATTAGCTAGTCTTTCGCTGCGACAATTACTTAATAAAGGGTTGCAGTTAGAAGTTATTCCTTGGTATGTTCTAGCATGGTATGCTTTTGATAGCTTTATTAAGTTGCACGGAAATAGCCAAAAACAATCATCAAACGAGTAATTAAAAAGCTTAATTAATCTGCCAGATTTTGATGGTTTTATCAGAACTCCCAGTAGCAAGAAATTGACCATCCTTGCTCATAGCAATAGAGTTTACTGCCCCTGAGTGTTCTGTAATAGTTTGCAGTAAATCTCCCGTCTGTAAATGCCAAATTTTGATGGTTTGGTCTGCACTACCGCTAAAGAGAATTTTTCCATCAGGACTAATAGCTAAGGATTTTACCTCTTCTAGATGTCCAGTCAAGGTGTATAACACTTTACCTGTAGCTAGATGCCAAATTTTGATGGTTTTGTCTGCGCTACCGCTAAAGAGAATTTCTCCATCAGGGCTAATGATTACTGATTTCACCTCACCTGAATGTCCGTTGAGGGTACGTAATGGATCTCCTGTACGTGGATTCCACAACCTAATTTTGTTATCAGAACTACCACTAGCAAGGATTGTACCATCGGGGCTGATCGCAGCAGCATTAACTGCGAATGAATGCCAAAGGGTACAAATGCGATCGCCTTTATGCAAGTTCCAAATTTTGATTTTATTACTGCCACTGGCAAGAATTTGTCCATCAGGACTGATTGCGACGCAGTTAACCGGTTTTTGATGTCCTAAGAGAGTGTGGAGGAGTTTGTCAGAATTGAGGTTGTAGACCCTAACATTACTTTTGGGATGTTGGCAACTACCAACGGCGAGATAATGTCCATCAGGACTAATCGCAACAGAGGAAATTTTACCTAAATCTTCTGTAAGGGTGCGGATAAGTTTGCCAGTTTTAAGATTCCATACTTTGATGGTTTTATCGGCACAGCCGCTAACTAAACTTTCAGAATCAGAACTAATGACAACAGATGTCACTTTTTCTGAATGTCCAGTTAGGGTGTGGCTGAGAACGATATGTTGTAGTGTAACTTGGTGTTTGAGGTTGGCGACGCAGTTTAAAATTTCCTCAACATCAGCAATACTCTGACTATCACCGACTGCAACAAAATATTCTCTTAACTTTCTTACATATTCCTCATCTTTGACGCTGACGGCTGATTGCATTGCCTGAAGCGGGTTACGAGAATCCTGTAGTGATATTTGGCGTAGTTGCAACCATGTATTTACAGAAAATGAAAGCTGTTCATTTGCCCACGACCTTAGTTTACCACCGTAGGCATCGCTTAAATGGCATAAACTTTGGGCTAATTGCAAAGCTAATTCTGGAATCCAGTAACAACGCTCATTTTCCAGAGCTTGGTAAACTTGCTTGTAACTGGAAGCGATAATCTGTACTGATTGTAAATCAAAAGTATCTGACAGCAAACTCGGCAGCAACTCTGGTAGTAGCGGAGGTACACCACCATCAACCAGATGGTAAACATCTGCTACCCAACCTGCCACCAAACAGTGATAAGTAATCAAAACTTGGCAAAGTTGTTCAAAGTCCTGACGATTGACTTGATATTGTAAGGATAAACTACTAATATCAATTCCTTTCTCATTCCACTTTTCTACCTTTTCTAAAATTGCCAAATTAGCTACATTTTCTTTTCCAATCTGATTAATTTCCTCTAAGTCTTCTCCTAGCGCTACTAGTTCATCTCTAAGTTTTTTCCATTCTAACGCCCGTCTTTTAGCAGACTCTTCTAGAACTTCTCGATAAGGTAAGCGAGCAATTGTTTTATAATAATAATTACTTTGGCCCAAACCCCAATAGGCAATCCGAAAATTTAAATAATCTCCATCATTTTCTGACTCTAAAATCAAAATAGGCTCTGTCTTCAACATTCCAAACAGAGCCTTAATACTTGATTCACTGTGAAAACGCTTACTATCCCAGGCTCCTGCCAATAGCTCTGTTGGTCTAACTTCACTGTGTAAGGAGTAATGGTTGTTGAGAAAATCTCGTAATCCTTCAGCCAACATTAACTCTATTTGGGAAATTTTTTCATCTTTATTATCGTTAAATTGGTCAAAATGTATTTGAGGAGGAGCGATAAAAATTTTCAGTGGAGTGCGTTCATAATTGGTGCGGTCTAAAATTTGTGAAGGATATAATTTTAAGGGCCAGCTATCAAGAATTTTGTTGACTTCGGGCAACTTCAGCGCTGTTTCTCGCTCTTGTTCAGCTATTCTTAATCGCGTTTGATGATTGTCGGCTACTAGTTGCTGTTGGAAAATTCTTTCTTGTTCAAAGTCTTCAACATAACTGCTTTGTTGGTCTGAAGTATTTAAAGCTTTGAGTAATTGGGGAATTGCCTCAATCGGTTCATATTTACTTAAAGCTAAACTGTCTTGACTTCTCTTGTGTACTAGCTCTGCAACAACAGGTGCAAACTCTAGTACCAGTTGAATTAGTAACCTTAACCCTTGCTGCATAAACACATACCTAGAAATTAAATAAAATAAATAAGCAAGGCTTGCATGAAATCAGGGCAATACTGCCATCCAGTAAATTCATACATACTCTTGATCTTACTACTTGAGAGTATAGTAACTCAACCACCATACATTACAATGCTTATATGTCAATAAGCCTATGTAGTGAAATACTTGAAAATCAAAATGATAATCATCTAAGAAAATGTTTTAAATCCCCTAAAAAGGGGGGAAGGGGGAGCAACAAGTGCCTAAAATCACAGCCAAATACTTTTAAAAGAACATTTATCAGCAAGGCAGAAGGTAACAGAGAGCAGGGGTTTAAGCACAAAGCCAAATTTTGGATTTAGTGGCTTTAATTAAGTACAATGCTGAATCTCCGAATATATTGCTAAGTGCCCTTTGCCTTCTACCTTATTCAACATTTCTCTTCTTGATTATTCGATTATTATTAATGAAGCACAATGTTAAAGAAACTTAATCGAATTGATAGCAGAGATAGCTAGATTCACTACTGAGATAGATTTTTTAAATTAAAAAAATAGGTATGACTAAAGTAAAGTCAATGCAGTTCGAGAAAACGCTCTCTTTGAACATCAATAGATAAGTTTATAAGTTTGGTTGCATTTTTTGTTTTTTGGAATTAAAAAATAGTACTATGACTTCTATAAAACGGTCTAACTCTGGCAAAAATGCTAGTCTTAATCTGCCTTTACCATCAAAAAAGGCGGCTAAAAGCGTAGCTAATAAAACAGCACCACCCCAAAAGATATTCTATAGCATTGTCCATACGATTCCTGGGCGGATTCGTTTTCGTATTCCTCTGCTAGCCAAAGATACTGAGTATGCTAATCAACTCAAATCAGCGATAGAATCTGATCCTAGAGTTACAAATGTCCGTGCTAACCCACAAGCTGCATCCATTGTTATCAATTATAAAATAGGTGTAATTTCAGATAATCAGATGCTCGCGCATTTGATCAATCTTATTCAAACTGCCCAAGATGTGGTTATGCCAAAAGAGATAATGGCAAAATCAATCGTAGGGGCTATCTTTGATGCTCTAATTAACTTAATTGATAGTACACGCAAGATCAACCAAGCACGTAATGTTATTGTATATCGAAGGTTTAGGACAGACGCTTGGGAACGGATACTTTCTACCTCAAGAAGCATAATTAAGAGACTAAAATCTGCCACCATGTTTATCTTGCCTAACAAGCGATGGCGATTGCGTGGCAATAGCGAAGTCAACTCCCAACCTTTGAAACTGAAATCTGCCAGCGAACCTGATCTTGTGTAGTTAATAATACACTAACCATTAAAATTATTCCTGTTTAGGAGTAAGTAGCTTTGAAATAACTGAGATTTCACATAATTTCTGAAAATTTATCTTCCTTAGCCTTGAGTCCAAGCATTTTATTATCAATAAAAAATGAATAATCCTCACTGTCATAAACTTATTAATGAGAACCATTGGGTTCAAGCAATACATACTGCTGTTAAAGGAAGAGTTAGATATAAGGTAAATGGGCTTTATCATTCGGAAGCCCTCAAAAGATATCTTGAATCAAGATTATTAGAAAAGAAAATAATCTCACGAGCTAGTGCTAATAGTTATACAGGGAATGTCCTTGTTATTTTCCATCCAGATAAAAGTTTAAACGCGATCGCTCTCCTCATTCAAGAAATTGTCTTAGATTATCGGAAAAAAGCCAGTAAATCACTTGGTTCTTCCATACAAACCCAATCAGTCAAGGTTCTAAAACCATCTGCCGCAGCCATTGGAGACAGTAACTTGCATTCCTTTGGCATTAAAGAAAATATTGGTTTCGTTGGGGGTAATAACCAAAGCATATTTAATTCACCCGTACTGTCTCAAATATTTATGCAGCGACAATTAAACCAAACAAGCAGTATTATTCCGGTATTGGGGGCTGTTGGCGCTCTTGTATGCGGCACTGGACTGTTGTATGCATATAATCTTGACGAAGCCATTTTGCTCTTGATCCAGAAGCTGCATACACCACTACGCGATCGCATCATGCTTAGTATCACTTTTCTTGGCGATCCAATAGTAATGCTGATATCTTCTTTGGGGCTGGCGATTAGTCCGTTATATTCTAATCGTCGCTGGCAAGCAACTATGTTGGGCATCGCTGGAGTCGGTGCAACCTTACTAAATTGTTTAATGAAAATATTATTTGGTAGAGCGCGTCCAGCACTATGGAACCATATTATTAAAGTGGGTCAACACAGTTTTCCCAGTGGTCATGCAATGGTTTCAATAGTCATTTACGGTTTTACCAGCTATATTCTGGCAAAGCAGTTTCCTGAATGGCGCTTTCAGATTTATGCCTTGGCTGTTGTCTTAATTGCTGCGATCGGTTTCAGTCGGCTTTATCTTGGAGTACATTGGCTAACTGATGTGACAGCTGGCTATGCCGCAGGTTTAGTATGGTTGACTGCCTGTATTATTAGCTTGGAATTGCAGCAAAAATATCGCTTGTCACTGGAAGCAGGCTGATGTGGATGATAGCTATTAAGCTCATCCCACTTCTAAAAAGTGCAAAACTCATTAGAATTTCTCCGGTACAAACATTACAAAAAGTAAATAGATAGAAAGCCCTAGCGTCACCAGTCCTAACAGCCCCAATCCCCAAGATTGACTACGAGAAAGTTGTTCACCAGTAGCTGCGTAAACCAGAGGTGCAACCACTAGGTTAAAACACATCGCCAGGAATAAATACAGTGGCAACTTTTGTTTACGCCATTGATACCAGATTTCAATTATTTTTTTTAATACTTGGGATGCAGCGATGCCTGCGGCGAGCTTCTCTACGAGACGCTCCGCGAACGCTAACGCGTGTTGGATATGAAAAGGTTTCATAGTAAATTAAGACAAAGATAGGATAATATCCTACAAACTAAACCCGGATTTCTCATCAGTGAGAGATCCGGGCCAAGTTTTTACGTGAAGGTATGGGGTTAATTTAAAATCCAAAATTGGCAGAGTCAGAAGTTTAATTCATAACTCATAACTGAATTTGGCGACAAATTCCAAATGCTGAAGTGTAGGCGTGTAAGAAGGTTCTGCCAGCAACAGGGCCGATTTCACCGCCACAGAAAAAGCCGGCTACAGGAATATCGCTGAGGTAACGGCGAAATAATTCAGAATCGAAATTGGGTTTACCATACAGTCCTTCGCCTCGCCCCAGACAGGCAAACATTAAGGCAGCTACGGCAGAGGGTTCAGATTCTCGTTGGGTTTGATAACTTTGGAGTAGTAATTCTAGGTCTTCAGCAGAGGCTTGGGCATCGCGTAGGTGGAATTGCAGCCTTTGACCAGGGCGCACACGATCGCCAATTGCGATCGCCCCAGCTGCTGGATCAACCCCAAGAATACCACGAATTAAAAAGTCTCCCTGTTGCAAAGCCAGCTTAAATTCATCCATTGCCACACCAACAAACAAAGAGTGCTGTGCTAAAGTCCGTTCTTGTTCGCTGAGACTGGCAATCAAATCTCGCAACACCACTAGAGGCACTTGCTCATCTAACTCCAGAATAATATTGCGATCGGCTTTTGTGACTTGCAATGGTTTGCCAATCGGTCGGCATCCTTGGGCTACAATCGTTTCTAAAACAATATTGCCCGTTAAAGCTATACCAACAGTGCCCTCACGATAGAGGCTTTGGCATTTCTCGCCTTCAGTATCATTACAAAAAAGAGCAACACGACCACCCATACCTCCACCACTAGCCTGTCCTCCCACTATCACCGATCCTGGATAAGCAAAATCTAACCCCTGCAACAAATCGTTGATTCCAGAAGCAAAGGAACTAGACAGCAAGATGAACTGGGGTGTCGGTGATGCTGGCACACCGATCAAATCAACCCAAGCATCTGGAGAACTGTCTAAGTCAGGTAATTCTTCAGCAACAACATGAAAGACTTGAACCTTTACCCCTGGAAGATGTGCTAAGGTCAAGCTGATAGCTGGTTCAGCTTCCAGTTCTTGGGTTTCTCCGCCAACTGTCGTGCCAATAACGCCTCCCCCACTACAGCCAATTAGCACTGGCACAGAAAGTTTTTCAGTTAACAAGGGTAACAATCGAGAATACTCACTCGCAAAAGCAGACGAAATGAATACCAGTCCTAGATCCGCAGGTGCTGTTAACGATGAGACAGCTCGTTCCACCACATCTGTAACGGCGGCTTCCAGAGAATGACGGGTTGATAGGGCATTTGCCCACTGCATTTGGTCTGCCATGAGTTTTGAGCTTCTTTATCTTTTTGGGCTAGTAAGTTTTGATTTTTTATTTTGGGAAGAATTGCATCCGACAAAAATGAGTGCGAGCCTTTTGTCTCCTCCATCCCAAGAAGTTGGGGTTGTGATTCTCTAATAGATGCATCTAAATATATTGTATGATTGTTCATCTATGGTACTAATTCCACAAAATCTTAAAAAATAAAGATGAATGCATTGTAGATGCGGCAGTTTACTGTAATGGTTATAAATCAATAGCCTAAAGTACTAACTTATTAGCTGAATGGTTAGAATGGTTAGTAATCAAACTATAATCTGCCATTTCTGAAGCTTTTCTATACTAGTATTAACAACAGACAACGAGACTAAAGCAATGACCAACATCCAAGAAACTGCAAAGGGCGACATCCAAGAGAAAATTCAAGAAGAAGTAGAACAAGCGCGTACTGTGTGTGACGTTAGCGGTAGCAACTCACCAGAGTGTGCTGCTGCTTGGGATGCAGTAGAAGAATTGCAAGCCGAAGCTTCCCACAAGCGCCAAAGCAAGCCAAAAAATTCTCTAGAACAGTATTGCGATGACAACCCAGATGCAATTGAATGCCGGGTTTACGACGAATAAAAATTTGAACTAGCTAATTTTGTGTTCGTTTGTCACCGAGCAACCAGGATTTACTTATTGAGATTTCGCACTTTTACGTTACTCGCGGCTGAAATCCTACTCTCCTCTTTCATCAATTTCTACAACGAGTAAAAAATTGGTGAAATATCTGGAGTTATGGATGTATAAGGATTAAACTTTGAGAGTTTTTATCTTAAAAGGAAACCTTATATATCCAAAAAAATTGGCATTTTGTCCGTGAGTATCAAGTATATAGCTGCTAGGTGGGTTTTAAACAGGCTCCCTGATGCTACTACACATAGGTGCAAAATTTAAGTTAAGGATCTTTGAGTTGCTTGTTTTTTTGCCAAATTAGAGAGATTGAAAAAAGTAAATTAGACAATCTACCATCTAATACCTTTTCCGAAAATCTTTGTAACAAATGAATTGGCTCTAGGGGCGTACATTTGTATGCCTTTACAAACGTGTTTATAGTATAAATTACATGAAATGGTAAGCTGTCACCCATCTAACTTGCACATTTTTTTGTGTTGACTGTTGACTGCTGACAGTTAACTGTCAACGGTCAGCAGTCAACAAACCTGATGAGTTATTGTGTAATTTAAAGGCGTAATAGCTTATGAGTTGGGGAACCACTTCTTTGCACAAAGAAGTTAGAGAGCAGTCTTCAGACTAGACATTGAGCTTTGTGCTTTGATTAAACTGTTATGTAATATAGATAGACTACTAGCTAGCTAATAGCTTACAGGTTTGTCAGTTATAAATACTTGCTCTTAGTTAAAATGTTTTATTTATCGTTTGAAAAAAACTATGGACTATAACGTTTGGTTTCGCCCTTTCGTCTGGATTGATTACCGATTGGCAGTATTATTCCTGGTAATTATTCCGATAATTCTTCTGATTTGGGCATTTGTGCAAAAAGTGGAAGCCATACAACGCTTATTGGCTATATACTGGCGAGTATCAAGCCTGGTAGCAATTACGATTTATTTAATGATTGCCCAGTATCCAGTTAGCTTTGTATCTGGGTTGATAGGTCAGATTTTGATCCCGATTTCGTTGTGGTTCTGGGTAGATATCAACGATGAAATTGAGTATCAAACCAATGGCTCTTTGAAATTAATTTTTACCTCTTGGCGCTGGGCTACAACTGTTTATTGTATTTTGGGTACATTAGCCTTTATCCCATTTTTGGGTTGTGCTTTTTCTGGCAATATGCTCAAGACTCCCTATTGTCGCGTCTGGTTTGAGGCTCCGTTGCTATTCAAAGAATATTTCCATGCTAATAGCAAGGCTGATTTCTTAGGTTTTCTTGGCATAACTAGTTTAATAATTTATGTGCTTTACTTAAGCTACTTTGTTCTGATTAAGTTGGGCAAGCAAGGACGTTCAGCTACACCACAGTAACCGTTGCTGCCCCACCGTACCTCTAATCTTAAAAAAATGAATTCCATTGGTAAGCGACTGGAACAATACACCGCTAAACGCCCCCAAGAAGTCCTACTTGTAACGGTGGAAATTGCTGATGAGCAAGATACAATTGCTGTTTTCAAAGGCTTTTCTAGTTCTTTGATGCGCCCCACGGCATTTGATGCAGATGTACCAGTTCTTCCAGATGGAGGAAACATCCTCAATATTGACCGAGTAGCCAGTCCTTATAATCCTGAAGCACCCCGTTATATTCAACAAGGACTCTCTTGGGAAGCTATGGAAGCTTTATTGTCAGAAGTGGGAGTCTAAGTACTTCTTAGACAAATAATTAGTTAATCTACAAATAATGTCGATTGCCAAATTAAATGACCACTTGACAAATTAATGTCTTCAAAAATATTTAACTTAAAACCCTTATTTGATAAGGGTTTTACTATTTTAACCTAAAAATAGTCTAGGTCGTCCTTGGCTGACAACAGTTGTCGATACTTACTCCCGTTGCATCATGGGGATAAACTTAGGCTTTGATGATCCGAGTTCTCAGATAGTAGCATTAGCACTGCGCCATGCAATTTTGCCAAAGCAGTATGGGTCAGAATATGGACTCCATGAAGAATGGGGAACCTACGGAAAACCAGAACATTTTTATACCGATGGTGGTAAAGATTTTCGCTCAAACCATTTGCAACAGATAGGTGTGCAATTGGGATTTGTTTGTCATTTACGCAATCGCCCCAGTGAAGGTGGTATTGTTGAGCGTCCTTTTGGCACTTTTAATACTGACTTCTTTATCTTCTTTTTTTAATTGTTTAAGTAACTTTTCAACTTTCTCTTTTTCTTTTGTCAGCTTTTTATCTAGTTTTTTTAAATCGCTATCTTTCCTTTTTTGACTTTCTACTATTAGCCAAGTTTGTTTAACACCACCATAATTTACTATTTCTTCCTTCCACTTAGGTTTACGTCTATGGTTTTTTCGAGTTGATCAATAACAGAAAATGAAAGTTCTACTTCTTCAATTATTTTTTGCTGTTCCTCAAAAGGAGGTATAGGAAAAACTATAGATAACAAAATATCTTGGTTCAAAAAATTACGTGTACTTCCTTTGCATAGTTCAGATACTTGACTTAAGACATAAGGTGAACCGTTAAATAGCAAACAAAATAAAAAGGGTGAAATACTTTGAGAGACAATGGAAATACGCATTAAATTAGTTGATATTCTTGCTTCACCTATATCATCGGGAACAACACACACTTCACCTACAGTTCCCGAACGCGAGACTAAAATATCTCCTGGCTGAACATCATATCCAGATAATTCTTCAGCTTTTTCTTTAGTTATGTGTATCTTACTACCACGAATAAACCTCATAGCAGCTATGTTTTCTATTCCTAAAACAGGGATTCCTTCTTTTTGATGCTCATGTTTTTTAAGTAAACTTCCAAAGGGGCCTGTTTTCATGCCTCTTGATAAGGCCCCTGTTTTAAGCAAGAGGTAATTTCTTCACAGTTTTCAAGCATCAAACTTAGGCTGCCGTAAATTTATAAACAATCTTATACTAATTCTTAAAGAATGGAAATAGAATAGAATTTTTTGACGCTATGAATCAACTCTTTTGGTCTTCAAATTTTCTAGTGGGTACTTAGAAACCATTTCTTCAAAAGGAATCCATTCTCCTTCAGGTGTACAAACGTGCAACACTCCTTCAATTTTGGTTGAAGCTAAAACTAGTTTTTTAGATTGAGCAAGTCGGAACCATTCATTAAAAATATCTAGTCCTACTTTCTCCTCATACCCTTCATTGGGTATCCAAGTATTTCTGATAGCTTCTGCTAAAAACCCTGCCGGATTTCGTACTTTGGTAGTAGATAAAGCTTCTTTGAGCGTATTAATCGCTTTTAGTACTGTCTCCTCTGGAACCTGTTCTATCAACTTTGATAAGGTTGTACTTATTTTTATTTTTAGTGCATCTAGTTCAGATTTAACGCTATCGCTCCCCCCAGTTTTTTTAGATCGTTTCTTGTCTATTGATGTTACTTTGGGATTATCTTGTGGTGGCGCAAAAGGAGTTTGACTGCGACATTCATCTAATTGTTTTTTTAGCTCTACATTTTCTACCTTAAACCTTTCTGCTAAATCATCAGCACCTTGTAGATGATAAACCCTACCAGCTAACCCCTCATTAATTCGGCGTAGCCCATCTATTTCTGCTCGTAATTTCTTGTTCTCTTCCCTCAATGTGGAAATAATTACAGATTTAGAATTGTCCGATGCCAGTGGAGCCTGTTTAGATTTAGGTCTTTGTTTCTGCTGGTCACGCAGAGTTTCAATCCTACTCCTCAAATCTTCCTGCTTATACAAGTAAGCGGTAGACACATTAGCAGTTTGAGCAACGGATTGAAAACTAATTACCTGACCCTGTTTTATCATCCTCTCAAGTGCTTTCTCTACACGCTCTGCTGATTCCTTAGCTTTGTGTGCTGCTGCCTCTTGCAAAGCTTCTATCTTGCTACCCTGTTCTGTAATTTGGGTGCGAATGCGATAAACTTCATACCCTACATTCACCCCATCAGCTACCGCCCGTTCGTGGGGATACTCTATCACCAAGTTCTGATCGAAAAAACCAAAGGTTTGCAGAGATGGCGTTGCTGTCAGTCCGATAATGAAAGCATCAAAATATTCCAAAACTTGCCGCCACACATTGTAAATCGAGCGGTGACATTCATCGGTGATTATGAAATCAAAGGTTTCAATGGGAATTTTCGGGTTATAAACCACATCCTTGGGTTGCTGGTTTTCCTCTTCCCCATCGAACTGTGATGCTTCCTCATTTTCTGCCTCAAATTCAGCTTCACCCCGCAACATCGAATAAAGACGCTGGATTGTCGTGATACACACCTTATTTACCGGATCGATGGTATTGGAAGTCAACAACTGCACATTATAGAGTTCAGTGAACTTGCGCCCATCATTAGGGGTGACATACTGCTGAAACTCCTTCTGGGTTTGCTCTCCCAAATTCTTCCGATCTACCAAAAACAAAATCCGTTTCGCCCCAGCTAACTTAATCAGCCAGTAGATAAAACTCACAGCAGTATAGGTTTTGCCTACACCCGTCGACATCTGAATCAACGCTCTAGGGTGATTTTCTTTGAGAGAATTAAATAAACCTGTGATCGCTTCTTTCTGACAGTCTCGTAAATCTTCAGTTTCAATTGTGGGTAATAGTTGCAAAAGCCCTCTAAGGGTGTCAGACTTGCCTAACCATTCCTGTAGTGTTTCCGGTTTATGGAAAGTAAACACCCGCCTTGAGCGAGAATCAGGGTCACGGGAGTCTCGAAAAAATGTTTCTGTACCAGTGCTTTCGTAGATGAAGGGTAAAGGTTTTTGGTGACAAGGGAGAGTTTTAGGCAAGTTAAAGGAATATTTGTCAGATTGTATTTCAACACCGCTTAAAGCAAATTCAGCAGGTTTCGCTTCAAGAACTCCAACAGCTTTGCGATTGATGAATAGCAAGTAATCAGCATAACCAGATTTCAAGGGATATTCCCGTACCGCAATTCCCAACCCTGCACCCAAGTTAACTTGCTCATAGTCTTGGATAACCCATCCTGCGGCGGTGAGTAATTGATCTATCTTTTGCCTTGCCTGTTCTTCCGGTTTCATCACTGGGTTGCTATGCACTTACACAAATTCTCATGCCTTTTTATGAGAAGCGCAAGTAACATTAGTATCAGTAAAATTACTACTATTTATCTAGAGTATACGAATAGCAGTTTTCTTCTATCGCACCAATTTATTCATCAACTGCTAATAAATCACATCCAGCCACACAGGAATTACAGGTTTACCCTCATCTAAAGATGCGATCGCCTTTTTTCTGTCAAACTCCACAAGCTCAAGCGATCGCTCCTGTGCTTGGGACAACAACATAAACCGCTTACCTTTACCTGAAATAAATAACTCCGGCTCTTGGTCTTTCAGCTTTTTCAACGTGGTGCTGGCTATGTCAAAACTTAACCCCACAGATAGCCAATATGACATTGCAGCCAGTTCCAGCAAATTAGGCTTTGAGTAATAAATACTACGTCCAGTTCCAGTATCACTAATGACAGGAACAATCACCCCTCTCTCTCGCCAATACTGTAGCTGACGAAGGGTACAGCCTGTGATTTCAGCCGCTTCCTTGCTTGTAAAAAATGTCTCCTGCATACAATTTATTTTACAGAAGACTTGTTTAATACAAATATGTTAGTATTAGACAATATTGTTTTAAAACGATGAGCCAAATCACTATTCAATGTCGTCTTGTAGCCTCAGAATCATCACGCCACCAACTATGGAAGTTGATGGCAGAGCTAAATACGCCACTGATTAATGAACTATTGCATCAGGTAAATCAACACCCAGAGTTTGAGACTTGGCGACAAAAGGGCAAACACTCTACTAGTATTGTCAAAAAACTCTGCCAACCTTTGAAAACTGACCCTCGCTTTATCGGTCAGCCTGCACGGTTTTACGCGAGTGCGATCGCATTGGTGAATTACATATATAAATCATGGTTTGCGCTAATGAAGCGATCGCAGTTCCAACTAGAAGGCAAAATTCGCTGGTTGGAAATGCTCAATAGTGATGTTGAACTGGTAGAAAGTAGTGGTGTCAGCTTAGATAGTCTTCGCACTAAATCTGCTGAAATTTTGGTTCAATTTGCTACTCTCAATACTGCTGAAACTCAATCAACGAATGTAAAAAAAGCTAAAAAGCGCAAAAAATCTCAAAATTCAGATAGCGATCGCAATTTATCAAAGAATTTAGGCTCTTGCGTTGGTTTTATGGTATGGCATTAAAATAGCCATTTTATAGAAAGGTTCAAAAATTTAAAATCCAGTCATAGCAAGGAATATAGGCTCTGATTAGGTTTTATTTATTATTCGACTCCATAAAAAGAACTGAAGAGCCAGAATTTATTTGAGACTTACCGCAACACAGAAGATAACTTGACTCGTTGCGCCATCAGCTATTTGCTCAAAAATGGTTGCAAAATCAACGAGAAAGAGGAAGACGCTAAAAAATTTGCTCAACGTCGCCGTAAACTTGAAATTCAGATTGAACGCATCAGAGAACAGCTAGAAACACAAATTCTCAAAGGTCGAGATTTAACCGCTACCAAATGGTTAGAAACTATTGTTGTTGCCACTCACAACGTTCCAACAAATGAGTCCGAGGCAAAATCTTGGCAAGACAGCCTTTTAAGGCAATCTAGCAAAGTACCTTTCCCGGTAGTTTACGAAAGCAACGAAGACATGACTTGGTTTAAAAACCAGTTTCGGCGCATCTGTGTAAAATTCAACGGTTTGAGTGAGCATAGTTTTCAAGTCTATTGTGATTCTCGCCACCTTCACTGGTTTCAACGCTTCCTAGAAGATCAACAAATTAAGAAAAATAGCAAAAACCAGCACTCTAGTAGCCTGTTCACTCTGCGTAGTGGGCGTATTGTTTGGCAAGAAGAGGAAGGCAAAGGTGATCCTTGGAATGTTAATCGCTTAACCCTCTACTGTTCTGTAGATACCCGCCTATGGACGACTGAAGGAACCAATCAAGTAAGGGAAGAAAAAGCCGAAAAAATCGCTAAAATTATCACCAATACAAAAGCCAAAGGCAAGATTAATGAAGAACAGCAAGCCCATATAAAACGGCAAAACTCTACTTTAGACACAATTAATAACCCTTTTCCTCGCCCCACGAAACCTTTATATAAAGGACAATCTCATATTCTTCTTGGTATTAGCCTCGGCTTAGAAAAGCCTGCAACGCTAGCGGTAGTAGACGGCACTATAGGTCAAGTAATTACCTATCGCAGCATCAAACAACTACTGGGTGATAATTACAAACTGCTAAATCGACAGCGACAGCAAAAGCATTCCTTATCCCACCAACGCCAAATAGCTCAAACGCTTGCTGCACCAAATCATTTTGGAGAATCGGAGTTAGGGGAATATATAGACAGATTACTAGCGAAAGAGATTATTGCGATCGCCCAAACATACTCTGCTGGAAGTATTGTTCTACCTAACTTGGACAATATGCGAGAACAAGTTCAAAGTGAGGTTCAAGCCAAAGCTGAACAAAAATCAGACTTAATAGAAGTTCAAAAAAAGTATGCCAAACAGTACCGAGTTAGCGTTCATCAATGGAGTTATAGCAGATTGATGGCAAATATTCACTCGTCAGCTGTTAAAGCTGGAATTGTTATAGAGGAGTCAAAACAGCCAATTCGAGGTAGTCCACAAGAGAAAGCGAAAGAATTAGCGATTGCAGCTTACCATTCCCGCAAAATAAACTGATTGACAAAACACCGAACCTTGGTAATAAAATAAGAAAATTCAACAGCGCCGCAGTTCATGCTTGTTATAAGCCTCTGTGCTGTGTAAATTTGGGTTAGTTTGACTGCTGTTAAACAGTCTTGCTTTCTGACCCTGGTAGCTGCCCACCTTGATGCTGCTGTTCCTTGTGGACAGGAATAAGGTGCGCCCCCAGTAATAGAGGTGCGGGTTTACCGCAGTGGTGGCTACTGAATCACCTCCGACCAAGGAGGAACCCACCTTAATTATTTTTGGCATGGTAAAGCGGGGGCGATTTCCCTGGGACTCCTGCCAAAACTTTAAATCGCTTGTTTAATAAGGTTTATAGTCTTTAATGTGTCAGTTGATTTACTTTTTTAAGTATTAACTGACAGGCGATTTTGGGAGACGTGACAGAAATACCTTCACAACTATTGGTAAATCAAGGGTTTGAAGCGCAGAGTTTCAATACCCCTCCCAGCTAGAGGCGGGTTGAAAGTTGTGGTTTTTCCAGACTGGATTTGAAGGGTGTTTAATGTTTCAACACCCCTCCCAGCTAGAGGCGGGTTGAAAGGCTAGATATCGCAAGTCACCGTAAGTAAATCGAGTTAGTTGTTTCAACACCCCTCCCAGCGAGAGGGTTGAAAGTAGCTACGACTTTCGCTGTCAATGGGTATACCCTAGTACATTAAAAGCTTTATTGAGTTTTGGAATTTTTCCAGTGTTCATAGCAAACAATTTTTAGGTGGGTTGAAAGGATAGAGCAACAGATTCTTTGTTTGAAGAGCTTGATTTTAGCTCTAATATTAAAACCGATTAGTTACCCTATAAAAGAAGAGTTCTGCCATACTTTAGGTATGGCAGGTGCTGTAATGATATACAATTTGTCAACGCGGACAATAATTTGGCAAGACGGACATTAATCTGTCAACGCGGACAAATAATTTGGCAATCGACATAACGAGCGCGGAGGGATTTGAACCCCCGACCCACAGAACCGGAATCTGTTGCTCTATCCACTGAGCCACGCGCCCTTAGTCTTCCAGATTATAGCACGTCTGTGATAAAATTTGCAGCCTAGAGAAACTTGGCTTCTGAGTTAAAGATAATTGGCTGGGTTTACGGGTGTACCATTCCGACGCACTTCAAAGTGGAGGTGGGGGCCAGTTGATAAACCCGTGGAACCGACAGCAGCGATCGCTTGTCCGCGTTCAACTGCTTGTCCCTCAGAAACATACAACTCGCTGCTATGTCCGTACAGTGTTGTAATACCATTGCCGTGGTTGATAATTACAGTTCTGCCATAACCACCATACCAGCCAGCAAAAATTACTGTTCCCGAATCGGCTGCCCGAATTGTACTACCATAGCTAGCGGCAAAATCTAACCCGGCGTGAAAGCGACGATAGCCAAGAACGGGGTGCATCCGCCAACCGAAGGGACTGCTAGTAGAAGCATCGCTAGGATATGCCATTACACCAGTTCCCCGGATAATAAAACTTGTCCGGCTGTTGGCTTTTGCTTGCGCCTCTTCTGTTGCTCTAGCTTCTGCTACCTTTTGTTGAATCAAGACTTCCAAATTTTGGGATTCCCTCTCTAGCTGGTTTTGCGCTGCTTCCAGGGCCAGGCGATCGCTATTAAGACGTTGAATCAATTCTGATTGTGACTCCGCCTGGTTTTGATAATCGGATTTTTGTGCCAGCAGTTGCTCACGAATTAAGGCAATTTCGTTTTTTTGCTGTTCTACTTCCGTTTTTTGTTGATTTATCAGCTTTGCTTGTTGGTTGAGTTTTACCAAAATTTGTTCGTCTGCCTGATACACTAACTTCAACTGATGACGACGGCTGAAAAAGTCGCTGATATTTTGACTTTGGAGCAAAACTGCCCATCCAACAGATGCAGGCGATCGCTGGAGATAACGCAATCGTGCTACTGTTGCTATTTGCCGCTCCTCATAGGAACGTTCCGCTAGTATTAGATCAGTTTCCAACTGCTGGAGGCGTTGGGTGGCGAGTTGTAATCGTGATTCGCTCTCTTGAATATAGCTATCTGTAGTTTGCAGATTTTGTTTTAAACCAGTGAGGTGTTTTTGGGCCTCTTGTTGGAGATTTGTTAAGCGATCGCGATCTTTAGCCACACTCTGACGCTGCTGGTTCATTTGTTGCTGCTGTTGTCGCAAAGTATCAATATGATCCTGTGGATGTTGCGTGAACTGGAATTAATGCCAAATAAATCCACAGAATGCAGCAAAATGCAATAGATAAATACCCAAAAATCTGCTTTTGTCTTATAAATTGCGCTCTCATAGCGTGAAGCCCAACCAAAACAATGCTTTCAAACACTATGAGGATTATTCCCAAAATCTGATTCACCCACTCCAACGCATGATTAAATTGTCTGCCAAGTTGTAACACAAAGATTCCAGCGATGTCAGCATTAAGCAGTTAGTTCATTTATGAAGGAAGGGTTTTGAAATCTGCTAAAGTTTCAGTTACCCTAAAACTCATAACTCAGCACTGGCTAAACCATAGCTATCCGCTAACAGGAATTAGGACTGATGCAGAACAGGCAAGAAAAAATTTCGCAAGTGATAGTGACTGCTATACAGATGCGCGATATTGAAGATCGGATCTTTGCAGCAGGAATGCCTGTAGTCGCTTTGATGGAAAAGGTGGCGGGATTAATTGCCCGTCGCATTCAAGAGATCCCCCCAACCCACCTTACAAAGACTTGTTTTGCTTCAAACACCCTCTTAAAAAGGAAGTTGCCGCAGGTAGAGGGATCTCGTGTCGGAATTCTTGTCGGCCCCGGTCATAATGGTGGGGATGCTTTAGTAGTAGCCCGTGAATTACACTTTCGCGGATATGAAGTTTGGATTTATTCTCCTTTCTCTAAGTTTAAGGAATTAACTTCGCAGCACTTGCAGTATGCTCAGAGTTTGGGCATTCCAATTTATCAAACAATTGAGCAACTGCCGGATTCTGATTTGTTGATTGATGGCTTATTTGGGTTTGGTTTAGAAAGAAACCTTACTGATCCTATTGCCTCTGCAATTAATCAGCTAAATGAATTGTCTGTGCCGATTTATAGTATCGATTTACCTTCAGGTTTACACACCGACACAGGCGAAGTATTGGGAATTGCCATTCGCGCCACTTACACATTTTGTTTGGGTTTATGGAAATTAGCTTTCTTCCAAGATCAGGCGCTGGAATATATTGGTAAAGCTGAGTTAATCGATTTTGATATTCCTTTAGCTGATGTAGAAGCTGTTCTAAAAGATGCAACGCCGATTAAACGTATTACACCAGCAACGGCACTTGCTACTCTACCCCTACCCCGTCCAGCAGTTACCCACAAATACAAAGAAGGACATTTACTGCTGATTTGCGGTTCGCGACGCTATGCAGGTGGTGCAATTTTAACTGGTTTGGGTGCTAGGGCTAGTGGTGTGGGGATGCTTTCGATCGCTGTACCCGAATCGCTGAAATCTCTTTTGGTGTCACACTTGCCAGAAGCCTTAATTGTCGGTTGTCCAGAGACGGAAACCGGAGCGATCGCTCAATTACAATTACCAGAAAAAACCGATCTGAGTTCCTTTAATGCGATCGGTTGTGGCCCCGGTTTAACACGAGATGCTACGCCCATTGTGCAAGAAGTCATAGAAAGCGATCGCCCTCTAATTCTCGATGCCGATGGTTTAAATATCTTGGCACAAATGGGAGCGATCGCCACGTTAAAAAAACGTCAAGCCATAACCGTACTTACACCCCATACTGGCGAATTTGAAAGATTATTTTCTGATATCCCCGATGCTAAACATGACAAAGTGAAAGGAGTACAAAAAGCAGCCGTACAAAGTGGCGCTGTAGTGTTGTTGAAAGGGGCAAGGACTGCGATCGCAAACCCTCAAGGTGTTGTTTGGATCATTCCTGAAAGTACACCCGCCTTAGCACGCGGCGGTAGCGGTGACGTTTTAACTGGACTACTGGGTGGATTGTTGGCGCAAGCAGCAACTAAACAGATTTCGGTAGAAGATATTGTGGCAACTGCCGCTTGGTGGCATTCGCAAGCTGGTATTTTAGCAGCCCAAGAACGTACCGAATTAGGTGTAGATGCGTTTACATTGACACAATATTTGATGAAAGTTTTGGCAATGTTTTCTAAGTATATTATTTGATTGTTAAAACTTTTGATATCCACAAGAAGACTTTTCAAATATCCTTTAAAGCCGTAATGCACCCTACTTAAAATTTATTTTTAATTTAAAATCCAAAATTTACATGAAAGCCAGAATTGAAAATCAAATACTTTTTATCCACCACGAAGATTTGCCAGAGTTTAAGAAAGGTGGTTCGGTGGTACGAAACTCTTATTTCTGGGCACTACGTTCAATTGCTGGCAAAGCTTCGCGCTATCGTGATTGGGAATACGAATCGGAGGTTTGGCTTGCGCTTTCACGAATGCTTTTGTCGTTTGCTGAATCTGGGTATTTGGGTCTTAGAGAAACCTTGCTGGAGTTTCCTATATCTCAAGGAGAAATTCCTAGTTTGCTGCGAGATGTATCCACTTTTGAGTAAGGATGCATAGCTTTTGTTTGCAAAAAACACCAAAATGAGTAAGTCATATCATGTGCGCTTAATTACTTATTAAACCCTAAGAACCTCACCCCGCCAAAGCTACGCTTTGTCTCCCTGCCCCTACTGCTTTCGATAAAGAAATCAGCAAATATACCTGATGATTAAAAATTGCGGCTGTATAATGCTGTAGTTAATATTACCAAAAGAATGCTTACACTTGTCGGGCACTCAAATAACGTTAAATCCGTCAAAAGTAGCCATGCCATCATAGACAAACCCTAATAACAGTAGTGCTGAACCAAGGGTAGTTATGAGAAAACAATTAAAATGCGCCAGTTAGTGAAGGAGAATCACGTGAAAGTAGCAATTATTGCCAAAACATTAATTACATCTATAGGTTTGTTAGCTGTATTTACCCCAAGTCAAGTATCGGCTCAACTTATACCGCAACCTTGGGTTTCAGTTGGTGGAAAAGATGGTGATATAACCTATGCTGTAGGCGCTAGAGCTTTGAATTTTGGGGTTGAGTTAGGAATTGGCCCTGATGGTGCTGCGGGAGTAGATGTTTTGAAATTTTTCAGTTTGCCTGTCATCTCACCTTATGTAGGAGTTGGACTTTATTCAGAAGATAAAGGTGTTGCAGTTTCAGGTGGCGTTCAGGTAGGTGCTACTGATAACGTTTTTGTTGGTGCTGGTTACAATTCTATTCGTGGGTTTAATGGGCAACTGGGAATCAGATTTTAACAATTATCAGTTAAATGAAAGGGAAAGCGGTAGTGGTCGTTCAAGATGCCCGTAATTTCCAACAGATGCTTAATCGATTGCAACAGCTTAAAAAGGAGCTAAACCAACTGAAACTAAAAAGCTTGCAACAGGAAATTCAAAAGGGTATTGATTGTTATGCCGCGATCGCTTTACATTAAATCTGCTGCTTGCCAACCCAACTAACTCGCTTCTGAACGCCAAAACCATCTTGAATGGTATGGTCTGGGTAAGAACCTACTCGTGACTGAATCACAATCCAGCACAAATCCTCAGTATCTGAAATATTTCGCATACAGCGTTCTCCCTCAGGGTCTACTCGCACTATGGTTCCTTCACCTACAGGAAACACACAATCATCGACTTGAAACTCTCCTTTCCCCTGAACAAATACATAAATTTCCTCATTTAAACGATGCTTGTGATAAAAAGGCACGGATGTCTTAGGGGGAAGGTTGTTAAACGAAATTTCGGCGCTTGAGAGATCAAGAATCTGCTTCAAAAATACCTTTCCCTCTAATTTCATAGGGGCTTCTGGAGTCTCAAAGATAAACTGCCGCAATTCAGAAAATAGTCCCAAATCAGTCACAGCAAAGTTTTGCCCAGTTCTAGCAGTTGGTGCGACTTGAGCCATGATCACCTCATTCAATTTTTAAGTTGCAAACTGCAAGTTAATATAATAGATATTACTTGTAAAATGCAAGTAACTTGCAAATCTAGTTTTGCCAATGACCCAATCTCGCCGTTCACCCTGTCCAATCGCTTGTTCGCTTGATTTAATCGGCGATCGTTGGACACTTTTGATTATTCGAGACATGATGTTTTTTGGAAAACAACGTTTTGAAGAGTTTTTAGAATCCCCTGAAGGAATTTCAAGCAATATTCTGGCAAATCGCCTTAAGTCTCTTGAAGAGATGGGTTTGGTGGAGAAACAGCCATACAGCAACCATTCTCGTCGAATGAACTATCAATTAACAGAACGAGGAAAAAGTCTTCGCTGTGTACTAGAAGTGATGACTACTTGGGGACTAAAGCATATTTCTGACACAAAGATTCCCGATGATGAGCAGTCTATGTAGTACAGCACGGCGGAAATCGAGCCACCATTTTAAACAAGCAAAAGCCTTGATATATAAACTTTTGACTTTTGACTTTTAACTTTTGACTTCCGCCCTGCGGTAGTAGGTACTTCATGCGGGGCGAATAAGTAAAGTTGAGATTAGCTCTCTGACGTGAACTGCGGAATCTTGTTGCAATGCTGATGCCACGATCGCTTCACTTTCAACTATACTTAACCGAGAGATCGCTTGCTTCACTCCAGGTATACTTTGAGGATTCACGCTCAATTCATCCAGTCCTAAACCTAATAATATTGGTGTAGCTAGAGTATCTGCTGCCAATTCTCCACATAATCCTACCGAAATTCCCGCCGCGTGGGCAGCTTGGATAGTTTGCTGCACCATTCGCAATACGGCTGGATGTAGCGCATCAACTAAGTTTGCCACGCGGGGATTAGTGCGATCGCTAGCCATGACGTACTGACTCAGATCGTTAGTGCCTATACTAAAGAAGTCTACTTCAGCAGCTAACTGATCTGCGATCGCTACTGCTGCCGGAACCTCTACCATAATTCCTACTTTCATCGCTGCATCAAAGGAAATACCAGCTTGATTTAATTCAGCCTGCACTTCACCCAAAATTACCTTAGCTGCACGTACCTCAGTTACACTGGCAATCATCGGCAACATGATCTTAATTTGGTGTCCGACACTAGCTCTCAAAATTGCCCGTAACTGAGTTTTGAACAAATCCAGATGATCTAAACAGAAACGAATTCCCCGCCAACCTAAGAAAGGGTTAGCTTCGGGAAACCCTACTCTCAGATAAGGAAGTGGCTTATCACCACCCACATCTAAGGTACGAATAATTAGCGGACGATGATCTAAAACTTGGGCGATCGCCTGATACACTTCTAGTTGTTCTTCTTCTGTGGGGGCGCTTGTCCTATCCAGATAGAGAAACTCAGTGCGGAGTAGTCCTACACCTTCTGCACCGCTAGCCACCGCAACTTGCACATCATTTATACTACCAATATTGGCGAAGACGCTAACTTGCCGACCATCACGAGTAATTGCTGGCTGGTGTGCTGTAGATCGTGCTTCTTGTTGGGCAGCTTGCCAAGCTGACTGCTTTGCTGCCAATAAATCCAGGATATGTGATTCTGGTTCTACCCAAGCTCTGCCACTTTCACCATCAAGTGCCATAAGTGTACCATCTGCCAAGTGCAACACCTGGGCATCCACTCCCAAAACTGCGGGAATACCCAATGTCCGGGCGATAATTGCGCTGTGAGAAGTGGCACTACCAGAAGTTGTACAAATACCCAAGACCTTTTTCGGATCTAATCTTGCGGTATCTGAGGGAGTTAAATCAGTCGTCACCAAAATTGCAGGTTCCTCAAGATGTAGGCTAGCAGGGACATTTCCACCTAGTAATCGCAGCACTCTTTGCCCGACATCTACAACATCGTCAACTCGTTCTTGCAGGTAAGAATCTTCAAGTGTGCGGTAGGAAGTCGCTACTTCATCGACTACGGCTTGCCAAGCTGCTTCAGCATTTATATGATGTTCAAAAATTCGCTCTTTAGCTGCTTCCAGTAATACTGGATCTTCTAAAAATAGTAGTTGGGCATCGAAGATAGCGGCTTCAGCGTCACCAATTTGAAGAGAAGCTTGGGAGAAAACTGCTTGAATTTCTTGTCTGGCAGTGTGAATTGCTGCTTGTAATCTTTGCCACTCTGACTCAGGATCATCTACGTGGTATTCCGTAATTAAAACGTGGGTGGGTTGATAATGAACAACAGGTGCGATCGCGACTCCAGCAGAAGCTGGAATTCCCAAAAGTTCGCCATGAATTGCTGGTGTAACTTCATGGTGCAATCCTGGTGGAGAATTCAAAGCAAGATTATCTTCACCAAAATGATTTGCGAATAATACTTGTAATGCTGCCAGTGCTTCATCTGCATCAGAACCGGTGGCATTAATCAGTAATTCGTGTCCTTGACGCACCCCTAAAGTTGTAACTTGGTTAATACTGTCACCCCTAACTAGCTCAGTATTTCTCGTTAAATTCCGCACCAAAATTTGGGATTGAAACCGGGCTGCGGTTGTCACAAACTGCGCTGCGGGACGGGCGTGTAATCCTAAGCGATTGCTTACTATTACCCTGATTTCTCGCGTTGATGATTCTACATTAGTTGTTGTTGGGGTAACAAGTGACAACGGCCTACTAACTACACCCAATTGAGTTGCTTTTGCTAGGAGTGCGCCGCGTGCTTCCGCCATGACTTGGTGAATATCTCTACCAGCCGCCACAGCCACCACAGCAGCGATCGCGCCTTCTACTAGAGGTGCTTCACACAAATGCACTTTTTTTTGCTGTGTTTCTGGCAAAAACTCTATTGCCATTTCTGCACTTAGCAAAGCACTACCCAAATCCATTAACACCAAGACACCATTATCAGAGAAAACAGAAGCGATCGCTTCATAAACCTGAATGGGATCAGTACCCAATGGGTTATCCGGATCTTCAATACCTGCTGCAACAGCAATGGGAACTTGGCCCTGAACCATTTGCGCGGCGAGTTCCCGCACACCCAGAGCTAGTTGTTTACTGTGAGAAACGATGACAATTCCGATCACTGCCGCACCGCCTAACTTGTTGAGAGGTTTGCGTTTAGCTAGTTATCCATTTCATTTTCCCATTCCGCACCGCTAATTTTGATTACAATTGCAACTGCCCGAAAATATTATGGTCTTCCAAGCTAGAAATCCGAATAAAATAGCCTTTTTTTACGGGAATACGTGGTATCCACTCATAAACTCCATCCCTAGCGGTACGGGAAGAAATGTTTTGGATAAGTTTGTTTCCATCGTACAACTTAACCGAGACATCGCTGTTAAGATTACCCCGCCACAATATTAAATAAGGCTAATCCTTCTTTAAAAGTGCTTTACCAACTGGCTGAGTGATCAAGATTTTTGGTGCAACCTGATTTTTGCTTTTCTTACGGAATCCCAAATAATGAGGTAGGTGTCGGAACGCAGCCTTTTGCGTTTAAATTTTCACCCTCAAATCGCCACGAATTTACGCAAAGCTGTACTTAGGAAACTTTTTTACTTGAGCTAGTAAACAGATTTATAAGTTCATTGCAATGATTGCTGCAAATATTAAAGCGTTTCTTATAAATGAAACAACATTAGCTGCAAACGTTAAAGCGTTTGCAACAACAGCTTATACATTTCTTGCAAATACTTAACTTTTTCTTATACATGAAAGAACATTTGTTGCAAATGTTTAAGCATTTGCTGCAACTGCTTATAGCTGACTTACAAAGACTTAAGCCTTTCTTATACATCAAGCAACATTAGCTGCAAACGTTTAAATTTTGACAACTAGGGTTTAAATAAGAGCGATGTCTACAACGGGGAACGCCTACGCAGTTTGGTTAGTAAGTAAATTGGCATAAATAATTGTCGTTGGGATAAGGCAATAGGCAATAGGTATAAGGGTTTTAGCTTAGTTCATCGAAAGCGACGGGAAACTCCATCCCCTCCCTACGGGACGCTACGCGAACGTGGGTAGAGAGGGATAGTCGCCCCGTTGCTTCGGGCATAGGGCATTGGTAACTTCTTCCCCATGCCCAAAAACTCCATCCCTTTGTAGGTGGAGTTGTTCATTTTTCTTCATATAGTTTGAATTTATTGTGCCAACTTACTTAGTTTGTGAAGCATAGAGACAACGCTTGCTGTAGCATAATTGTGGTTTTGTACTAATGGTAAAAGAGATGACGGCTCAATTTGAATACAGCACTCTCAGCCATCCGCAGGATATTCAGCAGCTGATGTATATCCTTGAGCAGTGTTTTCTCAGCCCACTTAGTGCCGAGGAAGCTTACATCAACCAGATTGGCATCGAAAATTTTCGCATTATTCGGGGATTAGAGCAATTAGCAGGTGGGTTGGCAACTCTGGATATGGGTCAATGGTGGGGTGGTGTGCGTGTACCAATGACAGGAATCGCCGCAGTAGGCATTGCTCCAGAGTATCGCGGTTCGGGAGCTGCGATTGCTCTCATGCAGCACACTCTCAAAGAACTCTATGCAAAAGGTATACCGCTCTCGGCTCTTTATCCAGCAGTTCAAAGCTTGTATCGAAAAGTCGGGTATGAGCAGGGGGGTAGCTGGTGCAATTGGGAAGTTGCTACTAAAAGTATCCAAATGCGGGAGCAACCCCTACCTTTGCAACGAATAGTGAATATCAATCATGAAGTCTTTCATGAACTATATCAGCAACAAGCAAGACAAACGCATGGATATTTAGATCGGCATCCCGCAATTTGGAAGCGCTTAATCCAGCCAGACGAGAAGGAAACATTTTACGCATATTTTATTGGTAGCAAAGAAAAACCTCAAGGCTATATCCTCTTCAGCCAACATCCAGCAGAAGATGGCGCAATTCTGCGAATAAAAGATTGGGTAATTCTCACAGCTGCGGCTGCACAAACATTCTGGTCTTTTCTTGCCAGTCATCGCTCCCAGATTGACAAAGTGCGATGGAGGAGTTCTGTGAGCGATTCCTTGACATTGCTGCTACCTGAGCAAACTGCCAAGCTTAAGAATACGATGCGTTGGATGCTGCGGCTAGTAGATGTAGGCAAGGCGCTAGAGATGCGGGGTTATCCATCAGAAATTCAAGCTGAATTGCACCTAGATATTCAAGATAATTTGCTAGATGCAAACAATGGTAAATTCATCCTTTCTGTTGCCAATGGACGCGGTGAAGTTACAAAAGGTGGAAAAGGTGAGTTACAGCTAGATGTTCGAGAACTAGCACCACTATATACAAGTTTGTTCACACCCTACCATTTACAAATAGCCGGAAAACTGAATGGGACAGAAACCGCTATTTCAACAGCTACGCAAATATTTGCAGGTGCGTCACCTTGGATGGCTGATTTCTTTTAATGTGAGTTTGACGAACCTTTCCCTGTGTTGAACTAAACTTCAAGTCTGTTCTTCTTTTCCCTTAGGTCGAGGGGCAGTTTTAACAAATAGCTTAAACTCATGCGTATTTACCCCGTTCCCATTTAATTCGCTTTGTTAAATAACCTGTAATTTCGTATCAACTCTTTATAATCCAGTTTTAGTTGATACATACTGAAAGCAGTCCATGAATTCTTGATGAGTACAAGGATTTATATGATCAGCAAAATAATCAAAGCTCTAACAACTGACAAAGAAAAAAATCTGCAAGCTCCAGTCGAAATGGAGGAACTATCAGACGGAGAAGCTATTAACGTAGTAGGGGGTGGCGTCACGCCGACGAAGACGATTCCTGTCACCGTACGAGACAAATTACTGTGTGAAATTTACAATTCATTTTACCATCGACCGCTTTTGGGGGGCGGGACGTGTGTTGGGTTGTTCACCCATACATAATAGCTCACACCCGCAGAGCAAACCTACAACCTCGATTTGCTAGAACAAATTTCTGTACCACTTCTGCTAGTTCGGGGCTTTCCGATACCTGGCACTGCCCAATATTACAAATTGGCAATGCTAGTTGACCAGGTGAGCATTTGCGCTTGCCCTTGTGAACCTTCTGACCAGCCAGCAGCTTACTACCCCAGTAGGACTTGCTGGCTGTTTTTAGTTTCGGTTTATACCTTTGGCAAAACCCGCGGTACTTTTTGGCACATTCATCTAATGTTTTACCTAATTGTAAAAAAGCAGGATGCCAGAGAGTTAAGCCATCATTAGTCAATCCATCGTAACTACCGTAATTGCTGAAATCGTAAAAAAACTCTGCCGCATTGGTGCAGCCTTGGGGTTGCCATGAATGTAGCTTACAGTATTTAATGCTCGCTGCGTATCTGTGGGAGGAAACCCATCACAGTAATATCGCTTCTCCCAGAAATGTTCAGTACGATTTAGCATTCTGTTAAAGCACATCGCTGTGTACCAATTTAATAAATGCATGATTTTAGGCAAGTCTTGGTGGGCGGCAGGTTCTATGAGATAGTGTACATGGTTTGACAGAATGCACAGAGCATAAAGCTTAAAACCATATTTGTCCAAAGCCTTCTTGATAGCATAAAAAAGACCTCCCGACATTCTCGCTGCGCCAGATTAAACTCAAATAAATCTAGTTCCCTCCCCAATACATACGGGGAGGATTAGGGTGGGGTAAAACCCTGGTTAATCAGCTATTTCAGACTTGTGTATACACCGTAGCCTTGGCAAGGCGAGGGTTAGGGTGGACGCGGATGGTGATGGGAAGCCAGAGAACTGAATATCACGCCATTACAAGGGTTTCACTTAAGTTGACACGTATGGGCAGTGCCGCCCCTACGCGAAATATATTATATATATGTATTAGGGTTTTAGTGAATGGGCTTTACTTTCTCTCTCTATAAAACATAAATTGGAAACATAATTAATCCTTCGCTCGTCCTTCCGCTAGATTAACAATTTCTGTTGTTGTCAACTCACATTACAAATAAAACTGTCAGCAATTTACTTTAAATAAGTAATGATGATTTATAGTGCTTATCTAATCCCAAATATCATCTCCAAAAATAACTCAACGGCATTTATGAATTTTTCTCCGGAAGTTCAGTATAATCATCAGAAAACAATCTAAGTAAACCTGATTAGCTTCTCCATACTTGCACACCCACAATCACAACATGAAATCACATCTACTGGCGATTGGTTTAAGCAGTTTGCTTTTAGTTGCAGGCCAAGCTAAAGCCTCACGATTACAGTCTTGGTACTTTGACTCTAAGCAAAACCAATTACACCTAACTACAACTTCTGGAATCCAACCAAAAGCCTTTTTATTAGAGAATCCTAATCGACTAATAATTGACTTACCTGGAACTAGTTTTAATTCAGATACTGTTAAAAAATCCTTTGGTAATGCGATTAAAGAAATTCGCATCGGAAAACCAGACAGTAAAACAACTCGTTTTGTTGTAGAATTATCTCCAGGTTATCATATTGCTTCCCGTAACCTATCCATCAAGGGAGATTCTCGTTCCCATTGGATTGTAAAATTCAACTCATTTGATCGTCAAAACAATAAGGTTACTGGGGAAAATCGAGAAGATATTGCCATCAATTCCACAGATGCTTCAACGTTTGCGGGAGTTGTCAATCTTGGTCAAGAAATGAAGGGTATCAGTTCTCAAATTCGCGCATTGTTAGCAACTTATAAATCATTGAACCCGGGAATATTTTTCTTAGATTTAGCTACAGGTAACTATATAGATATTAATGGCGAAAAAAGATTTGCTGCTGCCAGTACAATTAAATTTCCCTTATTAGTAGCTCTTTTCCAAGAAATAGATGCTGGTAGAATTAAACTAACAGATAAATTAGTGATGCGGCGCGATTTAAGGGTTGGTGAAGCCGGAACTATGAAATACAAACCCATAGGCACTAAATTTAGCGTCCTCCAAACTGCTACCTTGATGATGACCATTAGCGATAATACCGCAACAAATATGGTTCTCGATCGCTTGGGTGGTGCAGCAAGAGTTAATCAACGTTTTCGTGGCTGGGGATTGCAAAATACAGCAATTAAGAATTTACTTCCAGACATTCCTGGCAAAAATACAACTAGTTCCAAAGATTTGGTCAGATTGGCAGCGTTAGTTTCTAATAAACGTTTGCTATCCCCAAACAGCCGTAATCGAGTTTTAGGCATCATGCGCCGTGTCAAAACTAATACTTTGCTACCAGCTGGTATTGGAAAAGGAGCTACCATCGCGCACAAAACTGGTACATTGAGATTTATTATTGGTGATGCGGGTATTATTCAAATGCCCAACGGAAAAAGCTATTTAGCAGGTGTTTTGGTGCAAAGACCAAACCACGATCGCAGAGCTGGAGATTTTGTCCGTGAAGTTTCTCGCAGAGTCTACAATTACCTCAACCAAACCACAGTTAGTAATATAGAACCAATACTTGGCGATGCCTCCAACGGGCTACGCACTCGTTAAATTGCTCATAACTACCCTAAATATAGGGGCGTACAGCTAGCTGTACGCCCCTATATATCTATCTGTATCATCCCAATTGATAAAAATCCTGATACATATAGATCAATACGGTTCAGTTAAGGATAAAACTCTTTGTCAAAGTCAATTTTTTTAACGTAGACGCAAAGCGGCTTGCCGCAGGCTTCCGCCAACGCGCAGCGTCTACATCGGCACGAAAATTCGCTAATTGCGATCGCTGCGCTAGTTCCTCTTGTGCGTGTTTGCGATCGCTAGTGTCATGGCAAATACCAACGAAATACAAAAAATTTCCATTAGCATCTTTTATGGCTGATGAGTTGCTTGTATGCCATTGCCAACTACCATTTTTATGTTTTATCCGATATTCAATTGCATTTTGCTTTTGACCTGTTGCCAAAACTCTTTGAAAATAATTTACACAGATTGGTAAATCATCGGGATGCATGAAAGGAGCAAATTTTTGACTTCCGCCTTGCGGTACTAGCTGAAACCGCTACTTTTGTCTTTAATTTCAAAAGTTTGTGGTTGATTGACTTTTTTAGTTGATGACTTTGTCCTGGTGTCACATACTTAATTGCGAGATTGATGGTATTTTGTTTTTGCACAAACTTTTTTATCCCAATCGCGATACAAGCTATGACACTCAATTTATATTTACTGCGACATGGAGAAACTACTTTTAGTCAAAGTGGTAATTTCTGCGGTGAAACTGATGCGGAGTTAACTTCTGAAGGGATGCAGATGGCATCCGGTTTTGCCGATGTTTATCAAAAATTGAAGTGGGAGGCTGTTTATGTTAGCCCGATGAAGCGCACAATTGCAACTGCCAAGCCATTTTGTGAGGCTATCGGTATGGATATGCAGTTGCGTGACGGACTTAGAGAAGGTAGTTACGGCGAATGGGAAGGGAAGAGTAAATCGTTTGCCCAACAGAATTATGCAGAAAACTATGTAAATTGGTTGACAGAACCCGCTTGGAATGCACCATTAGGTGGAGAAACTGCGGTAGATATTGCTAACCGTTCTATGCCTGTAATTGCTGAAATTCAAGAAAAACATCCCCAAGGTAATGTTTTAGTAGTTTCCCATAAAGCCACGATTCGGATTATGCTTTGCAGTTTACTGGGGATTGATTTGGGACGCTATCGCTATCGGGTGAATATTTTGGTCGCATCGGTAAGTATGGTTAAATTTGACGTTAATGGCCCTTTGTTAGAAATATTAGGCGATCGCCATCATATACCCGATCATATTCGCTCTCGTCCAGGAACATAATAGTCCCTACTAGAACACCGAATGATTCTTGACCCTTACGGGTGACGCTCGTGCCTCTCTACGAGACGCTGCGCGAACGCTAGCGCTGCGCTAACGCCAGTCGCTTCAAGTCGGGGAACCTACCCAACGCGCTGGCTCACCATGTTCCGCACCTTGCACATCTTCCAGCAAAGTCTTTGCGCTGGCCGGATGTTTTTTTATTTGGAAGTCCCTAACTCAAGGTTTTACCTAAGCCAAATATCACTAGCGTTTCAAGCAACGATATGTGCTTTATGCTAGTGGCAAGGTTGGGTTATTCATTTTAGCTACTATACATAAAATCATTAATGATGTTAATATCAAGCTGATATTGCGTTGTAGGCTTTGTAAGTTTGCAGAGATATCACCAATAAGACTAACTGCTGTCCAGATTACTTAGAAACAACTTGAAAAAGCAGTTTTCTATGAAGTTTACACTTTACAGAAACTGAGAGAACTCAAGTTGTAGCAGTGTTATTGCATTATATTTTAGTGCTAACAACTTGATCATTGTTTAATTCTTTGCAAAAGCCCTGTCCATTAGAAAGGAACTTTTAATGGTTTACCATTTAAAAAAGCCCTCTCAGCCTATGCTGAAGAAATTAATCAGTCCCAGCTACTTGCCGTTGGGTTACAACAGCACATATTTAAATCTGTAGACCTAGAGAAATTGTTAAAAGTAGACTTTGTCTGTAACTCTCGACAAAATGGGCGGGGCGAACTGGGAGTATTATGTGCTGTTATAACTTGCACCATACTATGTGGTCTATCTCTTTAAAGATTTAATGTATAAATGGCTTAGAATTATATTTTTTTTGTTAAGAATTATCCCTTGTGTAAGATTTTATAAAATTTACAGGAAAATAAGCATAGACCATTCAAAGTTTAAGTTAATCAGTGTAAGCTAAGTAGGTAGGCACAAATAAACCTAACTATGTAACTAAATCTAAAAAGCTTGAAGCTCTATTGCTCGCTTGACTTTGCGGCGATCGCAATAACATAGTTATAAATTTTCCCGCCTACCTACTTAATTATCTAAATATGTTTCTTGCAACACCATTTTAACCACTTGCACTAATTCTGCTAGAGGAGGTGTAATAAAATTTACATAGCTCTTAGGATATATGTTTAAAGAGACTAAACATGACTTGAAAAAGATTGAGTTTAGTAGCTTCTAAACAAACCAAGCAATATTGTTTAAGTGAGATTTTCATTAAGTAGTAAAATCTCAAAAAATCATGATTGATGTGCTTTATAGTTTTTCTCGTCTCTTTACTCTTTATGTAGCCTGCCCAAAGCCAGCTTTTTAATGCTAAAGGTTACGCGCTGTAGGCTAAATCATACCTTACTAAATTGATTCTAATACCTTGACAAAGCTGTAGATGCTTTGCTTCTAAATTCTTCTTCAACCTCTTACTGAAAGCACGAGTCTTGTGGTGACCAAAGGCACTGCAAGAATTGATGCTTTATAAGCAAAGAAGCTTGGCTAGGCAAAGATGTAGCTCAATATTTTAGCATTCACATCACATTAGTGATTCTCATATCGAGGGTCTGTTACAACGAGTGGCGCTGCTTTTCGAATAAAAATACTTTTTTTTATATAACAATACTCTTTTCTTACAGGAAGCTTAGGGTTTATCGCAAAATATAAAAGTATCAAATAATACTTATTTTTTCAATTTAGAGCAATAACTAAATTCTGTCTTGGAGGTTAGAAAATGCCAGCCGTGCTTTCTGGGGAACATGTAGGCGAAAGGCTCTTGTACACCTTGGGTGCAAAGCTTTCCGAAAAAGAATTACAAAACTTATTGGCAGCAATGGAAATTGTGGAGCCACCACTAGCAAAGCAGTTCTGGCAATCTGCACAGACGAACCCTGGTATCTACATTATCCTTACAGGTAAAGTCCGACTGTTGGATAGTTCTGAGAATTTAATTACTACCTTTGGTGCATGGTCTGTTTTCGGTGAATTGACTCTGTTTCCCGAAGCTGACTTTAGCCCTTATGTAGTCAGAGCTTCGACAAGCTTAAAACTTGGCTATTTCAGGCAAGACGCATTGCAAACATTGATAGACAAGTATCCTAATATTCGCGATCGCCTGTTTGCCCGTGCAGAACTTTGGGATTTGCTGTTGTTATGTCGCCAAACCTCACAATTACCGTGCCATACTTCACTTGTACCAGGGATGCTCAAAGCTTTATCTCTCTTTGAGCGACAGTGTTTAGAAACTGGCTCTATAACTACGCAAGTATCCCAAGATTCCCAGCTATGGCTATTGTACAGAGGTCAAGTGCGGCATTTTGAAGGCGATTTTTTGACACCAGGCACAATCTTGGCCCAACCAAAACAAGGCGATTGGCAGGCAACTCAACCAACAATTGTTTACATTCTGAAAAGCGATCATAGGCAAACAGCATTAGAATACTTGCCAGAGTTAGGGAAGTGGGGATTGGCGAGTGGGGAGCGGGAAGCGGGGAGTGAGGAAAAAACTTCTCGATCTCCAAAATCCAAAATTATTCCTTTTCCCCAACGAGATCAGCAGTTACAACAACAACAACCAAAAAAATCATCTTTTTACTTTCCCAGTCCGAAAGTGCAAGTGGGGCATTGGTGGAAACGGCTCACTAAAAGCTATCCCTTCTATGCCCAACAAAGTGCTGCCGATTGTGGCTCTGCTTGCTTGGTGATGATTGGTAACTATTGGGGTAAGCATTTTAGTATCAATCGCCTGCGAGATATGACCAACGTCAACCGCAGTGGTGCATCTCTAAAGGCTATGGCAGCCACAGCAGAAAACCTGGGTTTTGCCACCCGTCCAGTGAAAGCCACTTTTGATAAATTGGTAGAACAACCTTTACCGGCAATTGTTCACTGGGAAGGCAACCACTTCATCGTTGTCTATGAAATCACCAAAAAGCGGGTGATTGTATGTGATCCTGCTCTTGGTCAACGCAACCTGACAAAAGCTGAATTTCAAGCAGGTTGGAGTGGTTATGCATTGTTACTACAACCTACAGCCTTATTAAAAAATACTAAAAACGAAAGTACAGGCTTTTGGAAATTTTTTGAGTTAATCAAACCTCACTATCGGACACTATTAGAAGTCTTTGTAGCTTCGGTATTAATCCAATTATTTGGACTGGTAACGCCAGTATTCACTCAGTTATTGCTCGATAGAGTACTTGTGCAACGCAGTGTGACAACCTTAAACGCTATTGGTTTGGGGATGATTATTTTTGGGTTATTTGGTGTCGCTGTCAACGCTGTACGACAATATCTTCTATTTCATACCGCTAACCGTATTAGCATCTCCCTATTGGTAGGTTTTATTAAACATACCTTCCGCTTGCCCCTTTCTTATTTCGAGTCGCGTTTTGTTGGGGATATAGTCTCGCGCATCCAAGAAAACCAGAAAATTCAGCAATTTCTTACTGGTCAGACACTCTCTATTTTGCTGGATATGCTGACATTGGTGGTTTATCTGGCCTTGATGTTCTCCTATAGTTGGCGGATGTCATTATTCGTGCTGTGTACTGTACCGCCATTTTTTATCTTGGCGCTGGCTAGCACAAGTATTTTGCGCCGCATCTCCAGAGAAATTTTTAATGCAGGCGCTAAAGAACAAAGCTATCTCATAGAATCTCTTACTGGAATTCGTACCGTCCGCTCATTGTCAATTGAACAGACTGTGCGCTGGCGTTGGGAGGAACTGCTGAATGATTTGGTTAAAAAATCCTTTAATGCTCAAATAATTGGTAATCACCTGCAAATTATCAGTGGTGTCATCCAAACTTTTGTAAACACTGCATTGCTGTGGTATGGAGCGACCCAGGTAATTAATGGTGAACTGACTATTGGACAATTAGTTGCTTTCAATATGTTGGTGGGTAACGTCTTGAGTCCTTTCCAACGGCTATCTATGCTGTGGAATCAATTGCAAGAAATTGTAATTTCCACCGAACGCATAAATGATGTGTTGGAGGCCGAACCAGAAGAAGACTTAGAAACTAAACCCCGAAAGTCGTTGGGTAAGCTACGCGGTCACATTAGCTTTCATAATGTTACCTTTCGCTATCACTCAGAAAGTGAGACTAACGTCTTAGAAAATCTTAACTTTGAAATCCAGCCGGAACAGATGGTTGCAGTTGTGGGGCGTAGCGGTTCTGGAAAAACAACCCTGAGTAAATTGATTTTAGGTTTATACCCACCGACAGATGGCAAACTACTCATTGATGGTTGCGATATCACCAGTGTTTCGTTGCGATCGCTCCGTTCTCAAATTGGTGTTGTAGACCAAGATACTTTTCTATTTGGTGGGACGATTCGGGAAAACATTGCGATCGCTCATCCAAATGCCTCTTTAGAAGAAATTATCCAAGCAGCAAAATATGCTGGAGCTGATGATTTTATTCAAAAACTACCGATGGGTTACGAATCCCAAATTGGTGAAAGCGGCGGTATGCTTTCTGGTGGACAACGCCAACGCCTAGCGATCGCTCGTGCTTTGCTCGGAAATCCTCGATTATTACTATTTGATGAAGCCACCAGCCACCTAGATTCCGAATCAGAACGAATTATTCAAAACAACCTTAAAACAATTCTTCAAGGACGTACAAGTGTAATCATTGCCCATCGCCTCTCTACAGTCCGCAACGCTGACTTGATCCTGGTTTTAGATCAAGGCGTTTTGGTAGAAAGCGGTACTCACGACGAATTAATCGCTAAAAAAGGTCATTATTACTACCTGAATCAACAACAACTGGCTCAAGTAAGTTGAAATTGGGCATGGGGCAATAATTAATAGTTCTTCTCCCCCTGCCCTCTATTCCCTCATACATATGTACTTTTATCTGAACTAAAACTATGCCATCTACCAATAGATCATCCCCACTTCCCCAAGAAAAGCCAGATGAGTATCAAAGTTACACACAGCAAGAAGAATTTGTGGAAGTTATTGAGACAGAAAATAACAATCAAGACTTGTACTACGGTACTGAAGCATTGCTCAATGCCTTACCTCGGATTTGGACTCGTGGTTTGTTGTATGTACTCATAGCCTTTGCTGGTCTGTTCTTACCTTGGGCGACTCTCTCAAAAGTAGATGAGACTGGCAGTGCTAGAGGGCGTATAGAACCAAAAGGTGCAACTCAAAAATTAGATGCTCAAGCTGCTGGAAGTGTCAAAGCAGTTATGGTCAAAGAAGGAGATACAGTCAGATCTGGCCAGGTTTTAGTAGAACTAGAATCTGATGTCCTACAAACAGAACTGCAACAATTCCAGAGCAAATTGGAAGGGCTACAAAATCGGCAATCCCAACTCGAATTGCTCAAAAGTCAACTCCTCATGTCAACTAGTCTTTTAGAGCAACAAAATAAATCCCAAGAATTGGAAAAAACGGCTCAAGTTAATCAGGCAGAGCAAAACCTCGATGCCAAACTGAGTAGCTATAACCTGCAAAAGTTAGAAAAACAAGCATTAGTTAAGCAAGCAGAGCAACAGATTGATAACACTCGCGATGATCAGCGATCGGCTAAAACTCGTCTGAGTATAGATTCCAGGCAAATTGCCCGCTTTAGCAAACTCGTTCAGGATGGTGCAGTTTCTGCAACCCAAATTGATCAACTCAAAAAAGAAGAACAAGAAAGTAAACGACTTTATAGCAGGGCTGTATCAGATATTAAACAAGCAAAATTGCGTTTGGCAGAAGAGCTAAATCGTTATCAAGTAACTATCAATATGTTGGAGTCTGATATCAAACAAGCAAGACTCCGACTGCAAGAGGAACAAAGTAGCTATAAAAGTGTGCTGCAAGCTGGGCAACTGGCCGTAATGAAAAATCAGGAACAGCTAAAAGACCTACAGACACAAATAACAGCAGTGCAATCAGAAATGGCTCAGACAAGAAGCCAGATTATATCTATAAAAGTTCAGATACAGCAACGGGTAGTGCGATCGCCGATTAATGGAGTGATTTTTGAATTACCCACCACTAAGGCAGGAGCAGTTGTACAACTCGGTCAAAGGATTGCCCAAATCGCGCCCAAGAATGCAGACTTCGTACTCAGAGCTAGTATGCCTAATCAGGATAGTGGTTTTTTGAAGCTAGGAATGCCAGTTAAAGTCAAGTTTGATGCCTATCCCTTTCAGGAGTATGGCATCGTGCCAGGGAAAGTTACTTGGATCTCTCCTGACTCGAAAATTACCCAAACACCCCAAGGAAACATCGAAAACTATGAATTAGAAATCATTTTAGAGCAGCAGTATGTCGAAAATGGCAACAAACGTATTCCATTAGGAGCCGGTCAGACAGCAAATGCTGAAGTCATCATTCGCCAACGGCGCGTGATTGATTTTGTTTTAGATCCGTTCAAAAAACTGCAAAAAGGCGGTTTAGAGATTTAGTCAAAGCGATTTGGAATTAGGAAATAGGGTAAAAGGAACCATCAATGCCCCATGCCGAATTCTCTTAGTTATTGGAGATATCGTATTATGCCCCACAGTCTGACAATTTCCAGTTCAGATATCATTCACAGCCTCAAACTTTCCTGTCAGATACCTAATGTAGTAGAGGCAATAGCAGCGCAAAGCATCATTATCGAAGCAGCTAAAGAACTAGGAATTACAGTAACACCAGAAGAGCTACAGCAAGAAGGAGATCGTTTAAGGTTTGCCAAGAAGCTTGTCAAAGCTAAAGAAACCTGGACATGGCTAGAAAAACACCATCTGTCTGTGAATGAGTTTGAAGAATTAGCCTACAACAACATTCTTTCGCAGAAGTTAGCAAAGCATCTATTTTCTGCTCAACTCGAAAAGCACTTTTATGAACACCAACTAGATTATGTCGCCGCCGTTACCTACGAAGTTGTCTTCGAGGATCGAGACTTGGCTTTAGAACTTTTTTATGCGCTCGAAGAAGGCGAAATCAATTTTCCTGAAATTGCTCGTTTATATATCCCAGAACCAGAACTCCGCCGTGCTTATGGATATCAAGGACTCCGATACCGCAAAGATTTTCGTCCAGAGATTGCAGCAGCTGTATTTGCTGCTGTACCGCCACAATCTCTCAAACCGATTACGACTCCCAAGGGGGTGCATTTAATTTGGGTAGAAGAAGTCATTCAACCCCAACTAGATGAACAGTTGCGCCAAAAAATCATTGCAGAATCATTTTCTGATTGGTTAAAACAACAAATCAACGCAATGAAAATTATTACTCAGATAGACTCAGATCCAAAAGTGCGATCGCAGGAGGAATTGTTAAATATGTCATTCAACAAGACTAAATAGGCTCTTGATTTTCCTAACTAAAGGGAGTTGCATCTAGTTTTCATAAATGTTATAGATGCTAGTGTTGTTGTTTAAAATTTAATAAATTTTTGTCTTTAGTATTTTGTGAATATATCCACATTTTGCTAATTTGGTGCTGTAAAAGATTAAGCTTAATCGCCATAAGCCTTACTAGGCAGTAGCTAACAATTATTACTACCTAAAATTGTTTTGCTTATTTTAATTATATTTAATGCTATGTATACTCATTTTTAAATATGAATACATTAGTTTTTTAAATCAAAATTTTGTTTGAGAACATTGACTTTTAAATAAACAAACTATATTATTTTTATAGCCAATAAAAGATTGGCTAAAACAAAGATTCCTAAAAGCAACTTACACATTTGCAGGAGAAACTCAAATGATTATTTCTGATCTAAACTACTTGGAAAACACCTCTGAAGAAATTCTTGGTGGTCGTGGTACTAACATCCAAAACTTCTTCTTTACAAACAAGCTAGTTAGAGCTGATGTTAATGAAAAATTCGTCAAGACAATTGACACTAACTTAGATGGTATCGAAGGAAACGTTGCTGAATTAGTTGTTAGTGCTGATGCTACTGGTAACAGAACCTTCACCAGCGTCATTGGTGGTGTTCAAACCGAAGACAATCGCTCTGAAACTTTCGTTAACGCTATTTCTGCTACCGTTCGTACTCCAGGAACTTAATCCAACTGGATTAATTAAGTTGAAGCCTAAAAAGAAAAGCAGGTTAAAGTGAGTATGAAAACCAACACTCCATAGCAACTGTTTTGTTGGGTTATCGTGTACTCTATTCAACCTACTGTTGGATGTTCAAAAATTGCTGAAAACTATAAGCTAAAATAGTTTTCAGCAGTTTTCTAAATTTAATTCAATCTTAACACAATTAATTAGACAGTTGCAAGACTTACCTCTTTCATGCAACGTGATATCTGTTTGTTGATGTTAGGAAGCTTTTTGTCAAGCCGAGTAATGTTTAGCGTAGCGCTTCCAAAGTTCAGCATCTAACAAGTGCCATACTTGAGCTTTAATATCATAACTATCAGTCAAAGGAGAGGAAAGAGGACAGGGTATACAAAGCTTGGGGGAGAACCCCATAAATAAATTTATTGGCTTTGAAAGCTTGGACGCATTATTTCTTGTCCTATGCATCGACGCTCGATAACTCGCTCTAAGCGAAGCATCCCGAAGGGTATACGCTGCGCTATCGAAATAAATATTTAACATTAAGCATAAATAAATTTATTTGCTCTGAAACCCTCTATTGCTGGGAAATTACAGCATCTTCTCCCCTGCTCCCTGCTCCCCTGCCTCTCTGATCAAGTCGGTATTGCATATCTAGCAGTATCAAGAGGAAATCTAATGAGCAGTATTTTTGTCACAGGTCTGTCCTACGTCAATATAAGTGGTGCCGGCGGTAGCATGAACCTCAGCATTGCTTCCCCCACAGGTTTAACGATTAACGAGAGTGAAAAAGTTTTCGTATCCGGAGCAACATCAAATAGAAGTACCGTAGTAGCCACGAATTCCTTAAGTAGAGGTAACACGAACGATTTGCTATTGGGAGGCCAAGATAACGGTACTTTCGTCAGCAACTTAGGCACTGATGCACTTACCAGAGGTGCTGATGGCAGTTTATTTATAGGTAGAGCAACAACTTCTACTTCTGAGCGTACTAATGTCATGACTGATTTTAATGCATCTTTAGGTAATGGGATTGGCATAGTAGAAAATAATAACCTGTTAAATAACTTCGCATTTACAGGCCTCAATTCGATAGGTGATGATCAAGTGGTCAATGTTCAATTTCAAAATAATCTTCTGTAAGGCGCTAACTTAGCCTATTTTTAGGACAGTTTTTACGAATATTTTTGGAGAAACAATAATTTTGCTATGAAACTACCACTCTAAAGTAGCTAAGAGGATGTTTTAAAAGGCTTCTTGTTGGTATCAAATTAGATTGGATCCTGCGAAAAGCCCCCTGTTTAGATTTTGAAGGGAGTTAGGAGTATCAACAGTTGTCAGTGAGCAAGGTTCGACACTGTTAACTGAATCACTGCTCATTGGCTTAATAAGTAACTGCCTAAAATCACAGCCAAATACTTTTAAAACATCCCTTAGATGATTACCCAGTATACATTGGCAACTTCAACCAAAAATTTCCGAGGTAAAAAACATGGCAATTATACAAAGAAGTGACAGCAACGATATACAAAACACTAATAATGATAAGATTGCGAATCTTTTGAGTCGTAGTAACGATATATTGACCGGGAGAGGCCTTAATAACAATACATCTGGAGATAAAAGTCGCATTTTACAAGGAACTAACGGCAACGATCTATTAAATGTCCCACAAGGAAACACAAACACTAATAGTTACACGATTTTTGGACTTGGTGGTAACGATACTTTGACCGGAGGAGGTGGTAATGACAAGATATATGCAGGTATCAGTGGTAATTCTCTACTGAATGGAGGAGATGGGAATGACAGATTGTTTGGCAACCTCGGTGACGATACCCTGAATGGGGGTAGCGGTAATGATCTGCTGAGTGGAAGTCTTGGTGATGACTTGCTAAATGGGGATAGTGGCAATGATACGCTCGTTGGAAGTCTTGGCAATGACACCCTTAATGGGGGACTCGGAAATGATAATCTCTCGGGAAGTGCAGGGGATGACTTGCTTTTTGGGGCTGCTGGCGATGACACCCTTGATGGAGGTCAGGGTAGTGACGTAATATTTGGGGGCGATGGTGATGATATTCTGCTTGGAGGCCCTAGTGGCTCTCCTGATGCTCCTGAAGGGTTCTTTGAGGACTTTCTCGTAGGGGGTTCTGGTAGTGACACTCTCAATGGATTTGGCGCTGCTACAGGAACATCAGACGGTACAGTAGAATTATTTGAGAGAGATGTATTAGTAGGTGGCGGTGCGGTTGACAATAAGGGCGACGTCACAAATATTTCTCCCGACGGCGTCAAAGATGTATTTGTGCTTGGGGATGCGAATGGCTCTTATTATACATCTGCTGGCGATAATGACTATGCTACTATTTTGGGCTTTGAGAAGGGTATTGATCAGTTGGCACTTAGTCCAGCAGTGACTTATAAACTTGAAACTAAATCTCAGATATCTGGGCTTGATACTTTTATTTTCGCCCAACTTCCTGCCGGCAATGACCTAATTGCGATTGTAGCAAACGTTGGCCTGACTAGATAGGTATGTTTCATCATCCATAGAAGATGAAATTAACAATACCTTGTTTGTGGTCAAGAGTAGTTATAGATGCGATCGCGCTGCTTAAACCAAAAATATAAATAATATTTAAGCAGTGCAGATAATAGTAAAATTTACAACTTTGCGAGACAAAAAATATGGCAATTTTCCAAGGAACTAACGCCAATGATACTCTCAATGGAGGTAGCGGTAACGATAGCCTTAATGGAAGTCTTGGTGATGACTTGCTTTTTGGGAATGCTGGCAATGACACCCTCAATGGAGATCAGGGTAGTGACGTAATATTTGGTGGCAATGGTAATGATAATCTGATTGGAGGCCGTAGCGGATCTCCAAATGCTCCTGAAGGATTCTTTGAAGACTTTCTCGTAGGAGGCGCTGGTAGTGACACTCTCAATGGATTTAGCCCTAGTAGAGGAACATCATTTGAGAGAGATCAGTTAATAGGTGGCGGTGCGGTTGACAATAAGGGCGACGTCACAAATATTTCTCCCGACAGCGTCAAAGATGTATTTGTGCTTGGGGATGCGAATGGCTCTTATTATACATCTGCTGGCGATAATGACTATGCTACTATTTTGGGCTTTGAGAAGGGTATTGATCAGTTGGCACTTAGTCCAGCAGTGACTTATAAACTTGAAACTAAATCTCAGATATCTGAGCTTGATACTTTTATTTTTGCCCAACTTCCTGGCGGCAATGACCTAATTGCGATTGTAGCAAACGTTGACCTGACTAGATAGGTATGTCTCATCAATAGAAGATGAAATTAATAATACCTTGTTTGTGGCCAAGAATAATTTTAGATGCGATCGCCCTGGATAACCGACATTACTGCTTAAATTATGAGATCGTACGATCGCTACGCCTAATTTCACAAGATAGGATTGCATACACTCATACATCTTTGTAGACAAAGTACTTAACAGGATAAACAGAAAATATTATGCTGTCACAAACACTATTTCTACAGCCAATTGTAGATAAAGTTCCTAATCCCAACCCTAACTTTGCTAATGCTAAAGGGGTTGCTACTTTCTCAAAATATAGTCAAAAGCCTTCAGGAACTTTGACTACCACTCAGATAAAGACGTTGGTTGAAAGTGGTGTTGCTACTGCAACGGTTCAAGCTGGATCTGTTTTTAATACCGACCCGACTTTTTCTTCGCTCTTTAGTGACGTTACTGGCATTGGATTAGATGGTTCTTTCACAGGAAGTGCCAGTAGTAAAATGCAAGTGATTGGTAGTTTTGAAGTTGCTGCTAAAAAAACTTTCTCTTTCGATTTCTTTGCAGACTTAACACTAACAGCTAAAGAAATTGACAATTATGCTGCTGAATATAACCAGGCTAAGGGTAAAATTGGGTTCTTGGCACTAGATACCACAAATCCTGATAAACCCAAGGTATTAGATTATTTCGGTATACAAGGTAAGTTAATTTCCTCTGAGCATATTGCTGATTTGGAATATAGCAAGAGTAGTAATATTACTATTAAGAGTCGTCCGCAAACTACTGATATTGACGGCGATAATGGGGAGGACTCCCTCATAGTAAAGGCGGTTGGTAGTTATCAAAAAACCTTTAATCGTAACACCAACATAACGCTAGTCGAGATGAATGTCGGTAATATTACTTTTTTAAGAGATACTTTAATCAACAATTTAGGTAAAAATGTTATTTATGGCACGGTTGGAAAAGATAATCTTAAAGGAAGTAACAGTGGAGACAAAATTTATGCCAGCTTAGGGAATGACAAGGTGGATGGAAGGAAAGGCGATGATATCCTCGAAGGCGGTGAAGGGAATGATACTCTAAATGGAGGCGGAGGCAATGATAGCTTAAATGGCGGTTCGGGTGATGATGTTCTGATTGGTGGTGAGGGAAATGATGTTTTAGTTGGTGGCGACGGCTATGATAAATTTGTTTTCAATGGTGGCGATGGTGGCGATACCTTGTTGACAGATCAGCTTGCTGGCGTCCAAGATTTACTAGTTAGTCTCGGTGTTGATAATATTATCAATGTTAGCGATAGCTTGTTGAAAGGTAAGGTTAGTATCAATAGCTCGTTGAAAGAAGAGTTTGATGTCATTCAAGATTTTCAAGTTGGTATCGATAAGCTTGAATTTAAGGGTTGGGATGATATTAAGGCTGACAGTTGGTTAAATGAGATGTTTTCTCAAGGAGATATAACTGATACTAATAATGGACTCATTTTAAATTTTAATGCTGGAGAAACTCAACAAACATTATTGCTATCGGGTGTAAATTCTAAGCAGTTTAGTTCTGAGTCACTCATATTTTCTTAGACTAATTTATTAAATTTGTAATACCTTTTTGCTATAGTTTTTAGACATTTAATATGGGTTGCGGTCGCTAATCTATAGCGGAACCTTCATTTTTTGTTCTGCCAGTAAGTCGCGGACTTCTTCATTAGTAGTTTGGGGAAAGTTTTCGTACCAAAGACCAACACTTTGGAAAGGGCTAGGTGTGGATACAGAAACTATTTTGTCTACCTCAACTTTTAACTCATAGCAAGTTTCGGGTGCAGCCACAGGCACAGCAATCACAATCTGAGTGGGTTGCTGTTTTCGCACAGCCACAACAGCAGCCCACATAGTTGCACTCGTATTTATTGACTATTCGCACACCACCAGAAGCGATCGCTCCCATAGCTAATTCTTCAAAGCACTGGCCAGGTAAGTTTTTTCCCATTTCCCAATGTTTATTGCAATACGGTTCAGTTAAGGCTAAAAACTAAAACTGGCGTAGGTTGGGTTGAGGAACGAAACCCAACATTATCAAGGCTTTGTTGGGTTTCGCTGCCGCTCAACCCAACCTACTATTCTTCTTAACTGAACCGTATTGATGTTTATTGTTAAACTTAATACTGAGCATTTTTTTAACGTTATATTAAGAAATAACTACTTAACCAATGGTAGATGCCAAAATCTATGAAAATAGCGTTTAATTAAATTGCTAATTTCTAACTTGCTTCGTTATGCTTGCATTATCTTTTGTTTACATGATTTTAATACTACCTTTACATTATCCCTTAATTGTAAGTGTGGCATAATACACGATATATATACTTCTTAGCTAAATATGCGTAGTATTATGCTTAGTATTTGAGAAAAACTTCATTAAAATTACCTACTTAACACTTTTAAGTAAAAATTTATAGAGTAGAATAACTGAATATTACTCAGATATTTTTAAAATTCAAACCAGGATTTTTTAATGATCAGCTTAAGTAATTCGGAAAACGGCACAGCTAGAAGCACAACAGCCACTAACAGGCTGGCAAGAGCGATAATGGTTTCTGCTGGGGAATTCTCACTGATATTAGCTTGTTGTAACTGTGTTGAAAGGCAGCAGCACGTGCTGAATGTGTTAACAGAATTTTCATCAGCAGACATCTACGAAATTCTACTCTCACCTGCGGCAGACACTTTATATACAGCTATTACAAATGGAATTGGTGCTACTCAACTCGAAGCTTTGATGGTACGAGGTTTAGAATCTGTAGCCGACATTAACCAACTCATCATCAGTACCAATATCATGCGAGATGAGTTTCGGAAACAGTTTCGGTTTCCGTTGGTATTGTGGGTAAATGATGAAATTCTGTGCAAGCTAGTCTGGCTAGCACGCGATTTTAAAGACTGGGCAGCCACTACCATTAGATTTGATGTACCTAACAATCAGTTAGTTGAAGCTGAACAGCAAGCCATCAGCGCTTAATATTGGCTGAAATTACTTGCAAAATATTGTATACACTGGTTTGAGTCAAGGAAAATTTAAGCTACATTTTGTCACATTATTTTATAAAATTACTTTTATTAAACCCTCACTTACCAGAGTTACGCAAAAGCATTGTAAGCTTTACTGGCAAGCTATTTTTTTAAACAGCAGTGTGGATTCTCTTCTCCAACAAACTGTTCATAATAATGAAGTTTGATGAGCTTCTGAGTTATTGCTTGATTGTCGTTGGGCTATAGGGCGTTTTGATTGAGTGCATTTTAATCCGAAATTTCTATAGCAATCCGATTTGATTTCTGAATCACTCGTAGAGGTAAGGGACTGGGGACTAGGAAGAAGAAATAAAGGTGTACTAAAGTTTTGTTCAAAAATCAAATATGAGTCCTATATATAACGGTTCCCGCATAGGTAAAGTACAGAAAAAATCGCTACAAGGAACAAAAAATCAGTACGTTAGCGTCTTTGTTTTTATATCTGTGTCAGAAGACAGGTACTAAGTTAATTCCAACTGGCGAATTTCTGGAATTATATACTTTATTATCTATTAGTGACTAGATAGTATTTATGAGTTATATAACTCTTAGCAAAGATTCCTATCTTACTATGAAATTCATGCTGAAAAACTACTTTAACGCCAATCAAACGCGAATTTTCGCTGCTTTGATTCTGACTGGAATTTTGTCTGTTGCTAGCGGTTTAACACTTATCAAAGGTGCTACGGGCGCTTCTGCGAAATTATCGCTAGAAACAAGCAATGAAGTTCTCAAAGAAAGTATTAAACCAAACGGCTTACCACGTCCAGTAGCTAATGCGGTGTCAGATACATTACCCGCATCTGTAAAAAATGCTGTTTTACAAGCCGCCTCTAAACGTTTGCAACAGCCAATTTCTCAGCTAACAATCATTGAGGCTCAACAGCAGACTTGGAGAGATGGCTGTTTAGAATTAGCTAATGCTGATGAATTCTGTAGCCAAGCTTTGGTAACGGGTTGGCGGGTGGTTGTAGGCATTGGTGACCAAACCCTAGTTTATCATACCAATCAAACAGGTTCCGCACTCAGGCTGAATGAAAAGGCTAGCTCAAGTCCACTGGCCCCTGTGCAAATTCCAGTCAGCGAGTTACCACCACCGTTACCTGGATATGTAGTATTTCGAGAAATTTCCAGTGGTGGTTTTATTGGCAGAACCTACGAGACTGTTTTACTCAAAGATGGACAATTAATTCGGGTACGGATTGGTGATGCCAATGATTCTGAACGTAGTGTTCGCCGCGTTCCTGTGCAACAGGTGCAACAATTTGTGCGATCGCTAAAACGTTCTCAATTTAGTAAATTCAAAAATCTGAGGTACCCAGCCCCCAGTGGTTCTGCTGATTTTATTACTTACACTCTTACTAGCCAAGAGGGTACGGTTGAGTATAACGATATTTCTCAAAATAAACTGCCAAAGAATTTACAAGCAGCAGTCAAAGCCTGGAATCAACTCATAGCCAGCGCCAAATAATAAACCTCAGCATGAATAGCGATTGTTTTAGCGATTACAATCGAAACGATCGCTATTTATGCTGATTGTTCATAATTTTGATGATGTTTGTAGCAAATGATGAAAAGGTTTGTAAAGTGGTGTGCTGAGTTTCCTTTTTGGTGGAATACTCCCCAAAGCAAAAAGTCTCTTTTGTTTGCCGTTATAGCTACCTTGAGTGTGGTAGCTACGGTGATGCTATCGTTCCCATTGAACGCTCAGATTAACCTGCCGCAAACGCCAGCATCTGAGTTAAGAGGAGTATGGTTAACAAATATTGATAGTGATGTGCTATTTGAGCGCGATCGCCTCAAGGGATCTTTGCAACGCCTTGACGAACTTAATTTTAACACCATATATCCGGCGGTTTGGAATTGGGGATATACATTGTATCCCAGCAAGGTTGCACAAAAAGTTATTGGGCGATCGCTCGATCCTACACCCGGTTTAAAAGGGCGAGATATCCTCAAAGAAATTGTTGATGTAGGACATCAAAAAGGGTTAACAGTGATTCCCTGGTTTGAATTTGGCTTCATGGCACCAGCAGATTCTCTATTAGCTAAAAATCGTCCCCAATGGCTCACCAGTCGCAGCGACGGGACTCGGATTGTTAAAGAAGGGACGCATAATCGTGTTTGGCTAAATCCTTTCCGTCCAGAAGTACAACAATTTATTCAAGATTTAATTGTTGAAATTGTCAGAAACTACAATATTGATGGTATTCAATTTGATGACCATTTTGGCTTACCATCAGAATTAGGGTACGATGCCTATACAGTGGCACTTTACAAAAAAGAACACCGTGGTAAAGCTCCCTCCAAAAACTTTAAAGATCCAGAATGGGTGCGCTGGAGAGCTAATAAAATTACCGAGTTTATGAAGCGGGTATTTACAGCCGTTAAAGCTACTAAAAAAAATTGCCTGGTTTCCGTTGCTCCTAATCCTCAACGTTTTTCCTATGAGTACTTTTTAGCAGACTGGCAGAAATGGGAAAGGATGGGAATCATTGAAGACTTAGTTTTGCAGATATATCGTGATGATTTGAATGTTTTTGTTAGCGAATTAGAATATCCAGAAGTGAAAGCAGCTAAGAGCCATATTCCAGTGAGTGTGGGTATTCTGGCTGGGTTGAAAAATCGATCTGTACTGATGCAACAGATTCAGACACAAGTGCAAAAAGTACGCGAGCGCAATTTTGCTGGAGTCTCTTTCTTTTTTTATGAAACCCTCTGGAACATGAGCAAAGAAAAGCCTCAAGAGCGTCAAACTGCCTTCCAGAAGATTTTCCCTACACCAACGGCTTACCCCAATTTGCTTGCAGGTTGGAAACCATTTAGTTAATTTTCTTCATAAGCTGTCGGTGAACACCTCGCTTAATTTAAGCGAAGGTTCACCAACAATCATTTAACAATGTTTGGGTGTAGGCTCCATAAGCACTATCCTATTCCCAAACGCCCAGCCAAGCCAGGAGTCAGGGGTAGAAGCGTGGTAATCATCAAGAATAGAGCCAAAAGCCCCAAAGCAGCTCTAGCATCATCAGGTTCAGTGACTTCATTTAAGCTAGGGCGTTCTTGATCTCGTTGCAAAAAGAAAATCACGATCGCCCAGTACATGGCAAGAGTATTACCGAGAGACACTAACGCCAGTAAAATTAAAGTTGCGATCGTTGCCCGTCCTGCGGTTTTGCGTCCATAAATCGCCTGGACTATGCGCCCACCATCTAGTTGTCCTGCGGGCATTAAGTTTAAAGCTGTGATAACTAACCCCAACCAACCAATCACCACTAAAGGATGAACACTTACCAGGGACGACTGCAACGCCGAACCAAGGACAACTCGCGCCAAACTTCCCACCAAAATCGACCCTTGGAAAAACTGATTGGGCAATTGAAATAAACTACCTGGGTGGGAAAGCAGCAAGCCCGTCACCAGCATTAACAAAGAGACAATACCACCTGCGGCTGGCCCTGCCAAGGCGATATCAAATAATACCTTGCGGTTGGGTAACAAAGATTCAAAGCGGGTAATTGCACCAAAGGAACCAATTTGCACAGCTGGTAAAAAGAAGGGCCAGCTAAGGCGAATTTTGTGATGCTGGGCAAGTAACCAATGACCGATTTCGTGAACTACTAAAATCGCAAATATCCCAGCGCCTATGGGCAAAGCTTCTTGAAACCGCCCTGGATTGGCAAAGAAATCAAAATTCAGTAGTAATCCCGCAGCTTCTAGACTTGTGGCAATGGTCGCTACCAACAGAATACCTGCAAAAGCTTTTTGCGATAACAACATTGGCCGGGGATCATTGCGACTCGGCAGGACAATCACCACTGGTTTGCCATCTGTATTTTCCACTAAAAACAGGCGATATTGATTGCCAAGGCGTTGCTGCAAACTTGCAGTTAGACGATTGTGAGTCTCTTCTGGTTCTCCCCGCAAATTGCCTTTGAAAATCGCTCCATCTTGGTAAGCGATCGTTTCTGTAGCAAAAAACGTATCGATACCGAAAATACCTTTAACTACATTTAAGTCTTCTTCTGGTATCGGCGGGATCTCCGGTTTCAGTTCTGCTGTTGTTGGTTGTGAAGATTTTGCTTCAAGTAAAGAATCAGCGGCGATTCTTTCTGTTGCGCGTTGCTTAAGGATGGCATCTTGCCCAGCTGCGCGTAACTGGCTGCCTAAGTAGATGTACAATCCTGCGGAAGTCACTACTAAGAACAATATACCCGCTATATTGATGTAAATCCCTGCGGCAAACAATCCAAAAAATAGGAGCCAGGGAGTCATCAACACCACCGACTGTAACCAGGCTAAGATTCCCAGTTTACCAAAAGGTCTGGCGCGATAAAAGCCCCAGCCCAAAATGCCTAAAGCTAACAGTAGGATTGCCGCCAGGATAGAAGTTTCTGATAAAGTAAACATCTCCAAACCTTTGCTATTGAGACTAAGCCAGAACAAGTCCGGTATTGCAGATACACTTATTAATGTATAACGCCGCCTGTAGTCTGCCCAAATTATCCCCCTTTGAGTGGACGTAGCCCAACCTAGGCATCGGGCAAGTCGAAGTTGCAATAGCTCTTACAGTAGATTTTGGCTTGATGCATTAGTAGGTTTCAAAGGTAAGAGAGCATTTATAAAGTAAATCAAAAGTTAGGGTGTGTTACGGCTTTAGCCTAACGCACCAGCTTTTGAGCAATTGGAAAAAAGAGCGATCGCATAATATATCAATCGCTCTCTTGCCCGATAATTAATTTGTTAAAACTGTATTTGAGCGGAGTAGTCTCCTAAGTCCAATAAAGAACTTCAGCATTTGGAAAGCGCCTACTAATCTCACTCTCAAAAAAGCTACGTAACGCCTTCATTATGTCTTTCTCATAAACGTACTTCGTCCCGCCAAACTTATTACGCTTGACACTACGTTTTGCTTCATCCATCTCTAATTTGGATTGCGGATACCAAGTTTGTAACACTTCTTTTGACCCAGGTGTGAACCGATGCGAGATTAACTCAATGGTAAGGTCACAGTCAAAATCCAGCGCCTCGTTTATCTGGTCAAACAAAGAACTATAGTGCATCTGCCAATCATCTATCGGCATAATTGGCGCGATAACCAAGCCTACTGGATAACCGCCACCGCCACGCTCTTGTGGTAACGCCAACCGTCGCAATGCATTCAGTCTAGATGCTACGGATGCCGTGCCACCTTCAAACTTACCAGAAATCGGTGCAGCATTAACGCTCATCCGACAGCGAGTATGCCCATTGTGTGGTAAATCGAGTAATCCATCCACAGCATCAAACTTCGATACCCAACGTAGATGTGCATCGGTACGAGTGCCAAAGTAACGGATACATTCAGCAAGACTTCCAGTTAAATGCTCAATACCCAATGGGTCGGTGTAACAGCTAACTTCAAAACTTGTGGTTTTCCCCTGTTGCTCGTAGTTCGCTAAGTTCTCTAATATCTGCGGTAAATTGGCAAAAGCGCGAATTACAGGTGGCCCCGACAAGCTACCCGCTAGGTAGCAGTATTGACAGTGAGCCGGACAACCTTCGGCAAGGTGAAACTGCCAATCCGCAGAGGGTGGAATGGGACTCAGTTTAAAAGAACTGGGTGGTGCAGTAACCACCGCTAAGGTACGCTTGGCGATGTTGTAAGTATCCCGCTCAGACTCACCACGCAGTCCCTTCAGACGGTTCTGTGATAGTTCTTCTATTGGTAAGTTGAGTGACTGCACACGTTTAAGAATCTGCTGCCCCCAATCCTCATCTAGGGCAGCAGGTGTAAACAGTACCCGTTCAGGTATCCACAACCTTGGTGATCTTGTTTGTGTATCTGATACTGAAACTTGGTCTGTAATGGTATTCAGCAATATCTTTCTCCGTTATTTAGTTTGCTGACTTCTGCAATTAATTCTCAAGGACTTGCTTAATTCGTCGCTCTAACAAATCAAGATCCAAACTGCCTTCATCACGGTTAATTCGACGCACAGTTGAATTAACATTAGCTAAATTAACCAATAAATCTTGAAGAATTTCCTGCTGCTGACGGGCTTGGGTAACTTCGCGTGGTTCCTGTACCAAATCACGGATGATGGTATCTTCAGCGCGAGAGGCGATAATTGGATCGCTTTGCCCTTGAACGTGAACAAAGGTTCGTCGCCCTGGGCCTCGCTCTTCTTCTATTGGTATAACTGCTGTTACTTGGTCAGAACGCACATATTTGCCAAATCCCAAATGGACTAGTTCTGATGAGAGTATTTTCATATAATTGAAGCGTTATTTTTATGTCTTACTTATATTGTAAAATCTACAAAAGTGACTTGAAGCCATAGAGCATACGGGTTATACCCAATTCAAAGTAGTAGTTTCCTTGTAAGGACACGGCAATGCCCATGCCTGTCAACTTAAGCTAAAAGGGCGGTTACAAACCGCGTCTACACAAACAAAACCCACCTCCGTGGGTTTCAGATCCTTAATTTTTTCTTAAGCCGCAAATTCAATGAGACTGTTGGCTTAAATTGATAAGCTATCGCCCATCTAATGACTGTTGACTGCTGACTGTTAACTGTCAACAAACCTGATAAGTTATTGTCAGAAATTATGCATTGACAAATGAGACAAAGAATGTATTAATGACAGCGAGAAAAGATAGATAATTTACACTGTCTCTATTGAGGGCATGGACAATCAGAGTAACTACCAAGCCATCCACTGCAAAGTGGCTTGAACACACATAGTCAGATTCCTGTCAATGCGTAAGTTCTGATTGTGTAATTTAAAGGCATAATAGCTTACCAATGGATAATGCCGCGTACCTCACTCAAATGAGAATCGCTATATCAAGTGATGATAAAATCAAATAAATGATGGGCCATTTCTAATTTAGAACAAGGTGCGATCGCTAGCTTATTACCTTGACTATCTAAAAATATCGCTTGATTATTATCGCTCCCAAAACCACTATCAGGTTGATCGATGGGATTGGCAACAATAGCATCAAGTTTTTTACTCTGTAATTTTTCTAATGCAGGCTTGACAATATTCCCAGTTTGTGCAGCAAAACCAATTAATATCTGATGCGGCTGTTTGAGTTTTGCTAATTGGGCGACTATATCCGGTACTGGTTCCAGGGGTAAGGCTTGGGGGAGCGATCGCTTGGGCAATTTCTCTGTACTATAATCTTTTGGCTTCACATCTGCTACGGCTGCTGACATGACAATTAGATCAGCGTTGGGTAAATATTCCAGCATCGCCTGCTGCATTTGCTCGGCACTAATGACGGGAATTGCTTGCACTCCTAATGGTACATTCCAATTGGCTGGGCCATGTACTAGGGTGACGTTTGCCCCTCGGTGAAGTGCGGCTTGCGCTAAAGCTAATCCCATTTTACCTGTGGAAGGATTACTGATAAATCTAACTGGGTCAAGATATTCTCGCGTTCCCCCAGCACTAATTAACACTCGTTTACCAGCTAAACTTCGTTTACCTTGAGTGTGTAACAACGATTGGATGTAAGCCAAAATTTCTGGAGGTTCTGCTAATCTACCAGCACCGATGCGATCGCACGCTAATAAACCCAATGCCGTATTCATTCCATGATATCGGCTATCTATCAATAGCTGTTGCCAATTTCGTTGCACCGATAGCTGTTCCCACATATCTGTATTCATTGCGGGTGCCAACAGCACGGGACAGGTAGAAGCCAGCACGGTATTGGTGAGTAAATTATCCGCCATGCCGTAGGCTAACTTTGCTAATGTATTAGCCGTCAAGGGGGCAATTACCATGACATCTGCCCATTCACCCAACTCAATGTGTAAAGGACGAGAGTGGGTTGGTTTCCAGAAATCATCATCTGTGTAGGCGGGATGACGAGATAGGGTGGCTATTGTCAGAGGCGTAATAAATTCTTGCGCTGAACGGGTGAGAATAACTCGGACTTCCACCCCAGTTTTAAACAGCCTCGAAACCAATTCACAGATTTTGTAGGCGGCGATACCGCCACCTACACCAATTAGAACTTTGTTCGATTTTGGATTAGTCATGGTAAAAAGTTAGGAGTAAATAGGAATTTAGGAGCAAGTAGTTACGAATATTAATTTCCAACTCTTAACTCCTAACTCCTAACCCCTAACTCTCAACTACGCTTCATCGTAAGGTTCCAAGTCTAAGAGATAGATATAGGGTTCAACTAACTCTGGACGCTGAAATGCGATCGCTCGCAATAAATGCCAATCATTTAAACCCTCAAAAGCATTGCTATAATTATCCAGATCGAGACGTGTAGCCAGTTCTTCTACTTCTGCCGCAGTCATGGCAGCAATTTCTTTCCTGGAAATGCTTAGAGTTGTCATAATGCTCGCCCCTCCCTTATGCAGCACTCGCCTTCAGCATGGGTTAAGTTGCGCTGAACGCAGCCACCCTATATATATTACTCATTAGAGAGCATTGATTTCGTGAAAATTTTCAGCATTTATACCAGAATTTATAAAAAATTCGTAATTCTGACTAGCCACTTACATTTACAACAAAATTCCGTAGCACCTCTAACGTTTGTGGATTTATTTCATGCCCCATGTCAAATTCGTGGTATTTTACCGCCACTCCTAGAGACTCTACAGTTTCTCGTGCCTTCCAGGCAGCTTGTATTGGAACAACTTCATCATATTTACCGTGGGTAATTAAAGTTGGCGGAATCCCTTTTTGATCTGCCGCTACTGCATCAGGATGTAAATACCCACTCATGACAGCTAAACCTGCTAGGGGCAATTTTGATCCGACATCTAAAGTCATTGCCCCACCTTGAGAAAATCCACTTAGAATGGTACGTGACAAAGGTACGCCAGTGGTACTTTCTAAAGATTGCAAAAAATCTATTAGCAGTTGCCGACTTTCTGCCAATCCTTGATACATATTCTCTACCCGCAGGTCATACCATGCCTTCCCTACAGGAGAATAAGGATAAGGAAAAGGTGCGTTGGGTAATACAAACTGATAATCAGGTAAGTTGAGCAAGGGTAACAAAGATGCTACATCCTCAGCATTAGCTCCCCAACCATGCAAAGTGACAATTAAGCCTGCGGGGGATTGATAAGTTTCAGGGGGAACGGTAATAAATTGTAAAGACAGAGGTTTACTCCTAAAATTTTATTTTTCTAAATAGATCCTATCTCTTCAAGCAGACTTATTATCCAGCAATGGTTTCAGAAATTCCGTGCGTTTGCCTTGCCCCAAGTTTTCTTAATTGGTAAGCTTCAGTATCAAAAGAGAAAGGAGCCGATAGAACCGCTATTTATTCCCTTGGAATCTTGGGAACATCAGTATTTGTAGCTTGGAAGAATTCCTTTTTTTGAAATCCAAAAATATTAGTTACAAGGGAGTTGGGAAAACTGTAAATTTTTTGGTTATGAGCTTGTACCGCTTGGTTATAACGCATTCGCTCTACAGCTAGGCGATTTTCAGTACCCGCTAGCTCATACTGAAGATTGATAAACATTTGGTTAGATTGCAATTGGGGATTAGCGGCTGCATAATTGCGGAAGCCGTTGATTGCTTGATTGATTTGTACCGTAGCAGCAGCTTTTTCATTGGGTGTAACTGCTTGCAAATAAGCTTCACGCGATCGCACCAATAAAGAGACTAACTCTTTTTCTTGTTTGGCATAAGCTTGTGTCACATTCACAAGGTTGGGGATTAAATCGGCACGTCGCTGGAGTTGATTTTCTACTTGCGCCCAAGCTGCTTCAGTTCTGATGCTACTGCTTTGTATAGAGTTATAAGTCCAGCTAGTCCAGATAGCCAATGCAGTTACTATACCTGCACCAAAAAACAGTAATCTTTGGCGCAGATGCTTTAAGTGGTTTTGTTCCTCAAGTTGTTGCTTGTGCCTTGCCTGTACATCTCGGATGGCTTGCTGAATAAACTCAGCCGGAATATCAACTTCCTCTGCTGCTGCCACCAACTCAGAAGCCGAGTAACTTTGGGTGTGATTGGCATAGTAGCGCGATGCTAACTCTAGTACCTCTGGGGCAATCACTTCTGGAATTCTCTTTTCTTGATTATTCATAGTATTCATAAGTTACAAATTGCAGCCAAGCAAATGCTGAAAAACTACATAGGATAAGGCTTTCCCCTTCTGCCCTCTGTTTTTTGCTTACCAGCTACCGCCAGCACCACCACCACCGCTACTGCCACCGCCAAAGTCACCACCGCTACTACCACCATTGCTACCGCCACCCCACGAACTACTGGGAGGAGGAGGCGGGGGAGGCGGTGGCAAGCGAGGAATTATTTCTTCACTCTCGTGGCGATAAGAACAATTGTGACACTCATCAATAATTAATCGTCTACCCGAACTGTATTCAGTAGCTGATTGGACAGTCTTCACAGTATGAATGACAGTCAATTCTTGACAGTGGGGGCATTCTCGAAATTTACATTCATGAGACTGTTGAGCGACAATGTGAAAACCACTACCAGTTAACTTCTGGCTGCAATCGGCACATCTCCAGCCTTCAAATTTAACACTACCTATCTTTTGTGCTGTTTTTTGCGATTTGCTCAGAGATAAATCAACTGTGGATTCGTCTACTTTTTCCATCGGCTGTTGGCAATCAGCACACAAAAAAAGGTAATTGCCCTGACTTCGGCGGGTATACCCTTCCGGTTCAATGAAAATTTTCCGAGGACGTGCCAGATAAACACCACCTCCGATCACCACTGCTAATATTCCACCCGCAGTTACAAACCATAATGTAGCGTTATCTTTATTTGTTGTTTCTACATTTGGGGAAGCTAACTGGTTTGGAGTTGTTATCGGGTTTGCAGATGATACACCATCAGACTCTAAGACAAATATTACTGCTTTGGTTCCCGCCAGCGTACCACCTTCAAAGTCTCCTTTTTTGAATCGCGGGATGATTTCGGTATCAATAATGTTGCCCACTTTGGCATCGGGCAAAATTGCTTCCACACGGTAACCAGTCTCAATTTCTACGCGGCGATCGCCTACTGAAATCAAAAACAATATGCCATTATCTTTTCCTTTCTTGCCAATTTTCCAATAATTAAATAGTTCCGTTGCAAATTTTTTGACAGAATCAGCAGGGGCAGTTGCCGGAACAGTTACCACCGCTATTTCCGTGCCATTTTTCGCCTCTAACTGAGAAATTCTTTGATTGATTTGAGTTTCTGTTTCTTCGCTGAGGATACCTGCCATATCACTTACCCATCCACTATATTCCTTTTGGGGGTTAGGAACTTCTTGGACAGTCAAAGCCAGAACAGAAACTGGAAAAAGAAATATAGCAGAGGAAAATAAACTCATCCAAAAAACATTTTTTGGTTTCCTAAAACTTAATTTCATAATATTTTGTTTTTTATAATTTCCCATTTGACGAAGGAGGGTGAAAGCGATCGTCAAAATTCCATTCGTCAAAGCCCAAAAATTCACCCTAAGCTGCCCTGCGGGTTAGACATGAGGCAACTTATTGTTTTAGCTAAAATCTGAAAGTTGTCTGCACAACTCCTACCCAAAAGCCGTTGTTACTATTATCGTGTTCTAAATTTAAAATGACCAGTAAACCGGGAGTAAGATCAATGTTGTTTGTGGCTCGATAGCGATAGAAACCTTTCAAATTATAAGAAGGTCAATTTTTTTAACGTAGATCCAAAGCGGTGAAGCAGCGTTAGCTTCTCCCAAAGGGAGACAACTCGCAGCCACGCTACGCGAACGTAGAGAAGAAAGAAATACTTAGTTAGGTAGTGTGATTTTATATTTAACTTTACTGCTACTTTGCGGATTAGGCTATTTATGACTTTGACTTCAATGGCCTTTGCTGTTTCTCCGTAAAGATTCAGTTCACAGAAACTAATAGCTAAAAAGAAATGTGGTTTGACAACACAGTGGCAATAGCAGTTTATGATGTTATTGAATATTTAATCAATAAAATTATTGATTATTCCGAGTAATAGTTTTATTTCTGGTGGATGAAAATTATGAAGCGCCGTAAGTTTATCTATATAGTGGGGCTAGCAACTGTTAGCGGGGGATTAGCGATCGCTTGTAATGCTAATCAAACTCCCACCGATACTGCTCAATCGCCATCAGGGCAGGCTACACCAACTACAGCTGCTAGCGGTACATTAGAAAAAGAGCTAGTAGTCTACTCAGGACGTAACGAAAAGCTCATTGGTGAGCTGATCAAACAATTTGAGCAACAAACTAATAGTAAAGTACAAGTCCGTTACGGCGATACTGCTGAGTTAGCATCAGCAATTTTGGAAGAAGGGACAAACAGCCCCGCAGATGTCTTCTTTGCTCAAGATGCCAGCGCCCTCGGAGCTATGCAAAAAGCAAATCGAGCAGTACAGTTACCAACATCTCTTCTCAATCAGGTAGATAGTACCTATCGTTCGCCAGAGGGAAAATGGTTAGGTATTTCGGGGAGAGTGCGTACAGTAGACTACAACACTAAATTAGTAAAACCAGGGGAATTACCATCGTCAATTTTTGGCTTTATTGAACCGAAATGGAAAGGTAAAATTGGCTGGGCCCCTACAAATGGTTCCTTTCAATCTTTTGTCACCGCCTTGCGGGTTGCAGAAGGAGAAGACAAAGCTAGGCAATGGTTAGAAGGTATCAAAGCTAACAATCCTAAAGTTTATCCTAATAATAGTGCGATCGTGGAAGCCTTATCTCGTGGCGAAATTGCTGTCGGATTTGTCAATCATTATTATCTAGAACGAGTCAAACAAGATAATCCTCAAGTTCTAGTGGAGCATCATTTTACCGATGATGTGGGTTCCTTAGTAAATGTTGCAGGCGTAGCAATTCTTAACAGCGCCAAACATCCCAATATTGCTCAAAAGTTTGTCGAATTCATGCTGAACGAAAATGCCCAAAACTACTTCGCTAATCAAACCTATGAATATCCTCTAACTTCGGCTGTAGCGCCCAAAGAGAAACTAAAATCTCTCCAAGAAATTAAAAAAGAAGCTCAAAAAATCGACTTGAGTAATCTTAGCGATTTAGAGTCAACACTCAAACTCATGCAGCAAGTACAAGTCATATAGTCTACAAAGGTTTAGAATGCATCTAGCAATAGTAGGAAAAATCTAAATTTTCGATAAACTTTCTTGCTTATCAGCATAAGTTAATGGTAAAGGTTGAGAATACCAAAATTATTGCAAAAACTTCCTGGTAAGTATTAGGGTGGAGGATTGGAGATTGAAAAGTTTAACATTGCTGAAAGTTACAGGATTAGCTCTAGCTGTAACGCTCGGTTGGGGAATTGGGGTAGCTGTAGATGCTCAAACGAAAACCCTGGTGATTTACTCAGGCAGAGAAGAGAAACTAATTGGCCCCTTAATTGAGAAAGCAAAAAAAGATTTAAATAAGGATATTCAAGTGCGTTATGGCGATACTGCTGAGTTAGCGATCGCACTTTTGGAAGAAGGAAAAAATAGCCGTGCAGACTTGTTTTTCGCTCAAGATGCTGGTGCTTTAGGTACTTTGGAGAAAAAACAGGTAACACAGCCGATTGCCTCGAAATTGCTAAACAAGGTTGATTCTCGCTTTCGTTCTGCTAAAGGGCATTGGCTAGGAATCTCTGGACGCGCTCGTGTAATTGACTACAACACCAAGTTAGTTAAGCAAGGGGAACTACCGAAATCAATTTCACAATTAACAGATCCGAAATGGCGCGGTAAAGTAGGCTGGGCACCAACTAACGGCTCATTTCAGTCATTTATCACCGCAATGCGAGTATTAAATGGAGATGAAAAAACTCTCCAATGGCTCAAAGCGATGAAAGCTAATGGTGTCAAAGATTACGGTAAAAACTCTGCGATCGTTGAAGCTGTGGGACGCGGAGAAGTTCATCTTGGTTTAGTGAATAATTACTACTTATATCGCTTCAAAAAAGATGATCCTAACTTTCCTGTTGCCCACCATTACACAAACAAAGACGCAGGATCAATGATTAACGTGGCAGGAGTAGCAATTACGAATACCACAGATCAAAAAGCTGATGTGGAGGCTTTAATTGATTATCTGCTCAACCAAAGTTCACAAAATTACTTTGCTAAAGAAACTAATGAGTATCCTTTAGTAAAAGGAATTCCAGCGCCATCAAAACAAATACCAATCAGTAAGCTTAATCCACCCAATGTTAACTTGACAGATTTAGACGATTTACCAGCAACTTTGAATTTACTACAGCAGGCAGGAGTTTTGTAACAGTTGAAAGCGGTTCGCCCTCCATTATTTCTCACATTAGCGGCAGGGGTAGTGGCAGTTGCCATTGCCCTGCCATTGCTATATTTAGTGATTCGCACCGCAGGTATTGGCGGGGAAGAGTTACGAGAATTGCTTTCTCGTCCCCGCAATATCATGGTTTTTTTCAATAGTGCGGCGATGGCGGCAACGGTGACGTTATTTTCCACATTAATTGCCGTACCATTGGCATTTTTAACTGTACGGACAGACTTACCAGGTAGACGTTTTTGGTTAGTGACGACAACATTACCCTTAGCGGTTCCTAGCTACGTAGGCAGTTTTGCGCTGATTGCAACTTTAGCACCACGAGGTAGTTTTTTGCAATTGTTGCTTCAACCATTAGGAGTAGAAGAATTACCTTCCATTTATGGTTTTCCTGGGACAGTTTTGGCAATTACTTTGTTTACCTATCCTTATATGCTGCTGAGTGTGCGTTCTGGATTACAAGGTATTGATCCATCATTGGAAGAAGCATCTCGCAGTTTGGGTTATGGCGGTAGAGAAACCTTTTTTAAAGTAGTTTTGCCACAGTTGAAACCATCATTAATTGCTGGGGGATTATTAGTAGCTTTGTATGCTTTGCGGGACTTTGGTACACCTTCGCTGATGCAATTTGATGCCTTTACACGGGCAATTTTTTTACTATATAAAACTAGCTTTAATCGGAACTCAGCCGCAGCTTTATCTTTGATGTTGGTGATATTGGTGCTGCTGATTTTGTGGTTGGAATATCGAATGCGATCGCGTGCAGCTTATTATAGTCGTGGTTCTGCTTCTCTACGTCCACCGAAAATTGTCAAGTTGGGTATTTGGAAATGGCCTGCTTTCGGCTTTTGTCTGCTAATTACTAGCTTCGGTGTAGTTTTGCCAGTAGGTATTACCCTATTTTGGCTAATTCGTGGACTTAACACTGGCTACACTTTCCCCAACTTATTCCCCACTATTATCAACTCCATTAGCGCGGCTGGACTGGCAGCTTTAGCTACCACCATCTTTGCCCTGCCCGTAGCAATTTTAGCAGTCAGATTTCCGAGTAAGATCACCGCTATAATTGAACGCTGTTCTTACATTGGTTTTGGAGTTCCCGGAATTGTAGTTGCCTTATCTTTAGTATTTTTTGGTGCCAACTATTTGCCAGCACTGTACCAAACTCTGCCGATGCTGATATTTGCTTATTTAGTTTTATTTTTACCGCAATCAGTGGGAACAGTCTGCAGTTCGCTTTTACAAGTCAATCCCCAGCTAGAAGAATCAGCCCGTAGCTTAGGTAGGAATGCTTGGCAAACTTTAAGAGAAGTTACCCTACCTTTAGTACAATCAGGTGTGTTGAGTGGTGCAGTGCTGGTATTTCTGACAGCGATTAAAGAACTACCCGCCACCATGCTGTTAGCGCCTATTGGCTTTGGTACATTAGCAACGCAAATTTGGCAAGCTACAGAAAATGTAGATTTTGCCGATGCGGCGGCGGCTTCATTAGCTATGCTACTAGTTTCTATGGGTTCAACTTTATTGGTGCTATCTCAAGAGAACGTCAAAAAAGATAAAGTCATAAGTAACGCGCCAGTGCAAACAAAGTTTTAACCAGTCTTGTGTTATCTACCTTATGCAACAAGTAATTCTCCACTTACAGAATGTCACCAAGCAGTTTGCAGAAACTACCTTTCCTGCTGTAGATAATGTATCTTTGACGTTGCAACAAGGAGATATCTTGGGATTGCTCGGGCCATCTGGTTGTGGTAAAACTACGCTGTTGCGAATGATTGCTGGTTTTGAGCGATCGCAAGCAGGAGAAATTAAAATTGGTGGACAGGTAGTTTGCGATCGTTCTACTTGCATCCCAGCCGAACAGCGCGACATCGGTGTTGTTTTTCAAGATTATGCACTGTTTCCCCATCTAAATGTGGCAGGAAATGTGGCCTTTGGGTTGAAAAATTTCAGTAAACAGCAAATACAAAAACGGATAGCCGAAGTCATTACTTTGGTGAGACTTGAAGGCTTAGAAAAACGTTACCCTTACGAACTCTCAGGTGGACAGCAGCAACGGGTTGCACTTGCCCGCGCTTTAGCACCCCAACCCCAACTCATGCTTTTAGATGAACCCTTAAGCAATCTTGATATTCAAGTTAGGTTAAGGTTGCGAGAAGAAATACGAGACATTCTCAAAGCGGCGGGAACTTCAGCAATTTTTGTTACCCACGATCAAGAAGAAGCATTGGCTATTTCAGATATAGTGGGTGTCATGCGCCAAGGATATTTAGAACAAATAGGCACACCAGAAAAAGTTTATACTCATCCAGCATCAAGATTCGTCGCCGAATTTGTTACTCAGGCTAATTTCCTTCCTGCGCGTCGTCAAGGTAATTTGTGGGAAACAGAAATCGGTAGTTTTGAGTTAACAGCCAATCACGCCGATGATAGTGGTGAAATCATGATCCGCCAAGAAGATTTTATCTTAAAGCCTAGTATCGATGCGCCCGTAATTGTTCGCACCCGGCGGTTTTTAGGACGTGAGTACCAATATTGTTTACAAACTCCCTCTGGTAAAGAACTCCATGCGCGGACATTGAAAGATATGGTGTTACCCATAGGTACACGAGTGCAGATATGTATAGCAGGTAATGATATACAGGTTTTTCCACAATAGATTTTTTAGCGTTGTTAAAGTCAAAATATGAATTATGCGTAGGTATAGCCCGTCGTAGACATCGTTATGTAATTCCTAAGCGTGGATCAACTATTTGTTATCTGCTTCATCTTCCAGCAAAATGGTGTTCAGAAGATTCAATTCACTGGATGCCGTAAAGTAGCGATCGCTTCCATAATCCGAAAGCTAATTGTTAATCGGACTTGTGAAACGTTTCATCATCAGGGTAATCCAGCGCGTTGAAAGATTGCGTGAGGGGTAATTTCCAATTCTGGTAACAAATCATCAGTAATCATTTGATGAGATCGATAAGTAATCGGCAAGGAAGATGGCGCAAATACAGTTACAGTTCTAGCTTTTGTATCAACCACCCAAACACGAGAAACACCAGCTTTCAGATAATCAGTCGCAATTTCTGCAATTTCACCAAAAGTTTGACCAGGTGAAATGATTTCGATGATTAATTCAGGTGCGACAGGACAAGCTTCGTCTAATAGCCAATCAGCAGGAAGACGGTTATAAGAAATATAGGTCAGATCGGCTACAGGCATCCAATCTTGTTGATTTCGTGTTAGTTTAATTGCCCATTCAATCACAACTCGACCTTTTGCTTGTGCCCATGCAGACAATAGTATAAATAAAGCACCAGTAGTCGAACCATGAAAAATTTTGGTGACATTTCATTATCTTTATATTTTGGTACAGCTTCACCATTAACAAACTCGTATGTAATATCACCTTCGGGAAGCGCGAGAAATTCTTCTAGGGTGAGGCATTGATTAGAAGACTGAACCATACGTGTTATGTAAGTAAAAGATGCTTACTTTTAGTCTAGGCGATCGCAAATATTAGAGACTAAGCCTACTTAGTCCTTATTTTCAGCATTTTCGACAGTGCTGATGAGGGATGTAAGCATATAAATTACACGAGTCAATATTATTCCTCATGGTCTTGAAGTGAAGCAAGGCTTATGCAAAACTTGAGATCCCTCGCTTCCAGCTTACTTTTAAGGAATTGATCAATGGCGCGTCTAGCCCTGCTGAGTGTATCTAACAAAACTGGTTTAATTGACCTAGCCCGTAGCTTGGTTGAAGAATTTAACTTTGATTTAATCAGCAGTGGGGGAACAGCCCAAGCCCTCAAAGATGCAGGACTTCCTGTTACCAAGGTTGCAGATTATACAGGTTCTCCAGAAATTTTAGGTGGGCGAGTCAAAACGCTGCATCCCCGAATTCACGGCGGGATTTTGGCGCGGCGAGATGTTCCCCAAGATATTACAGATTTAGAAAATAACCAAATTCGCCCAATCGATTTAGTGGTGGTGAATCTATATCCTTTCGAGGAAACGATCGCTAAACCAGGGGTAACATTAGCTGAAGCTGTTGAACAGATTGATATCGGTGGGCCAGCAATGCTACGGGCATCATCGAAAAACTTTGCTCATCTCACTGTATTATGCGATCCGGCACAATATGACGAGTATTTGGAGGAATTGCGGCAAAATAACGGCGTAGCTTCCCTAGAGTTTCGGCAAAAGGCAGCATTAAAAGGATTTTCGCATACTGCTAGTTATGATCAAGCGATTGCATCTTACCTCGCAGGAACACAACAGCACACCCTTAGTGGCACACAATTACAATCTCTGCGTTACGGCGAGAATCCCCATCAATCTGCCACTTGGTATCAAACTGGTACTACCCCAACAGGATGGACAGCCGCGACAAAACTGCAAGGGAAAGAACTTAGTTACAATAACTTAGTTGATTTAGAAGCTGCACGCCGAATTATTGCTGAATTCACTGATACTCCAGCAGCAACGATCATCAAACATACAAATCCTTGTGGTACGGCATTAGGAAGTACTATTTCCGAAGCGTATCAAAAAGCTTTCAATGCTGATTCTACTTCTGCTTTTGGTGGAATTGTCGCACTCAACCGTCCGATTGATGCTGCTACAGCCAGTGAATTAACCAAAACATTTTTAGAATGTGTGGTTGCACCAAGTTGTGATCCAGAAGCTCAAGAAATCTTGGCAAAAAAATCTAACGTGCGGGTTTTGACTCTAGCTGATTTGAGCAGTGGCCCTAAGGATACAGTGAAAGCGATCGCAGGTGGTTTTCTTGTCCAAACTAGCGATGACATCATTGCTGATACTAGTCAATGGCAAATAGTCACTGAACGTCAACCCACCGACAGCGAATTAGCCGAATTGCTGTTTGCTTGGAAAGTTTGCAAACACGTTAAATCTAATGCAATTGTTGTAACTAGCGATCGCACTACACTAGGAGTAGGCGCTGGTCAAATGAACCGCGTCGGCTCGGTTCAAATTGCCCTAGAACAAGCTGGAGAAAAAGCCAAAGGTGCAATTCTCGCCAGCGATGGATTCTTCCCCTTCGATGATTCTGTGAAAACAGCCGCAGCAGCAGGAATTACAGCCATTGTCCAACCAGGGGGAAGTGTGCGCGATAAAGATTCAATTAAAGCTGCTAACGAACTAGGTTTGGTGATGGTATTAACTGGTATACGTCACTTCTTACACTAAATCAGTCTCCGCAAGATGTACACTTTATAAAGTGTCACATAATCTGCTTGCTTTTGATTGAATTAATAATATGTTTTACTCGTGTGTGAGGAGCAAGTTAAAAGTAAAAAGCGCCTGGGGTGGAAACACGGCAACACTCCCAAGCGCTTTTTAATTTGTCAAAAATTTCACTCAATATACTTGCCATTTGATAAAAGTAGTGATAATGTTTATTTGTGTGTGAGGAGCAAGTTGAGAATAAAAAATGCCTGGGGTGGAAACACGGCAACACTCCCAGGCATTTTTTAATTTATATATAGAAATTGGATTGTAGGTGCAGTTTTGAAAGTGTCACTCAATATACTCGCCTTTTGATAGAAGCAGTGATACTATCTAATTGTGTGAGGAGCAAGTTAAAAATAAAAAGCGTTTGGGGTGGAAACACGGCAACACTCCCAGGCGCTTTTTAATTGGTATGCAGAAACAAGTCCTTGCAGATTCGCCAGAATTATTGAGATAATTACCTACAGTCTAAAATCCAGTTAACCTCACCCGCAATCAGAAATCTAGGTGCAAATTAATCGGCTGACTCAACAAATTCAGTTCATCATCGAGATTGACCAATTGAAACAGGTGATGCGCCAAACCCTACTTACTGATGGGTCACGCCGAGAAAATAGTGCAGAACACTCTTGGCATTTAGCGGTGATGGCAAGTGTATTAGCAGAATATGCCCCGGAGGGTGTTGATATATTCCATGCTATCAAAATGCTGCTAATTCACGATTTGGTAGAAATTGATGCAGGTGATACCTTCTGCTACGATGTGCAGGGTAATGACAGCAAAGCAGAACGAGAAGCACAAGCAGCATTGCGCTTATTCGGACTTTTGGCGGCAGATCAAGCTAGAGAGTTGCGTTTACTTTGGGATGAGTTTGAAGCGGGAGAAACAACCACTGCCAGGTTTGCCGCAGCCCTAGACCGTATACAGCCTTTGCTGCATAATCAGCAAACTCAGGGCGGGACTTGGCAGATTCATGGCATTAGGCGAGATCAGGTTATGAAACGGGTAGCGGTAGTAGAAACAGGTGCGCCGGAACTGTGGTCGTTTGTCCTGCAATTGATTGATGATTGTGTGACAGCAGGGTATCTTAGAGATGATACTACGCTAATTACTCAGGATTTTCGCGTTGAAAATTATTAGCTATTTCCCAAGTATATAGGTTCTAAAATCGTTTCTTTAACTGTCTTATCTACTCTTTCTAAACAATAAGCTTTGGGTTGCGGACGTGAACTCACAACTTTTTCCAATTGCTCTCCAACAAAATGGAGAGCAACCCCATCGTCTACAGCATATCCAGAGCTAATAAGTCCTTCTGATAAAAGTTGATGGTAAGCAGGTCTTCTTCTTGGCTCACCGTCATAGTGAGGACAGTTACTACCTTTTAGAAAGCTAAGACACTGTAATACAGTCATGTTCCCAGGAATAGAGTCCGTCACTCCCTCTTCAAACCAACAAATAGAGCCTGCACTCAAGCCAGAAAGAATAACGCCACTTTCCCAAGCTTCTCCCAAAATATGGTCAAGTCCCCACTCTTTCCAAAGAGCAATTAGGTTTTTAGTGTTTCCACCTCCTACATAAATAATGTCCTGCTCAAGAACAAAAGACCTAAAGTCCGATGTAAATGGGTTAAACAAGGACAAATGAGATGGCTGACATAGAAACTGCACAAAAGCTGAGTAGAATTTAACAATATATTTGTCAGAATCACCACTTGCTGTAGGAATAAAACAAATTTTCGGTCTTTTCTTTTTGCATAATCCTAAGATATATCGATCCAGCAGAGGGTTTTCAGGTTCCATTGAAAAGCCTCCACCGCCCATTGCAATGATTTGTTTAGGAACTGAATTTGTAATCATTTTTAAATCCTGTTCTATTTCTATCCCCTTAAATAACCTGAGAACCAGCCTCCGAAATCGGTTTCGCCAAAATTTCCTCCCACTCAGACGGCGAGAGGGGTTGCAACTCTATCTGCATATCAAAACAATTACTAGCTGCGGCAACTAAAGCTGCAATAATCTTTTCTACATTCAGACTTTGAGACAGTTGTACAGTCGTAAAAGATTCTGCACCAAATACTTGAGCAAACAGTTCAGCATCGGGTTGCAAACGGATGGAACCATGTTGCAAAATTGCGCCACTACGTCGCAGTTGAGCGCTACCAATGAGTTTGGCATCATCTGGCAAAACTAAATCTGCACTAGTTGCTGTACCAAAACAATTAGGGTTGTGGATGTAACCTCGCCCAGCCGTACCATAATGTAATTCTACGCCGAGCGATCGCCACCCTTGAATCAAAAACTCGCAAATTTTTTCGTACACCTGGACGCGATTACCCGTAAGTCCAGATGTTATTACAGCGTAAGTTAAATCACCTTGGTGTAACACCGCCCGTCCACCAGTAGGACGGCGCACTAAATCCAGTTTTTGCCCTTGCCAAGTTAAATGTTGCCAATGCTCAGGGTATTGGTGTTGATGATAGCCGAGAGAAATGGCAGGTGGCGACCAAGTATAAAAGCGCAGAGTTGACGGATGCTTTCTAGACTGGTGTTGTTCTAGTAACCATCGGTCAATCGCCATCTGCACATTGCCAGCCGCCTCTAGCAAAGGAATTAGTCGCCACACTTTAGAATTCAAGAGTTAAGAAACGCGATTAATCGCGTCTGTACATGAGTTAGGAGTAGAGGTGCGATTAATCGCGTCTGTTAAAAAGTTTATCAACTTACAACTCAACACTTATAACTCCTAACTAAAGCAAAGCGATTAATCAAGTCGCACCAAATTCAGTTTGTAAAGCTTCATCGTTATTATCTGCGATCGTTGCCACAACGGTAATGAGCCGAGACACTTCGCCAGGAGATAACTCTGCTAAGGTGCGTGTTGATATCACAACCACTCGGTTTTCAATAATACCAAAACGCGCTTCAAAAGTACTTGAGCAGTTTAACTCCAAAAGATACCGCATCAACTTAGGTTCATCTTTGGCAGGTAAATTTAGCACCGCCGACCAAACCGTTATGGTGTCTTCATCGCTTGTCCCGTTGAGTTGGACAAATACTTGCACACTTCCATACTTAAACTTCCAGAGATAGCCACCCTCTGGAGTGTGGCTAACCATGGCACTGTCGTCTTGTTCTAAAGAGTCAATGACATTTTCAATTACCTCCACATGGTTAATGCTTGCCGTCTCGGCGATTAGCTCATTAATGGATTCGTTACTAGTTATGCTTTCTTGGTAGGTTGTCATACAGATTTTTTCCTCAACATATTTGCTGTCTTATCTACACATACTTTATAACTTGTGGACGCAGTTGGTTTGAGCTTGCTTTTACGTCTACTTTCCAAATGCTCAAAGTGTGGGGCTGCGATCGCATCTGGAGAGATTGCCTGCACTTAACCATTGAGAGTATCATAATCCGGGTAGGGGCAAGCGCTCACCCGCATTTGGACTTTTTGACCAATTTCTAAGCCTCTTTTGCCAGTCTCGCAGGAGTATAATTAAGGGCGAGGTCTACGACGGGCTACGCCTACGCGAAAACATCTTCTTAGTATGGTTAAGCCGCGCCCTCCTGCGCCCACAGTGAGATTTGTGGATGAATACTATCAGTTGTATCAAAACCTATTTCCAGAAGTTAGAAGCATTGAAATTATATTTTAAACCTTAAACTTATATACGTGTTTCATGCCTAGAACCACCTCATCTCCATCCCACTCTCCTCTTGAAACTCCACTCGCTCTCTCTGAATTACATATCCGCTTAGAATTTTTAGAAAAAGAACACAAATCGCTACTAAAACAAATTAAGAGAAAGCGAACGGAATTAAATAATTTTGTTGAACAGATGCGAACTTTAGCCACAGAAATATTTCATCAAGCCAATCCCCACTTCCAAAAAATGGCTGAGTTAGACCGGGATATTCATGCTTTATTTGATGAAATCTTTACTACCAGAAAGTTTGGTAAACAAACCATCAAAAATATAGAAGCAGTTTACCTTAACCTCCAGTTGACAGGTGTCATTAGTCGGAAGCAATTTAATCTAGAGCTAGACGAAGTATTTAATAATTCCGAACCCGAATCAGATTTTTCAGAGGAAACTGCTGAAGATCGGCATCAACATTGGCAAGCACAACAGTCTCTAGAATCTCCGCCTGTAGTTAAAACAGAGGATAAGAGAAAAATTCGGGAAACCTTTCTCAGATTAGCTGAAATCTTTCACCCTGATAAGGTAAAAGACAGCGAGACACAGAGATATCATACAGAAGTTATGAAATCAATCAATAAAGCCTACCAAGAAGGAGATTTAGCAAGACTTTTAGAAATTGAGCGAGTTCAGCAAGTAGGAGAAGTTATTGATCATAATAGCGAGGATGATTTAACTCGAAAATGTCGAACTATAGAACAGCAGAATCAAATTCTCCTCGCTCAATATGAAAACTTGAAACAGGAACTGCGTTTAGTAAAAAATACTCCAGAAGGAACTATGGTTTCTGATTCTCGCGAAGCTGCTAAAAAAGGCATTGACTCTATGGCTTTGATGGTAGAAACGATAGAATCTCAAATTAAGGTTATTGTTCAGATCCGGGATTTTGTCAAGGACTTTAGAGAGCAGAAAATCACTATCAAAGAGTTCCTCGGTGGGCCACCAACTCTGCACTCTTTAGATGAGGAAATCATGGAAGATTTGCTTGAGCAAATGTTGTCAGAATTAATGAGATATTAATTTATTATTAAAAATTGGGTTATTTCGGAAATGGCTAAGACGATGTTTGAAAAGTCCTCTTGTCGGTATCAAAAATTTTAGATTCCCCTAAATCCCCCTTAAAAAGGGGGACTTTGATTCCGGTTCCCCCTTTTTTAAGGGGGGTTAGGGGGGATCAGAACGATACGGGATAAGGTTATCAGACTTGTGTGTACACCGTAGCCTTTTAAGGGGGGTTAGGTCTGTGTTGAACTCAACTGCAAACCGCTACAGTAGTTGAGAGCGATGTCTACGACGGGCTACGCCTACACTAAACCATAACGCAAACCGGAAATCAGAAAATCTGATCGATTCGGTCTTAGTACAGCTCGTATTTCATTAACTGACAGGGCAACGTTCCGTTGTACACTGCAATTCGCTTAGATGATTTCAGTCCAATCGATTGAGACAGTTCCTTGTTGCCACTCAGCACAAACGCAGTCCAGCCTTTAAAGCGTTGTTTCAACACATCGCCCAAAAGTTTGTAAAATGCCCCCAAGTCACTATCTCGCCCCAGCCGTTCGCCATAGGGCGGATTGCACAATAAAATTCCACTGTCTGCGGGGGCGACAACATCAGCAAGCTCCATTTGAGAAAACCATACATGGTTATCAACGCCGCAGTTTTGAGCATTGTTAATCGCCTGCTCAATCACATTTTCATCGCGATCGCTTCCCCAAATAGGTGCGGGAAGGGTATCTAGTTGGCTATCCTTAGCTTCTTGGAGCAACTTTTCTAAAAGGGACAGATCAAAATCGAGCCAAGTTTCAAATCCAAAGCGCTCGCGAAATAGCCCTGGTGCTATATTAAGTGCTTTTAAGCTAGCTTCTAGGGGTAAAGTGCCAGACCCGCAGAGAGGATCGTAGAACATCTGGTCTGGCTGCCAGCCCGAAAGTTGAATGAGGGCAGCAGCTAGAGATTCCTTTAGTGGGGCTGCTCCAACCGCAGGGCGGTAGCCTCGGCGATGTAGACTATTTCCAGAACTGTCGAGCTTAACGGTACAAAAGTCGCGCTCAATATGAACATTGATCCGCACATCTGGTTCATAAAGCTCTACATTTGAACGCTCACCCAGATTTTCTTGCTGTTGGTCAACAATCGCATTTTTGATTTGGAGAGATGTGAAGTGGCTGTGGTTGAGGTGAGCGTTTTTGCCTGTGGTATTCACCGCCAGCGTCATGTCTGGCGTGAGATAGTTTACCCAATCGATAGTCTGAATACCGCGATAGAGATCCTTTGCATCTTGACAAGGAAACTCATGGATGTTCACCAAAATTCGGAACGGCAGCCTAGCCCAGAGGTTGACGCGATAAAGTAGAGTGCGATCGCCCTCAAAGGCTACACCGCAAAACCCTGGCTCCACGCAATGGGCACCCAGCTGCTCTAACTCTTGAGCCGCGAGGGTTTCTAATCCGCGAGCAACCGTTGCAAAATACTGATTCATTCTCTAATCCAAAGCATTGTCTTCACTGCTGACCCATTGACATTCTCTCTCGTTATACCAATTCACGAAAACCCTGTTATATAAAGATTTATCGTAGGGGCATGGGAAGGTCAAAACCTCTTTGGATTAGTCAAAACAAGGCGTAAGCGCCATCGACTGATTGACGCTTACACCCAACAAATTTGGGCTTTATCTTCTTAAGTTGACACCTATAAGCAATGCTGTGCCCTTACGAAAGATATGGTTATTCACCTTTACCATTTTTTGTATTTTTTGTCAAGGATAAAGTTCTATAAATTATGCAAACAACGGCCGAAACCTTTATTTCTACGTAGGAGCAATACCCTGCGGGAAGCCTTCGGCTACATGAATTACCCCTACTTCTATCTTCAATTAGAAGTTGTAGCCAAGTCCTAATTGTAGCCCTACATCAGTTTCGTCCATAAAAGCAGCATTGACAGCACCATTTAACGTAAATCGAGAACCGATAGGAACGTCTACACCACCAGTTAGCAGTAATCCAAAATCAGTATCGAGATTAGCTTCTATGGCTACGCCAGCACCTATATAAGGAGATATAGAAAAAGTTCGTGTACCCACCTCAGCAGCTCGACGAGGAGCAAAATCCAAAGTTAAGGGAACCATAAACAATGTATCATCCCCAAAGATCACTGATGGTCGCACTGAGATATTGCGTGTCAGACCAATTTTGCTGAACACTGAAAAGTTAGTGTCACCCAAAGCTGTATCGTTACCGCTCAAACCAATGTTACCACCACCCCCGATATAGCTAGGACCACCAAGAGTAGTTCTACCTGCGTTAACATTAGGCGTTGTGCCATCTGTATTTCCTGTTGGCGGCTGATTTAACTGACTAATGTTAACATCAGGCGGAACGAGGACTTGGTTAACTGCATGGATAACACCATTACTAGCTTGGACATCCGCTTGGATAACTCTGGCATTATTCACCGAGACTTGATTATTAGCGCGATCGATTTGAATATTTACAGGGCTTTCTTCATAGGTCTTCAGTTCTCCAGCTGAGAGCTGACTAGCGGTTACTGCACCAGGAACCACATGATATCTCAAAATCTTAATCAATGCTTCTCTGTTCTCTGGTTGCTGTAACTGCTGTAGGGTAGCAGCAGGCAAAGCAGCAAATGCTTGATCGGTAGGAGCAAAGACTGTATAAGGGCCAGGTTGTTGAAGAATATCTACTAAACCAGCTGTCTTTAATAAAGAAGTCAGAGTTGTAAAAGAATTACTGGATGCAGCAAGAGAAACAATATCAGTACCAGTTTGAGTACCACCAGCAGTTCCACCGACAATATATTGAGTGGCTGGAAGATTGCTAGCAATGGGTTGCACTCTTCCCTGTCTAGCCAAAGCTTGATATAAGAGTGCCGCAGCTTCTGCACGAGACAGGGACTGTTGTGGATTGAGTTGTTTTACATCTGGATAATTAACAACAATATTAGATTGCGTTGCTATTGTCACACTATTAACAGCATACTCCGGAATAGCTGAAGCGTCAGTGTAGTAGGTGCTGAGGTCAGTACTGGTTCCAGTGCCGCTAGCAGTTAAACCCAAACCATTTGTTAAAGCAACGATCGCCTGTACCTTGGGTATTTGTTGATTTGGCGAAAACACATTCCCAGGATAGCCTGCCACAAATCCAGTTTCGTAGGCGTACTGAATTGCAGAAGCCGCCCAATAGCCAGCAGGAACATCACGAAATCCACCTGCGCTTAATTGCCGAACTCGATTTTGGTTAGGAAAAGCTTTTTGAATTAGGGCAGCAAACTCGGCACGAGTCACAGCTTGATTCGGTCTAAAGCTGCCATCAGGAAAGCCAGTAATTACGTTATTGTCAGCTAGGACTTGAATGAAGGGACGCGCCCAATAATCTGAAGAAACATCAGACAAGTTAACTGATGAAGCAGGTGATGGTGTTGCAGATGGTGTTGCAGATGGTGTTGCAGGCGATGGTGTCGTAGATGGAACAGTATTTTGAGATGAAGCTGGGGTAGAAATTACGATGGGAGTTATTGTAGCAGCTGTCATTCCCAGAACTAGTAAAGCAACCCTTGTTGATGACCCACGGAAAAAACTAAACATGGAAATATCCTCTTTTCAAATTCTTGGATTGACTATTGGAAAATACTAGATGCAAGGTTCGGTGAATACAAATATTGAGATGATTGCTTGGTTTGCCTCGATATGGAAACCACAAATACAACCACTAACTCTGAAAAATTAAAATGTTAGATATTAAGAGCATCTATTCTTGACATTTCATAACAATTATTCAAATGTTCCCCACACATAGTAAAGAATCCCTATTTGATTTTTAAAGAACCGCAGATAACAAAAAGTAGCGATACTGTAGCATATTGTATGTTGCGACAATAAAGGCACTTAATACAAATAGGCGATTTTATAACTGAATAAAATCGCAGCCAAGCAGTAGGATAATCGGCTTTTAATAGCCACTTCTTTATAATTGCTGAAAATGGTTCATGCCGTCAAGTTAAATGCATTATCATCTTGAGCAATATTTAAGAAATAAAAGGTATCTTGGCGATATCCCGTATTATTCACCCTTGGTCCAAGTTATACAACTAACTAATGGCTGGATTTCGAGACGAAACTTTCTCTCTTTAGATAGTTGTCTGTAATGGTAAATTTTCAAATACTAGGCTGAGAATTAGCGATCGCAATCAAAATTTTGGGGCATGATTGCGCCAATATTTTTTACTAGGAATTATTTTTTTTCAAAAGAGAATTTTATAAAAATGAACCACGGAGAAACTAGAATTTTTGAAAGGTGTCTAATTTATAACAATCTTGCTCATAATTTTTCTGGAGGTGGGGTAATAAATCCGGTTTTACTCCACCATTGAACCCAGCGTTTTCATATAAGTGCAACGCTTCCTCACGTTTTGAGTCAGTCAGAAGCATTACTATAAAAAAGTTTTAGACATCTCCAAAATAGTAATATTTGATGGTAAAAGAATATTACATGATGTTTTTGGGTGCTAAAACATGAGTTCTATACTGAGCCATATTGAAAAAAATCCTCAAGATGCACAGCGCTTGATTG
>JAHHHS010000195.1 GCA_019359215.1 Nostoc indistinguendum CM1-VF10 | reverse complement strand
GCTTACGAATTCGAGGAATTTATCAAAGCGCTGAAGCCTGACCTAGTAGCTTCTGGTGTGAAAGAGAAGTACGTCTTCCAAAAGATGGGTCTTCCTTTTCGTCAAATGCACTCTTGGGATTACTCCGAACCTAGCGAGCGCTCTTCAACATCATAAGAATGCAAGCTTTTTTAGCTGTGGGAGAAAAAAGAGCCTGTTTCTAGCCTAAATGCCAGTTGCAGGGTTATCTAGGAACAATCTGTTTTTAGGCTTTAGATAGTACTAACTCTTATGGAGCTTGGTTTTTAGATTTGAAAAGCATTTTGCTCAAAGAATAACTGTAAAATAAAAGACTATTTTTAACGACGATTTTTTAGATTAAATGGTGCGTAGGCGTAGGCGTAGCCCGTCGTAGACATCGCCTTCACTGAACAATATCGGCTCTTGCGTTGGTTTTATGGTATGGCATTAAAATAGCCATTTTATAGAAAGGTTCAAAAATTTAAAATCCAGTCATAGCAAGGAATATAGGCTCTGATTAGGTTTTATTTATTATTCGACTCCATAAAAAGAACTGAAGAGCCACAATATCATGATTGAGGGATGGGAAGTGCGATCAGCAAAAGCGAGAATAGTTCATCTGGGGTATGTCAAACCTAAATTTGCTTTAATAGTTCGCTTGATCGGCTGCTAGTAGCTATTTCGGACTCAATCAACCGACCATCTCTATACGGTCGGCGTGCAATGGGATTGTTATACGGTTCGCATCGACTATCACTTTGTATGTCTCCTCCTAACGTTAAAACACTCGTCAAATTTCTGAAATAACTTGCCTGACTCTACAAAACCAATTTCTTGTGTCCAACTCTCAATGCAAAACAGAAACCCCTGAAGATCATGTTCTACAAGTGTCAGGGTTTTCTCGAACTGAGAGCGCGAAACATCAATATGAGAGGCACTACTCGCTGGTTCTATCCCACCATCTGACCAAATACGAACAATATAATATCACCTAACCCCTCAACCCACGGACTTGGATCGTGTCCTAACCAGGGCGACTGACCTGTTTTCAGAAAATCTATCCATTCTCGCCACGTTTCGAGCCCGCAACAACAGCTTGGGGAAATAGTATCCTGCCCTGTGCAGACTACTTGGATTCCACCCGGTAGCACCAAACTTTTCGCTTTGAGGATTTGTTTTAAGACTACTTGTTTATCGCTTGAAAGTTTTATTTGGTTGTACTGAGCTAATTGTGCAAAAACCAATCCGATTTCTGGGTAGGTCATTTCTCCCCATAAACGGATCAATGAAAAGGGTCTAACCTCTGGAACCTCCCAAGGACAAAGAAACTCACCTTCATAGTAAGGCGCTTCTATGACGGCTTGCATCTGGATAAACGTACTCATGTTCAGTTTCATGGGCTGGAAGTGAAGACTGACACTGCAATATGGGAATTTGCTAAAACCAATGATTTTTGCATCGTAACTCAAGATGTAGACTTTGCGGAAAGAAGCCGTTTGCACGGTTCTCCGCCTAAAGTTGTATGGCTACGCTGCCAAAATGCACCAACAAAACAAGTTGAATCTCTACTTCGTTCTGGGGTGGAAGTAATTCATAAGCTACTCAATAATCTAAGTCTGCATCGCATAGAATTGTACTAAAGTCCTCCTTTTAAGGGATTGTCTGTGAGATGCATAGGAAGTACACTGTTTTAGTGATCGCCTTTAAAGATTATCTGTCAGATGGATAAGAAGTAAACCGTTGTAGTGATCGCCTTTAAAGATTATCTGTCAGATGGATAAGAAGTAAACCGTTGTAGCGATCACCCTCGCTCGATAAAAAACTAGGCGATGTCTACGACGGGCTGCGCCTACGCATTAGACCGTCCAATCCTCAATTAACAATCCGGGTACTTTGCCCAAATCCCGATGATTGCGCGTTAATAAAACTAATTTACGGGATAGTGCGATCGCCGAATAGCCCGTCGTAAACATCGCAGTAAAAGAAGTAGACTGTTATTGCGATCGCCCCAGTTCGACAACACGCCACTGTATATTTATACTGGATGAAGTTAAGCGATCGCCTCTAACTCAGGAATGCGTTCAGTTTCGTAGTTTTCAATTAAAACACCGATAACTTCCATTAGAGATGCGAGTGGATGCGTCTCGTCTTCACCAACTTGATCAATGAGACAATCAAGGATCTCAACTAAGCGTTCATATTCCTCTTCTGTGTGAGGAACAAAGACGTTTTCCGCAATAGATGACCAAGCAGTAATGGTTTGATCTAGGTTTAAGCTTTGCATTATTCCTTCCACTTTCCTTCATCATATTCTGAATGCGTTAACACAGACCGAATGTAGATCTTTTGGCGGTTGTAATGAATTGCGGCAATGAGTCGAACTTTGTTACCACCAATATTAAACACTGTCAATTTAGCAACTTGATCTGCTGAGGGAAACATTTCACGGAGTTCCACAAATGAGGTAAACTCATTTCCCTTGATCAATTGATACCACTGAGCCAAGGCGTTATTTGTATCTGGATAAAGTTTAGCAAATTCATTCAGCCGTTTACGAGTAATAACGTGCATTTAAAAATCCCTGATGTCTTAATAATTCTGTCATCCATATAACTCAGCTCCCAGTGCTAATCTTAAATGAATTATCTGTGACATCGTAGTAAAAGAAGTAGACTGTTGTTGCGATCGCTTTTATTCGACAAGATTATTGAGATGCAATTAGCAAAAGCGAGAGGAGTGTATCAAACCTAAATATGCTTAAGGTACACGAGAGCCTTTATATCTCATGAGAATTGATAAACTATTAGGTACGAAACTGGAGGTCAAAGACTTATGCTTAAAGACTCCCCAATTATTAGCGCATCTCCTGAAATTATGGGCGGGACTATAGTTTTTGCTGGAACTAGGGTTCCCGTGCAGACGCTTCTGGATTATCTCAAGGCTGGCGAATCTATCGACGACTTTTTGGATGGATTTCCGACTGTTACCAAAGAGCAAGTTATCGCCTTGCTTGAGGAGGCTGGAAAGCAGTTTGCTAGCATGGTGGCATAGCATGAAACTCTTGTTGGATGAGTGTATTGACCGCAAACTAGCGGGGGAGTTTGTTGGCTATGAGGTAAAAACTGTTCCTCAAATGGGATGGGCAGGAGTAAAAAATGGTCAACTTCTTGCACTTGCAGAAGCAGACTTTGATGTTTTCATCACTGTCGATCGCAACTTGTCATCTCAACAAGATCTACCACAGTTCGATATTGCGATAATTGTTTTACAAGTACAATCTAACCGTTTGATAGATATGAAACCTATAGTACCCAAGGTTTTAGCTACTTTAGCCACGGCAGTTAAAGGACAAGCCATAGTAGTTAGTTTGTAAAAATAGAGCTTAGTAGTTCTGACCTTCAACTTCGGAATGCGTTCAGTTTCGCAGTTTTCAATTAAAACACCAATAAATTCCATTAGCGATGTCTACGACGGGCTGCGCCTACGCATTAAGCCGTCCAATCCTCAATTAATAATCCGGGTAGTTTGCCCAAATCCTGATGATTGCGCGTTAATAAAACTAATTTACGAGATGGTGCGATCGCCCCAACTCGACAACACGCCACTGTATATTTATAACTGGGTAAAGTTAAGCGATCGCCTCTAACTCACGAATGTGTTCAGTTTCGTAGTTTTCAATTAAAACACCGATAACTTCCATTAGAGACGCGAGCGGATGCGTCTCATCTTCACCAATTTGATCGATTAGACAATCAAGGATCTCAACTGTTTACTTCTGAATTCTGACTCCTGAATTCTGAATTCTGCTGTATATTTTAATGCGAATTAAGTCTAAATATACGCCTTTGCAAATATGACTGCACCAAAGATGTAAAATTTTTATTCATCTCTGTTATGGTCAAGTACTGAAGAACCATAGTTTTTTATTTAAAAATGATGCAGCAACTTAATTATCCTCAATAGCCTGAATTGCTTTAATAATTTCTAAATCAGACGCTGGAGAATTATTATCAATTACTAGATCCCAGTTATAACTAACCTGAGCAGCAATTTTATTGTATTCCTCTACTTTGTCATCAGATATTGGAATGTGAGTGGTGCTATCTCGATTTATCACTCGTTCTAAGCACTTATCTAATGCCGATTCAACTTTAATAAACTTGATTTCATACTTATTCTTTAAAGACTTATGCAACCTAGCAAAACCCTCTCCTGCAGCGAGGGATTCGATCATTACCTTATTATTGCTTTCAAACAGTCGGTCAATTTCTTCCTCAACAATATCCCATCCATCTCGATCTTTGGCTCCATTCTTCAAATAATCAATCCATATTGGCTCTACAGGAAGAAATTTGATTGCCATCTGAGCATTAACCAAGGTTCCAATGTGAGTTTTACCCGCTCCTTTTGGGCCAACTAAGATGAATAGCGTTTTCATTATATTTGTCAAGGAAGTTTGAGCAATGATTTTTGGGTTTCAGTCTGGAAAAGCTAGACCAGTCATGGGGTCACGGATATACAACCCTAGTGTGAGGCTACGAATCGCTTCATCCCAAACGGGTATTAATTGTTCTGCTTGATCTGCCCAATAATCGAATGTAATCAAGCACTGAATATTCGACCCCAAAGCAATGCAAGTCCGCGAAAAAGCTTCCCGTGGTTCTTCCTGAGTGTCAATGAACTTCATCTCTGTCCAGACAATTTTGGCGGTTTGGCGCTTGACGGTAATAATTTCTCCCTTAGCAATGATGTTGCGGCTGTCGTTTTCCAGGGCTTTCTTCAAGGTAGATTTTAGCGGAAACTTGCTCCAATCATTGGGTGGCAGAGGATTGAAAGATACTTCCAGACAGCAATCATCGTTGGGGGGTTTCTTATCGAGGAACTTGAAGGATTTTTCTTGTGGCTCAAAAACCCAATCCTGGGGAACATTGAAGCGAATAGCCCCACGATTCGCAACAAATATTTTATAGCCTGATGGAGATTCCCAATGATGGTCAGGCTTTAGTTCAAGGGTTTCTTTAATCCACTGGAGATTGCTTTTCTTACGCTTTGCCATAGTGTTTTTGCCAATCTGCTGAAGAGGGCGTAGGCGTTAGCCTACCGTAGACATCGCCTAATTTGGGTCGGAAACAATCATCAACTTTGTTAATGTTATCAAATTGCTAGTATTTAGTAGCGCTCTTGTATTACTCTTACCAAATAAAAATTAGAAATCTTGATTTTTATTCATCGGCTTTATGAATCTATGGGTAAGTTAGGGAGCCACAGTCAACCCAGCAAGCTAATGTTCTCCTTCAGCTTAGGACTGGTGTTGAAGGTTTGGGCAACCCCCAAGAAGCGGAGAATTTTACTCAGGATATTTTTTTGAACTAGTAAGCGATCGCTAAGAACCTATTTCGCAATTTTAACGGTAAAACTCAACCTTATGATTAAATTTTCAGCTTTCAGCATTAAAATCTTAGCCGCAGTGTTCATGGTTATGGATCATGTGTGCTATCTGCTAATGCCAGACTTTTTAATATTGCACTTTATTGGGCGATTGAGCTTTCCCCTCTTTGCATGGCTTCTGGCTAAAGGCGAAAAACACACCCAAAATGTGTACCGCTATGGAGGCAGGCTATTAATTACAGCAATTATATCTCAGCCAATCTATATTGTTGTTTTCCAAAAGTTCTCATTTAATATTTTGTTCACACTTCTTCTTGGACTTGTGATGTTGCGCTTAGTAAAGCTTTGTCCGCAATTATGGCAGCAATTAATAATTATTGGATTGTGTGCAGCGGTTTCTGAGGTCTTGGGCTTTGAGTATGGAGGATATGGGATTGGAGTGATTTTATTGATGTCTTTAATAGACAAATTCAATCCCAGAGTATGGTTACTCTACTGGTGCATCTTACACTTAATTTTAGTAATTCTATCTATAAATTATATATTTCAAATTTGGGCAGTTTTTGCAGGATTTATTGTTTTTCAATTCAATGGTAGACAAGGTTCACGGGCTAAATGGTTTTATGTGTTCTATCCGGCTCATTTAATAATTTTAGGTGTAATCAATTATTTAATACAGTCCAGGTAGGAGTGGCGATTTGATAAGTGATGTTTACGACGACCTATGACGCTCGATAGCGCAGCGTTAGCGACGCAGGAGCGTCTGACTCGTAAACACTATTCTGGCAAGGGTGATGTTCAGCTTTGTTGGATATTTGGAATGCTGGTCATACTTGAAGCTAAAATAATGAACTCATGTTATGCAAAAAGATTGAGCCAGAACTATCCCCTAACTAAAGGGCGATCGCAAAAAATTTGTAACTTGCATTTTACTAATAAACGAACCAAGGGTTTGCATTAGACAGGCTTCACTTTATTTAGCCCAACCTATGGCTAAACATAAATCTACTGCAACACATACAGTAATTAAAAAAACTAATTTAAGCAATTACCAAATTCTATTGTTCTTGCTAAAAAGTTCAAAAATTAGATATATTTATCTACATAGATAGGTGCTATACAGTTAGATATCTTCCTTTAGAAGGATATCTTTATTAAAAAATTACTTTTATTAGACCATAAATTGAAAATAAAAAGTAGATATACATTTCATTCAATGATATTCATCAGATAAATCTTCTAAATCTTAGTCTTTTGTTAATGTTTACCAGCTATGATGCGAGAGTAGTGAATAATAATTCGGATTTAAATATCTAGGGATAATTGTGTCATTCAGGAAAAATGTCCTAGATTTATCCCCCAAGCTGCAAAATGTAGCCGAGAACAACTACTGAATAGGTAAATCTTTAAGGTAACAAGCATGAGTTATACTATCGAATCTGCACGGAATATTTTTTCTAGCACTCAAGTGGCAGATGCTGTTCCAGCCACTACAGGAATGTTTGCTAAACTCAACGTTGACGATCAATTGGCATTTCTCTGGTATGCCTACGCTGAACTAGGTCGTACAATTACTCCAGCTGCTCCCGGAAAAGCAAATCTCCAATTAATGGAAGGTATATTCAACGACATTAAGCAGATGTCTCATGAAGAACAAACGCAATTAATGAGAGATTTAGCGAGTAATGCTGACACTCCCATCAGCCGTTCTTATGCATACTTTGGTGTCAACGCCAAGCTGGGATTCTGGTGGCAGCTAGGAGAGTGGATGAAACAGGGTATTGTCGCTCCTATGCCAGTTGGCTATCAAATGTCAACCCAAGTTAAAGCAGTGCTAGAAGCTGTTCAGAAAATCGATCAGAGTCAGCAAATTACTGTACTACGCAATACTGTAGTAAATATGGGGTTTGATCCGTCTCTGGCTGATAACAAACAGGCAGAAGTCATAAACTTTAAGTTCCCGCGTGCATCCCTAAGTCCCCAATTTACTATTGAGGGAGTTACAGAGCCAACAGTGTTGAGATACATTGAGGCTATGAATGCAGATAATTTTGAGGCTGCTGTTGCTTTATTTGCTAACAATGGTGCGCTGCAACCACCCTTCCAAAAACCAATTGTTGGTCGAGAAGCTATCACTGCATACCTAAGAGATGAGGGACAAGGGTTAGTGATGAAGCCAACCAAAGGCGTTTCGGAAACTATAGAAGATGGTTACACCCAGCATAAAATTACTGGTACAGTCGAAACTCCTTGGTTTGGAGGTAATGTTGGGATGAACATTGCTTGGCGATTTTTGCTCGATCCTCAAGGTCAAATTTACTTCGTGGCTATTGACTTACTTGCTTCTCCGAAGGAACTGCTTAACCTAACTCGCAAGTAAAATTTCTTTGTTTTAATACAAAAGCAATTGTGCTTGTTTAAGATGATGTTTTAAAAGATTTTTTGCTCTCATAGTTAGCAAATCATTGCATATTAGTACATAGCTAAAACATTAATTTGGCGTTGTACTTAACCCAGGCAGAACTGCGAAATTATAACTTTCGGGGCTTTTAAAACATCTTCTAAGTGTCATAACACTTATCAGATAAAATCTCAATAAAAGCTCGGTTCATATAAAACCGAGCTTTAGTCAAATGTAGGCAAACTAATATAAGTTGGCTCTTCACTCAAATCAACGTCAACCACGCCCCCAGCATTACTGATCCAAAAAAGTGTTATACTGCCGCGTTATTCTCCATCAATTTTGATTCAGAACAACAACTTATCGTAAAAAGTTTAGTGTATCTGGCTGCTTTAGATGATCGACTTCCCCTATTCTCTGCATCCAGTCTCGTCTAAGTTGGGTACGTTCCATAGTTGTGCCAAACTCATCAATCCAAACATCTGAAGCAACTTCCTGTAAGAAAATCTGCCATTCAGTACGGACACCTTCAGCACGTAATACCCGATCAACAAATTCTTCGACAATAGCGAAGCCTGCTTGACTTGGTTCTTTTAAAAGAGTTTTAAGTTCTTTTTCACAGTTGTTAACTGCTTCAGCTTGAGCTTTAGAGAGATTATTTACAGTTTTCTCAGCAGGGGGAGATGTATGTATTCTTCCTGTCTTTATATCTATCCATTTGTCTAGAAAACCTACTTCAAGGCTGTAGGTTGTTCTATTGGGAGTTAAAACATCTAGATGCCTTCTAATTCTATGTTGAACTAGTCCACGATATTGAAGGTCGAAGGTTGCAAGTGTCTGAAAACCAAGTTTTAAACCAGCTAAATTTTCTGGAATTTTCTCTGCCAACTGCTTTAAAAATTCACTTCCATTACCTTCAGCAATCTTTTCTAATTTGCCATGAGTCTTAAGAACTGCTACTACACGAGACTTTGCTTGTTCTAAAGATTCCTTTAATGCAATATCCAAAGAAAGAAATTGTTTTGAAAGATGAGTACGGACTTCATGCAAAGACTCAGCATAAGCAGTCATGTATGCCCCATTAGCATAACACTTTTGCTGAATCTCCTCCAATTCAGGAACTCCCGTTTCTGAGCGACAAGCTGCGATCGCAGAATCAACGGCGGACTTAAAGTTTTTATCGTCGGTATCTCGTTCAGAGATCATTGATGAAGTTAGACGTTCAAGTTCTCTGGTTAAATCATTCCAAAACTTGCCAAAAAGTTCAAGGAATTTTGGAAACCAATCATCTCTTGATGCTTGCCTGCAAGCATCTTTCGCTTTTTCTAACTCAACAGCAACAGTTCTTTGAAGCTGAATCAGTCTGTCTTGGCATGCAGAAGCATATTGTCGGTCTAATACCTCAACCCTCTGTCCTAGATAATGTAAAACTCGATCTAATATTTCAGTTTGTGCTTGTTCTGAGTTAGTTTAACCCTGTTGCCTATTGCCTATTGCCTTTTCCCTGCCTACAAGTAATTTTGAAACAGTTCTAGAACATGTTGCCAAGCATCAGGAGCAGCTTCTGGGTTGTAACTAGGATGCTGCTCTAAGAATGGGTACTTATCTTTAAAAAATCCGGCAAAGAATCCATGTCCTGCATCGTAGCGGAAGATACGATGATTTATTTGATGTTTCTTTAATTCTGCCTCAATTTGCTCGTTTTCTTCTTGGGAAACTAACGTATCTCTTGTACCAAAGAATGCATAGATAGTACCTTGAATTTCCGAGGTACGATTAATAGTTGGAGTCTCTTCACCATAACTAGAAGTAGTAATCCCACCACCATAAAACGAAGCTGTTGCTTTGATATCGGGTAAAGTTGCAGCTATGTAAGCAACATGACCCCCAAAACAGAAACCAATGACACCAATTGCATTATTTTTGACATTCGGTAAAGTTTTTAGGTAAGTGATCGCAGCTTGAATATCGCTGAATATCTCTTGATACTTTACTTGTTGATAATATTCCAATCCAAGCCGATATGCTTCTGGACTAAACCCAACATCTTCAGGGCTAAAATCAGCCTCAAAACCGGGAGCAATACGTTGATACATTGCCGGAGCTATTGCCACGTATCCTTGTTTGGCGATTAATTCTGTAATATCTCGAATATTACGATTGATTCCAAAAATTTCTGGAAAGACTATAATCGCGCCAAAGGTTCCGTTTTGTGCTGGTTGAGCTAAGTAAGCATCGATTTCTAAGTCATCGTTGGGTACTTTGACATAGGAGGTGTTAATCTCGATGTTTGTTGTTTCTAGCATCTTTATTTCGGCTGATTTTATACCAACTCATTTATTTTGACTGGTTTTCGACACAGACAGGCACAAACATCAGAAGTATTGCTCTCCTCACCTCAACCATGACTTTACAGCTATGAGCAGATCAAAGAAATTTCTAACTTTTGAATAGATACCATCTCAAACTTCTGGAAGATTACAAGGGTTTTTGATTTGTGCGACCTTACATAAAGTAAGCATAAAGACTCAAAATTAATAACCAGAAGAAAAAACAATGCCAGATCAAAGTTTTAGAACAAATATTCCAGAAGTTGACCCAACAGAGATTGAAGATACTCGAACTGCGATCGCAGACGAACATCGTTCGTTTCTGGAAAAGGTCATGGTTAAAAGCGGATTTGCGGATTTGTATGACGCAAGAGACTTTAGCGAAGTTGTGTTTCGCGTTATGCGCGACTTGATGACGACAGAAGCTAGCGATCGCGTCGAAGCAGAACTGCATACAGAGGCTGTGCCTACGGATGAAAAAGCACTCCAGTTTGAAGTGTCTGATCTCTGGAGAGACAGCAATCCACTTGTGAGATTTTTGAGCCGGGTTCGTCCACCTTGGCAAGGCCCAGGCATCTTCAAGATTGATTCCGATCGCTTCCTGTTCCGAGTTGCTAATGAAGGCGGAAAACCGGGAACAGTAGACCGAGAGCAAGCGGTTAAAGCAGTGTTTTCTGCCACTAAAGACGAACTTTCCGAAGAACGAATTCAGGAAATTGCTAGCTGGCTACCTGATTATGTACGTCAGCTTTGGGAACAAGCTTAATTAGAAGTATAAAAAAAGTTAAGCCTGTTTGTGATCGTTACTCACAAACAGGCTTTTTAAATAGGTTTAGCCTACAGCAAACTCTGTATACTGCCTTACATGAGGTGCATGATATGCTATCACAATATCTTGCTTAGGCACTCCCTCGCTCACAAGTTGATCTGCGATGTCTACGACGGGCTACGCCTACGCATCCTCCGTTCCGTCATGCTGCACCCAAATTTTCCCATCCTTGATATCTATATGCAGCACACAGCCATAAATCCGGGTACTACTATCTTTCCATCCCACATGCACAAGCTGATAGTGGTCTTTTATAGTATCAAAAATGGTTTGACTTTCTATTGGATCGCTCTTAGAACGCAACTTTGCTCGCGCCGTCAATAATTTCTGAATTAGTTCACGATACAAAATTAGCTTATCCATTCTGCAATCTCCTGTTTTTGTGTGTCATACACTAAAAGGGGAATTTTGTTACGCACAATGACCGTTTGAATAAATGGATATCTGAAAAATCGCTTATAAACGTCGAGCGGAACTGCCAAATACAACCACCGCTCTGGATCATCATCTTCCAAAGCAATGCGGTAGTTAATAAATTGTCCAATTGCAGTATGGAACTCAGAAATTTTTTCCTCATCCTTTGTCGCTGCCAGCAACAGTTCTGCATCCAAGTCGATGTAAAAATCAACAAACCCCAAATCAATGTGGTACGGATCATGAGTAATTATCCACACTTCCTTCTCAAGAGCAGTTCTAACCAGTTCATGAAACCTATCTCTTGCAGACATCGTAGACAGCTAACTAGAAAGATAAAGTCTTTGCCTAAATTCTATCGTTTATCCCACTCAAGCAGCATTAGGTGTAGACACATTCGCCTTTGCAGAATCTGAAGGCGATCGCCCAATACGGTTCGATAAAGCGTACAGTCCTTAAAAATACCCCTTAGTCCCTCTTAAATAGCAAGGTAGATCTAATTGTCAGTGCTTATCCAAACCGTATTGGATGATTAACTTTACAAATATGACTGTTCCACCTTGGTTTGATAAGCTTTATAAGCTCTATACCTGTAGAAGAATTCGTGCTGCAATGCCAGTTACTTTTTGAATCGCATCTAAAAGTGCAGTTTCATTTTCGGGTTTTTTTAATTCTTTATTCAAACTGCTAATGCTTGCCTTTAGCTCTAATTGAAGACCTTCAATCTGACCAGCTATCTTTTCTAAGATAGCATTTTCTATCTTGGCTCTAGCGACAATTAAATCTGCTCTTGCTTGCAGAAAAGATTTTGCTAAAGGCGAGTCTTTTTCTGATGTGCAAAGCGCTATAACTTTTTCAATAGAACTAAGATTAAATTCAACTTTTCTGAGTTCTTCAAGAATCTCCTCTCGAATAATATCAATTGGATTTAGCCGTTCGCAAATAAAAGTAGACATTAGACTTGTCCGAAAACTCCAAAGCCAAACTGTTCAAAGCTTTGAGGCAAAACTTTGATATTTGCGTAAAAACGTAGCGATCGGGCTTTGAGATAGTTGGTGTTAGTTTAGAGTCATAAAAATCA
>JAHHHS010000194.1 GCA_019359215.1 Nostoc indistinguendum CM1-VF10 | reverse complement strand
TCAAAGAACTTTAGATTGACTAAGGTTTTAGATGCTTGATTAATTTTTCCTAGTCTAGAACTACTACACTCATAACAGCTTTCTGGTGTGGCTATCTCAATACTTTTATTTATGGGATATTTTTCAGGAGTAATTTTTTTCTTTTTTAACCTTGATGCAGCTCTCCTCTTGTCATTACGAAAAAATATTTTTTCTCTTTGGTAATCAAAATAAGCACATTTATTAACAATTTCTAACTCTTTAAATATATACTTAGTTTTCTCAAATTTACTGGTTTTTTCAGTTTTTATATCCTCAATAAAAGTCATGTCCAATTCACCTAACCCGGAAATATTTACTATTGCTTCAGCAACACACTTAGTAGCAAGGCAATCTTCTAAATTATATGTAATAATTTGTTGCTTAACAAAGTCATTTCGTGTATTTTCCCATTCATATCTCCAAACAATACTTTTGAGTCCATTAGCACCTTTTTCAGACCATTTGTATCCTAAATAAAATCCAATATCTTTTAGACTATTTGAGTACGTAGGAAAATAAATATTTGCATATATAAGAGATAAAACATTTATTGAACTGCTTATTATTTTCTCAAACAAAATATCATCTCCACCATACTTTTTTTTCATTCTTTCGAGAAAATTTATTTCGTATTTTCCGTAATGAAGTAATGTCAACTCGTCATAGTTAATTAATATTTCTAAAAAAGCTTTCCAAATTCCTTCTTCATCACTTCCCTCATCAGCCCAAAAAGAAAAACTACTAATAATATTGTCTTTGATAATTATCAATCCAATTAAATAATAAAACTCTTGATCAGGTATACCTTCAACATCTAAAAATATTAAATTATTAGATAAAGATATTTCGGGACTTTTGGCAACATAAATCTTATTATCTCTAATTGCGGGAGCATCCCAATTTGGCAAAAATAAACAAAGAAACATTATTCGCGAGATTTCATCGCGAATAATAAAGGGGCTTAATCTTGTGGCTCTTCCTCTTCTTGCTCAGACCCAGAACTAATATCTAGAAGACACTCATCAAGAGTATCAATTATTCTCTGTATATCATCCCCAATAGAACGTCTAAAAACTGACATAACAGCATCAATATGTTCTTGAGTACCAGCCTTGCCTAAATGCTTGTATTTACTCAGTTTTGATGATGTCGCACATGGTAAAGATGGAGTCGGAACTTGTAATTTATAGTACCAATATTTCTTGCGATTTTGACTAACCTGATAACGCGCTACCCAAGCACCTTCTGGAGCCAGATCACCCTGCTTTAATATTTGTTTTTGTTGTTTTTCTAAGGCGGTAATCGCTTTTTTAATCCGCTCAAATCGAGCTATTTTATCCTGTTCAATATCGTTGGTTCTTGGTCTTGGCATACACAGATACACAAATCTATTCGCGATTATAACTCGCGAAGAAAAACATTGTGAGAGTTTGTGGGATTGATTTGAACTTTTAGAAAGTGGGTGCTAGTTTTCCATTTAAGTAAGCACAACGTAAAGACAGCATATTGGGTATGCTTCTTATGGTTCGGCTGCGTCCTCTGCTAGTTCCTGTCTTTTCTCCGACAAAAAAAAGGCGATTTTCGGGCTGACGTGTTCCAGTACTTGATCTCGAACGGCTGTTTCTATGCCTTCAAAGGTTTCAACTTTTTCAGGTGGCGTGTTTTTATACAGAATTTTGGCGATGGCTTTTACGTGTGCATCTAACTGTTTTTTATCTTCTGGGGTCATTGGCTTTCTACTCTGGATTCAACTCTTTTTATTCTCTCGAATTTTTGTGTTGATCTACAACCCCAATATTATTCGCGAGGAATAATCGCGAATAATATCTGCTTTTCACCACCTTTTTGCAAAATTGGGATGCTCCCTGTGTAAGCAATCACAATATTAGAGGTAATAATGTCCTGCATAAACCTGAAAACTTAGTGGTTAAAGGCTAAAATTACTAATCCTTGAATAAGACTAATCTACTATAACTAGTCACTTTATTAATTTTTATTCACCCGAATTCTTCAACATACCCGTCAACAATTCCGACATCTCCCACAGGTCTTTATTCCGATTATCGTCATAAATCATCAACGTTCTGGGGTCAGCATGACGGCTCAACTTCTGCACCTTTCTAATATTCCCATCAGTGGCATCAAGCGCCGCCGTAATCGCCGAATGCCTGACCCTATGCGGTGACATGGGTTTCTTGACTCCCACCGATTTAAAAGCAGTAGCCACTATTTTATAGATGGCATCGGTAGTCAATCTATGCCCTTCATTATGAAAATCCAATGCTGTAAATATCGGTAAATTGGCATTCAAATCACCCCTAGCAATTAACCAATCTGCAAGAGCAGCCGCCACATCTTTGGACATATCCAAATATTCTTCATTGGTTCCCTTACCCTTCCCCAAAACTCTCAACTTGCGTCCATAAAAATCAAAGTCCCCCACATTAAGATGGCATACCTCCTGGCGACGCAACGCTAAACCCCACAGCACCAGAAAAATTGCATAGTTGCGTTTACCAATCAACGTTTCCCTATCAAATTGTTGAATCACAACAGCTATCGCTTTGCTATCAACACCCCGCGTATCCCGATATGCCTTAACCTTCTCCCCCGACACATCTTCTAGGGAATAGTTGCACACTCCCAACTTCCGCCCCATTTTCGCCAACGACTTAATCGCCGCCAGCCGCCGATTGATGGTTGCCTCCCGCAGCCCAGATTTAATCAACATCGCCTTGTACTTCAACACCACCATCACCGCCTGCTCTCGCTGCAAGTGCAGAAACTCCAGCACACTATCACCAGTCGGCGGTAAGCTCGTCATCTTTACAAAAAAATCTTTAATATCTTTCTCGTAAGCCCTTTTGGTATTGGGGTTGCGTTTATCTGCCAACAGCTGCGCCAACACATCCGGGTCACTGTCAAGTTGCGCGTCAAAATATCGAGCTAGAGGTGCATCTAAACACGCCTCCAATTCAACTTTAACTAGCTCTCCCCAAATTGGCTCATTAGGCATAAATGCTCACTATTACGTTATTGATAATGCGCCTTTCCAATAACGTCTATCATACGGCAACAAGCAGGGGCATTAATCAAAACATTCACTTCGGAGCAAAATACTCCTTGCGGAAGAAGGCAAGTGTCAATTAGTAATGCTATCTCTGTAATTTCCTGCTTTGATATCAAAATTGATAGCAGAGGATGTAGTCAATGTGTCCAATCCTCTAGCACCAAATCGGGAATTTGAGAGAAATCCTTTTGGTTACGAGTAACCATCACCGCATTCGCCCTTAGAGCAATCGCAGCTATTCGCAAATCTTTTTGTAGTCTTTTTTTGTTTAGTTGCTGGTTTTCTCTAAGTAAATCTTGATAGCAAGTGTAGGCAGTATTGTCAAAGTTGAGTATTCTCACTCCTTTGAAATACTCTTGAGTAGTCCACAGTTTAGTGTAAAGGTTTACTAAGTTAGCAGATTCAGTCCGGTCATTAATTTTGACTACCCACCCGTTAAAAATCTCTTGAACTGTGACAATGGTGATAGCCAAATTGGGATAAACTTGAGCAACTTTAGATATAACGGCTTGGTTTCCTTGAAGTAAAAGCGAAACATGGTCTGTGTCGAGTATATAAAGACTCATCCTGCATTTCTCAATCTGAATCTAATCCTCAGCCTTTTATTCTTCATCTATTGTGTTACGTTCTGCTCTGAGATGATCAGCAATTTCAGCAAAATCTGCATCGTCTTTAAACACACCCGCAAATTTTATCCAAGGATTTTCTGCTTCGCTTTGAGACAATTGAATTTTTAATGGAATAATTTCTATCTTTTCAAGACGAGTTGACAAAAGTGTTTTCAATTCTTGCACAGCTTGTTCAGTAGTAGGTGCTTCAACCTGAGTGTTGGGAAATTCTAGGACAGAAGCTATTACATTTCCTTCATGATTACGTTCTAGTAGGATATGTAACTTCAAGTTTTCAGACTGAGGTAGTGTTACGGAGGAGAAATTGATAACCATATTTTAATTATTACCAAGCCTTGAACAATAATGTACTGCTATATAAATACTATTCGACAGTAACTTGAGTTGAGTCGGAGCTAATTGACACTTTATGGGGTAGATTTATGAGATAAAACGCTCCTTCTTTGCGTCCTGTACTAAAGAAGGGCAGCAATACCTCAGTCTAAAAGTTTAGTCTAGTTTCCAGTCTATACAAAAAATAGTCTGCCAAGATCCAGCAAACTGCTAAACCTCCATGAAAAAGAAAAGCCATCATTCAGCATACGCTACCAAAATAAAAAAATTGGTTGAAACAGCTAAACAACTTCGTACTGAAAATTTTAGGTTGGCGTTACCTATCACGCGCTTGACTAGCATCAAAAGCCTTTGTCAAGATGAAGTTGCCGCAGAGCAATTTGCTCTTTACATGTCAAAACTGGTTCAGCAGCAAATAAACGATGCTGACTGTGCCAGTCATAAGAGTCCTGAAGAATGGGAGCAGAACAAAACTCTGATTGCTGATGCCATTACTCAGATGGAGCGTTACCTGGAAACCCCCACTCCTGATGGGAAACAATTCCTATGTCAGATGTTGAGACAAATCGATGAGTTGCAAGGAGACGATTACCGTAATGTCTCTTGGACTACTGTACGTTTTGTCAAGAGTGGTGAACTGCTCAAACTAGAGTATGCTATACGCTGTTTTGTTGAGCAGGATTTTCCCTACTATGCTTATAGATTAGCTAGAGAATTCATAGAAGGCTATAAGCCTCAATATGGCACAGGTTTGATTCCCGAATCCCTGACTATGCTGCTGGAAGTAGCTGAGTTTTGGTGTCAATACTATTTTGGACAAAATTTGTCACAGAAGTTTCCCAATTTGATTTATTCAACCTAAACTATGCTGTAAAACAGAATAACAAGCTTACCTGACACCCGTGACTAAAGTCATCGCAGTATTCAACCAAGCCGGTGGAGTCATGAAAACGAGCCTCACCATGAACCTCGGCTACCAACTACACCTGAAGAAACATAAAACACTTCTCATCGACATGGACCCACAGGGAAGCCTTACAACCTTTATGGGTCTAGAACCACACGAACTTGAACAAATTATTGGTGATGTCATTCTCAATGAAGAAACGCCATTACCAATTCAACGCGATTTGCATGGCATGGATTTATTACCAGCTAATATTTCGCTTAGTGGGGTGGAACTACAATTAGCTAGCGTGATGGCGAGGGAAACTCGTCTCAAGCAAGCTTTAGAACCTATACGCAATCAATATGATTTTATCCTCATCGACTGTCCGCCATCCTTGGGAGTGTTGAGCATTTTAGCTTTAACAGCAGGAACCCATGTTTTAATTCCCATCCAAACTCACTTCAAAGCTTTCAAAGGCACGGAATTGTTACTCGATACAATTAAACAGGTGCGAAAACATGTTAATCCTAAACTGGCGATCGCAGGCATTGTTCCTACACTTTACAGCAATGCCAATCAAGATAAACTAATCCTGGAAGCTCTAGAACAACAGTTATCATCCCTTGCTAAGGTATATCCCGCGATTCCTCGCGCCACTGCATTTGCTGATGCTGCAATGAGTCGTCAACCTCTAGCAGTTTATGCTCCAAAGCATCCAGCAATTACAGTTTTAAAGAAGATTGCCCAAGGCATGGAGAAGCTGTAATGACAAAAAAACGCCTGGAAGTCCCTAAGATGCGTGGCGTTGAAGATTTATTAACTATGGATGTGGAGACATCTGCTGCTACCACCATTTCCATCCACAAAATTCGAGTTGCCAAAAAACAACCACGCCGTTGGTTCGACCCCGAAAAAATGTCACAGCTTGTGCAGTCGGTACGCGAACACGGGATTTTAGAACCCTTGTTAGTCCGTCCGCTCGGCAATGGAGAGTATGAATTAATTGCTGGAGAAAGGCGACTGAGGGCAGGAAAGGAGGCTGGATTAGCTGAAGTCCCAATTGTCAGTAAAGAACTGAGCGATCGGCAAGCTCTGCAAATCGCGTTACTCGAAAATTTACAACGCGAAGACCTCAACCCAGTAGAAGAAGTGGAAGCGATACTAGAACTGCTGGCGATAAATCTGGATGTCAGCACTGAAGACGTAAAATCAATTCTAAACGTTGCTGCCAATGCGAAAAAACGTGATTTGGAATTGACGGGAAACGTTTCCCGTCAACTTGAAGAAATTGAAATTATCTTGGCAGGTATTGGTCGATTTAATGCGGAAAGCTTTCGTACAAGCCGCTTGCCGTTGCTGAATTTACCGTCAAATGTACTATACGTGTTGCGCCAGGGTCAGATGGAATTTACCAAGGCACGAACAATAGCACGAGTCAAAGACGAGCAAAAGCGTGCTGATGTACTCTCCTCAGCAATTGCTCAAAATCTGTCGTTAACTCAAATTAAGGAATTAGTAAAGCAACTGCAATCAGCAGAGACAATGCCAGAAGCAACACCTTCCAAAAACTTGAGCAACCGCTATGCAGAAATAGGTAAGCGTTTACAACAAGCGCAGTTGTGGAAAGACGATAAAAAACGCAAGAAGTTGGAGAGGCTATTGAGTGACTTAGAAAAGTTGCTCAACGAATCCGAGCAGAAGTAAACCTAAATCTTATGAATCGTTCACAAAGTATAGTTAAGTACAACATCAATCACATAGATGTAAACCAATGTCATCTTCCTAATTATGATGTATTTGCTTATGGTAAGCAGCACGAGTAAGAATAAACTAAGAAATAAGTTTTTCTTACTGTGCTTTTACCCATTGCATGACCAATTTGTGAACCATACTGTGACCAAAAGTGTCACTTCAAGGATAAGATGCCCGCTTTTAAAGGATAAAGTGGCCGCTCCTGAAAAGCTGGAATGCTTATTTTTCTGTTGCCCCTGATGTCAGCTATGCCATATCTACGCCCTTTTGAGGACATACTAGGTTGTATTTGAAGTAACACTCTACTTTAACATTTACCCTATCTTTAGATAGAATGAATTTCAACAAAGAAAAGCTTTAATTTGGAATTAAAGCGTCATTTTTGTGCCTCTCAAGTTTATATTTCTAGCTAGGTAATGCATGAAAATTAATATCTAGCTATATAGTAATTTGGAGATTTCTAAAATTGGTATAGCAATTTCTGGTACTCCAGTTGAGACTCACCACAATGAACCCGATAAAATTCATGAGAAGTGCAAAAGTAGCTGCTATTATTGTCACTTGGAATAAATTGTATCATGTCTGTTTATTGCTTGAAGACATTACTAAACTAGACTTGCAGTATATAGAGCTTGATACTTATGTTATAGATAATGCTTCAAGTGATGGTACTCAAGCTTACTTAGAGCAACACTATTCTTCTCTTGTCAAGGTTTTGCAAACAGGTAGTAATTTAGGCGGGTCTGGGGGTTTTTCTTATGGTTTAGAGGTAGTTAGCAAGCTTGAATATGACTATATCTGGCTACTTGATGATGATGTTCGTCTAGAACCTTTGGCTCTCAGTGCCCTAGTTACAACTTTGCAAAACTATCAGGAAGTAGGCTTAGTTGGTTCTCAAATTCGTAAGTTACAAGAACCCAATACAATTCAAGAAGTAGGTAGCTTTATCAATAGTGCAAAAGCACACTTGAAAACCAACTATAGTAACTATAGTAACATTTCAACAGAGGAAATCCTAAAAGGCAGACCCTATATTAGTGTGGATGTTTGTGCGGCTGCATCGCTATTAGTGCGCCAAGAAACTGTCCAGCAAATTGGAGTATTTGAGGATTACTTTTTACACTTTGATGATGTAGAGTGGTGCTTGCGAGCCAAACAAGGCGGTTGGATTATAGCAGCGAATCCAGCTTCAATTGTTTGGCATCACTCACCTGATTTTAAATGCAGGCCCTGGGTTAATTATTACGATGAGCGCAATCTTTGTTACTGTTGGCAAAAACACCGGCCCGAACTGGTATTAAAAAGAGTTGTTGTGAGTTTGCCACGGCTAGTTTATTACGCTATTACAGGACGCTACTTTTTAACTGAAGTTTCCCTTGCAGGTTTTCAAGATTTCCTTGCGGGCGTTCGGGGGAAAATACCGAGAACACCAAACTATATTGAATATTCTTTAAATGAAATTATTAATCAGTCAGCCAAGGTTTTTGTACAATCTAGCATTTATCAAGATAATTTACAAAGCCAAGTTTTAACCAAGATGGAGGTGGAGCAAAAACTTACTCTATGGTGTCCACCTAAAGAATTAGCTAAACGTCTTTTGCTGTGGCTATTTGCTTGTTTTTGGAAGCCAATTGATATAGCTATCATTACCTATCAAAAACCTGAAATTTACGCTCTCAATTTGGCAAGACAAGTTTATTATTTTACGGGTAATGGTTACGTACCAGTTTCGATTAATCTTTTAGCTTTGGCCCAGGCAGTTACGCAGACTATTAGGCAAATGTGGCAGATATACTGGCAGGTTCGCTTCGCAAACTCAAGTTATCATATATGCCGAACTTAGCATCAACTTCAATATTTCCCTTTGTTTCAATTGTAATTTGCACAAGCGATCGCCCCAAGTTTTTAGAAAAAGCACTTCAATCACTCGAACTCATTAGCTATCAAGATTTTGAAGTCATTGTGATTGATGCCTCTTCAAAAACAGAGACTAATGAAACAGTCCATCGTTTAATTAGCCAAAATAGATTAAAAGTTAAATACTTGGAAGTAGAGCCTAAAAATATCAGTTACTCCCGAAATGCAGGAATCAGGTTAGCATCAGGTTCAATAATTGCTTTTTTTGATGACGATGCAATTGCGCCACCGGAATGGATAGAGCAAATGCTATTGACTTATTCGTTGCATGGAGACAAGTGTGCTGCGGTTGGAGGTAAAGTTAAAGACTTAACTCGTCCCGGCCATCCCCTACAATTCTGTCGTGGTATTACCAATCTTTTCAGCGAAACAATTGCAATCCGTCCTGCTGATGCTGCCGATTATAACCAACCAAACGGCTTTTGGTTTAACGGTTTAATGGGCACCAATTCATCTTTTAGAAAAGATTTGCTTGATAAAATTAACGGCTACGATGAATTTTTTGATTACTTTCTCGACGAAACAGATGTTTGTTTACGTCTAATTCAGGCAGGGTATGAAGTTAACTACGCCGATATTACTGTAAATCACTATCCTCAACCCAGCCACAATCGAATTGACCAAAAGCATCTCACTTGTTGGTATTCCCTAGCAAAAAATACAACATACTTTGCTTTGAAGCACGGGTTTAAAAAAGTTCCATTTGCCATCTTTGTTACTCGTTTGATGTTACTTATAACCTATCGCTGCTTACTGAGGATAATTCGCCTCAAATTCACACATAATCTTCCAATTTTAACTTTAATCAAGTACACCCAGCAAACTTTTGACGGAATTCGCGTTGGCTGGACAGCAGGGATAAATCTGCATAAAGCGAATCTCAATAAAGCTTTTTTTAGTGGAGAGACGTGCTAGCTCTCTGAAAATTTTACTGCTTCTATTTATCTTTTTTATTTGTGGTGTAGGTACTTCTAGATGCTCTTGGAATTGAAAGCGAGTTTGAAGCGATCGCAAGTGCAGCATTACTGGGAATTGCTGCAAGTAATGGTAGCGCGGAATTTAAAGGTGCGTTACCGAGGATCGTTTTTAGGGGTGTATTGGTCGCTGCTCAATCCACTACTGATGACAGGAGTATATACAACAATTTTTGGCACTGCGTTCGCCTTTTATTATGGCAACTCAATTTTCAACTATGTGCTGGCAGTGTTTACGGGACTGGTAGTGATTAACTTCTTCTCGGCATCTACAACGCAAGCCCTATGGAGTGTGGTGAACAATGGGATATTGTTGAACAAAATTAGCTTGCCAGTGAGTGTTTTTCCTGTATTGATCGTTGCAGCGAATGTCTTTCCGTTTGCAGTCGGAGTATTCCCATTGCTGGCATTAATGACGCTAGTTAATTCCAATTTCTAACACGGAGGAAATATAAATGACAAATGTTCTTGTAACCCCAACGTTGGACAATAAAAACACACAAACTGCCATTAAGCTACAAAATATAATTATACCAAATACAGATATTTGTACTGTAGAAGAACTTTTTTTAAGATTAAATTCCAAGTGTTTGCTGAATTATGAGCAAAATAGAGTTGAACTCAAAGAGGGTGGAATTATCAGCTTTGATACTTACTTTAATGCTTTCTCAACCCAGAAATGGCAAGAACATACAAGCGTAAAGACGATAAATCTTAACTTATATTTGCAAGGCAAGTTTCAGACTAAGCTTTTACATGTAGATTATTTCTCAGAATCTGTGAACTTAGTTAATCAGAAATTAATTACTACTAGGACTTTAGATGAAGTCAGCGCGTTCAGTGATATCAATATACAGGCATACAAAGGATTATTCTATCTTGAAATTGAGGCTTTAGAAGATAATTGTTTATTTACAGGTGGTTCCTTTCACACAAATGTAAATATTTCTACAGAGAATAATGAGAAGATTGCTATCGTTATATGTACATATAAAAGAGAAAATTATGTTTATAAAAACATCCATTTATTAGAAGAATTCCTGTTTAGTAAGTCGGATCTAAAAAATCAGTTTGAAATATTTGTGATTGACAACGGTGGAACGTTAAATAATTTTCCAAATAATAAAATTCATCTAATACCCAACAAGAATACAGGAGGAAGTGGTGGGTATACTAGAGGAATTATAGAAGTTTTAGAGCGTAAATCTGATTTTTCTCACATCATATTTATGGATGATGATGTGGTTGTAGCCCCAGAAGCTTTTGAAAGAATTTATAACTTTCAAAGAGTTATTAATGACAAGAGTGTATGTACTGGTGGCAGTATGTTAAAGCTAGACAAGAAGTATATTCAGCATGAGAATGGCGCTATCTGGGATGATGAAATTGTCAGAGTCAAGCCCGATCTCGATCTAAGAGTTTTAAAAAATGTTTTATTCAACGAAATTGAGGAATATATTAACTACAATGGCTGGTGGCTATTTTGCTTTCCTACAAAAATTATAGATGATATTAGCCTACCCTATCCATTTTTTGTAAGAGGTGATGACATAGAATTGGCTATAAGGTTAAAGCAAAAAATTGTAACTCTAAATGGTATATGTGTATGGCATGAATCATTTGAAAGTAAGTGTTCTCCTGCACCACAACATTACTACTCTAAAAAAAACGAAATGCTTTTAAGTATGCTTTACTCTGATAACTTCAGCAGTATAGGAGCAATAAAGAAGATTTTTAAATTTAGTATCAGAGAAGCATTTTGCTATAGGTATAAAACTGCAAATCTCATTCTACAGGCAGCCTCAGATTTATTAAAAGGCCCTGACTACTTAAAAACTATTGACCCTAAAAAGAAAAACTTGGAAGTTTTAAGTATGGGAGAGAAAGCTATCAAAAAACCAGAGTTACCTTTTGTTTATGGAAAGTATGAGAAAAGCATTGCTGAAAAAGAAAATGGCTTGCATCGTTTGATGAGGGTAATTACATTAAATGGGCATCTTTTACCTTCTATTTTATTTCACACAGATAAGAAGCTATCTGAAAAAGGATATACAATTGTTCCAACATATGGGTATAGACCTATTAATTTTTTTAGAGCTAGAAAAGCTTTGTACTATAACTTAAATAACCAGGAAGGGTTTGTCGTAAAAATTTCAAGATTGGAGTTCTTTAGAGTTTTTATTAAGACAATAGCAATATGTTTACAAATGACAATTGGATTTTCTAAATTGAAGCAACTTTACAGACAAACACTACCTGAACTTACTAATAAAGCTTTTTGGGAGAGCTATTTAGAAATTAATAAATAAGTAAGTGAGCGGCAAAATTTCAAGCTATGTAATGGGCAGGACTGTGGTCGGGTAGCAGGACTATATCGCTATAATCCCGCTACCCGACCACAGTCCTGCCTACTCAAGGTATACAACTACTCTTTGTACAGAAAAGTTATCAGCTAGTGACTGAAATTCTGCCTTAACTGATTCGGTATATTCCGATGGTGTCTTCACACTTATTAAACTCACCGAAAGCCCTATACCATTTGGTGATTATAGTGTTCTGGGGTAAACAGTCCACAAGTAATCTCGTGATAAATCAAGTTGGGCTTGAACTATTTTAGATGCTCTCTTTTGGAGAATGTCAAAAATAAGGTTCTGCAATGGCATCTCCAAGGTATTTACAAGGTAAATATAAGGATTTCGACCCCAAAAACCTCATTTACCACCTCGATTTATCCCCCAAAAATTCCTGACCCTCACTTACGCACAGTACGCCATCTTTGGCTGAGTGCGATTCGTTCCTCGGAATGAGTAAATATGCTCAATAAGAGGGATTGGTTCAAAAGAGAGGAGAAATCCGAACAGAACCAAGACAACTTAATTTCCGTA
>JAHHHS010000193.1 GCA_019359215.1 Nostoc indistinguendum CM1-VF10 | reverse complement strand
TACTTATATTCTGAGTCCAAGAGAGCTTCTCGACACTAGTATTTAAAATTATAAGTATTAAGCAAAATTTTACTGGGATAGGCATTCATTACAGAGCGATCGCCAAACTTTTCGGTCTACTGAAAGTATCAGACATGGGCAAAAATGTACTCAACTGGGTAATTGGCAGCCAACATATTCAATTCTACGATAACTGTAATCATTACAGCGTCTGAAATTTAAGTATGGAAAATCAGCTTCAACATACAATTGGTTTAGTAATTTATCCTGATATGACCCAACTAGATATTACTGGGCCACATCAAGTGTTTTCATCCATGCCCAATACTCAAGTTTTGCTATTGTGGAAAACTCTCGAACCAGTTGTTAGTAATGGCGGACTAACTATTTTACCGACTACTATCTTTGATGAATGTCCGCAACTTGATGTACTATGCGTTCCTGGTGGTGTTTTTGGGGCTGTGGAAATGATGCAAGATGCCCAGATGTTAGCATTTTTGCGAAAGCAAGCACAGACAGCTAAGTATGTGACTGCTGTGTGTACTGGTTCTTTAATCTTGGCCGCGGCGGGATTACTCAAAGGATACCGTGCAGCTTGTCATTGGGCATTTCGAGAGCAGCTGACATTAATGGGGGTAGAAGTAAGTAACGAAAGAGTAGTAGTAGACCGAAACCGGATCACAGGTGGCGGCGTCACAGCAGGGATTGATTTTGCTCTAACTATTGCTGCTATGTTATCTGGAGAATATACAGCCAAATTTATTGAATTGATGCTGGAGTATAATCCACTACCTCCTTTTGACGTTGGCTCCCCAGAAAAAGCTGGTTCTCGTCTGGTACAAGCTGTGTTAAATGTTGCCAAACCTTTGATTGAAGCATCAAATACAGCTAGCCAACAAGCAGCTTCTTCTTTAGATTGCTAAGGTTGAGAACTTACGCATTGAGGTCAAATTAGCGTGGGCGCTCGCTGCTCGTTTTGCTCTAGTAATTCCCCAAGGGAACTTGACGATTTATTAGGTAAAGAGTAAAGGGCAAGAATGGAATGGCACTAAGAAAAAGGAAAATCGTTGAGGCAGCTCTTGTGCAGAGGAGCGAAGGAGCAGGGGAGAAAGAAGAAATTTTAGGCATACGAGCAAATATTTAGAAATTCCCCTCTGCACCCCTGCACCCCTGCCCCTCTGCAATCCTTACGTCACTCACCCTTCAGCTTAACAAGCGTGCCATTCGGATATTACTCCATAAGGTCAACGCATACCAATTGGATAGTAAATAAAACCTAAGCAATCCAGCCCGCCAGAAGAAGGGACGGTTATACTGAATTTTTCCACCTAATCACCTGTATAGGTTTATTAGGCTGGTGTATTTCCACCCAATAGACTCATCCGCGAATCATGAAAGCTTACCAGGAGAGAGTTACAAGGATTTGCACGGAAGGAGCGATCGCCATCTGGCTGTACGAGGAAATAAGGGTTTGAAGGCATTGAGAGAGAAAAAAATGGAATTAGAGCAAAAACGTAGAATCAGAATAAATGAATTTACAAATAGCAAATTAAGTACTAAGAGTAACAGAAAATAACCGATTAATTCTTAACCTTACCAGCCCACAAACAGTCAGAATTACCTGATTATATCGATGTCGAGCTAGACGGAATCTATCACTGGCTACTCGAAATATTTTTACCCGACATATCATGTGTTCAACAGCGATTCGGCGTGACGAGAGTTCTTTATTCTCTTGTTTTTGTAATTCGGAGATTTCTGTATTTTTTCGGGTTCTTGCGTTACTTTTATGGAGAATTAATACTAAAGTGCCAGTTTAATAAACTGCGGAGTCGAAAATTGCTAAAGTTACGAAAGCCATATCCAAGTCTTTTAATCAACTTCAGCTTATTATTAATTCCTTCTACAATACCACTCGTAGTTTTTCCATCAAAATAACCTACTATTTCTCCAAAGCATCTAACCATTGTACCTATGCTTTTCGGAAAATATGAAAGTGCTTCATGCATCCAATCTAATAATTTAATTACACTATCTCCCCAATATTTAGTTAATTCAAATATATCCCGAAAATTTTCTTTGAGTTGATGCATTTTAGCCAAAATTGGTGAAACTTCTTGAGCAGACTTTAACTTTTATTTTTGCTTTTCGTTCAAAGAGTCTTCATTTTTGATCAAGCTATATTTGCTTTTACTTAATCCCTCTAATATTCTGTCTTTTTCTGATTTATTTTCTAGTGACATTGCTGCCTTCTTTTCAGCTTTACGCATAGCATCTAACTCATCATTTACTTGTTTCATTACATGAAATCTATCAGCAGTTACGTTAGCGTTAGGCATTAATTCTTCTACTAAGCTTTTATAAGGCGACCAGAGATCAATACTCACTTCTTGGATTTGTTTCAGCACCTGAATATCCCAATTCACAAGGACTTCGCGGATTTCTTCCATTCTTCTGGACTTCACTATTTCAATGGGTTTATGAGTATCCAAATCTACCAACAGTGCTAAATAATTACCTTGTCCTTTAACCAAGGCAATTTCATCTATGCCTAACCTTTTTAATTGACTTAAATTTATGTTTAATATTTGTGATGCTTGTCCTTTTAACATTGATTCTACTTCTTCATCGCTTAAGTCATTTCTTTCGGCGACACTATGAATATTGCTATTTAATACTTGTTGAATTATCTGAGCCGCTAATCTTTTAGTATATCCTTTGCTTGAATCTACAAAGTTTAGCTTTTCACTAAAGACTTTTTTACACTTATGACATTTGAATTGACGACGATTTATTTTCAATAAAACTGTTCTTTCACTCCAAGATAAATCATGAATCATCCGCCAATGGTTTTGATGTATACTGTGAGTAATTTTTCTACACGAGGGACAAGTAGAATAATTCACAGATTTCTCTATTGTTATAATTATTCCCATGCCCTCAATTTCTTGGCAGTCTAACACTTTCATCTCTGGAAGATTAAGAATTTGATCTATAGGAAATTTCATAGCGATCGCAGAAAAATTTATGATGTTACCATTTATATGGTAGCATCTGTGCTATTTGATAGTATTTTGAAATTTGTAACCTATTGCAGCATTTCAATTTCAGGCATCGAACATAGTAAATTGTGATTATTAAAATTGAGCCAATTTTCATTTACACCATAAAAGTAACGCAAGAACCGTTTTTTTTAAATTCCGATACCAACTCTTCGTCCTGTTGACAACTTTGAGGGCGTGGGACTTTCAGTTTTGCCCCTAACCGATATCGAACCCAGGCATAAACTGTTGCATACTCTATATCTTGTCCATGTTCTTCTTTTAACCACTCAACTATTGCACCATAGCTACTAAAGCCTTTTCCTGTTTTTAGCTCCTCCTCAAGTGCTGCGTAGTTTACCGCCGTAGGCATCGCAGCATCATCGATTTTCCGTTTTGCTCCTGGCGCTTTCTTGATTTCTAATAAGCCTGACAGTCCATCAGTTCTGTACTTCTGCAACCATCTCGTGACCGTTGAAGTATCTCTTGCCAAGCGTTTTCCGATTTCTTGCTGTTCCTTTACTTGTTCGGTTTTGATCCACCACAACATCTGTAATTTTTCTTTCTGATTTCCCAAGTTGACTGTTTGTAGACGTTTTTTTAGTTCCTCTTCGCTCTCTATTATTTCAATCTTAAACGGGCGGCTCATGACTATTTAAACTTAAGAGTTTGCTTCTTACCATTATATGCAGCTTCATATTAAACTGGTATAAGTAGCAACAGCTTAGGATAAGAAATAGCCAAATCTAATAGGTTGAAAGTGCTAAATTTTCATCCTCTGCTTACTAATCCCTTAAATTGTCCGCTCATCTAAATTGACTTGTCCGGCTAAAAACTGACATAACACGCTCTACTCGTTCCACTTTGGGGTGATTTTGATTCATTCTTTTTTAGCAGTTCTGATCCAAGTTTAGCTAATTGATGACACGCCCTAATGATGGTGAGATGAGATACGTCATGTAATTAAAATACCACTAACTTTGTCCACATTCATAGTCATACGTGCCGCAAACTCATCTTTGCCATCCACAAAGCTTAGTTTCCACAGATAGGTTTGATAACCTTGTTGTATAAAATGTCCGAAGTAAGTAACTTTATAACCCTCAGACATCTGTGGAGCTAGCTGGGAGCTAACTGCATCAAACATTTCTTTGGTAATGCCTGCTTTGTAGTCCGAATCACCCACAGCGAGAAAAAGTTCGTAATTTCCCACAGCAATCGCATCCGAATAGTCTGCAAACAACTAATCACGTTTTCAGGGGGATTTGTTGAATTCATAATCATGCCCTTATGTTTGATGTGGCTAGCTGTACTAAGCTTTCACCCCAAAATTCAAATTTTTTGCATGCGGTCAAAATTATTACAAAACTTTGCATTCTTCGTTTTCAACGCATCACATTTGTTACTTTTTCTAGTGAACTAGGGCGTGTTTTAAAAATATAACCACAAGAGGATAGAAGCTAGAGCCAGTCTTGCAAGGTAGTTTGGAGCAAGCAAGCCCAAAAAATGGATTTAGTGTTATTTCCTCACAAGTTCTTCACAACCTATGTTTAATGTATTAAGTAAGTTGCTAAAAATACGCTGACAGCGAGTTATCCTGCGCTTACCCCTGTTTTGTCTACTTTCGGAAAACAATAATCAAATAAGAGTGTAAAACTTTTATTGAGTCAAGCTTCGAGCCTTTATTTTCTAACAGTAAATGAAATTAATAACTCAAACCTGAAAATTAAAGCTCTGAAAAGCTTTCAGTGTTGGGCTTCTCCTAAAGTAATAAAACAAGGTTAATTATGTCAAGCTTACGCGCTTAATATGGAGAAAATTTAAGAGGGCAAATAAAATGTATGAGAACAGTAATAACCAAAAATTTACTTCTCAAGGAGAAGTAGTTAATCGCTATATCTTAACCCTGGAGCAAGGGAATATAGACAATATTGCTCAAGTTATGGAAGCTGCTCTGGATGATCATGAGTTAGAACAGATTCTTGTGGAAATCAATATAGGTGATCAGGAACAAGAGCAATTACTACCAATTGCTATAGAAGGCGAAAGAGTAAGTGATTTACTCAAAAATCACTTATTTATTACTCTTAAAACTGATAAAGAATCCCAAAGCTCTTCAGGAGCCATAGATTCTAATAGGAGTCTAGAGGTTAACAACCGTTTGCAAACAATAAATCAGGAAATTTACAATATATCCCATTACAACCTAGTGAAGCGAAAACCAGATGAGCAGCTAAAATGTTTACTTACACAAATCTGTAGACACTTACATGGAAGTCCACAGCGTCAGAAACTACTCACACAAATTATTCGTTTGATTTCTAATAAACTATGGAGGGAAAGTACTCCTTACTATCAAGATGCACTGCAACAAACTTGGTTGTATTTCTGTCGCAACCTCTGTAAAGATTTGGCCTGTCAAACCTATGATCCTACTTATGACAGTGTTGTTGCTTGGCTGAATACTTACCTTAAAGACAGACTACAAGACTTTTACCAGAACCGGGAACAAGCCACAACGCTCCCTCTTAAAGTTCGTCAGTCTATATCGCGTGGAATAAGCAAAACCATTGACCCTGTAGATAACCTGTCTGTTACTCCCCAAGCACCTCTCATTCTTGAAAACTTGGAGATATGGGCTAAGACAGACTCTGAAGGAGAACTACGCCGTACTTGTATTAAGGAACGTCCCGATGTCAATTGTCAGGTGTTAATTCTCAAACGCTTACCCCCGGAAGTTAGCTGGAGAGAGTTGTCTGAGGAATTTGGGCTGCCAATTCCAATATTGAGCAGTTTTTATCAAGGGCAGTGTCTACCGCGCTTGCGTAAATTTGCTGGATTAAATGAGTTGTTATAAAAGTTAGGGTATTGAGCAAATGCGTGGCAATTGTTCTCCACTGAGCATATAAACAATTCGAGTAGAACCTCGAGAACTAAATATGAACTATGTTGCAGCTTGAATGACGATTAGCTTACTGCACAATCTGGGATTGTCGCCATGATAAGATGATTGTCATTGTATTAGGTAGCCCTAAGTGCAACTGATTCAGCATCAGGATGCTTATAGTTTCAACCAGAGAGTGCGTGATTTCTTAATGGGTAATGAAGCGTTGCATCATGCTATGCTCTCCCAGTGCTATGCAATTACTCAGGCAGCGGAACTGTTAAAGCAATGCCATGACCTACTTACTCTAGAATCCAATGGAGAAGTGATCGGTGTGGCGATAAATCGTTTGAGCAACTCGGTTTCGATTTCAATGCTGAATGGGTTAGGCGGAATCGATTTACTAGTGCAACATTTGAAGCGACATAATACTTTGTCAATGGTAAATGCTCCAACAGATGTAGCTCAAGGCTTTGCCCAAATCTGGACTCAGCACACTGGGCAACCCCATACGCCTGAAATGACCCTATCTGCCTATCGCTTGGAACAACTTGCCTCTTTCACCTGGGCAGTAGGTCAATTACGAAAAGCAGCCGTTGCTGATATACCTCTGGTTAGCCAATGGTATGCTGCTTTTTGCGAAGAAGCCTTGGGCAGCCCAACTGCCGATAGTCAGAATTGGGCAACTCGTCAAATTAATCAGGGTCATGCCTTTGTCTGGCAAGATGGCGACCCAGTTTCGATGGGATGTAGAATTGGACAGACTGCCAACGGATTTCGAGTCTCAATCATCTTTACTCCAAAAGAACACCGCTACAAAGGCTATGGAAAAACCTGTACGGCAGCACTGACTCAACAGTTACTTTCTGACGGTCAGCGTTACTGCTTTTTGTATGCTGATAAAAATAATCCTTTAAGCAACTCAATGTATGAAGCAATCGGCTATAAACTGATGGGAGAGACGCAAAGTTATCGTTTTGCTACTGCTGACTAATTTATAGAGTTGTGTCAAATCTCCATCTAAATCACCCCTTTTGCTAAAAGCTAAGAGATCCTTTGCCTCTTGTTCAAACTACATAAGAAATTATCTTGGCTGATGGTGGGCTAAATTTAACCGGGTAATAGCATTCAACGTCTAACTTTAAGAAAATTTTCTATTGATTACGGAATTGAGATGACATTCCTTGAAGTCATAATCGTCATCACAGAAATTTTCTACCTCCTGACTGAACTTCTTCCTTTGTCAAATGATTAAAACTACAAAGGAGATAAATTAATATGAGCGAGAATCATAACTCACAACCTACAAAAAATAGACCACAACCTCCTAGAACAATAGGAAAACCACCTAAGACCGAATTCATTAACTCCGAACAACAGCCAACAGCACTAGAATTATCAGATATTAATTGATCAAAAAGTTATGATACCAAACTTCAAAAAACTAGCCATTGAAGATATTTATCTTCAAGAAATTCAACTTACAGACACTGAAGCTCAATCTATTAATGGTGGTTCACCAACTTTACCACTGCCACCACCTAGTAGTAGATTTTCGTTATTTTCTCTTGACTGGGTAGCAATCCATCCAGCCCCAACCTCTCCCCCCTGGAATTTTTTGGGATCAACGCCAAAAAGTTAGATCATCGTGAAATGAGCTTTCTTAGCGGAGGGGAGCAGGGGGAGTAAAGAGAAATTTTTAGTAGATTTTACTACCGCAATCCCCCTGAATACACTGTTTTCTTTCTCTCTTCTGGCTCAAGAGCCTCAAGAACCCACCTCACCTAACGCTCTTCCATCACTCTCTTTGGAGGAAAAACAATAATCTTTGATGCATAAGACTTTCAGGCAAAACTGATGATTCTAGCCATAATATTAGAAAATAAAGCTCGAAACCCAGTTTATGTCTCTTGTTTCACAAGTTAGCTGAGATTTTTCTTTGACCAGAGTGATGGAAGAGCGATATATGCACATACAGCACTTTGCAACTAAATGAGGTACAGAACCAAGGATTCACAAATCAAATTATTCTTCCTCCTACCTCCTGCCAACTAAGCCTCAAAACCAGTGACTTTGTACCTCATGCAAAAGAAAACTGCTGTAGAACTTCACGAGTTGATTATTTATCTTAAATAAAAATAACTCATGTCTAAAATGGCACTCCAAAATATTGAAAATATTGGTAATCCTTTTACTAAGCTGAAGTTTCGTCATTTGCTGCTGCGCTTTATACTTTTATCCCTACTTATAGGCTTTCTGTTAGGAATTTTTCTAGCAAGCAGCAGCTTAAAATTAAACCAACAAGACTTAGTATTAACAATCTATGTCATTCAGTTTGTTTTACTTTGCCTTTGGTTGCTAAGAGACCTCCAACGCTTGAAAGTCAAACTTAAGTATGTCGTAGGTGATCTTCCAAAAAACCAGAGATGGTTGCGGTTAGTGGGCTTGGTTCTCCTTACCATAATGTTTTCCATTGGTGCGGGCTTGTTGTCATTTTACTTACTGTCATTGGGGGCACCATCTTTTGTTGAACAAGTCCTACGTGATGTTGCCAACAGTCCATCTGTTGATAGGTCTAACTCATTTGAGTCTAATTTGATCACGAGTCTGGCGTATTGTTTAGTAGCCCCAATCACAGAGGAATTCATCTTTAGAGGAGTTATTTTACAACGTTGGGCAACCAAATGGGGAATCCGTGCGGGTTTGTTGTCATCATCGCTGCTTTTCGGTTTTGGTCATCCCAATAATCCGATTGGATTGTCGTTAGTCGGAATTATTTTAGGGGTGCTTTACATCAAAACGCGCTCCCTAATTGTGCCTGTTACTTTTCATGTGCTAAATAACATTTTGGCTGTGTCAATGCAACTTTTACCCTCTAATTCATTGACGTACACTCCAGCAGAGCAACTGCAACAATTACGTTCTTCTTGGTGGCTTGGTATTGTACTTATGGCAATATCTTTAACTTTCTTATCGCGCTTCCTCTGGAGCAACTGGCCGAGCAAAGATACAGCCATTCCCTACTTGAGCAATGCTAACAAAAAAGAACAGTAAGGTATGGAAATACGCATTAAATTTAAGCAGGCACGGAGCATCAACAGCTTATATTGAAGACTAGTCATGAAAATTTTGCACAAGGAAACGAACTTACTGACACGAATGGTACTAAGAAAAGCTGAAATAATTGCCTGATTAAGAGGTTTAGAAAATTAATAGTCTTAAGATCGGAAATCAGAATAATCTGCAACTCTCAGTTCGCGATCGCTACTTCATTACTCACATATTTATTAAATTAATTGGAAGCTTTGTGTGTTACCGCTCAGTAAGGCATTGTTGTTTAAACGGATAGAGGGGGCATCTATTGTTAGGTTACCTGCGGTTCCCGTTCCCAAACTCTGCACGGTTATTCTAGCTCCATCTTGCACTAATAAAGTATTAGTTTTAATTGCCGAATCACCCGCATCCCCTGCTGAGTTTGAGTTTATATCTGTGCCAGCAAATAAACCGCTGGGATACAGACCATCAGTAGTTGTTCCAATAATTTGCACATTTTGGGCATCAACGCTTAAATCCCCACCCTTGCCCGCACCAAATGTACCAGCACTTACCTGTGCCCCATCTTTAATTAGCAAAGTATTAGTTTTAATAGTCAAATCACCCGCATCCCCTGTTGAATTTGGCAGTGCAGAAGCAGACAAAACGCTGGAATACAGACCATCAGGACTTTCCCCAATAATTTGCATATTTTGGGCATTAACGCTTAAATTTCCTCCGTTGCCTGCACCAAATGTACTAGTACCTACCTCCGCCCCATCTTTAATTAACAAAGTATTAGTTTTAATAGTCAAATCACCCGCATCCCCTGTTGAGTTGCGGTTTGCGATAGCATACAAACCGCTGGAATACAGACCATCAGAACTTTACCCAATAACTTGCACATCTTGGGCATCAACGCTTAAATCCCTTCCCTTGCCCGCACCAAATGTACTAGTACCTACCTGCGCCCCATCTTTAATTAGCAAAGTATTAGTTTTAATAGTCACATCACCCGCATCCCCTGTTGAGTTGCGCTGTGCAGAAGCAAACAAACCGCTGGGATACAGACCATTAGCGCTTACCCCAATAATTTGTACATCTTGGGCATCAACGCTTAAATCTCCTCCCTTGCCCGCACCAAATGTACTAACGGTTACCTGTGCCCCATCTTTAATTAACAAAGTATTAGTTTTAATAGTCAAATCACCCGCATCCCCTGTTGAGTTTATACCTGCATTAGCAGACAAAGCGCTAACATACAGACCATCAGCAGTTGTCCCAATAATTTGCACATCTTGGGCATCAACGCTTAAATTTCCTCCCTTGCCCGCACCAAATGTATCAGCATTTACCACCGCTCCATTTTTAATTAGCAAAGTATTAGTTTTAATAGCCAAATCACCCGCATCCCCTGTTGAGCTGCGCTCTGTAGAAGTAAACAAACCGCTGGAATACTGACCATCATTACTTATCCCAATAATTTGCACATCTTGGGCATTAACCGTAATACTACCACCATCACCAGTAGTCACAACTCTAGCGCCATTGCTTAGGAAAACATCACTTCTTTCTATACTATTAGGAAAACTCAAACTTAAATTATTGCCATACGAATTTAACTCAATAGTTCCTGCACCTTTTAACCCACCTAAATCAACTCGCCCACCAAAAGCATACAAACCTCCACCATCCATATTGATATCGCCACCTACCAAAAGCAAACTCTTGCCATCTGGTACACGTAAACCCGTTGCTATAAATTCAGAAGATGGATTTAAACCGGAGGGAGCAATTGAGCTATTTTGGATAGATGCAGCTTGAATTTGATTAAATAGCAAGGCTGAAGGATTGACCGTTAACAGGGACGGAGAACTTTCTGGATTGGAGGCGCTGAAAAAACCTTGATTCCCAAAAGAGATTGCCGACGCTGTAGTTCCTACAAAAGAACCACCAAGATTTAATTGAGCATTTTCACCAAAAATGATACCGTTGGGATTAATCAGAAACAGGTTAGTCGTACCCAACGTGCGAATTATCCCATCAATATTAGATACAGATCCACCTGTTACTCGACTAATAATATTTTGAATATCTAGAGCATTATTAAAAGAAGCAGTGCCACCAGTATTCACAGAAAACTCAGCAAAACTGTGAAACAAATTACCGCCAGCTTGAGTTCCTCCAGTAATGTTAAAGGTGTTACCCTCTCTTGTGACGCTAGAGTTATTTGGTAAAGTACCATCTGGAGTAATTTGAGCGATCGCATAATCAATGGTACAAAAGCTGAAACCGAGAGCGATAGTCACTAAAGCACCCCAATGAGTAAAGCCCAAACCTGACATTGCTTGCCTCCATGAATAGCAGCACCAAAGCTTAGTTAAGCATAAATCAAGTTACTAGCTACTAAATAGCTAATCATTGGGCTACTAAGTTTTCACCTGAAAACTCCAGTTTTTCGCAGGAACTTGAGAAATTTACAAAACTTTACTTTATAAAGTTTTCAAACTACCGCTCACGCTATCCTTTCCACTTCACCAGCACCCCATCCACAATCGCAATCCCCCACTGCGGAAACTTCGCCAGTACCTTTTTAATCACAATCCGCAAAGCCGGATCATCATCCCAGCACTCTTGCAAGAAGTTAAAACCCGGATTCTCACCCGAATTAGCCGCTCGATTCAGTTTTTCCCTTCTTACAGGTCGCATATTTGCCCTTGCTACAATCGCCTCATGCGACCATTTTTCAGGATTTGGCACAGGCGCGGCGGAACTTTCACCCTCATCAACTGCTTTGACTTCTACACCCGAAACTGAGTTTTCAACCAACAACGTAGCAGAATAATCCTGTTCTACCTGCTCTTGTGTTTGATTAGCGATGGCTACGCCCGCCGCAGGCATCGCACTAATTCGTATTTCTCTTCTGCAACGCCAAGTTCCGTTATTTAGAGCCAAGATTGAATCTCACGAACCAGCCAAAAACATTCAGATTCGCTCAATTTCCAGTTAATTTCATAAAATTTATCATTGGCCCTAATTTTAACCACCCAAATATTAATAGAAATTTGTTGTGTCTGTATTTTAATTTCATCAGGTGCTATATATTTAATATCAGATATAGCACCCGATACTTGCTTAAAATAAAATAGAGTCCTCAACGTGAGTGTAAAACTACCTAACTTTTTATTCAAGTAAATAAAGTCTGGTTTTCCACTGTCTGCAATTGCATTCCAAAATAGCCAGATCATCAAAACAGAGGCAATTACGCTACTAATAAATCCCAGTAAACCAAAAGATGCTCCTATTAGTACGCTAATATAGGCACTAATAGCAATTACTAAATAATTCAGGTTATTCAAACTATAATTATGCTCCTTTTTTGATTGGATTTCCAGTTCATCTAAAGATTTTTTTGTAATAACTAGATGCGTTCTGATACGTTCGCTACCTAGAAGCTTTGGCAAAATAGTAGGAATTCGTTTACACTCAAGTAAATCTAGTACAACACGGCGTAAATAAAATGGCCATTAAATAGCCAGAACTTTACCTGTGTATGTCCACCTAAAAGGTTTAGCCATTGTTTGATTAAAGTAGTTAATAAATTCAAAAATGCGATTTTTTAA
>JAHHHS010000192.1 GCA_019359215.1 Nostoc indistinguendum CM1-VF10 | reverse complement strand
TAATAGATTGTAATAAATTTATCAGGATTTTTAGTAATAAATATTCTGCACGTCCCAATTCTCGCTTGAGGTTTGTTTCGTAGAATTCTGGTAACATTATCATTAAATAGAGCTTGTTGCGAATGAAGGCTCTTTTTCTTTTACCACAAATTGCTACACTCTTTGCAATATAAGCATTCTAGACCATTTTGTCTCCCCTCAAGGTCTGCAAATTCCTTTAAATAATCAAGGATAGAAGTACCAAATTCATCATTAGAAACTTCATTCTTGAGCAGTAGATTTGTAACTCCGGTTTCACCCCTTAGATGAGCAGCCGCAAGGATGCCAGATTGTGTAATTTTGGCTCCTTGCAGTTCCTGTCCAATGAACTGTTCAATGGAACGTCCATTTTCCTGAAGGATTTGACTAATTCGATTCGAGTTCAAGCTAAATGCCTCTTTGATTGCTGTCTCTTGTACACCATTCTTGTTTTGCATAAATTCTTCCCTACTATTAATTTCATTTTTACCTTTCCAAGTACCACGCCAATAATTCTTATCTATGCCGTTACCTCCACCGTTGTAAGGATTTTCAACTTGGTAGTACCCAAGCTCTATAAGTAGTGTTTCACCAAATTGGTACTTACCAATAAACCCTAAAGCATTTTCAATGTCATCAGGTGGAGTTTGCTGTCCTGTTTCTCTTATAGCAAGAGCTGATAAAAATTGTTCACAGCTTCCTCGATTCTGAGCAATAAGATTGTTCCTCGTGATGTTGTTCGTAATCGAGGATGTGCTGTAAGCATAACTAGCTTCACACGTTACCAACAATCCAGTCAGAAGCGAAGGCAGAATCACTTTTGTAGCTATGATTCTATGTAACTTTAAGTGAGCAACTTGTGTTTTACAAGATAGATTCATGATGTTTTAGGCTATTATCTCTTGGTTTTACAAACAGTGGGTTCGGTATTTAGTACTCTTCAGCATTAGCTTTGTACTTGATGCCAAAACAACGAAAAATTGGGAAACGGTATCATCTACATACAGGGCAAACATAAGTATCGACCTGGTTAATGAATTCTATATTCTTCTTTTTAACTAACTCTTCCTAAGCCAGACTTCTATAATCACCTGATTTTATATAGTACTCAAATTTTAGTTCTCTTACTTATATTGGGAACACCTAAGTTCGTTTATGCAATTTACAAAAAAATATGGCGAAATAAATTTACGAATTAGTTACTGTCAGGCCTTTTCCAACATTTTTCGCTCCTACCAACTATTCCTAACCATCTCAAAGGATGCATATTCTGATTTTACTTATCCCAATGAGTAATACAGAAGCATCAGAGGATGTTTAAAAAGTCCTACAGCGTGTGTTTCACTAGCCTGGCTACCGAAAAACTGCTACGAGAGAATCAGAGTTTTGGGATTTGAGATCGCGCCCCTGAGTCTCATTTGAGGCTTAAGCTGATCCTTTTCAAACATCCTGTAAGTTCGGCTTTTGACTATTGAAAACTCTTGTAGCAATCCTAAATGAGATACAAACAAATTTCAGTGTATTTCTGGAAAACAGATTGTGCCGTATGTATCTAAGATAAATATTAATTTACATCCATAGGATCTAATGATTAATCGCTTTATCAGTTTCATTTTTATTAATTTTTTGCCTCCGCAAAATTTTAGATACTAAAAATTTCATAATATTTCTTGATAATACTTGAATTTTCAAAGGAAAAGCAATGCTCAATATATATCTATAACGACTTCTTTACGCAGTACAAATAGATTTTCAAACAGAGGTTAATAAGATTGCTGTACAAGTTTTTAGCAACACTCAGTTTCAGTTATCGGCTCGAAAAATCGGCAAGGTTCATGCAGCTTTAGTTGTACCACAAATTTATTTGAAATCATTACATCAAAACTATCAAAACATTGTTGATAATAATTTAGCTATTACTTTTAAAAGTCAAAACCGTGCTGTAGTGAATTTTCAAGTAAATTATATACCTAAAATAAATATTTTAACTATATTTGGGTACTACAAAGAGGGTACGGCTTATCTATGTTATTCTCCAGCGATGAATCCTGATTGGTACAATGGCAGAGGTTATAAAATAGCTCGTCCTGATTGTATTGGAGAAAAGTTTGAGTTGTTAGCAAACAAGTTTTATCCATTTTTTTAAGAATTTTTTTGTAGTTTAATTTTAATTAAACGTGTTTCCAAAATAGTTCAAGCATTCACGCATTATCAATTCAATGTTAATGCACCACGATAATACACTTGCTCTGAATATTGATATATGTGTTTTATTTTTTTTCTAATTGGAATTAGTTGCTCTGTATCCTAAATGATTCAATTCAAAATTTTTTCTATTCATTTTGAATACGTAAATTTTGAATTCAAAAAGTCGTCAGGATGGGTAATATAGATAAGAAAGCAGTGCTGAACTTCAAATCGATACATCAGGGGATTTTGCATTCTGTGATACTTTTACATCAGCAAATCTTTTTAATGAAAACACAATGAAGCAACGACAGATATCAATGAACTACAAAGCGAATATGCGGATGCAGGTTGGGGCAATTGTAAAGGGAATGCTGGTAAGCGCGGTCACGCTTGCGTGTACCGGAGGCAGCGTAGCAGGACTTGCGGCTTGGCAAAGCCCAAAAACAGTACTGGCTGTCAATAACGAGCAATCTGTTGCAACGGTTGAAACAGTCCTCCCAGAGAATGAACACTTATGGAAGCAGTCAGCAGACTCTGAGCAAAATTTGAGAGTTACGAGTCAGAAGTTGGGAGTTAATCGGGTAAGATTGCAAAATAGCTGGAATCTCAATGCTCCTGTGTACAGTGTGACCTTCAGCCCAGATGGAGAAATCATTGCCTCTGGCAGTGGTTTGTATGGCACTATCAAGCTGTGGAAGCTAGACGGCACATTGATTAAGACGCTGAAGGGACATAAAAATGATATTGTCAGAAGTGTCAGCTTCAGCCCGGACCGACAAACACTCGCCTCTGGTGGTGATGATGGCACCATCAAGCTGTGGAAGCCAGACGGCACGCTAATCAAAACGCTAAAGGGACATATAGATAATAGTTCTGTCAGAAGTGTCAGCTTCAGCCCGGACGGACAAACACTCGCCTCTGGTGGTGATGATGGCACCATCAAGCTGTGGAAGCCAGACGGCACGCTAATCAAGACGCTAAAGGGACATAATAGTTCTGTCAGGAGTGTCAGCTTCAGCCCGGATGGACAAATCATTGCCTCTGGTAGTAATGATAAGACCATCAAGCTGTGGAAGCCAGACGGCACGCTGATTAAGACGCTGAATAAACAGATTTATACTGTGGGCGGTGCCAGAGTCAGCCCGGTTCCTATATTCAGTGTCAGCTTCAGCCCGGATGGACAAATCATTGCCTCTGGTAGTGATCATGGCGTTATCAAGCTGTGGAAGCGAGACGGCACGCGGATTAAGACGCTAAAGGCACACAAAGATCTTGTGAGTAGTATCAGCTTCAGCCCGGATGGACAAATCATCGCCTCTAGCGCTGTAGATGGTACCATCAAACTGTGGAAGCGAGACGGCGCACTAATCACCACCCTGAAGGGAGACAACATTTCTGTAATTAGTATCAGCTTCAGCCCCGATGGACAAACACTTGTTTCTGGTGGTAACTTAGTCTTCTCTAACAGCAACGATAAGTCGATTAAGTTGTGGAATTTGAACGAGGTCGCCTCTCACAAATAACGTTGCTTTCCTTTAGAGTTTTACTGACATCATCTGATGATTCATACTGCTTTGAAGGTAATTGTTTCAAAGAAGAGAAGAATTTTCTCATCAAAATCTTATTTGACCAACAAGCTATCTAGCTTTTGGTGTTTGTCAGTCTTAGCAGTGTCAATACAGTTAGATATTGCTGACTTAAAATCGGCAAACCTAGAATACCGATTCAGGATTCATAGTTATGACTAAAAAGCCCGGTTTATTTAGGTTGCAACAAGGAAAACTTGGTTTTAAAAAGCGTAAAAATCGGATGTCTCAGTGTAATAAATATATTTTGTGCTGAAGAAGAATTATTAGCGATGGCTACGTCCGCCGCAGGCATCGGATGATTCATAGTTTGTGCTTAGAACAATGCACAGAACAAGGCAATTCCAAATTTTACTTATGTCAATCCTTACCTTACGTTTAAAGTTTCGCACTCCTGACTAGTCTAGATTATTACTCAATATTCAAATTACAGAATAATCAGCATCGTTAAAAATTAAGTAACTTGCTGACATTTAAACTTATATATTCCTCATGTAAATATGAAAAAATAGATTGCACATCTTTTAACTCTTCCTCACTCATTTTATATATATGAATCTCTTTACCCCAATGCGATAACTCAAGAATGATTGACTTTTCAGTGTTTTCTTGAAAAGTTAAATCAAAAGCTTTTCCCAGAGATAAACCAAACCACTTTACTCGTCCATACTCGTCAAAAGGCTTAATTAGTAACTCGTCAATTATCGTTGGTGAAAGTTCACTAACTAAGCGAACAGGAGTATCAAGAGTTAAATGAGTAGGAGGATGGTCTATTTTCTGCAATATTCCCTTTCCCTTTGAACATATTTTTTGCTCAACATCCTGTAAGACTTCTGCTTCTTCTCGCCAGCAGCTTAACTCGAAAAAATTACATATAGGCGCAAAAAGATGAATTAGCTGTTGATAATGAGCTGTATATATCGGAACCATTACACCAGATATTGGCTCATGATATACTTGTATTTCTATATGAGCTTCATACATATAGCAGTCCTATTTCATTGGGAAAAAACGAAGTATATTTGTAATCTTTTAACCTTGTCGCCTGTCTCAACGAGTAATCTCACGACTTATACCAATTCTCAAAAAGTTTGCAATAAATACATAAAGCCTTCAGAATGAAATCATAACTCATTAACAATACCTTCGCCAAAACAAGAGTAAATACAGGCAAAAGCAAAATGCTCTCAAAGATAAGCACAGCCTGTCTCCTAATTTTTGGGAGAGGTCGCTTGTGCTAAGTGTTTTCACTAGTGCAAGCTGGACGGGCAATTGACTGATTGCTTTCGCGTAGCCTGCACTGAGATAGGAGTGATACTGTTGTTGATTCATTAGATACGTCTTAAAGAAAGCTACGTTGAGCGCTTTAATATACTGATGCACAGGTGCAGGATCAGTCCCAACAAGGAATGGAGAAACCGGAACCGCCTCATTTGGAGAGGAAGCGAGCGCAGAAAAATGAGTTGCATCCGTCATCAGGGCTAGATATCTATTAGGTGTTATAAGCCAAGTGAAAGGTTGAATTTGTTCGGGTAAAGCGGGCGCGAGCATATCTGCACTGCTGGCAACAATTATCGTTGGCACTTTAATCTGACTTAGCCCAGCTTGCCCAAAGATTGCACTGCTAAAAGGGTTGATTGCGATCGTGGCTTTAATTCGAGGATCGGACAAATGGGAAGGCAGTTGAGGTATTTGTGCTGCCTCGCATTGCAGCAACAGCGACGGATTCAGCGAATATTGAGACGTTTGACACCGTGCTTTAAGATTTTGCGCTTGAAGCGTTGCGCCTGCAAGTATTAGAGCCGTGTTTCCTCCAAATGACTGCCCAACAATCCCTACGTTTTGCAAGTCTAATCGCCCCTGAAGGTTAGGATCGATGTGAGATAATTGCTCCAATTTGTTCAGCAACTTGCTCACATCTATTGGGCGATCGACAAATTCTTGTGGCGGAATGATATCTCTCGCTTTTCCTGCTAGGAATATTGCTAGCTGATTTGAATCACTCCCAGAATGTTCTGGAACAACAACAGCGAATCCATAAGAAGCGAGATGTTCCGCCAGGCAAGCAAAGCTGAAGCGATCAGAACCCAGCCCGTGAGAAATGACTACAATCGGATGCCGTGTTCTTGAACGCGGAAGATAGAGATCGGTTGTAATTTGTTGATCGCGCTCTGGATCGCTCAAGGTCAAGGTTTGCTTCTGCGAACCTCTAAAGGCGTGAATCCCTGGAGATTTCTCGCAGCTAGAATCATCGCGTCTCGTAGGGCATGAGACCTGGATTCGTGACCATCAGTTTGAATCACTTGCCCTAAACGTCCTAGCAGTTTCTCTCCGATTGGGGTATGTAAAAACTGAGAAACAGGGCGTTGCATAATAATGGGATGAATTGAGGTGCTCTACTATGCATTGCCCATACTGCGAGTCTGCTAAGATTAGAAAAAATGGTAAACGTCGAGGTAAACAAAATCACATCTGTGTTGATTGTGGTCGCCAATTTATAGATATCTATAGTCCATCAAAAGGGTATCCAGATGAAGTTAAAGAAAGTTGTCTGCGATCGTATGTTAACGGTATGGGATTTAGGGCAATTGAGCGCGATAAAGGGGTTCAGACGCTCGCGGACTCGCTAACGCTTCGCTATCATACAACTGTAATTAACTGGGTAAAACAAGTCGGCTCTATGCTTCCAGACGCTCCACCAATTGAGAAAATACCATTAGTTGGTGAGCTTGATGAGTTAGAAACTTTTATTGGCTCAAAAAAAACAAAATCTGGCTATGGACAGCAGTAAATCACTTTCATGAGGGTATCTTAGCTTGGGTAATAGGCGATCACAGTTCAGAAACATTTAAATTCTTGTGGGATATTATTTCCTATTGGCAATGTTACTTCTACGTCACAGACGGTTGGAAGGTTTATCCAGGCTTTATTGACCCAGGAGACCATATCGTGAGCAAAACCTATATGACTAGGGTCGTTCGCGCAGCGTCTCCCCTTGGGAGAGGGTGAAAATACCCGCTTGCGCCATTACCTAGCAAGACTACACCGAAAAACACTCTGCTATTCTAAATCAGTGGATATGCTTAAACATTCAATTCGATTGTTACTTCATTATTTGAAATATAAAAAAATACCCGTGTTTGCCTGATTCATCCCGCATTTATGCAACGCCCCCTTTGGAGTTGGCTTTGATGTCTGGCTGACCTTTTTCTCCTTTCAGGCGGTTGTTTTCATCTTTTAACTGTTGATTTTCTGCTCGTAATTCTTTGACTTCTGCTTGCAATTGCTCTATGAGGTTCAGTAATATTTCTACTGTCTGACGCATTGATTGGTCTGCAATCCCTTTTGGCTCGATGGTTTGCAGTATCTCTTCTCCCAATTTCTTTCTCAAATCTAGCTTTTGCGTCATGTGTCATATTTTATGATATTCTGTCTCCCTTGCTTTCCTTATTTTTCTCCACTCCCCCTATTTATTGAGCCGATACGATAATTTGCTGGAGACTTTCCAATTATCGACTAAATGGAAGAACGCACTTAAACTATTACCTCAAGAAACTGTGTTGAGTCAAGCAGAGTTTAATGCCCTACTTGATACATATCTACCTAAACTAGGTGGACAACAACGGACTCGGATCACCGAAGCAGCTGCGATTGCTTTCTATCATCAACAAACTGATTGGCCAGTGGTGCAAACTCTCGTTTGTGATGATGCTCCTCAGTTCAAGCTACTGACTGATAGTATAGCTTTGTGTTGGGTGCATGAAGGACGACATTATAAAAAATTAAGTCCGTTTATTGCTTGTCACCAAAAAGCTCTTGATCAATTTCTGGATGATTTCTGGGATTATTATCGAGATTTACTCGCTTATAAATATTCTCCTAGTGAGCAGACAGCAGCACAACTCCGGTCTGAGTTTTGGAAACTTTTCGATACTCCAAGTGGTTATCAGCAATTGGATGAGCGAAAACGATTAACGCTCCTCAAAAGTTCCGAGTTGCTTTATGTTTTAGAGCATCCTGAATTGCCCTTGCATAATAATCCGGCAGAGTTAGCCGCCAGGACGATGGTGCAGCGACGTAATATTAGTTATGCAACTCAAACTCTTGAGGGGACTCAGGCTTGGGATACTTTTATGTCTCTTGTTGCTACTACTCGTAAGTTAGGAATCAGCTTTTTTGAGTATGTCCGTGACCGCATTTCTCAGCTTAGAAATATTCCATCTTTGAGAACTATTATTCTCGAAAAATCTTCTTTTCTTCCCTTGGGCTTGTCCTGGGAGCTAGAATAACTGCTCCCCCTACTTATTGAGCCGATACCTTTTTTGAATACTGCTTCTTGTTCATCAAAATTGCTTGAACCTAATTTGTCTAATAGCTTAAAGTATATTGGGATAGACCTTTTATCCCAAACTACACTAATCATTAACAGATTAATACGCCCCCAATTAGTCCTGTCAATCACTACATAAATAACTTCATTTAAGGGAAAATATATCTCTAACCAGCTTTTAATAATTGGGAACCAAATTTCTTCAACATTTATATAATTTAAAGATAAAAATCGTTGGATTTTCTTTCTTCTACTTTCAAACAATATTGGAATAGGTAAAGCTGTAGCCAATGCCTCAAGACTTACAGTTTTAATAGATTGTAATAAATTTATCAGGATTTTTAGTAATAAATATTCTGCACGTCCCAATTCTCGCTTGAGGTTTGTTTCGTAGAATTCTGGTAACATTATCATTAAATAGAGCTTGTTGCGAATGAAGGCTCTTTTTCTTTTACCACAAATTGCTACACTCTTTGCAATATAAGCATTCTAGACCATTTTGTCTCCCCTCAAGGTCTGCAAATTCCTTTAAATAATCAAGGATAGAAGTACCAAATTCATCATTAGAAACTTCATTCTTGAGCAGTAGATTTGTAACTCCGGTTTCACCCCTTAGATGAGCAGCCGCAAGGATGCCAGATTGTGTAATTTTGGCTCCTTGCAGTTCCTGTCCAATGAACTGTTCAATGGAACGTCCATTTTCCTGAAGGATTTGACTAATTCGATTCGAGTTCAAGCTAAATGCCTCTTTGATTGCTGTCTCTTGTACACCATTCTTGTTTTGCATAAATTCTTCCCTACTATTAATTTCATTTTTACCTTTCCAAATACCACGCCAATAATTCTTATCTACGCCATTACCTCCACCGTTGTAAGGATTTTCAACTTGGTAGTACCCAAGCTCTATAACCCTCTTCTAAGAAACAGAAATGTTTCTTAGAAGCTGTTCATGAGCGGATCGCCCACTATGGATGAAAGAACCATTCTGTTTTCTTAGGAGAGGGATAAGTAGTGTTTCACCAAATTGGTACTTACCAATAAACCCTAAAGCATTTTCAATGTCATCAGGTGGAGTTTGCTGCCCTGTTTCTCTTATCGCAAGAGCTGATAAAAATTGTTCACAGCTTCCTCGATTCTGAGCAATAAGATCGTTCCTTGTGATGCTGTTAGTAATCGAGGATGTGCTGTAAGCATAACTAGCTTCACACGTTACCAACAATCCAGTCAGAAGCGAAGGCAGAATCACTTTTATAGCTATTATTCTATCTAGCTTTAGGTGAGCAAGTTGTGTTCTACGAGATAGGTTCATGATGTTTTAGGCTATTATCTCTTGGTTTTACAAACAGTGGGTTCGGTATTTAGTACTCTTCAGCATTAGCTTTGTACTTGATGCCAAAACAACGAAAAATTTTGAAACGTTATCATATACATACAGGGCAAACATAAGTATCGACCTGGTTAATGAATTCTATATTCTTCTTTTTAACTAACTCTTCCTGAGCCAGACTTCTATAATCACCTGATTTTATATAGTACTCAAATTTTAGTTCTCTTACTTATATTGGGAACACCCAAGTTAGTTTATGCAATTTACAAAAAAATATGGCGAAATAAATTTACGAATTAGTTACTGTCAGGACTTTTCCAACATTTTTCGCTCCTACCAACTATTCCTAACCATCTCAGAGGGTGTTTGAAAAGTTTTGAGGGGTGAAATTTTATGCTAATCGCCTCACCATGATCCGAATCATGGCAAGGTAGATAAATATCTCCGATGTTTCGGGTAGTAACTCATAGTCTCTCACCAATCGCCGACACCCCATCAACCAACCAAAAGTGCGCTCCACCACCCAACGTTTTTTGAGCAACACAAAGCCCTTAGTTTGCTCTGGTCGCAGAACTATTTGCACAATCCAACGACAAAGGTCCATTACCCACTGCATGAATGGCTCACCGTCAAAACCGCCATCCGCCCAAAGGGTTGTCAAACGAGATACCTGCTCCTGAGACTGTTTGACCCGTTTGAGAACTTGTTTGCCCCCTTCACGCTCACCCACACTGGCGGCCGTAACCAAGACTCGCAAGACTAGCCCTAAGGTATCAACTGTCATAAATCGCTTGCGTCATGCAAATTTTCTTGCCCGCATCAAAGCCCACGGATTGACTCACCATTGCGGCACTCTTTACGCTTTGACTATCAATGATCGCCTCCAATGGACTGCGATGGCGCTCTTGCTCAACCCTAGTCCACTTTCGCAGACTATCGTGAATGTTCAACCACGTACCGTTTTTACGCCAGTCGCGAAAATATGTGTATACTGTCTGCCATGCGGGGAAGTCGCCCGGTAGCGTAGGCGTAGCCCGCCGTAGGCATTTCCATCTAACTCCTTCAACCAGTACATAGAAAATTGCGTTAAGGACTTCCCACATATCAACTTCACGCTTGCGACCACCGGGTTTTGGTTCTGGAATCATGTCACTTAGAAATTCATATTGAACACGGGTCAGATTGCTGGGGTATGCTTTACTCATGTTGCTCACGAGAGTGCTGTCTACTATCTATTCACAGCCTATACTGAGAGAGCTTTTTTACCATCTCTCCGACTTTTCAAACAGCCTCTCAAAGGATGCATATGGGGAGACGCTCCTGATGTGCAAGTGTTCTTTGGACGAACAGAGGAACTAGAAACTCTAGAAAATTGGATTATTCGCGATCGCACTCGATGTGTGGCGATTGTCGGAATGCGTGGAATTGGAAAGACCCATCTTTCTCTGAAGCTGGGATTGGGTGGGATTGGCAAAACAGACGTATCACTTCAGTTAGCCAGGGGTATCCAGGATGACTTTGAATTTGTCATCTGGCGATCGCTTCTCAATGCTCCTCCCCTGTCTGATTTACTTGCCGACTTAATTAAAGTACTTTCCAGGCAGCAGCAGACAACACTACCAGAGAGAATTAGCGTCTTTGTTGCTCCACTACCTGAAAACCTACCGTTGTCTGCTCATCCTAGATAACGCCGAAACTCTTCTCTTAGCCGAAGATCCCATCGGTCGGTATCGAGCTGATTATGAAGACTATGGACAGTTAATTAAACAGGTTGGGGAAGTGGCGCATCAAAGTTGCTTACTATTGACAAGCCGCGAAAAACCTCAAGAACTCATTTTAATGGATGGGCCAACTCGTCCAGTGCGCTCTCTAATCTTAAAGGGCTTAGATATCCAAGCTGGAAAACAGATTATTGCAGAGCTTGGCGATTTTACAGCTAGTGAAGAAGACTGGCGGGAGTTGATTGGGCTTTATGATGGCAATCCTCTAGCATTACAATTAGTCAGCAAACACATACTGGAAGTATTTTTTGGCAGTATTGCCGAATTTTTAAAGGAAGGCAAGCCGTAATCGACCACGGGGGCGATCGCAGACTAAAATCAAATAGATGTCAATGAATGAAGGAGCTACGGAGATTAGTCCAAGGAACTTAACCCTATGCGATTAAAGTAAATAAGCGGGTATAACTTTGAGGAATTAAGCAGCATTTATTACTTTTTCAGAAGCAGGAACTTCTGGAAGTAAAGAAGGAGTAGGTTTATCTAAGCGTGCAGCAGAAGTTGCTGCTGTTATAAAATCAAGGACATTTCGGCGCTGGGACTTGAGAGTGGTGACGACAGTTAACATCCGAGCGACAAAAGCACTGCCAGTTTGAGTTTGAGAACCAAAACTGGTACGTCGCCATATCACCGCCGGACGTATAGCTCTTTCAGCAGCATTATTTGTTGGTTCTACACCCTCAACTTTCACAAACAACCATAAAGCAGACTCAACTTTTAAAAGTTGGCGACAGGTGCGGACAGTTTTGGCGAGTGGTGTTTTTTCTTTGGAACCAATTTCATAATTAGCAGCCTCTTGTAGAGAAAAATTGATGGTGTTGCGAATTTGTTGGACTAAAAGTTAAAATTCGCAACGCTTCAAAGTTCCATCTCTGACTCGATGCCACAGTTCAAATAATTTTTCTTGTTGCTTGAGCAAAGCATTTCCGATATCGCTTGAAACTCGCTTGTCGGTCAGATATTTTGATGAATTCTCGTTTCAAGTGTGCCCAACACAATTGGCGCTGCTCTAAATCCACCCAATTGTATGCTGCATATCGGCCTGAGTTTAAAATCCCGCCAAAGTCTTCGCCCAGGAGATTACGGGCTGCATCCGAACAACGGGAAAGTGTAATCTGAAAAAATGTTACTAGGGGTGTAACTGCAACCCAGAGCCAAGCTTGACTCTTTTTTGAATTGCATCCATCAACGTTTCCCTGAACAAAGCTTGTTTCATCCGCTCCAACTACTAGACTTGTCCGAAAACTCTAAAGCCAGACTGTTCAAAGCTTTGAGGCAAAACTTTGATATTTGCGTAAAAACGCAGTAATAAGGCTTTGAGATAGTTACTGTTAGTTTAGAGGCATAAAAAAT
>JAHHHS010000191.1 GCA_019359215.1 Nostoc indistinguendum CM1-VF10 | reverse complement strand
CAGAATCCGACTTAGACAGGGTTTTAGCCTTTCACTTACAGAAATTGACCTTTCTGTTTCTACTTACAGATTAGACTTAGTTACTGATACGATCCGAAGGCAAGGTTTACGGGGTGCGAGTCCCACTAAAATTTATAGCGCCATTTTCATCGCTTTTATTGAAAATATTACTAGATTTACTCTTGGAGATTGGCGCGAAATCGTTAAAATGGTTGAGCCATCCCAATCAGCAATTACCAAAAAAGCATGGGAACTGTACAAGGAAGCTTTTGAACGACATAAGAACCGCATCTTGGCTATGTCTTTTGTTGAACAGAAAAAGCTAAAACAACAAGGCAGTAGCAATGTGGCGACTAATGTAACGACAATAGAAGCTCTTGGGCAGTTGGAGAATAGTATATTCTGGGAACCAAAACCACAAGAAAAGTCATCTAAGTTCAAAAAGAATTTAGGCGATAATTATTTTAGACTGAAGTACAAATCACAATGGCTTGAATCCTTAACTTACTGTTCAATGCTAACAGGTGATTTCTTAAACATAAATGCTGGACTATTCCATGTAGAAACGAAAGATGTATATGTAAATATCTGTATTGAGGTTAGAGAACTTCCTGGGCTGAAATCCAAACTAACAGAGATTTGTGATGCCGCAGAGATTGAATATGCCTTTACTAAAGGATTTGGCAAGCAAGCCAAGGTCATGTTTCGGTTAAGTTGATTCCCAATGTTAGGTCATAACTAAGCTTAACTTGTTGAAAATTAATTAGCTGGCATTACCTAACCTATTTTGAAAGTTCCTGACTTAACTGGAAAAGTGTAGTAGGGTATGGGGGCTAAAAGTCTTTCCCCTATACCTCCTACCCTGTTCGGTAAAAACTATTTAGGGACAGTAGTCGCGTTGAGTTCACCCCTTTTGCTTTCTTGTTTGCACCTTGTGTCACCTTCGGTTCTTCTGACTTACTGGAGTTAACCATTTTCATCAAGTGCTGATTTAGATAACTCTGCGCTGAGATATACAAACTTTCCCAAATCTCTTGATTGCGGCTGATTTTTGTGCCGACTGTATTCCCTGCTGTTTTCTCGGATACCAAGTATTTGCGGAAATAGTTATTCCATAAGTGTTGGAGAAAGTCTTCGGCAAATTCGTTAAACGGCAGAATCCATTTATAGTCTTTATCTAGAAATACCCGATAGGACGCAATTATCGGTAGTGCCAAGTCGGTTGGCGCACCAAACCCAAACGAGTACTTGCTGTCGGGCAACAACGTAGTCTTACGTATATCTATTGATGCTAAATCGTTGGCACCTTTTCTTCTGGGGTTAGTAATATGGTCTTGAATAATTTCATAGAGTCTTTGCTCTATCCATAAAGCCTGAGAAAGCAAAGGCAGTAAAGCGGTTAATCGTTCCCTTTCTGCATCTGTGATGTTACTTGGAAGACTCATCCCTGCTGGGTGTTTGGTTCGTTTATTGCCGTCGGGATTGTATTTATTTCTATCGAGGCAGTAAAGGAGCTTGAGCAAATGGGTGACCAAACAATTCGCAATTCGCAGTTCGCAATTCGCAATTGAAAATGCGAATTATGAACTAATTGATTAATTGGCTAAAAGTGGGTACAGAGCCAACACCATACCGTAGGTTGGTGGTCTTCAATTAGCGGGAGGTACAGAGCCAACACTAAATTGTCTTAATTGCGAATTGCGAATTGCGAATTGCGAATTGGAGTTGACATTACACTGGGCGTTTCTGGGAGCGCCGCTTTGATTTTGGTAATAGGCGATGCGGAATTTCCTATCTTCTGCTCTCTCTAATTGGACTAAATACTGCTTGATGAATTTGTAATCACCTCTGGCGTTAACTTTGGAGCGAGAATCAACTGGTGTTGTGGTATTTGAAGCCAGGGCTATATCTTTGGCTGATTCTTCAGTCAGTCCGATGTGAATCGTAACTTTTACCCTAGCTTGGGTCAGGTCGTATTTGTAATTTTTCGCTTGCTCAAAAGCTAAAACTGTATGCCCACCGTTGATAATCCCATCGCTACCGCCCTCGTTAGCTTCTAAAATTTCCAGTTCGAGTTCGGTTTTATTTCTGTTGGACTTAACTTTATTGGCTGACAGAACGATTCCACTGTGGCGGGAGAAGAATTTTGCAGGTTCGGTCATCAGTGAGTCGAAGATTTGTCTGTAGGTTGCACTTTTGCGGTTTGCTTCCCGAATGTTGGGTTCTAGGGGGAGGCCTGTTGGGAAGCTGTCTACGTGGGCGGTGGCGATAATGCAATTAGGATTGGCTTGAAAATAGTTATCTATCTTAATATTCCAAGTCTTGGGCATACTGTATCTGGCGATAAGATGACGAGCTTAAAGCTACTGTATCTCTATATTGAGCGATCGCAATCATGATGTGCAATTCAAGTAAGCAACCCACGCTTCTGGGCTAGAGTTTCCTTTACAGTTGATTCTATGAGTGAAACTAATGCTGAATATCAAGCTAAACTTGATGAGATGATTAAAACAGGGAAGCTAAAAGCGGAATATAAAGAGACACTATTAGAAATTGACGAGCTTGGAAGTAAAGCTTGTGCTTTCGGGCTAATTTTGGGACTTGGGTGGTGTGAAGATGCCAATTCTATCGTTATTGATGAATACGAAATACTTGATAAAAACGGTAATTTTTTGTATTTAACGTTGTTAGAAACACGGAATTACCTTCAAAGTGTAATTGCGGATTCAGAATAAGATTAGTTAATAGTTTTTGCTCTGAATTTATGCTGCTTCTTATTACACAGAGGAAACGCATCTAAATTATTCAAAATCACAACTAAGGTTAAGAATCAAGCAAAAATCAGCATTTCTGATTTGATATACCTTCTAAGCTTCAAAGCATCTACGCCTACATCTGTATGAATAAGCAGCGATTCATGCAACTTTTTTTGAGCTTCTTGATAATTTAAAGGTCTTGTTGACATGATGCCTTTGCCCTGATCAAGCTCCCCAGTCAGTATCCATTCCACTAGGACACATTTAGGTGAGTCGCTAGCAACAAAAATCCTAACTCGCTACACCTAATTCTTTATCTGCTGGTTGTTGCTCCTTGACAGAGCCCAGTTCCTCAATAAAAGCATCGATTGCCTTGGCTGCTGACTGCTTACCTGTTTTCAACTTAGAAAGGACGTTTTCGCGTATTGCTAAATAATCTGGTAGGACTTGCTGCTCAACAGAAACAGTCTCTTGTTTAGATAAAACGACTCCACCATTACGCTCATCTATTAAGCCCTTTATCTGAGCGATCGTATCTGTTAGTTCCTGCCTAATCACCTGTTTTATCTCTTCCCCATCAGGTATAGACACAGTTAACGCATTTACTTCTTGCTTAACCATTTCCTTAATGTCATCACCATTAGATAACGCAAGTCCAGCTAATGATAGACCCAGGATTCCCTGAAGCAATCTTGTCGCTGTATGATTTAATGACTCATTTTCCGAAATCTGCATTGCCGATAAAGCTTTGACTTCTGCATCAGTTAGCCCAATAGAAATTGTCACCTTAGCCATACTTTTGACACCTATAAATATTAAACTCTACATCGCTATTTTTGGGTTACACCGTTTGGATACAGTACTTTGATCGCTGATCACAAATGCTGTATAAACAACTTATCAATGACCCAATTATTAAACTTTGCCCTGTGAGCAACTTCTACCCTCGATTTTTTAATCTAGCTTCAATCAATCAAGTTGCCATTAATTCAATTCTAACGCACGCTTACCTAATATCTATCTTAAAAATGAGGGCAGATGTGCCCCCATTTAAACTTTTGACTTTTAAATATTGCCCTACATCCGCTACCGTTGCAGTTTTATATTCCACAAGGTGTGTCGCTTCAGTTACTACTTGACTTTATTGCTAGCTCTGAACATTACCAACTATCACAGTAACTATCTACCCGAAACTCTAACAAGCAGAAAATCCAGGCACTCTAGTAGATGGAATGGTCATTGGCAGGTTGGTTTTGGGATTACGCCTTTCGTGCTAGTAGCGTTCGCGTCGCTCAAATGTGCCAAAACCAATGACAGTAGAGTCTATAACATACATTAGTTTTACACTAAAAGCTATTTACAGTATTTTTTAAGAAGGGATACAGCTAGTTCATAACTATTAGGTTGAGTTTGTACTGCATAGGCTTCTCTTTCTAAATCTTGCCTGTGAACATCAGTATAGCGCATAAAAAAAGGTCGAGCATAATTACTCGGCTGAATATTTAAACCTAAAGTTTTTATTTTCCCTTTCCCTGCACATACTTGTGCAGCATGAACCGCTTCATGAATTAGAGTCTGAGTACCAATATGTAACTCAAAAACTACTGGATTAATCCAAATTTTTTTGTCAGCCTCTCTCAATAATCCATAAGCTCCTCGCTTTGGTGGTAGCTCAATTATTATCTGGAACCCTTGATTTTCTAATTGGTTTTTTAAATTAATAAATTTTGGCTCGAGAGTAGGCAATTGTGAAATCAATAAAGAAGAAGTTAATAAAAAGGTTTGGATCATTTTAATAAACAATATGAAACCAGCTTTTTATTTTCATTATCCTTGATAAAGACCACCAGCTTATTCTCTAATACTGCTTCCGTTCGCTTTGTTGTCTGTTCCTACTCGGATCTGGCATCACAAAGATTTAGCACCATTAACTATTTCTCTTGCTTTATCTGCAACTTTTCAATTCTAGGCGAATGCGCTCTTGATGAGACCGCCAAGGCAGGTTATAGCCTGTTAAAGTACAAAGGCAAAATAATCATGAACCTATCCCACTAATAAAATTCTATGAATCCAGATATGAATAGTAGCAAATTTTTGTCTTTGAGCGCGAATAAAGTATTAAGCACATTTGCTGACAAACATATTCTTCATGCATAGATGGGGGAGAAAAGGGGTTGCCCTCGGCAACCTCTTTTCTCCCCCCCCCTTTTTAAATTATTATCATTCTTGAGAAATGCTGTCTCTTGTTTCTCTTGGAAGAATTTATTCTTTGGAAGTCCCAATTATGATTTAGCAAACAACGCTTCCAGACCAGTGTATGGTTTTAATGACAGGATCTCAAATGTTAAAACACCTGCTTTTGCCATTGGAAACTGGGCGGCAATGTCTTGCATGGCTTCCAAATCTGGAGCCTCACACAGAAGTACAGCACCACTCATGTCGGCGATGTAATAGATTGCTCGCACAATCTCCACTGAGTATTGTTGCCAGACTGCTTCTGCCTCAGCCTTAACATAGGGCAATACTTGTTCCATTGAAATCCCTTGTGCAACACGCGCCAACTTTTTTTCCTAGAACGGCAAAACTAACTGGAGAGGTGAGACTAAAGGCTTAATTACGTATGCGTCTTAGAAAATATCAAACGAGTTTACTATGCTTCCAACCTACCTCTAGTAAGTTTCACCGCTCTAGAAAATAATTTAGATGCATTTGCCATGCAATCGCCTTAGTTTAATAGTTCTTTGCCTGCTCGTCCTGAAAACACCATAACCACTGTCTAACTCAGCCGAGCTAATCACTGAATGTCCAGTTTCCTCGTAATGCCGCCGGGCATGTTGATGAAGGGAAGAATCACAGCACAGCATCTTTCCGCAACTTTGACAAATACGGAGATGCACCCAGCGACTGTTAATTTGGATACACTCTTCACACCGAAATACTGGGTAGTTTGCTTTAGAAATCAGAGTTTCCGTAGTTAAATTGTCTAAATGTTCGCAACTCATAGGAATTTGAATGACACGTTAATCAGAGTATAGATTGGTGTGGGGTAACACAGCTAAATTTGTTAGTTTTGCACTTCTGTGGCTTTGCACAAGGTTTACTACGGGAGACCAATAGCAATCTAATAGCCAGCATCAGCAGCCCTCTCGATAAGCTAATCGTCATTCATTTTTCCAGACTGACTCGCTCGTGGTAAGGGCTTCAGCCCTGGGTTTATGCAACTTAAATGCTCATTAGCTTATTCCTCAGTGCGGTGGATTAGGTGATTGGCTGCGGGATTGGAGAAGATAAGTAAAATTATTGCAATTGTCTAATAGGGTGGTCGCCGAGATATGTGCAAACTGGGACAGTTGTAAATAAATATTATTGCAGAAAAGCTCTTTTTGATTTACTGACTTGACCAAAAATGATAGATGACAAATAAAATTTTGGTTAATTTATACCTAGTTTAATATTTTTCCTAATTCCAATTTATTGCTGGCATTCAATCAATTAATTAGTACAATGAATCAATTCAAACCCTGTTATGCTTCTGGATGATTTGACTTATTTACTACTTGCTTACTCCCGAAAGTGACAGAAGCTGTTCAGTGGCGATCGCCCCTTATGGATGTAAAGAAACCTTGCTATTTCTTAGGAGAGGGGTACAGCCATTTGCGAAATAATTGCGTTAGGCGCGGCATAATCACATAGGTGAGCAGAGCGACACCGAGTCCTGTGCTAATCAGTTGATTGAGTAATACAGGTAGCCCAGACAGCAACGGTACTAGCAAACGATTGAGCTGAGGAAGAGTGAAGAATACTCCTAGCCAGCTCACTAACGCCATTTTGTAGCGGGGTGGTGGAGACATCATAGGTTTGTTTGAGAGAGTAAACCAGGTTTCCAATCCAGTCAGGGTTTGAATATCTTCTGGCTTTTCAATCAAGGGTTGCAATCGCTCAATCCATTCCCGCCGAATATCTGATTCTAGCCAGGTCTTGAGATTGTTGTAGCAATCGAACTTGAGAATGACCACGTACTCAGGATGGGCGTGATCCTGGGGTCGAATAGTACTGACACCTAGATGTCCCTTGAATTTTCGTGCATCTGCGGCAATGCCATGAAACCATGCTTCGTAACCTTGCTCACGCCCCGCTCTCACTACATGAGAGATCACAGCAGTGACTGGACAGCTTTCTTCACTGATATTAATTGCTAACGGTTCATCGAACATAGAATTTAACGTTCCGGGTAAAATTTGATAGTTAAAAAAGAAAACGGCTCTTAGGGAGACCGCTTTCACTTTTATACCAGCCGTCATAACCCAGATCCACGCTACACAACGAATCAACTCGAAACACGGCTGGTATCTTTTTTCTAAAACTGAAACGTCGTCCGAATCGTGCCAACAAAAATCGTGTCATTATTGCTGTTGTGATCAGGGTTGATAATAGCAATCATACCAGGGGTAATTGAGACATTATCGTTGACTTGAAATCGATATAAGGCTTCAAAATGCAATGAGGTGTTGCGATCTACTACCCCAAACTCATTGCTGATCACTTTGGGGGGTTGTCCAAAGACAAAGCCCAATAGGTTGCCTTCTTTGCCCAAGTCTGAGAATCCAAAATTGACAGCATAGTAAAAAATTTCAGCCCCAAACTCATTGCTGATCACTTTGGGGGGTTGTCCAAAGACAAAGCCCAATAGGTTGCCTTCTTTGCCCAAGTCTGAGAATCCAAAATTGACAGCATAGTAAAAAATTTCAGCGCTGGGATCATTGGGGATATCTTGCGCCGATGCCTGGAGATATCCTACCCATCCCCCTAATCTCAAGGCAGGGTTGATGAGCCAGGAAGCTGCAAGACTATAGCTATTCCCAACAATGTTGTTACTGACTCCATTGAAGGGGTCATTGGTAATGGTACTACTTGTACTGATATCAATTGAATTCAAAGAACGGGCATAGGTTAAGCCAAGACTCAAGGCTTTCGTGGGTTGGAACGTCAGTTGTGCTAAAGCAGAGTAGGAACCATCAAACAATCCAGATCTCGCAGTAGGGTTGTAAGCTTCACTAGCAAGATAAACCATTGCCAAATTGATGGCTGAGTTAAAGTTATAACTGATACCAATGCCTGTCCCACCTGTTTCTTCACGGTAGATGGGGCTGCGAATCCCAAATGCGGAGATAGAACCTCTGCCATCACTTCCCAATAGAGGGTTAATCGTATCGACCACATCAAACAAGGTACCCTGGGCGAAAATACAAAAAACGATTGATTGAGTGTAGTGCAAGTTTCGTACTAAGACAAATACTCACACTACAACTCCTCAAAATACTTGTACTCTAATCATCAGACAAGGCAGGCACTTTCTTATTACTTGGAGGCGCACCATGTACCATTGTGTAGGCGTACTCAACACCCACTCCATAGGTTCCAGAGTGTTCCTTAACCAGATCCATTACCGCATCGTAGGTTTCCTTACGCGCCCAATCACGTTGATATTCCAACAACACTTGCTGCCATGTCACAGGTACACCTCCAGCTTGGACAATGCGTTGAATGGCAGCATCGTGAGCAACTTGACTAGTACCACCGGACGCATCCACAACTGCATATACTTCATAACCCGCTTCTATCGCTTGAATTGCCGGGAACACTAAACATACTTCTGTCCACAATGCAGCTATTACCAGCTTCTTGCGACCGATGCGCTCGACTTGCTCTACAAATTTGGCCTCTTCCCAGGAGTTCATGCTGGTGCGTTCAATTGGCGTTTGGTTAGGGAAGATTTCTAGCAGTTGGGGCCACATATAGCCGCTAAAACCTTTGGTCTCAACAGTAGTCAGGATAGTTGGTACATTGAAAATCTTTGCTGCTTTTGCCAAGCCGACGGTATTATTAATCAACGTCTGACCATCGATATTCACCACGCCAAAGGTCATTTGTGGCTGATGATCAATAAAGATGACAGTGGAGTTTTCGGGAGTCAATAAGCTATGAACAGTCATGGAAATAATCCTTTAAATGATTGAATGAATTATTGTGTCGTCAACTTGCATCAAAATGAAGAATGTGAATCGTAAATTGAATCCGCTTCTTTTGAGTTTGATGTTATTGCATTGCTTCTACAACCTCGTTTGTGGACAGAACAGCATTGGCAAGATATCCAAAGTTGATCAGTGCAGCCTTGTAGCCGTCGCCCAGTTCTGGATGTTGAGGGGCAGCCGTTGCATCTTTGATAACGGCGACCTCGAATCCTTGCTCGATTAAATCACGCAAGTGAGCTTCAACACAAATATTTGCTAACATTCCGAGCAGAATAATTTTGTTGATATTGCGCTTACGCAGTTGCAAAACGAGGTCATTGCTCTGTGGCCCATAGGCTTTGTGGGGACTAACCACGATTGTCTTGCCATCCTCAATGAAGGGCTTGTAGCGATCAAGCCAGTCAGCACCCGACCCCAAAAAACCGTCGAGGCTCAACGCACCCTTACGATCAAACTCCTTAGATTTAAGCATCATTTGCTCTACAGTTCCGGCAAATTTCCAGGCGTAGTCGGTGGGGTAGTAATAGTGAGGGGAGATGAAAACCTCAAATTCATTCTGTTTAGCGGCTTTGAAGATTCGTTCGATATTCTCGATGGTGTTATTGTCTTTGACACTGGTACTTACCAAATCCCAGGAAACTCCTGTTTCGCTCAAGACATCGTTTTGCGGATCAATAACTACTATTGCGGTGTCATTTTTGTTAATGTTCATAATTTTTCTCCTTACCTTTGGCTATTAGGAATCGGGCGATTGAGACACCAATTCCTTTAAATCCCCCTGTCACGACTGCAATTTTTCTGTCTAGTTTTTTCATGATGATCTGTATGATTGTTACCAATTGTCCCTAGCTAAAACTCGTTGTTTTGCCATTCGTCCTGGTAGTTTTATGGTGAGTTCTCGTGCCTCGTGTTGTCATTGCCGAATGGCACGCTTGTTAAGCACAAACCCTTGATATAACTGGATGAAAGGGTGTGGGGTTGCAGGTATTGGGGAATCAAGAAAATGTTCAACTCCTTGACGCAACTGAAGTTTAATTGTCTTAAACACGAACCTGCAACCCTACCCCCAACAAGATAGCCAAGCGCGAGGTTTCACGTTTTCAAGCGTGACATTCTTGTCATTGCCTAGGAGGAGGAGGAATAATCTCGATGCCGTACTTAGGTGAAGTGGTGAGAATTTTATCTAAGTCTTCAGGACTCAATGGTGGGGCAGATGTAATTTGACCATTCACCGCCTTTCCAACTTCGGCAATAAATTTCTCAAATCCAGCAGGTGTTACCCAAACTAACAGTTTGGCAGGTACAGAGGTCGTATTAGTAAATCGATGAAGCTGACCTTTGGGCGAATGGAGGAAGGTTCCAGCCGTTGCAACAAGGGTGCGATCGTCAAGCTGGAATTCAATCTCTCCATCTTGAACATAAAATGATTCATTTTCTCGGCTGTGCCGATGGGGAGGCGTACCGCCACCAGGTGCAACGATTACCTCACAAAGTGCATAGGCTTCTCCTGTCTCTTCACCAATTGCTTTGAAGGTATAAAGGTCTTGACCAAAGTAGTAAGAACGACCTTGATCCGGTTGAACAAAAAGTTCGTTTTGATGAATTGTCATTGCAACTACTCTCCTTTTTTAGTTAGGTTTCGTGCCTTAAGCAATCTACAAAATCCTTACATTTAATTCTATTTACCTATTTACCGCTGGAAATAATCGCGCCAACTTCGGGGTAAAGCTTCAAATTGAGCAGTGCATTAAAGTAACTCTGGAACTCTGGATTGCACTGCTTACACACATAAAGTTGAGTGATATCGGCAACCGTGATCAAGATACCTAGCGGCAGTTTTGTGTCAGGTAATTTTGCAACCAAATTCAAACTTGTGCCATACTACCATCGACGAACAGTTCGATACCATTCACAAAGCTACTGTCATCCGAGGCAAGGAAAACAACCGCTTTGGCAATCTCATCCGGTGTGCCTACTCTGCCCAGGGGGATAGTGATGGCTTGGCTGTCCACGAATTCCTGCACCTGCTCATCACTCAGTCCCAAGTGATGTAGGCAGTAGTAGGAACCACACCAGGACTAACGGCGTTAACCCGGATTTTGCGCTCTTTGAGGTCGAGTGTCCAATTGCGAGCAAACGAGCGCACGGCGGCTTTGGTAGCGCTGTAAACACTAAAGGCTGGGGTGCCCACGGTAGAAGCAGTCGAGGCATTCAGAATGATGGAAGCGCCCTCTGGCAACAAGGGCAGTGCCTTCTGCACAGTGAACAGCAGACCTTTGACATTAGTGTTGAACGTTTTGTCAAAGTGTTCTTCGGTGATTTCGCCGAGTGGGGCGAGTCCTCCACCGCCAGCATTGGCGAAGATTACATCGAGGTGTCCTTGCTCTTGCTTGATTGTAGCGAACAGGCGATCAAGGTCTGCTAAATTGGAGGCATCACTTTGAACACCTGTGACGTTTTTACCGATCACTTCCACAGCTGCATCCAGTTCAGTTTGGCGACGACCCGTGATGAAGACGTAGGCACCTTCGGCGACAAAGCGCTTGGCAGTGGCAAGACCGATACCGCTGGTGCCACCAGTAACAAGACTGACTTTTCCTTCTAGTTTTTTCATGATGAGTCCTATGGGTGTTGAGGACTGAAAGAGTTGGTGTAAAGAATTATGAGGTGTCTGTGCTTGCTACCTGCTTACACGTTTGAAAACAGCATATTTAATCCTTCAGTCATCGTGGGATGAGTCAAAATTCCATCGCGCAGAACGGTATAGGGCATCTGAGCTTGCATCACCATTTGCACTGTCGAAATTACTTCACCTGCTTCATGGCACAAGAGTGAACAACCGAGAATACGACCCGTCTCGGTATCCACGATCGCCTTCATCAGTCCATCGGTTTGACTTTGTGTTACCGCTCGCATAATGTCTTTTGCATCTAGCTTCGCCACTCGAATGGCATACCCTTGTTGCTGCGCTTCGGTTTCGGTCAGACCTATATGAGCCAGTTCTGGGTCGATGAAAAGACAGGATGGTACCAAGCGACCTTGTGTACTGCGGTTGCCGCCATCAATCAGATTCGCTTTGACAATCCGATAATCGTCCAGTGCCACATGGGTATATTGCGGTCCCCCATTGATATCGCCTAACGCCCAGATATTCGGTACGTTCGTCTCTAGGCGCTCATTGACTGGAATGAATCCCCGTGCATCAGTTGCCACACCAGCAGCGGCTAGATTTAAGGTATCGGTGGTTGGCGCACGACCGACGGCTATTAGCAAATGCGAACCTTCAAGGCTGATCTCACGATCGCCTACTTGAATCAGAAGTTTAGTTGCATTGTTAGAGCGATCGATCCTTAATACCTTCGCTTTCAGCAAGAATTCAATGCCGTCTCGTTCTAAGAGTGTTTGAACGGCGATCGCAATATCTGGGTCTTGCTGCGATAAGATTTGCTCACTTTGCCCAATCACAGTGACGCGAAAGCCAAAGCGCTGAAACATTTGGGCAAACTCCAACCCAATGTAGCCACTCCCAAGCACAAGCAGATGCTCGGGCAATTGTTCTAGCTCCATGATCGACTCGCTAGTCAAAAACCCAGCTTCTTTGAGTCCCTGCACGGATGGAATAAACGGTCGCGTGCCTGTATTGATAAACAATCGTTCTGCGGTGAGTAATACCAATTCACGAAAAGCCTGATACAAATAAAGCATCCAAAATAAATCCATAACCTGTAATAGAAGCAACAATTGATGTAGTTAACTGGTCAAGACGTTGACGGATAACTGCTCTTAATTCATCTAA
>JAHHHS010000190.1 GCA_019359215.1 Nostoc indistinguendum CM1-VF10 | reverse complement strand
CCATGAACTGTTGATTCTCCTATCATCAACATAAATCCTTAGTGCGAATGATACTCGGAAAATTAACTGCAAGTGAGCCAATACCTACTGATTGAACCATGATTAAAAACCTCCTTATTGTTTAGCACCTTGAGAGATGAGACTTTTTATACGACTACCAATTGGTGCAGGTTGATTGGGTTCAATAATCACATCAACAACAAATGGCACAGTTGAAGCCATAGCTTTTTCTAAGGCTGCTTCTATATCTGGCTCTCTGTGAACGCGGATACCTTCGCCGCCCATTGCACGGGCAACCATGGCAAAATCTGCCATTGGGATTTCTGTGTCTACACCTTTGAATCCCTGCAATGCCATTCCTTGGGCGCACATATTGTAGCGTCCGTCATTGAGGACAATCCACACAGCTGGAATTTCAAATTTTACAGCTGTGCTAATTTCGTTATTCATTAACATTGCCCCATCTCCAACAATGGCGACAGCTTTGCCTTTGCGTCCCAAAGCCGCACCTACAACTCCTGTCACGGCATGACCCATAGCCCCAACACCAGTACTGATGCGGTAACGATGTGGTTGTTGAAATCGCAAAAGATGAGTTGCCCAAGCAAAGGAATTACCTGCTTCAGCCATTACTACAGCATCGCTTTTTTCAACGATCACTCGTTGAATTGCATCTATCAAGATATTCGGTCTGACTAAACCATTTTCATGGGGAATATTCGTAGGAATATTTGTATAACTTTCCAGACTAGGCAAAATGGAATTGGCAGACCAATTCAGACGTTGTGGTAAATGTTGCAACAGTGCTTTGAGAAATACTTTGATTTCTGAGTGAATAGATAATGTTGGTGCTAATGGATAGGCTGCTCCTGGAACTTCTGGATCAATATCTACATGGATGAAGCCATTAGTCGGAACCATAACCGGACTCCAGAAGGAACTAGGCTCACCTAAACGCGTTCCCAGAACTAGCAAGCGTTGCGGATGTTGTTCATGCATATATGTCAAAACAGACTCATGACCACTAAATCCTGTAACGCCAATATATTGGGGATGATTTTCGGGAAAGATGCCCTTGCCCCGGGGAGATGTCATCACAGTAGCCCCAGTTTTTTCAGCCAGTTTGCGAATCTCTTCAGCAGCGTGACGAGCGCCAAAACCAGCCCAGATACCAAAAGATTCTTCTGATAGTAGCTTGGCACATTGAGCGACCACTTCCTCACTTGCAGTTGGTAAAGATTGAGAAAACACTGCTGGTATAAGTAACTGTGTTGTTAATGGTGCTGTTTGAACTTTCGTAGGGATACTAATATGAGCTACGAAGCCCCCAGGTTGTGCTAAACCTTGGGCAAGTCTGCGAGAAATTTCTGGTAATTCTTCTCCTGTCTCAATAATAGTTGCGTAGTTAAACAATGGACCAGAAGTGAAAATACCAGAGAAAGGCATTGTATGATGACTGGTTTCTTGACAAGCCCAACGACCGCGATTACCTGCTGGGGTTGCAGCTGACAAGAGAATTACCTTTGCCCCTTCTCCGCGTGCAGCCAAAACTCCAGTCAATACATTGGTGATACCTGGACCTGTAGTAGTGAACACGACAACAGGGCGACCAGTTGTAAAATAAGCTTCGATGGCTGCAAAAGCGGCTCCAGATTCATGGCGGAAGTGCATCAGTTCGATGCTGCTAGAGTTTAATGTTGCCCAAAGTGGGCCGATACCACCCCCTGAAACACCAAACGCATATAAGACTCCCATATCTTCGAGAATTTTAACCAAAGCCTCTCCAACTCTTAGCTGAGTGAATTCTGACTCAACAGCTTGTTTATTAGGTGCAGGCAAAGAAAAAATAGAAGAGCCATTTGAACTTTCAAGAGCAATATTTTTATCTAATAACCTTCCCAGTGGTTTTGCTGTTTCGTGAATAGATTTAAAGTTCATATTTTTCAGTTTTAATTCATACAAAAGTTTAGAAAAATTTCATTACGATTACAGCACTTATTAGCGGATACTCTACATAATTTCACACTCCTTTGCGTTAAAATTTTAATCATCAATTGCAGCAATAACTTCAACTATTAACAGCAGCTACTGCATATAATTGTTGACGTAAAACTCGCTTTAAAACTTTCCCTGTTGGATTTTCAGGATTTTTACTAAGCTTACTGCTTTAGGGCGTATTCATCTTGTTTCTACAGGCGTTGACCCTCATAAATTGGCAATAGTATTGTTAAGGAATCACTATTTTCAACAAGGTTAGCCGGATGCATACTTTCAGAGTCTCTACCACTTCTTTAGCGAAGCACACTCCATGTTGATTCAATTTCAATTGAAAACTCATTATACATGGTTGGTTTTGTCTTCACATAATTTCCATCATCTTGACAATCATCTCTGCTATAAAAATTTACCTTTAACATAAAGAAGATTAATACATTAGAATTTAAATTGCAAAGGTTAACACATTGTTATCATGTTGTTAACATATAACATATTAAGAAAAAAAGCTCAGAGGGTGACAACCTACCTATAAAGGTTGCTGCATAAGGGATAGGGCATAGAAACCACGCTGAAAATAGAGCCGTTTATGGGGTTTGAGCGCAATCAGACTCAGAACCCAATCTGTCCATAATTCCATCCCGTAACGCCATCGTTGTCCGTAGAGTCCAAAGCTAAAGTCACTCTGCCGTGGGGTCTGGTCTTTGTGTTCTTGGATACGTCCAGCATAGATATCTATCCCTAATTTTTTCATCTGTTGTCCCTGCATTGTTGCCAAACTATAGGCCAGGGCAATCAATAAGACTAAAGTTAAAAAACGGGTTTCATTAACCTTGGTATCTTCTAAGTTATAGCCACCTGTTTTACAATCCTTGAACATTTGTTCAATGCCCCAACGACAACGATAGACTGCCAATGCTTGTTTTAATGTCGGGAGGTTAGTTAAGATATACCAAGGTTCTTTTGCTCCCTGATTCTTATATTTTCGTCTCCAATAGACCACCAAATTAAATAGTCCTATTCCATCCCCTTTATTGCACAAAACTCTCTGATAAAATTTAGACATTCCGGTTTAAATCCCAGATTTTTCAGGACTTGATACTCCTCATTCAATGCTGTTTGGAAATGGAGGTCTTTTTTCTGCCTCAGAGCAAATAATACACCCCTGTCATCCAGCCATTGTGCCAGTTTAGGGCTGTGAAATTCTCGGTCTCCTAATACTAAAACAGGATAATTTTTAAATAGAGTCAGCACTGTTTTCAGGAGCCGTTTTTGAGTATTACAATTACTGTTCCCTACCTGTTTTAAGACTTCCCAATATAAAGGAAGAGCATGAGTGCCCCAGACTAAGCTCACCATAAATACATTCCTTCCTTTCCATTGAGTTCTGTCGATTGCGATCATCCAATATCCATATTTATGGTGTTTGAGTTTCTGGAGACGACGACGCTGCTCTCGATTTAAGTTCCGTCCCGTTTGTACTTGTCTAATCCAATATTTTATCAAGGGAAACCACATTCATTTTGACATTGAGTCGAGGCAAGTTTAAAAAGCGTTGCAGGTTCCGCTTGCGACTGCCATATTGAATCGGTTGGGGAAAGACACTCGCTAAAACGGAGAGTTTGACTTGACGATGAACCTGTAGCAATAACAACAGAAGCTGTATCGTTATATACTGGCTTTCATTCAGATGGACACGCAGGGTTTTTTGGTAAGATTCAGGAAACATATTTTTCTAGGGGAGCCACAAAAATGCTCCCTATTTTTTGTCTTCATCATCTTCTCAAACTATTGTCCTGCATAGCTTAGAGTTGCCTTGTCACCCTTTAAGGAAAAAAAGTTTATGTTTATTGGGGATACCTGTCTAAATGTTATTTAGCCGCCGAATAAAAGTTTGGCAGTAGAGACGTGAGGATGCTTAGGATCTTTGACCAGAGGCCAGGGCAAACGCATCTAAATATTGACGAGCCTGAATCAGAGTAGAAATTACCAAAACCCAAATCAAATAAGGCTTTGAGTAAATTAAACATTAATTCAGATGGTAATCATAATCATTGTGTAGTAGCGTGTCTAGACTAAAATAGTGCAATATGAAAGACAGAACATTAGGGTAAGTAGATGGGAAAAGGTCGTAGGAATAAAGTGCTTTTAAATACAGAGCAAAGACGAAAACTAGAAGAAATAAGTCGTAATGGTTATGCCCCAGCCAAAAAAATATTGCACGCACAAGTGCTATTAATGTGTGATGAAGGTGAGGGTGCGACGAAAAAATGGACAGATGAACAAATCAGTTTAGCCCTGAACTTGCATCGCAATACAGTTGGAAGAATTAGGAAAAGATTTTTAGAGCAAGGTGAACAACCAGCCTTAAATCGTAGTCAACGAAAAAATCCGCCAGTACCAGCAAAAATAGATGGTCATACGGAAGCGCAAATCATCGCACTGTGTTGTTCTGACCCCCCCACAGGAAGAGCGCATTGGAGTTTGAGACTATTAACTCAAGAAATTAAAAACAGAAACATCATCACAGAAATTTCTGTAGAGACAGTCAGAAGCATATTTAAAAAAACGAGCTACGTCCGTGGAAAATACAAAGGTTTTGTATTCCAGAACGGGACTTAGCACGTTTTATTTCTCAAATGGAAGTAGTGTTGGATCTTTATAGTCAACTGCATAGTGAACTCGAACCGCTCATCTGCATGGATGAAGCTTCTATCCAACTAACTGGACATGTTTTTGAGCCAATTCCTCTCGAACCTGGTCATGATGCAAAAGTTGATTACCACTACACTCGTGAAGGAGTCCAAGCTTTATTTATGTTTTTCGACCCGAATCGCGGTTGGCGAAGAGTCAGCAATCGTGACCATCGGACTCGTGTAGATTGGGCTATTGAAGTGCGTCGGTTATTAGATGAAGACTATCCTCATGCCCACAAAGTCAAATTAGTTTGTGATAACTTGAACACTCACAATATTGCCTCTTTGTATGAAGCTTTTCCTGCCCCAGAAGCTCATCGTTTAGCTCGAAAATTGGAGATTTACCACACCCCTCGTAATGGTAGCTGGCTCAATGTCGCAGAGATTGAATTAAGTGTTTTAAGCCAACAGTGTTTAGATAGACGCATTTCTTCGGTCGAAGAACTTACGAGTGAGTTAGCTGCTTGGCAACAAGAACGTAACTCCATCACCAGTAAGGTAATTTGGCATTTTACTACTGATGATGCTCGTGTCAAACTTAAACATCTTTATCCGATTTTTGAACCCCAAGAAACAGGTGATTCTAATGCAACATTTTAGTCTTGCCACGCCAGTAGGGGGAATTAGAGGTAGCCGACGGCAGCCCTTCATTGAACATGGTATTCTAACAGTTGCTCCAAAGAAGAATTACATTCTTATTCTCCCTATCTATTAAGCTCAAACCAAAAATCACGATTGCTGACCATTTTTTGGAAATAGAAGATCCACGAATAGATCGCACCAAACGGCATAAATTAATCGATATTATGACCATTGCTGTATGTGCAGTGATTTGTGGAGCAGATGGATGGGTAGGAATCGAGCAATGGCTAAACCTTTTAAGTGGACTTACAAGGGCAAAGTTTTGGCTACTTAATGGTCTACTTATTTCCGCTATGCTGTACTAATGAAATGATGAAAGATGCCGAAACGGATTAGGATCGCCACGCATTTAAATATTTCAGAGTTAGAACAACTCTATCGACAGGCAAAAAATGTGTTAGAAAGTCGTCAATGTCAAGTTTTGTGGTTATTAACGCAAGGGAAAAACTGCTATATCTTGAGGAAGTCACAGGCTATAGCAGAACATGGATATACGCACTGGTGAATACTATCAAGCTGCTGTTCGGGCAGTAACTCTTACTGTTGCAGGATAGATAGCCCAGGCATTGGTATTTTCTGCAAATAAGCAATATTGCTCAATATCTTGGTGCGTTGCTTTACCTGTTGCTACATACTTGTCTGCTAATTGCACAGTAGACATTTTCATTACTTTGGCGATTCCTGAGTCACCTTGAGATAACGGGGTATCGTTCTCGATAGATAACAGCTGCAAGCCAAGTTTCTGAAATATTGCAGGTAACTTGACTCCAAGCGCATAGTCAATTCCTCTATTTGCAAACATCTGCAAACTGGCTTGATTGACTCGATTGACGGACTGACATACTGCTTCGTTACCAAAGACTGCTTTAGCCGCAGAGATGTCAGGCTCCTCAACTACAATCCATCCACCCGGTTTGAGCGAGTCCAACATTTGAGATAAAGCAACTTGAAAGTTTGGAATATGAACCAGAACGTGACGCGCATGAATCAAGTCAAAGGAGTGACGCTCAAGCGGGACGTGTCGAATATCTGCTTTTAAAACTTCGACATTAGGCAGTTCTATGTTAGCGATGAACTGTGTGTCCAAATCTACAGCAATGACTTTACCGTCTTCCCCAACAATTTCTGCCAACCCCTTTGTAGTAGTTAGCAAAACCTCTGAGAATTGGATTAAGCTTTTTAATTAGTACTTCCTGTTCTACACTACTCAGGTTTTTGATTTCCTCACCAATTCGCTTACAGAAGGTTAATACCTTCTTTTTTGACGGTTTGATTAGGAGCTTTCCATCGTAATGCCGGGAATTGAACCCCAAGAAGTCGAAGCCATCTTCCATTGACGTAATAAACGTCTTCTCAGCGCTTAGTTCAAGACCTCTTTTCGACATCCATGCTTGAATCAGGTTTTGGGCAGTTTCGAGACTTTCCTTGTCTCTAGCCGAAACTATGAAGTCGTCGGCATATCGCACCACACCAAGTTTTGGGTTGGTGGCTTTTATATAGGTTTCTAAGCCATGCAGCCCAATGTAGGTATTTCTACCCTTCGGGTTGGTTTGAGGTTTCCCCCATTCCAGTTATTTACCAGAGTCACCCTTTGTTCTGGGGTATTGATGATTTCTTTATCAATGCCTGCCGTTGCCTTGCCTTGGTTGGTCTGGGTGATACGCCGAACAGATAATAGTAAATTGGCGTAGCTTCTTTGCATTAACTTCTGTAAGTTTCTTAGCTTACGGAAGTCCCCAAGCTTCCTCGCACGAAAGATTCTTTGACGTAGGTTTCTAATAAGCTTGTTTATCCGTTTCCATTTAATCTGGTTCCAGTTCTCAAGCTGTTTCTTCAGTCCGTTTGTTGTCAATGATGACACCATCTAACTTGTCCTCAGATTGGATTCCATTGCTAAGGTTTCCTTCGTGTAAGACCCAGAAGAAGTCTGCTGTTCCTTTCGGTCAAGAGTTATGTTTCAACTCTTATCTGGTTCGTTACAAACCAGCGTTCGCTTTTTCTTCCATCCTTTACCCTCCAAAGAATTCCGTCTTTGTTACCTCAGACCTACTAGGAGTAATCGACCTCTCCTAGACTCTGTAGGGCTTACCCTGTTTTTATCGTTTAGTTTTCTTGTTTTCTTTAGGTGCTGTCTTTTCTGCGGTGGTGTTTTGTTCACACGATTAGTGAAAGCCCGAATCACTAATCCTTCCACATCCCTTTTGGGTGGAGCCTTTCAGCCTTATTTGGCTCTTTGGTAAATCACGCAGTTTATTAACAGTTTACGTTTGTTCACTATTGAAAACTCCCTCTTGCTCTTGACCGCTTTTAAGCTGGTAGTCGAAGTTACTTTCGTGGTCTGCATTCCGACTTTTTCGTTACCTACTAGGTCGTGACCGGACTCCTGGGAGTCTTTTACGTGAGGGCAAGGGGTGTGAATCCCTTGGCAGAGAAAGCTCTGCTTACTAAACGACCTTTTCAGGTCGCGCCGGGCTGATTACCGTGATTCTCTAAGCAACGAATCGCACTTCTTCAAAGGTTTTATGCGTGGAACGATATAATCTGCGATCACGTAATTCCGTCAATGCCTTCCCCGCTTCAAAAAACGCCCGTTCTACCTTCCGTTCAAGATGTAAGCGATCGCGAACTTCCTGCTCGGTTAATTCAGGAATCTCAACGGCAGTGACAGTGATTGTTGCTGTAGCTGGGTTTTCTTCTTGGGTCAGGTTATCTGGTAGCGTATCGTCACTGGATGCAGCAGAGGTGAGTTTTTTACGCTTAGAGGATGGTTTAGCCATTATTCCATCTCTAGAACACCGATTCAGTATTCAGAGTCATGACGAAAAACTCGGGTTTCTTTTAGGTACAAGAAAGAAATTGTGGTTGAAATGACCTAAAAATCCGGTTTTTCAACCTCGCGTTTTATTAGTGAATCGGTGTTCTAGCTGAACAGTGCTTGAACGAATATCGAGTTGTGCCATGATGGAGGTGTTATTAAATTGATATAAAAACCCCAAACCTTTTACTGAGGTTGGGGTTTTTCCTTAACTTATTTACATATATAGGACTCCTATTTGATTTTTGAAAAAACTCCGTACATCCCAAGAGTGCTGAAATCAAAGGTAGTGTGTCGAATAAACCACTCAAACATCCATTTTAAATCAGAAAATGTTGGAATCAAGGCACAAAAGCGTCGGACCCATGTTTTAGCCTGCAACCAGATATCTTCAATAGGATTTTGCTCTGGACAATTAGGAGCAAAACGAATGCAGTGAATTTTCCATTGTTCTGGTTGCAAACCTTGATTAAGTTCATCTAAAAAGCTTTGGATTTCTTTAGAACGGTGGTAAGTAGCACCATCCCAAAAAATCAGCAGTTGCTGGTCACCAGACTCAGTTAGCAGATATTTCAGGTAATCAATAGTATTTTTTAAATTTCCCCTGTCATAAGCAATAAGTGCGTAATTTTCGTTCAAGATAGTCAACTGCTCCGTAATATGTTTGTTTATCTCGCTCATTTACCACTGGAACCGTTATTTCCTGGTCAGTTCTACCCCATACATAGCCACTTAAGTCTCCCCACATTAAATGACACTCATCAATTAGCAATACCCTTAATTTTCCGGCTTCGATTTCGGAACGCTTAATTGCCAACAATGTTTCAATTTCTTTTTTTTTTCTGCAACAGCATCTGGATTGGCTTTGGGATTTAGCTTTGTGGTTTTCTTCCAACTGATAGAAGCTGCATCGAATAAATCATAGTAACTTTGTTTTGACTCATAAACCACGTCATATTCAAAGGCTAGTTTATACTCCAGTTCCCCAAGCTCCCAATTGTCCTTGGTTTGTAGCCAACTCAAAACTTCTTCTCGCTGTTCGTGACTCAGGTAGCTTTTTCGTCCTTTGTGGTTCAACCGTAGTCCATTGATTCCATCCTGCTCGTAAGCTTGCTTCCAACCTGTTATCGAACCTAAAGACACATCTAAAATTGTTTGAATCTCTTCGTACAAGTAATCTTGGTAAATCAACTTAACTGTCAAGGCTTTTCTTGCCTTACGGGCATCGCGACAAGCAGCGATAAAGTTTTGTAGTTCTGCGATCGCAGTTGCTACTTCTAGGGGGAGTGATGCAATTTGTAGATGCTGAGTCGTCATTGTCTACTCTTACACTTGTACACTTAACCGTATTTTCTCGTAATTTATTTCAAAAATCAAATAGGATTCCTATAGTAGAAATTCCCCCCATCAATCCAATAATCGTAGAACATCGCCTACACCAACTAATGTGCGAGGAATGTGGAACTTTAACCCGCGCAAAATTGCCCTCGGATGTACATCCAAGTGGCTACGGAGTAAGAGTAGTAGCTCTTGTTGCGTTATTGAGCGGACTTTACCGTCACAGTCAAAGGATGGTACAAAGTGCGATGCAAGATTTGTTTGGGATATCCATGTCCTTGGGTACAGTCAACAACTTGAGACTTGAAGCAAGCAATGCCGTAGAAAGTGCAGTCTCTGAAGCAAAAATATACGTCCAAAACTCAACAGTAGTTGGAGCGGATGAAACAAGCTTTGTTCAGGGAAACGTTGATGGATGCAATTCAAAAAAGAGTCAAGCTTGGCTCTGGGTTGCAGTTACACCCGTAGTACATCGGTGAGAGGTTAGAATGATCGCACATTTGTCAAGAGGGTGCAGGAAAAGGCGATAAATCTAGCTTGGAGACTGGCTTTCGCAGATATTTAACCACACCTAAGTCTTGATTCTCTGGGGCAGCGAAGTACTTAATCGGGTCATCCGCTTTGCCTTTGTCATTTGCGACACTAAAAATGGTACGTTCGATTCGCCCAAACTGCTGATGCTTTCCGGCATTGGCGATGCAGAGTACCTGCAAGCAATGGGAATTCCGGTCGTTGTTGATTTACCAGGTGTCGGACAAAACCTCCAAGACCACGTTTGCGTTCCTGTGCCATACGAGGCGACTCAGGATTTACACAGTAATGGGATCAGTGAAACTGGATTGTTTTTGCATAGCGAGGGTCATCTAGACGCTGCGCCAGATTTAGAGCTGATCTTCTGTACCATTTTGAGGGTACCTCGTGGCTATCCCAACTCTGGTTTAGGTTTCACGGGTATAATTGTTTTGACTCATCCCCAAAACATTGGCAGTATCAGTTTGCGCTCATCTGATCCCAAAGATACACCAATGATTCGGCTAAACTATCTGCAAAGTCAATCCGATGTGCAAAAGCTAGTTGACGGGATTAAATTAATACGCAAATTGTTTCATAGTAGTGCCTTTGATGAGTTTCGAGGCAGAGAAGTTGCGCCTGGTACCTATATGACTAGCGATGAAGCACTCGTTGCTTACATCCGAGAAGTTTGCGATACTGTGTATCATCCTATTGGCACCTGCAAAATGGGAATTGACCCAATGGCAGTTGTAGATTCCGAACTACGGGTACATGGGGTTAAGGGGTTGCGTGTCGTCGATGCCTCAATCATGCCAACTTTAATCACGGGACATACGAACGCGCCGACAATTATGATCGGCGAAAAAGCAGCCGATTTAATTAGGGCTTGCTGAAAAAGTAATAAAAAGCCATAAGAAGATTAATTAAGTACCTAAGCAATTTTGTTTATCAAAAGCGACTTAAATATAACTAGAGATAATGTTAAATGGCAAAAAAAGCTTATTTTTTAAAAATTGACATAAAATTTTCGCAGGGCTTTGACAACCAACACCATAATCCTGGTTTTCAACCAACAACGTTCGCGCAGCGTCTCGTAGAGAAGCAGATTGGCTTGGTGCAGCATCCACAAGCGTTAGCGTCGTGCAGTTCGTTACCGCAGTCAACTCTTCCTCCAACTCTTCCATGCTTTCAAGAGTCTGAGGCGACGCGACCCCCAAGCGCGCGTTGCTTGGCTGCCTTCGGCATCGCCGCCTCTTCCTCACGAAGAAAAGTTCATAAGGGACTTCCAAACGCTTGCTCTACTTTCGATAAATATTTTAATAATCAAATGCAGAGCAGATGCGTTTAGGCTTTTCGCCAATAGCTCAAGTTTAGCTTGGGGATAGCTACTTAGACGTAACGGCTAAACCAATGAATGTACCTTTAGGAACATCGGCGATTTCAGTCGCAACGCCAGTAGATAGATCAATACTGTAAAGAACTGAACCAGACAGTGCATAGGCAGTATCTTTTCCTTGTGCATCTGTAAAGATGTCAAAGCCGCTGTTTGGTGCAAAGTTAACACCAAGATTGCCGATTGTTCGGAGAGTGCCATCATTAGGTGGGTTCTGCAGTACTAATACATCAAGATCGTAGTCAATGCCAAACAATTGAGTTGATGTGGCTGAGGCAACCGAATTTGTGTAAGCGGCAGCAGTAACGTTGGGGTCAACTGTGGCGTTAACATCATCAGTAGCATACGCTAGGGTTTTATCGACGGTGACTGCACCAGTATCTACATTGGTACGGAAATTTTCGTCATTGCTGCCTACTATGCGTAAGCGATCTGGTACGGGATTGAAATCAAACCCTGATTGAAAACCTCCATTAAAGCTGCTAGATAGTTTGCTCACAAACTGAGCTTGACCACTTGTGAAGTTAATCGTGTATACATTGTCAGTGTCTGTGACACCGTAAAGCAGACCGTTTGCTGGACGGAAATCGATACCTTGTAAGTTGCCGTCAATTCCTTTAACTTTAACTGCTTTAGCAAATCCACTCGGATCTATATTTACAAGAGTATTATTTGAGGTTAAACCAATGAATCTTAAAGCAGACCATTTACCTTTAACATTAATTTGAAGGATATCAGCTAATTTCGTGATCCCAACGTCAGCTGAAATTTTGTTAGCACTCAAGCCAAGACTCGCAGTGACTACAGCAACTACAAGGGCTATTTTACGTGTGAGCAGACCTTTCATTCTAAACTCCAAGAACAGTTTTTCTAGTTTTGATTCAGCAACGAGCTATCCTTTACTAAAAAGATTATGTTTCAAGTTACTGATGACTACAGATTACACTTAAAGAAGAGTTAATTTGATATTTTATAAAAACATCCTACTTTTCCTACTTAACCTACTTTCAAGTTTTCCTTAACCAAGATGCTATAAAACCTTAATAAATAGAAAAATGCGATAAGACAGCAGTTTTCCGCTATGCTGACAAATGTCTAAAGAATATCAAAAATTCAAGATGGGTTATTATCAAAACGGCTTGAAATTTTTCGATGAAAGGCTCAGTTGGATATTTTTCTGCTGATGGAAATTCTCAGTTTTGATTATTCCAAGGATTGAATTTATATTTAATTGGAGAATTTTGGAGTAATTTTTCAATTCCTTTTCGGATCAGCTCTGGTGGAACTCCGTCTAGTTTCAACTCGGTTTGGATAAACTCATCAATGGAGTTGGCTTTCGTCT
>JAHHHS010000189.1 GCA_019359215.1 Nostoc indistinguendum CM1-VF10 | reverse complement strand
GCTTGTTGAACATTATTAATTCTCTCGAATTCCGGTGTTGATGTACAGTTCCCCTTTTATTCGCGAGTTACAATCGCGAATATTCTTGTCTTCTTCCCATCTTTTTGCCAAATTGGGATGCTCCCACCAAGTTTATCTTGCTTACTGCACAATCTGATAACACCCATTGGCATCAGGAGGCGCTGTTTGTGTTGAGGCAGTTGTAAGTAGCAGTGAGTTAGGTGCTTGGCCTAAGCCATTACCTGTAGCAATTACATCAAAAATGACTCCGGCCGAGACTTGTTGATTCGCAACTTCTACTGTGATTGGTGGGTTGAAGGCATTATTGATCAATGGGTCAAATTGGTCAGGTAGAACTGGATTGAAGTTATATTCACCAGCCGTAAGTTCTGGGTAAGGAATAGCAGTTTTGGGTGTCAGGTCTGTGATCCGAGTTTCATCCAGATTTGGGCTAGAGGATTTGCTAATACGGAAATCTATAACAGCGCTAGTTTCCGAAAAGCGATACCAACGTCCTTTAAATTTACCTGGATTAGGCTGTGTTAAATCCTCTGGAATCACAAAGGGTGATTGATTAAATAATGGTTGACCTGGGGGGCCTTGTAGTGTTCCTGTTATTGCTACTGTATAACCACTATTAGGCTATATTTATAGTTATATATGCAGGTAGTTGACATAGTGAGCAGTATTTACTTCTACATTTGAAACCGCTTATTTCGCTTTAGAGATGTCTGCCTCACAAAGGGTCAAAAAGACCCGGATGTAGGCTGGCAGCGCCTCATGTTCCTGCTTTTTAAACGCAATGCACTCCGGGAATCTCACTGGAATCCTTTGGCAAAAGCTTGTGATGAGGGCATGGCGTTACCATTTTGGTTTACTGGATAAGCCCGTAATCACCACATCACAAATCAAGGGTGATTTCCAAGATATACAAGCTCGTTGCGGTTCAGTCAGTTTGGTGATTGTGGACTATGTGCAGTTGATTGAACCAATGCGCCGTGAACGTGGCGAAAACCGCGTACAAGAAATCGACTCAATCTTGAAACAACTCAGGGCGATCGCTAAACAATTCAATTGCGCGGTCTTGGGTTTAGCGCAGTTAAAAAGAGAGGTTGATTCCCGCTCCGAAAAGCGTCCAACCAAAGCTGATTTTCGAGAATCTGGAGGATTTGAACAAGAAGCTGCTGTGATGTTGGGTTTGTACCGGGAAGATTACTACGACAAGCAGACTACCCAAAAAGGCATTTTTGAAGTTTCAGTTTTGAAAAGCCGGTTTAGTAGTGAAACGACTGTTAATCTCTTGTTTGACGAAAGATTTGGACAGTTTAAAAATTTGGCTAAGTCTCAATATTAAATACAACAGGAGTTAACCTGAGCATTGCAAGTGTTCATGCAAGTAGCACTCCAGTGATGGAATCAGCTAAAAGATATAACAATTAAAAAAGTAATGTTGGTTTAGTCTAAATCCAAAAGGAGGAGAAGATTATGATGAAGATGGATTTTCTAAGCATTGACAAAGTAAACAAAATCATTGAGCTTGCTAAGTTAGTTTATGGTGCAAAAACTTCCCAATCAGTATCTGATATGAAATTAACAGATTCCAATACACAAGCCAAGGAACTAATCGAATTTTTGATTGAGCGTCAAACATTAAATACTCCCATAAATACATTGTCTAAATATATAAAGAACCTTTCTTCGGGGGAAACAGCAGAAGCTATAGCACTAATGGTACTTGGTCGTGGAGATTCTGGGAGACAACCATCGGATTTCCTTGAGTTAGTGAAAGAGGCTCAAGGAGTCGAAAAACATTATCTAATTGAAAAGTGTTTGTTAGCTAAATACCTACATTCGGGATTGGAAAAACTAAATCTCCATTGAAATAAGGGTGGAAGAAATTGAGTTACGATAATACTGCCAAGTACTTAGCTGAATTGTATCCAGCAGAGTTTGCCAAGTGGTTGCTACCAGATAAAACTACAGAAGTTACAGTACTTAAAACTGAACTTTCAATAGATCCAATCCGCGCAGATTATGTCACATTTTTGCAAACAAGTAGTCGGATTTTGCATATTGAGTTTCAGACTCTCCCCAAATCTAATCCGCCAATTCCTTTGCGGGTATTAGACTATTACGTGAGATTGAAACGGCAATACAACACACCAGTAACCCAAGTAGTGATCTTCTTGCAACAAAGTAGTGACCCTATTGCATTTACTGAAGAATACACAGATGAGTTCACAAGTCACCGTTATCAAGTTATACGGTTATGGGAACAAGATTCAGCTTTGTTTCTAGATAATCCAGCGTTACTACCTCTTGCGCCTTTAACTCGAACTGATTCACCTGCCGCTTTATTATCCCAAGTAGCTCAAAATATCGCTAAAATTCCAGATAGGGATGAAAGACAGAATATTGCTGGATGTACAGAGATATTTGCCGGTTTAAGGTTTGAAAAAGATTTAATTCGTCAATTTTTACGGGAGGATATTATGCAGGAATCTGTTATCTATCAGGATATTTTGCAGAAAGGAAAGCAACAAGAAGCATTTCAGTTTTTAAATCGTCTGTTAAATCGCCGTTTTGGAGAAGTTAATTCTCTACTAATCGAGCGAATTCGAGTTTTACCTATTGAAGAATTGGAGGCACTAGGTGAAGCCCTTTTAGATTTCTCATCAGTTAACGATTTGGTGAATTGGTTAGACCAATTGGGATAAATCAAAAATCAGATAGGGAGTCGAATTAAAATATTCACTCCTTATTTCTAATGTATCTTTATACAAGCATAAAAAACGCACTTCATAGAACTAAAATACATTACTAAGCATCTCTCGGTTCTACCGCATCAGTGAAGGCTACGTTATCTAAGACACCCGAAAAATTCTTAGAGGACGACCTTAAAGGCTCACGGCTTCATAGTTAAAGATGCCTATATCCGTACCTCGAAAAGAAGATGATTCGCACAATGCAACAACTCTTGGCAACACGAGAGAATATCATCGCTTTTATCAAAAAACCGAAAACCAAAAAGACATCACCAAAATCAGATGTCTGCAAAAATTTTGATAACACATATAAAAAACCAACACTTCCAGATGATGCCCCAATCGCTGTAGTACTTTTCGCGGGTGGCGGCGGGATTGAAGCGGGAATGGTGCAAGCCGGGATTCGTCCAGTCATTGCGGTGGAGTTCGACCCCACAAAACCAGACTTGAGCAGGGCGATCACTCTCAATCATCACCGCAACTTTAGCGAGTATGGCTGTAGAATAATCCAACTAACAGTTCAAGAAATAGCGCGGTTAGGATTTCTAGGTTTTCCGCGATACCCCGACTATCTCCATGCCTCCCCAGTGTGTGCCAACTTCAGCCAGGCCCACACAGCTAAGGCGGGTAAGGGTATTGAAACGCCTGACGACCTGAGTGCAGCGATCGCAGTAGCAGAGGCCATCCGACAGTTGCAGCCACGGGTGTTTACGCTCGAAAATGTCCCACGCTATCAGAACAGTCAGAGTTTTGCCATCATCCTGAATGCTTTGGAGCAAGAGGGGTACTCGGTTACTTACAGCGTGGTCAACATGGCTGACTTTGGGCTACCCCAAGCGCGGCGGCGGTTAGTCCTGATTGCTAGTAGAGGTTTTCGCGTTGCAATACCCGCTCACAGAAAATCAATAGGTTGGTACGATGCCATTGCCCATCTCATTCCCATGATGACCGATTCTCAGCTACTCCTCAAGCAACAACAAGCTTTGGAGAAGTTTTTAGCCGGGAATGCGCCAACACCACTGTTGATTGAACGGGTTGGGGGACGCAAGTTACCCAAGTACAAGCCAGGGTCGCAGCCCGCTAATACCATTCTGCGATCGCACTTCACCGATCACAAAGGTTGCAACCGAAGTAAGTTTGCTGATATCTGGTTGCCGGATGGTACGGTCAAATCCTTGTCTATTGAAGGGGCTGCAACCTTGCAAGGGTTTCCCAGTTGGTACGAGTTTCCCTACGAGACTGCTACGGCGGGGTCAATCATCGGCTACTCTGTGCCCCCCAGTTTTGCCGCGCAGTTATTCATGTCAGCACAAAGTATTTTGAAAGGAGCAAAAGTATGACTAACCTTGTCCAAAACTTAGAACAGTGCTGGTACATTTCTCCACCGTGGGGTCAACAAATCCCGCCTTTATTGGTCAGTCTATTAGAGCGAGTGTACGTAAAGTCTGCCAAAGCATTCGGTTACTGCACTGGCGTGGAGTGGTCAGAACGTGGCTGGAAATACGAAATCTTCGCTTGTAATACCAATATTACTGTTTTGGGAAGTGAACTTATTGGTACAGGTAATTTGCAATTGGAAGCGATCGCTAAACCTGTTTTTCGCCTGGGTGAGTTGGTCGAGTTCAGGTTTCATGGCGATGGGCCACCGATCCGCATAGTCCAAGGCATTCAACTGATTAACGATGCGTGGTTTTACAGTGTGGAATGGATGTCTCCCAGCATCTCTGAAAAAGGTGACGAGGTTTTCACCTCTAGGGATTCTATTGCGCGGGTGACTGACTATGACTTGGAGAGGGTGCGATTATGACAATCTACACATCATACTACCGTGGCGAAATCCGAGGCGAGGGAAGAGTAACAAGCTCTGCTATGCAATAGTGAAAATTATCTACTCGCCACGCAATTTCTCAAGTTCTGCATCTGTAAACGGATTTTTGCCAGCCCGTAACTCTTTCACCCAGCGTTGCCGTTGTGCTTTAGTCTTTTTAAGCGATTTCAGTTCATATTCATCAGAAAATCTAATTTCCTTGTCAATATGAACAATATATGCATCAAAGTCTGCAATTGCTCCTTTAGTGTCCCCTGTCAGCGCTCTGGCTAACCCGCGGCTGTCTTTGATGCGGCGATCATCTGCTGAAAGGGCTACGGCTTTGTTACAGGCAAACATGATATCAGCAGCTTGTTTGTACAAGCTACCATACCAACAGAGTAAGTCCCAAGAATCCGCAGAAATTTCGACTTTTGGGTCTAACTTCTGGGCCAATGCGTAATTATCTAAAGCTTCCTTTACTTTACCTTCGTTAACAAAGCTTCCCCCTTGATCAACTGCTCGTTTAGCTTGAGCTTTATTAGCCAACTCTTGTACTTTTATCTGTGGATTAAAATGTAGACTAGTATCCCAACCTTGAGCCTTGCTGAATTTGTCAATAGCTGCATTCAAATCATCATTTTGTGCTAGTTTTTCACCTTGGATAAGCAATACTGAAGCCGCTTGTACAAGAAGAGATTTAGTTTGACATTTCTTAAGTTCTGCTAATGTCTCAGGATGAGTAATCAAGTAAGGAGCAAGCAAGTTACAACCATCTTTCACTAACTTGTTTAAATCCAAAGTCCATAAAATCACGGTCTTGTCATCGCTCCCAGAAGCGAGGGTTTTACCATCTGGATTATATACCACGTTATTAACAATTTCAGTATGCCCAGTGAGTGTTTTGATGGCTTTACCTGTGATAATATCCCAAATTTTGATAGTGTTGTCATTGCTCCCAGAAGCAAGAGTTCTACCGTCTGGACTATACACTACGCTATTGACACCACCAGTATGCCCAGTGAGCGTTTTGATAAGTTTACCCCTATTTATATCCCATATTTTGATGGTATTGTCCCAACTCCCAGAAGCAAGGGTTTTGCCATCTGGACTATACACTACGCTATTAACAGTTTTGCTATGTGCAACGATTGTTTTGATAGCTTTGCCCGTGGTAATATCCCAAATTTTAATGGTATCGTACCAACTCCCAGAAGCAAGAGTTTTGCCATCTGGACTATACACTACGCTTCTGACAGTTTCGGTAACGTTATCTGTCTGCTCAGTGAGTGTTTTAATGGCTTTACCCGTGATAATATCCCAAATTTTGATAGTATTGTCATCACTCCCAGAAGCGAGGGTTTTGCCATCTGGACTATATACTACGCTATTGACTCTACTGGTATGCCCAGTGAGTGTTTTGATAGCTTTACTTGTGGTAATATCCCAAATTTTGATAGTATTGTCATCGCTCCCAGAAGCTAGGGTTTTACCATCTGGATTATACACCACGTTATTAACAGTTTCGGTATGCCCAGTGAGTGTTTTGATGGCTTTACCCGTGGTAATATCCCAAATTTTGATAGTGTTGTCATCGCTCCCAGAAGCGAGGGTTCTACCATCTGGACTACACACTACGCTATTGACACCACCAGTATGCCCAGAGAGTGTTCTGACGGCTTTACCCGTAGTAGTATCCCAAATTTTGATGGTACTGTCAGCACTCACAGAAGCGAGAGTTCCACCATCTGGACTATATACTACGTTATTAATAGTTTCGATATGCCCAGTAAGTGTTTTGATGGCTTTTCCCGTGGTAATATCCCAAATTTTGATGATATTGTCAGCACTCACAGAAGCGAGGGTTTTGCCATCTGGACTATACACTGCGCTTCTGACAGTTTCGGTAACGGTAAAGGTATCTGTCTGCTCAGTGAGTGTTTTAATGCCTTTACCCGTGGTGATATCCCAAATTTTGATCGTATTGTCTAAACTGCTAGAAGCGAGGGTTTTGCCATCTGGACTATACACTATGCTATTGACCCAATTAGTATGTTCAGTGAGTGTTTTAATGGCTTTACCCGTAATGACATCCCATATTTTGATCGTCTTGTCCCAACTCCCAGAAGCGAGAGTTTTACCATCTGGACTATACACTACGCTATCGACTCTACTAGTATGCCCAGTAAGTGTTTTGATAGCTTGACCCGTGGTGATATCCCAAATTTTGCTCGTCTTGTCATCGCTCCCAGAAGCGAGAGTTCTACCATCTGGGCTATACACTACGCTTCTAACATAACTACTATGCCCAGTGAGTGTTTTGATAGCTTGACCCGTGGTAATATCCCAAATTTTGATCGTCTTGTCAGCACTCCCAGAAGCGAGAGTTCTACCATCTGGACTATACACTACGCTATCGACTCTACTAGTATGCCCAGTAAGTGTTTTGATGGCTTTACCTGTGGTAACATCCCAAATTTTGATAGTATTGTCATCACTCCCAGAAGCAATAGTTTTACCATCTGGACTGTACATTACGCTCCAAACTGCATTGGTATGCCCTTCTAAAGTATTAAGCTCTATAGCTCTATTTGCTGGGTTCTCCTTTGGTTGTAAATAAACTGCTTGCTGTAAAGTTGTAACAGTTTTCATTTGGATATTATTCGATGCCCACGATGGAAGTTTCTCACTCGCTTTTAATGCTTCCACTATCGCATCTATGTATTCACCAGAAATAAGATGGGCTTGTGAAGAATTAGTCAAAGCGTTAATTTCGCTAATTGTAGCTTGATTTCTTTCGTTCTCGGCTTTATTTCTTTGCTCTTTGGCTTGTTGTGTTTGAAAGAACGCGGTAACTGCTAGCACAGCTAAGACTACTCCAGCTGCAACTGAACCAAACAGAGCGCGTTTCAAAAAACTATTAAGTTTAGCTTCGCCAAGTTTTCTTTGTTCTTCACTGAGTCTTCTTTGCTGCTTTTCTTGTTCTAATTGAGCCATTAACTGATTTAGCTTCGGCTCCTGCTGCTGGCGAACAAGCACAGCGATATAATCATGTACTAGCTGATAACGATCAGCTAGATTTTCTGGTAACAAAATCACCAAACCAGATTTGACTAAAATCTCTAGCACCAAGTCTAAATCATTGCTATCTGTGGCTATCTCTGCGGCTAATGCTTGCAGTTCTAATTCTATTTCAACACGCGTTTTGAGTGGACGAGTCCCTTTTTCATCTGTCAGTAAGTACAATAAAAACTCGGCTATCTGCTGGTTCTCTACACCACAATTATTTACCACCTCTGCTAAATAACGTTTAACTAGTTCTTCTTTCGTACCACGCTGCTGATATTCTGCCAGAGTTGCTATATTCTCTGTTTGTAGTTGCGCTCCCACTATCTGTAATTCAATAGGACGCACCTTACCTAATCCCTGCGCTAAATCCTGCACCAGTTGCTCAATTAAAGCAGGTTCTAACTCAAAATTAGCAGTCTGAGTCAAACGCTGGATTATTGACTCAGTGTCTTCAAGTGTAAAATTTCCCAATTCGTAAAGCACATTACTGCTAAGAATGTCCTTACCAATAATTGTCATGCTGGGTAAACGGTTACACTCTAGTAAATAATGCAGATAATCTACCCGTAGTGACAGAATTACTTTTACTGAGAGAATATTGAGGCATTCTCCTAAAAACTCAAAGAAATGCTGCCTATGCGTTTCTTGTGTGTAAGCAAAGAAAAATTCTTCAAACTGGTCAAAAATCAGTACTGTTCTAAAATTGTGCTGTTCATTCTCATGCAATTGGTCAACTAAAGCAGAAACCTCAAATTTGAAAGCTTGCTGATCTCCTATTTTGCCCCTTTCGTATAAAGCCTGTTGCAATGCTCGCCCAAGTTCTTCTACCCAATTAGTGTAAACTCGCATTGCTACAGGTAGATAGTCTTGAATACCTACGCTTTTATTTTTTAAAGCCGGAACTAATCCCGCATTTACCAGCGAACTTTTACCTACACCTGATTGCCCATGAATAACTATTAGTTTGTGATCATGCCGTCCCAGACGTTCAACCAATCGTTCAATATCTAATAGGCGACCGGAAGCAGCAATTTCTGGGGCAATGTTTTCTTGAGTTTCAGTCTTGGTAGTTGCAACAAGAGCTTGCTTGGTTGACTGTAATCGACCTGCACCAATAAATGCTCGTAAACCAAACTGCTGTTCAATAGACCTCTGCTGCTGTTTAGTTTCATAAGCTTTGAGATATTCTTTTTTCTCAAAGTAGAGTATTTGCAAATAACTGAGAATATCAAGGTGCAACTGCAAATCTTTTACAGGATTACTAGCATCTCTTGCAACTTCTAGGTTAGCAATTGCCTGCTGGGGTTCGCCTAATTCATATTCAGCCTGTGCCAAAATAAAGTAATATAGGCTCAAATCGTATGGGATAGTTGGTTCTTTTGCTAGTTCAGACACAACCTCTGAATTGTCTTTTATTTCTACGCTAGAAGTCACAGGTAAGATGTCTTTTGCTTTTTGTGCCAACTCTTTTGCTTCGCTCCAGCGCGACTGAGCCAGTGCTACCTGGGCTAAAAATCCATAATCTAGAGCTAATTCTATAAGCTGATTGTTAGCTTCATGTAATTGTAAAGCCTGCTCTGCTAAATTTTTGAGTTGCTCCCACTCTTTCAAATCACGCAAAATATTACCAAATTTGGCAATAGAACTAGCAGCTAAATCTTGCCTATTAGCTCTGTTGAGAAATGTAATGTATTCTTGCGTATACTGCCGGGTTGCTTGCCAGTCTGGGTGGCTGGTATCTTTACTTTTAAAAGCTTTAAGGTAATAACAGTAAGCTATTTCACCAAGAATTTTGACTTGTTTTTCTGAACTATTCAGTTGTTGCCACAGCAGTCTAGCTTTTTGGTAATACTCTAAAGCTTCGTCTATTTTATTGTTAACTTGCTTTACTAAACCCAACAGTGATCCTAAATTCGCCTCGATTTCTGGGCTACCAGCCAAAATATCTCTCTGTGCTGCCTCTAATTCTAGCTCCAGTATAGAGTAATCCTTTATACTAAACTTACCACTGAAATATTCATCAGCGAGTTGTTTAATAAACTTGCTTAAATCAGCAGGCGCGATCACAAAACTTCTGCTAGTTCCCCAACTCTCCAGGTCAGGGGCAATTTCCATGATCGTGTGGTGGATTTCTTCACTAATCCACACGACTACTGGCAATGACAAGTTTTTGCGGAATTCTTCGCGTACCTGATTAGCACTTGTCAACATCTGCGGTAAATCCTGCAATGATTCCCAGCCCACAATCATCAGAGCTTGGGTATCTGGCTGTAATTCTGAGCGGATTGCAGTGTAGAGAGTCCTTTCTGATTCTTTAAGTTGCAGTACTTGAATTTTAATTTTACAGATTTCACCTAACCGTTCTATCAAGCGAGTCCGTAAATCACTGTAGTTACACCGCGCCCAAATCAGCTTGAACTTTCCCACCGAAGCTTGAAGCGTCCAAGCTAGCTGTTGTAGCGAACGCTCATTAGGAGTGAGTTCATCTGATTGGCGCTGTGTACTCATAGAATTGAAGAAGAAGGGGAAAGGGGAAAGGGGAAAGGGAACCAATTAATTAGGAAACAGGTATTTCAAGTAGTTATACGCTAATTCTCCTTTCTACGTGGTGGCATTATCTTCTTTAACATTCTCCATATTTAAAAATACTTGTTCTATACCTTGTGGGGAAAAGCTTTAATATTTGTTCCCTTTACCCCCTTACCCTTTTCCCTTTCCCCCTTCCTAGTAAATCGTGAACTGCTCTCTCAACTAGTTAAGTCCGCTGCCTCTGCCAATATCGGGTTTAAATCAAACCAGGATTGGCCACCATCCCGATATTCAAACACAAATCTACTACGGATTAGCTTTTGGTATCCTTGGTCATCGCTGACTTTCTTCTTCTGCTTAACATAACGCAGTAACTCCCACTCCGAATCTGAAATCGGCATCGTCATCTCATTGCGACGAGAGCGAATCACTTGCTCCAGGGTATTACGGGAGAGCGGCAGTGTCATTTCCTCCTGAATCCAGGTGTTCAGCAACCTCAGCAAATCTCGCACATGACCACCGCTCAATCTGCACAGGTGTTCTAACGTTTCTGTATTATCAAAGACTTCACTAATGTAGTTTAACCGCTCATCCGGTTGCAAATCAGGGAATGCCCTAGCCAGTACCATCTGCTGCATCAGCCCCATCCCCTGCTCATGTATGCTGCCGTCTGGCCATTGCACTGGAACCATCGGCAGTACCTTCGGGTCTTCCGGGAATCTTTGGGTCAGCGTTCCGTAATCGTTCGAGAACTTCAGCGCCAGGGGCATTGTGAAAACTAAATGGCAATTCAGCTTTGTCAAAAACTCTCCCTGATCCACAAACAAGTACTCCTGCTGCGGACGACCCCACGGCTTGATCCGGTTGTCTATGCGGTCAAGGTTATCGACAATCACCACCAACCCCCTTTTCCCTTGCTGCTTCAGTTTGGCGATGGCCGGCTCTAGCAATTCTCGATTAATCGCTTCGAGGAGTCTGGTTTTCTGTGGCCCCAGGTATTGGTTGAGTTTCTCCCGCAGTATCGGGTTGCTTTTCGTCTTAGACGTAATTTCTCCAATTCCTAGAGCGAGGGAGAATTTCTCCTTTTCAGTAGACAAGCCAACATCGCCAACTGGTGTTTTTACTTTAAACCCCGTTACCTCGGAGTCTAATGCCCTTAACGCCCCTTGCAGCAGTTCGTGGAATTTGTTCGGTTCAGAAAGCGTAATTTTCTCCAGGCTTTGGCTGACACGGTGAGCGATCGCTAGCAACACATCTGCAATGTCCACGTCCGTCATTTCTAAGTCTTCACTCGACTCAAAATATACTACGTGATACCCTGAATCTTCTAATTCCACCTGTAGCCTTACTAGCTCTGTCGATTTTCCACAGCCGATATGACCAGTGAACAGGGTGCAGGTCGGTTCGTTCGCCTTGAAGAATGTGATTTTATGCTTCAGCTTGCCAATAATATCGCCGCCCCTGACAGAGGAAAAGTCAATGTAGTACTTCTTATCTAAACCTTGATTGACCTGTAAAGTCCGGCTGGGGTCTGTTCGCTGGAAAAACTCTAGTAAATCTATGCTCATAAATAATTTCTTGATTACTCAATACTGAATAATTTTTAATAGAAGAATAATTAGCTATTTTTCCAGTTATCAAATAAGACTACATTGCTTTTCACCCCATATCTTAAGTAATTATGACTTAACATGAATATTCAAATACTTGCAGTCTCAAAATTTTCTACCATAATCAGATTTAATCGTTACTTGCTTTGTGAACGTGGGATAGGACATAATTTATGACTACAAGAAATAAGCTAGGGGACTTTTAAAGTGTTGTCCCCTGGTTTATATAGAAGTTTGATATGTACTATTCTTCAGCTAGAGTTTTGTAATTTACGCAAAAAGAACGAAAAACTTTAAAGCTGCACTATACAAGGATTAGACGCAATCAACCAATCCCAATACAACACCCTTGGCTGAATGCGTGTTAACCAATGGTTATCAAAATTTAGTCAAACATAAATCCACCATTACCCCAAGCTGGCAATCGTAGGCTGTGGAGGACGGTTGTAACAAGGGCACAGAAGAGGCGATCGCTTACATTGGGCGCACTTTCACAAAAATACTCTACCGAGTTATTCACATCAATAGAGTATATATACTTACTATGGTTATCTTTTAGCAGCCTTCAGTTTATACTTTGATAACTATTTATACCTCTGTATAAGTACTGCAAATCTTGCTTACAGCGATCGCATGAAGCACTGCATGAGATTAATCACTCCTTAACCCCAGCCTGAAAAAGCGCATTTTTGGGTTCATAGACTATTAGTGGCGGATTCTACCGTGCCTATAGTGATATTTGAAAATTACTTTAGCTAAATAATGTTGCTAACTCATGTTTTTGAGATTCTTAGCCACATCATAAAAATTAGAACAGCTAAAGTTTTTTAGCTGTTCTAGGATTAGTGTGTTCCTTTGCCAACAGCTTAATAGATAGCTATTATCCTGAACCATTGCTAGTAACTAATCCTCCAGCAAGTCCACAAACTAGCCAACAGAAACAAATTCCACCCCAGGAATCATCAACTACTCCTACACCTCAACCATTGGCAGTTGTTTATAACAATAATT
>JAHHHS010000188.1 GCA_019359215.1 Nostoc indistinguendum CM1-VF10 | reverse complement strand
ATTTTTTATGCCTCTAAACTAACAGTAACTATCTCAAAGCCTTATTACTGCGTTTTTACGCAAATATCAAAGTTTTGCCTCAAAGCTTTGAACAGTCTGGCTTTAGAGTTTTCGGACAAGTCTATTATTAGCACTAGCATTACCGACACAGGATCAAAGAAAATAGCTCTTGCAGGAAACCAAACCCAACTGTCTGCACTCAAAAATTTTCCTGACGCGAGCAAGTGTTCTAATCGAAACCAAATCGATTCTGTACTACTATTACCTTTGAGGAGATTAGGTAATTGAGAACTCAAATATATTGTAATTGGAAATAAAGCTGTCAAAACTTGAGCAAAAGTCCGTGCCCGCTTTGCACCTACAACACGAACTAGCACTAAAAGAAACAACATTGCTAAACATGTGGCGCTTAAATTAATACTAATCCAAGCTGGGTAAAGCCCTAAAAGTTGAGGAATACCAAATAATATAGCAATTAAACTTACAGGAATTACAAACAAACAACCACTGAAAAAGTTTTTCAGGGCAATTGCTAACACCCGACTTGCAAAAATCACTTTACTTGAAATTGGCGATGATATGAGTAAATCCAAATCCCCGCGTTCAAATAACCCCATCAAGCTACTTCTCATGGCTTGGATAAAGCCATAATAAAATCCAAACAATCAGACTACTACTGCAATCCACAAAGCGTTTTCTGGTATAGTCTGAAACGATTTAACGTCTTGAAAATCATCCAGCGTAAACCATACCCAAATTAAAAGCAAAATTACAGAAATGCTGCCAATAAATATCGTTACAGGTCTAACAGTATTTTCACGCCACCACAAACGTAATTCATGATGAACAATCCAAGGTAATGTACCTACTTTCATATTGCACCTTCAACATCATGATTTTGAGTCAATTCTAAAAAAACTGTCTCCAAACTAGCGCCTGCTTCATCACTTTGAGTTCTAAGTTCGTCTAAAGTTCCTTCGGCGATCAAGCGTCCATGATTAATAATCCCAATTCGCTGCGCCATACGCTCGGCAATTTCCATGATATGGGTAGTTAAAATTACCGTGTTACCTTGATTTACATATTCAACAAGCATATTCTTGACTAAACGGGCTGCGGCTGCGTCTAATCCTGTTAACGGTTCATCTAAGATAAGAATTCTTGGTTGATGAATTAATGCCCCTGCTAAAGCAAGTTTTTGTTTCATCCCTCGCGAAAAAGTTTCGCTGAAATCTCCTCTGTGATCCCACAAGTTTAATTGTTTGAGAATTTCTTGGGCTAAGATTTGAGCTTTAGAAGGATTAATTCCCCAAAGCCCAGCAATAAACTCTAAATACTCCATAGGTCGCAGTTTATTGTAAATTAGCGGTTCATCAGGTAGATATGCTAAAGTTTGCTTGGCTTTTTGAGGCGCTCGCCTGATACTATGACCTAGAATCATAACATCGCCCTTATCTGGTCGTAGTAACCCTGCAATCATTCGTAGAGTAGTGGTTTTTCCTGCACCGTTGGGGCCTAAAAGAGCATAAAATGAACCTTCTGTAATCTGCAAGCTAAGATTGTTCACGGCTTGGTGAGAACCATAAGACTTGCTAATTTGGGAAAGTTGAAGTGCGATTTCCATATTTACATCTAATATGAATTAACAAAAAAGGGGGAGAAGTAAGAAGATGAAATATCAGCTTTTCAACTAATACTTTCTCCCTGACTAGCATTGACTTGAGAAAACTATCTGAGAGTAAGTAACGGCTTCAAGTTGAAACAAGAGTATTTCGGAACAAGTTAATATTAAAAATCCAGATAAGCCTTTCCGTTTATAAATGTGAGCGCTTAATACCTGCCAGAATAAAGGTGATTGCTTCTTCGGTGTGTTCCTCAATTATTTCTGGACTAAGACGATTAATCTCTGGAGTTAGATGTTTCCAGTTCTCATGAACTGTAAAGTAAAACAGACAAATACTCAAGATATGGGTTAGCGCCAAAAACGGTTTGAGGGGGCGAAAATATCCTTCTGTAATGCCTTGCTCTAAAATTTTGAGCAGATGCTCATGGAGACTCAAAACGTTACATTCCTTGAAATATACTCCTTGATTCTGACTTGCTTCCTGAAACCACAGCATTTGACGCTGAGGATTTTGAGCTTCATTGGCAATCGCAATGCGAATAATCTGCTTTAGGGCTTCTTCGGGGGATAAGCCGTCAAAATTCAATTGCCCAAAAATGGTTTGAAGTTCATCGACTGGACGTTGTAAGGCTGCTTTGTATAAGCTTTCCTTGCTCTCAAAATAGTAATGAAGTGTTGCAGTTGTTACCTTGGCGCGATTAGCGATCGCACTCAGACGCGCACCGTTTAAGCCATGCCGTGAAAATTCGTACTCTGCGGCATCCAAAATTTGTTGCTGTGTTACCTGGGCATCTCGAACTGGGCGGACTGATTTGGCAACTCGTTTACTATGTCGAACCACTGCATCAAAATTTAGTGTTTGTGTTTATATGGTATCAAAGAGGCATCAACATTGAAGGTATTGAATCTATGAATTGACGGCACAGCACGAAGTTGATAAGCTTACTGATTAATTAGTAAGTTAATTTTCTCTAACTATGAAGCAACTGCAAGGCGCACCGTGGCTGTTGGCACATCGTTCCATGCTTAAGCCAAATAAACCAATGAAATTTTCTTTGTTAGGTAATGATTACGTCCTTTGGCAAAATGATTACGGTGTAATTAGTGCTTTACCCAACGCTTGCCCTCACATGGGTGCAATGCTATCAGAGGGATGGTGCATAACAAAACCTAATGGCAGTAGTGTAATCACCTGCCCTTTTCATGCATTGGAATTTGATGCTTCAGGTTGTACAGTCCTGCCTGGAGATAACAAGCCAACTAAATCGTTAATGCAGCCGCTAGATTTAGTTATCCAAGGAGACTTCATTTGGACTTATGGAGGATATGAATCAAAGGTAGCAATTCCAAATATCATGAATGAAATTGCAGCAGATTATGAGTTCATAGGAGTTACAGGTGAACGCAGCATTTCGACTGATATTTTGAGTTTGCTATTAAATATGCACGACTACAACCACCAAAATGGAACGCATAGAGAATTATTTGAGATTGAAGAAGTTCAGGTAAAGCAGTTTATTGACGAAGGGTTACATTCTCATGCCTATTTGATACAACCCAGAAAGCAACCTACATTTGCTGAAATTTTCCAAAATCCTGCTCAACTAGCGATGCCAAAAGTGTTAGAAGCTCATTTAGAAAATTTCTTTCCATTTATGGGATTGATGCACGGTGACAATAAGCTGTTAAGCCTGAAAGAATGCCACTTCTATCTTCCAGAAACAGAGCATCAATCTCGTGTGTTTGTCTTGATGTACATGAAAGCACGTTCTCCGATTGCACATTTAATTAAAGGCAATTTGTTAAAGTTGATTGATGTAGTCATAGAGCAAGATGCAAGGATTTTAGGCAACATTTACGCTAACACCCCACAACGAATTAAGTTGAACAATGAAGTAGGAATGGATTGGGTACGGCGCAATTTTAAGAGTTTTCCAGCCCAAGGTGAACCGAATTTATCTCAGTAGTCTCAAACTGATGATGTGCTGGTATCTAAAAGCACGACTCTTTCGCAAAAATCCACTGGAGCAGGTATTCTTGACAGAGCGATACCTTCTCTGCGAGACGCTACGCGTAGCTTGCTTCCACGAAGTGGTACGGTGAGCTTTCCTGCGGAACGCTGCGCGAACGCTAACGCAAAAGTTTTCGGTCTACTGAAATTGCTTTTTAAGTAATCTTTACTTATCTCAACTGCCAACTTAAAGTACTCACACCACCATCAATGATCATCTCACTACCCAGCATGAAGGAGGATTCATCGGAGGCTAGGAACACCGCTGCTTTGGCTATTTCAACCGGATCGCCAAGCCGCTTTAACGGAATTTGGTTGCGGAGCGCCTCTGCTACTTGCTGAACTTGCTCGGCTGGAAGACCAGACTTTCCGAGTATCGGTGTGGCGATTGGACCTGGGCTAATGGCGTTGACCCGAATTCCTCGCTCGATCAGTTCACCAGATAGAGTTCTTGCCAGCGAGATCATCGCAGCCTTACTTGCACCATAGACGCTAGAGTTTGGCATTCCGATGCGAGCATTAATTGAGGTATTCAAGACGATTGAAGCGGGATTTGCCAAAATTGGTAATAGATTTTGGATGAGAAAATAGGGTCCTTTGAGGTTGACTGCAATTTGATTATCGAACGTTGCTTCATCCCAAGCCTCGAGCGGTTGAAAAATGCCAATCCCAGCATTAAGAAAGACGGCATCAAGCTTGTCAAAAACTTTAGCGATTTCCTCTGCCAAGTGCTTTTGTTCGCCGACTTGGCCCGCATCGCTCTTAATGAAAATTACCTCTTTGCCCATTTCAAGCTGTGCAATAGCTAGTGTGTCTGGGTTGCGCCCAGTGACTGCTACACGCGCACCCTCTGCAAGAAATTGTTTAGCTGTCTCAAGCCCTATACCCGTTGTGCCACCAGTGATGAGGGTACATTTCCCTTGTAAGCGGTTCATGCAAAATCTCCTTATTCTGAGGGTTTTAAATCAGATTAACAAGAGTGATTTCCGGTCCAATTATGCTAAGAATATTGTCCTGTGACAAACTCAAATTTAGACAATAAAAACGAATCGAGTTCCCACCGTTACCTCTATAAATCAACATTAGCTGCTGTGCAAGGGCACATCTAGCTCCTACCCAATCCCGGAAAGAACTTACTCCAGACACTTTGCCCTTTAGGGGTTGAATCCCCTTGTATAACACCAAATAATTCTTGCTGTTGGGCTTGAATCTCCTGCATATTAAATGAATGAATCGTCTGGGCTAACTCTGGATTTTCTTCTAACAATTCAGCTTCAAAGCTTAACTCCTGCTGTAACAGTTGGGCATTTCGGCGCAAGAACATCTGCTGATTGTGTCGCTGTCTAATAAGGGATTCAGTCAGGTGTAATTGTTCTTCAAAACTTAAATTGTCGTATTCGTCGTTATACATGATAATCCTCTTCAATTAACTTAAAATTTTATTTTTAGGAAAATTAACGATACCGCTCAACTAATTAAACACGTCTGATCCCTCCATAAAGTAATTGATATCCCAGCCTCAATCTCGTAATAAATTCGTCAGTATTACGATTTCCCCAAACGGGATTACTAGGATTCTTAATCCAGTTAGTCGGACTATGGCAAATCTCATCATGACAACGGTAGCACGTAGGAAATGTTGATACCCCAATAACGTCATTTCCATAATAAGCGTGGTGGATTTCTTCACTTTTCTTAGTCAGACAGACTACACAATATTTGTGAGTTTTTCGATGAGCGATTGCTACTTGCTTTTTATACTTTTTCAAATTGCCATACCGAGCATTCCAGTCTAGTTCACCGAATCGGGAAAACCGAGATTTTCCAGCAGTAGGGTAACGCCCTTCTCGTTTAACTCTTGCCCCGTTAATTCGTGCCACTTTTGTTTGATTTCCTGAAAATGTGGTCTTCTCCCTAATTCTTTTGCCCCGATAGGTAGCATAAACCAGGGAGTGTGGAAAAGGAATTTTGGTATCAGCAGAGATGAGCATTAATTCATACCATATCCAAATATAGACACAACGGGGAATTACCAAGAGTTTAGCAAGTGCAAATAAGGTTTTTTTGGTTGATCAGCCTGAATTTTGGTTAAAACGTCATCTATATTTTACTGTCGCATCGGATCACAAAGCGGCACAAAAAAGCAGCAAGGTCTGCCGTGACATCTAAAAGCCTTACTGTGTATAGATGTCACAGAAAGCGGCAAGATGAAGTCAAACTCTAGAACCCTTGCTATTAAAGGAATGTCACAAAAAGCGGCATGGTTAAATTATGAACTTGGTGTCACTTGAAACCACTCAAAGCCATATAGGATGGGTGTCACCAAGGAAGTGGCAGGGTTGACGAAAAAAAATAGGGATGAAAAAAAGCCTTGTTTTTGGGGCTTTTTTAGAAAGTGGGATCGAGAGCGAATCGCAAAATCACGTCGATGATTATGCAAACAAGTGTTTGCTGTTTAACCTAGCCTTTCTTCTAGGTTTTCAATATTTAGACTTTGTGGGACGATTAACCCAGTATTTAAACTCAGCTTAAACATCTTGTTCTGAAATGTGATCTAAATTCATCACAGGAGTACTTATTGATGGTGCAGGACGAACTAAAGAACAAAGTAGCTTTGATTACTGGTGCAAATAAAGGTCTGGGGTTGGAAATGAGTCGTCAACTAGGACAACATGGATTGACAATTCTGATAGCAGCTCGTAGTTTAGATGCAGCTAAAACAGCAGCGAGTAACTTAGAGAATGAAGGAGTAATAGCTCACCCAATTGCCCTGGATGTCACTGATAGTAATCAAATTGAATCTGCTATTCAACAAATTAGTAACTCTTTTGGTAGGCTTGATGTGTTGATCAATAACGCGGGTGTATTTTTAGATGGTGATTGGTTAACCAGTAATGCTAGTTCTATTTCTGTAGACATTATTCGACAGACATTTAACACAAACTTTTTTGGCTTAGTAGAATTAACTCAACGAGCATTGCCGTTAATATTGAATAGTCCTAGTGGTCGAATTGTAAATATGTCGAGTATTGAAGCCTCGTTAACACTTCATGCTGACCCCAATTCATTCATTTATGATTCCAAACCATTTGCTTATGATGCTTCCAAGGCAGCAGTTAACTCATTCACTATTCATTTAGCTCATGAGTTACGTAATACTCCGGTGAAGATTAATAGCGCTCATCCGGGTTGGGTAAAAACTGAATTAGGTGGTGAAGGTGCAATGATGGACATCGCATTAGGCGCGAAAACTGGTGTTGAATTAGCGATATTGCCGAATGATGGCCCCAGTGGTGGTTTTTTCCATCTCGGCGAACCAGTAGCTTGGTAACTTATGCCAACACTTGAAGCCGTAGCATAAGTTATTAGTAATCATACGAATCTCTCACGATTTTCGTACATTCAATACTATTGACTATTGGCCAAAACGGCGAACGGCGATTCATCCCATTCATTCAATATGAGATCAATCGCCGTCTTTTGTGAAAAATCGCCTCTAACTCTGGTCAAGCCATCTATTATTAGAGGTAATTCTTAGTACTTGAATACTGATTTAAGCATTGGATATTGCCCCTAACTGGTGCTTGAGAATTAGTATTTTACACTGCACTGATACGCTTCAATCTCAGCTTCAAGTTCAGCGCGTAATTCAATTGGTGTAAGCGGATGAATTTTCTCCTCTTCAAGATGTGCCACTTCTGAGAAATCGTTTTTATCTAGCACAGCATAACGCCAAGATTCGGTACATAAACCAGTCAGTAGATTATTGGGTGGATAATACTGAACCCCTACAATCATCCCCTGCTTGGTTATTTGTCCTAACGAGTATTTTGGTGATGTCCAGTGATTCGGGATGGTGACAACTTTTGAAGCTTCCATGCGATTGCTCCTATCTTTGTTTTGATTGTGTTTGTACTACTTGCTGTTGCCTTTTCTCTACCAGAATCTGACCGATAGCTCCTCCAGTCCCCAGCCCTAACATGGCTGTAGCAATCGTATACATTGTATTTCTGCCTTCATATTTGAACTCCAATGTACCCAATGGTAGTAGCTGCAACTATCCCACTGATTCCTTTGACAATCTAATTGCGTTTCATAGAGGCTTCCTTTGGTTTACTTGGAGTGTCAGTAAATACTTTCGACATTCCCGCGCTCCCCGATGAATCAGCAAGCGCAGTGCATGAATCTCTTGAATGAAGGAGTTACACTTTTGAGCGATCTCCGGTATCAATTCCTGTTGCGATTGCAGATAATCTTGATGATGTTGTTCCAGTAGTTCAATCTTGGAGTTGAGATGCTGCGGGTATTCCATCATTTTGATGCATCCAGTGACAAAAGCTTTTAGTAGGAGTAAATTATTAAACTCGATCCGTCCGTCTGGAAATTCCAGATAGACTCGTCCAGTCTGCATATCTCGTTCCCATTCAATACCCAAACCTTGAAGTTTTTCGAGTAGTGGCAAGAGTTCGTATTGTTCTATTGCTGGTTCTGGTTTTAACTTTGTTAACATCAGAAGTTTCTCCTATTAGTCCTTTGTTGTTGGGATAAATTCTATTAATCTTGGCAATCTCTATTAGACAGCAGCTCGTTGCTCCTCAAAAGATTCTTCCTGTTTGCTGCTCGGTTATTTGCTCTATCTCATCAATTGCATTGACTACTTCCCCTAAAACATTAAACGCATCATTTAACACCACATCATTCGATGTAGAAAAGTACTCGGACGATTGAAGCCTGCGATAATCCTTACTGCTCCCAACCATTTGCAACGTATATTGACACCCCTGCAAGATAGTCCGAATCTCTGATGTAGTTAATTTGATTTCCATCGTTGTTTCTTCCCCTAAAATTTATTTCGTTGAATACTGAGGCTTGCTCCGACTAAAGAAGCCCCTAAGAATGCCGAAAAACTTACCAACATTGCACCCAAGCAAATACTTTTCTGTTGCTGCCAACCAGAGATGATTATGTTGGGATTTGCATTTGTCTCAATAATCTCCATTCCCCAGCATCCCATTGCCCCTACTCCTGAAAAGCCAGTCAAGAGTAGAGAGACGATTGCAGTTGTTTCTATGGTGCGGTCGATGAAAATCCTGGGGTTGAATCTTCTCTTAGTACGACGACGAAAAACCATTTTACTCTTGTGGTCTAATTGAGATTGGTAAACAACTTGTTTGTGATTAGTCATTTGACATCCTCCAATTCAATAAAAAACCCTGTACCAGTATTCTTAATGTTTACCAACTTTTGATCTACAACATTTGAATCACTGACAGACTAAAGTTCATACGGCACAATCGGGCACTACCACCACAACGACGGAGGTATTGTATGCATTGGTACGACTGATTTTGTGAGGTAGGATGAGCAATTTTTCGTGGCACAATGTTTTCTCCTTTTTATATAATTGAGCAATCACACTGGCTACGGAAGTAGTGCAATTGGATAATTCAGTTTGTTGATTTAATCTGATAAAATTTGCTCATGTTTGATAACACTTGCAAATTTATCGCTGAAATGTATTCTCCTGATTTCGCTACTTGGCTATTAGGAGAACCCATTACTTTAACCAAATTAAGTCCTACAGAATTGTCTTTAGAACCGATTCGTGCTGATGCTTTAATATTGTTGCAGTCAGATGAAGTTGTTCTCCACATTGAATTTCAGACCGAACCCGATGATGATATGCCGTTTCGGATGGCTGATTATCGTTTGAGGGTGTATCGCCGTTTTCCTAATAAACGAATGCACCAAGTAGTAATTTACTTAGCTAAAACCGAATCAGAGAAGGTGTATCAAACTACTTTTACTACTGAAAGTTTACGACATGAGTTTTCAGTGATTCGTTTATGGGAGCAACCAAGCGAGATATTTTTGGCGACACCAGGATTACTCCCGTTTGCGGTCTTGAGTGCTACTGAGAACAAAGTTGCTACATTACAACTCTCAGCTGCGGCTATTGACCAAATTGCTGACCGACGCACACAAAGTAATATTGCTGCCGCATCTGCGATTCTTGCTGGGTTAGTATTAGAACAAGATGTGATTGGGCGTTTATTCAGGAAGGACATTATGCGTGAGTCAGTCATTTATCAATCGATTTTATCCGAAGGTAAAGAAGAAGGAATTGAAGTCGGTGTTCACCGCGTTGCAGTTAACCTTCTAAAAGAGAAGATACCTATCGAAATGGTGTCAAAAGTTACTGGGTTAACAATCGAACAAGTACAAAGCTTGCTCATAACAGACGTTGAGCAGTCGGAATAAGCAATACAATTCCAGTGATGATTAGTTCCCCCAAAGGTATACCATGCACGAGTCAGTGGTTTATCAATCAAGACCGAAGGTAGCGATGAAAAAGCCCGTAAAATTGCTATCAAATTCTTAACTGAAGGTATCAGTGTTAATGTGATAGCTGTTAATGTGATAGCTCGGTCTACTGGCTTATCAGTAGAAGTAGTGCAACAACTACAGCAAGGAGAATCTGAGAATCAAAAGTAATTTTGCTACTGCCCGTGTACTGAATCGGCTCAACGAGGGCTGTGTTTCAAGCCCCAATTTTCTCCGATACTCAATGACGGTGGTCGCTTGTTGGCAACAATGCCTCTTTGTTTGATGAGCATAATTACTCTTTATGCAGAACCAGCGTTTCTAAAAGAACGTTAAGATTGCTGGCGAATGTATTCTTCTTGAAGTATGATTTTTCTTTTCAATTCAGTTCAGGTAATTGTGCAAGCGCTCCTTCCATCCAGTCGCTGATTGCTGTTGTTTCATCTACTCCTCGTGCTACAGCATCAACTATGTGTTTCTGATAAGAGCTAGCAGCATGGTTCGGATGCCCAAACTTATTCCCTGCCCAAGCCAAACACATGGTCTTTACTAATTCATCAATCTGAACAGAATCAAGCTCACTCGGACTCGTAACATTTCGAGAATGCAGCCAAACTTTTACCAAATCCAACGAGTAATTTAAAAGTGTGCGAACTTCTTTAACTCGCAAATCTTTTGGGTTGATTGTTGGCGGAGTTACAGCTTGTTTTGTTGGCTGAACCAAGAGATGTTGATTGTCTTTGCGGGGTCTAATATTATTCTGCGGTTGTTCATTGTTTTTAGGAGTACCAGCACCTTCAGCATCATCATCTTCATCTGCTGTGACTGATAAAATTGCACACACAGCATAACGACGCGCGTAGGTCAAAGCTGCACCCAATTTCTGAGAATCACTTACTTCAGGCAAAGGATAAGTACTAGCGATACTCTCTCCAGATTCATGAAAAATATGAGTCCGTAGCACGGTTCTACCTTCAAAGATTTCGGTGGTTTGAATTATTACTAATCCATGTTTACCCAATGCAGGAGTGACAGCATCTAACACAGCATCTAGTGTTGCATATTTACGCTTGTAGTGAGGATTAGTACCGTCTTTTTGAATGGGATTAAACTCTGCCTTTGCCTTGATTAAAGCTTTAATTAATTCTTGCATTGTCCGGCTCCTCGCATTTTACCAATCGCTTTCATTAACATCACCAGACACTTTTTTGCTAGATTTAGCTTTATTTATCTGAAACTCTGAGGCATTCAGCACAGGCATCGCCGCTTGTTTTACCGAAGTTTTAGCTTGTTAATAGAGGAATTGTGTTATTCCATCCGTATCTTCTCTATCTTCCACTTGCGCCCATAGAGAGCAACCTAAATCGAGTGACTCAAAATTGCCAAGATTGAATTTTCTAGAGTAGCTAACAGATACAGTTGTAAATTTCATTTTGCTTATCAATTTTCTTCGTTAATATCAACCATCTCAATGCTGAGTCTTGTACATAAATCGCTAGCTTTTACACCAATAATTCCTGGTTGAATTTTAGTAGATAATTCCTCAATGATTGAATGAAAATCGGAGTCTTCATCATTAATCTCTATCTCTATCAAACCTGCTTTATTCGATACAACACTTGCCCAAATTGGCAAAGATTGAGGAATACTCGTTGCGTAGAGTTTCATTATTCTGCATCCTGATTAAACTTGACTTCAACGATTTCTTCCACGCACCCATAACCTCACCCAAGTAATGCAATACATCGCCCAAATGAGTTGCTGCCTCTGGATCAATCTTTTTATCACCAATCAACAAAAACCAAGTTTCATTTTGTGCAATCGCCTGAATCTTCACGTAGCATGAGTTAAATTCTTGTAGGATTTCTATGAGTAACATTGCTACATTCACTCACATTTCGTTGTTTTATTTTGATAGAATTTAGCTTGACTCCTAGCCACACAGGTGGGACTTCCTCCCCACCTATTTTTTATGCTGCAACTAAGTCTTTTACCTGTGGAACGTATTTCTTTAACCGTTCCCATTCCTCACTTGTCAGCGCATCAAATTCTTTATCGAGTAACTCTTCTTCTGTGGGTAGTTGTTTTGTAGTCGCTGTTAATCTACCTGCCACCGTCAAAAATTCATCTAGTCCAACTGCTGCATCAACCGGCTCGGCGTATCGAAGAGAATCCACTCCGTTAGACCAGTAGGTAATATGCTGAAATATCACCCCAATCATTGAGTGAGCCTTGTACACTCGATAATTTCTGGGGCAAGCTCCGTTAACATACACGAGTTTGTATCCAAGGATTTCCATGACCTCTGCGTTGGGGTCGGTTGGAGATAACAGTATCTTGTCAAGAGACTCTTCTAACTGAGTCTGCTGAAGAGAAAGTGGGCTAATCATATTCTGTGTGCCATGATTTGAATTGTCATAAATTTTGTGTAGAGGCGATTGCATTTCTCTTGGAGAAGTAACCGCCCTTTCTCACTTCCAGAACTAGGGATTTATTACACCTCTGCATCCGCATCTGTAGCAGGTAGGAGAATTTCCTCTTGATAGTTACCTACTTCAAGTAAGAAGTTACTTGCTGTACTTTATGTCATCATCCTGTTCATTAGCGATTAAGCTTGAAAGCGATTGCTCTTGTCTTGGGGCAGCAATCGCCTTTTCTCACTTCAGCAACTAAGCCGCTACTGTCGCTCGGACTCCTAACGACGCAATCACTTGTTCTGCACTAGCAGCCACGCGATTGACTCCGTACTGTCTGGGTCGGTAGGGTCGAGGTAGGGTGTTGACTTTGGGCGTTTTGAGGTGATATTTGTTCATACATAATACATATCTCAAAATATCCCCAAAAAATTGTTGGTTAATGAAAGAATTAAAAAGTTCGTCCAGCCGATTAGTTCG
>JAHHHS010000002.1 GCA_019359215.1 Nostoc indistinguendum CM1-VF10 | reverse complement strand
TTTTTTCTGTCATTCTTTTACCGTAGTCAAGGCGTTATTTGAGCTATCGATTCATTGTCAAGTTTTTGACTTCTCCAAACTTCATGAGTATGGTGTTTTCTCATAAATCATTTAGGATTGCTATATACTGGGTTACAAAAAATAAAAAAGGACATATATTTGACTCTAAAGATAAGCGTACCTTTGGAACGATTATTAATGATTGTAAAAATCTAGGTTTTGATCCAAATCTTGTAACTCGCCTTCTTGGTTTCAACAAAGCAAGAATTGACGCTGTACATAAGTATCTTCTTGGTGAAACAGATTATGAATCCCTAAAAGAAACTTGTATTTTGTACCACGGGTTAGATAAAGAGGTTGGAGATTATGTTATGGCGGTGTGCCGTTGAGTGAGATACAAAAACTTTGCTGAAATGATTTTACAGTAAGGACTTGGGTGTTCTCATCCAATACTGTTGGGATCAATAAATTTTCCCTTGGTAGAAAAAACTTGACAGCGAAATGCTTTAGTAGTATGGTTGTACTATTAACTACTTACGCGTTGCATAAAACTTTAACACTCCCGACTAAGCCAACAGGAGAGTATAAAATTAATGAAGCTATCAAAGGTAGACTTGAGCAGTTTAGTAGCGATCGCTCACTCTGATGGATATTTGCAGTTGTTGCTAGATCGAGGCGACGAAGTAGAGTTTTTGGAAATTCCTGCGCCGATACAAGCTTATGAAGGATTGCAAGAACTGAACGAGGTTATCGCCGAAACGCCTGCACTACCCTTTGAAGAAGAAGCAATCGCTATGTTACCAGTTAGCTCATCAATGGCGATCGCTGTAGGCTACGATCGCGACGAACACATTTTGCAAGTTGAGTTTCAAAGTGGAGCTGTTTATCAGTACTTAGGCGTAGACGAGGATACTTGGGAAGATTTACATTCCTCTGACTCAATTGGTAGCTTTTTCAACGAAGAGATTAAAGGTAGATATGGCTGCGATCGTCTAGATCATGCAGATTATACTATTGACTAATAATTGCATATAGGGTTTTCAATATTTATTTTGCCCAAAAGTATTAGTAAGAGCAACTAAACATACACCAGCAGGTTTTGTTCAGAGACAATAGAAAAAGCCCATATAATACCAACCCAGTTATGACGACTACATTTGCCTCTGCTGTTAAACCAAGAGCCGAAGATAGTTTTGCTATTACCTTTGCACCATTGTCTCTTGAAGAAATCTATGCCAAGTCTGACGATCCAGCTAACGGTGCTGTGGTTGTGATGAGTGGCATGGTTCGCAATCAAACTGATGGTAAGCCAGTAATTGCTCTAGAGTATCAAGCTTACGAACCTATGGCATTGCAGATATTTTATCAAATTGCTGCTGATATTCGCTTATCCATATCTGATGTGAATCGGGTAGTGATTCATCATCGCATTGGACGTTTGCAAGTTGGAGAAATTAGCGTTTTAGTAGCAATAGGTTGTCCTCATCGGAGTGAGGCGTTTGAAGCTTGCCAATATGCCATTGATACCCTTAAACATAATGCCCCCATTTGGAAAAAAGAGTGGTATAGCGAGCTAGATGGTAAACTATCTAGCACTTGGGTAAGTATTGGTGCTTGTGAACAGTCAGGAGGAAATTGTTAAAATTCCCGAAGTGGTTGGCTATGCCCGTGTTTCGTCTAGGTAACAGGCAGAAAATTCCGCTGCCTTAGATCAGCCAATAGCTGGTTTTAAGGCGGCAGGAGCACAATTAGTATTAACTACTACTTAATCGGGACGTGAAGGCAAAAAAGACCAATTACCTCTCATCAGACATAACAAAAACCTCACGAGTAAGGTGAGGTTGATTTTTTGAAATTTTGGCATATTCCTTTAGTTTCTCAGTTTTGAGAGAAAATTATAGCGTGGAGATCGCATTGCATCAGCTATGTGCTTTGTTGGTTTACCTTGTTAACTTTGGGGGTTGATAAGAGATTCAGACTGCCGTCTGCGTTTGAGCAGTAGCGAGGTACCCAAAACACCTAGGAGCGCAATACTCAACGATGGCTCTGGTACTGCCTGTGTTTGACGCGATTGGATGTATGTAGATAAACCACTGAGATTATCAGTATTAATCAGCTCGACATTAGCATCATAGAGGGGTCCCCAAACACTGGGTGCATCAATAGGCAGATTCCAGAAGCGCAGGATTTTGTTCTCACTATGTACCTGAGCCACGATATTGTCTAGGGCTGCCTTGGTGTCATCAGGGATGGTGCCAAGACCGTCCCAAGCTAGATCGCCATTAAAGAAAGTGTTCCAGTTCCCACTGATTAAGGGGATGAACTCAGGTGCGATGTCTTTGCCTATGTCGTCAGCACGACCATCATAGGCGGCGTAGCGCAAATCCTGAGAGAGCATATAATCTCGTGGTCGATTACCTGAGATGATGACATTAACCGCTCCCTTTTGTGTGTCGTAGCCACCAGAGACGTTTTTGGTGTAAGTAGTGAACAGTCCGGGATTGTCTACTGCATACCTGGTTAGAACATTGTGTAGGCGCTCGTAGGTTGAAACACCCTCACTTTTAATGTCAACCAACAAAAGTAGGGGTGTACCATTGGCGTAAATACCACCGTTGTTTACCTGACTCGCCAAGTTTTGCAATGGTGTCAGGTATAAATCCTCAATCGTTGGCAGTGTCGTGGGTTCAGTCACTGGATCGTGGGCAACGCGCAACTGTGTGCCGTAGAGCCAGATATCAGCCTCAACACTGATGAAACCGTTGTGGAGGGCATCGAAGAGTGGATACTCGTGTTCATAGTCGTTATGAGCGTGGGTGCGTGGTAGAGACTCATAGAGCGGACTTACAACTGTAGTATCGGCATAGGCTTGACCGACATAAGAACTTGCTGCGATGACACCAACAGCCAATGTGCGAATGAGACTTTTCATGGCATATCTTCCCTAAAGTCTCTCTCAAAATAATTGGCTTTTATCTTAGAGCGAGTTAAGCTTTGGTAATCTTTTTATTAAAAAGTTAGGTACTGCCGTAGGCGATCGCATTTCTGGATCTAATCATTGAAATCTTAGATTAACGCAAACCTAAAATTTCGGAAACCGCCGCTACAATATCCAGATAAAAGTTGCCTTTCACTGCTCGAAACAACTCGAAGTTAGAGTCAGGGGCACCGAAAAACGGTCTGAGAAACCATCCTAATTGCATACCAACAAAAGCATAAAGCAATAACCAGGATCTTAAAATAGTGGTGCGGGTTTTTTTACCAACTTCATCTTGTTGAGAAAGTAATTGCATTCCTTCATAAAGGAATTTAACGCCAAAGATGCCTGTTATGCCAAAAATTAACACATTTAACAGTTTAAAAAATTGATAAGAATCGGGTGTAGTGATGAGGAAAAAGAGCGTAACTGGTGCCAAGCTGAATAAAAGCACACTAATTACTGATACAGATGTGAGTAACACAACGAAATGTTGTTGGATACTACTCCGAGAACCAAATAAAACATTAAAAAAGAACAAAGTTGGAAAACAAATAATTAGTGTTAATAAATAAAAAGCTGGGAGTTTGATAGCACCCGATAACGCCTGTGCCCAACTATGAGAAGCACCGATAATTGCGCCATAGATGGCAAAGAAAATGGAACTAGATACGAATAGAGAACTGATTTTATTTTGTAATCTTACTCCGTGACGAATTTCTTCTAAAAACGCTTGGCGATCGCGGAGTAAATTAACCAAGACTCCAAATTGTTGAATTCCGCGATTTTTCTTGTCTATCATAAATTTATCTACTCCAAATTTAGGGAATTACGAATATCTAATTAACGGATTCCCAATAAATAGCTAATAGCTTGAATTACACTCAAATAGAAATTACCTTCTTTTTCACGGAATAATTGGAAAACAGAATCAGGTGTGCCAAAAAACGGTCTGAGAGTCCATCCTAACTGACTACCTACGAAAGCGTAAAGAAATAGCCAAAATTGTAAAATTTTCTGACGTGTTTTACTACCTTCGTTATCTTGTTCTAAAACTAAACTCGTGGCGTGATATAAAGACGAAATACCAATAAACCCAGTTAAGGCAAATATGAATACATTTAACAGAATTAAAAATTGGTAGTTATTGGTAGTAATTAAGAAAAAAAGTGTGATTGGGGCAAAGCTGAATAAAAGCACGCTCGTGACTGAAACCGCAGTCAGCACTAATGCTAAATGCTGTGCAAAAGTCCGCTTTGAACCAAAAATAATATTGGCAAAGAACAACGTCGGGATACAAATCAGGAGTGTGATTAAATAAAGGGCTGGAAGTTTAATGGCGGAAGACAAAGCTTGCATCCAACTATGGTATGCACCAATGATTCCGCCATAAGCGGCAAGAAATAAGGAACTGCAAACTAGCAGAGAAATAATTTTATTTGGTAATCTTATACCTTGGCGAACTTCCTCTAGAAATCCTTGGCGGTCGCGCAGGAATCCAATCAACACTGCAAAGTATTTGATTCCTAAAGATTTCCGTTCAATCATCTTAACCTCACACAGGTATCATTCAAGTTTAATCTGAGTAATCACCACCAGAACCATACTTCCAGGCATCAATCAAACGATGCCAATAATATTGCTGTTCATTTGATTGATTCTTAATCCATGTTTCTAGCATTGCACTAAACCAAAAGAAGGCAGTATATACACCTAAGTTCCCGTAATGCACCATCCAATCTAACAAACTTGTCAAACCTACTTGCGGAATTATCTTGGCAACTAATACCGGATGAGATAAACCAGTTTTTAACAGTGTTTGCGTTAGTGCCGAAAACTGCACTATATCCTGCAAAAATGGTTTTAGCACTGGTGTACCTAACTGCTGCATTTCCTCAAATACCGCCGAGAGTAGTTGGTTAATTTGATCTGGAGCAATTTTCTGATTTACACCAACACTCATCGCCCTTTGAAACAACCAGGTAACAGTCAAACTTGGCTGATAAGGTTGCAGCAGCGTAATCGCTTTTGCAGATAATTGTTCTGTTTCTAGTGCTTCGTAAATGCCATATGTTAAACGCTTCAGGTGACGCACCATTGCCCCAAAACCGCCAAAACTCAAGGGAGATTGACTACCACTGCTATCTCCAACTGGGAGAATACGATTCCAGGGAGTTTTTAGCGGACTTTGGCGATAGGTGGGAAAGAAACCAAATAGCGCTCGTTGAAATTTCAGGTTGCTTAATTCTACTCCCTGATATTCTGGTAATAGACGCAGATATTCTTCAAATAAAGCTTCTAAACTCAAACGTTGGGGATGTGCATCCATGTAAGTAAATAAGTAAGTTGTTCTGCCATCCCTGGCTGGGAAAGCTTCCCAGAAGTACTGACATTGATTTTGCAAAGGTGTAAATGATAATAACAAGTCGCCTGAATTATTTTCGGCAAAACCTTGGGCGCAACTTCCTACAACTAAACACAGCGCGTCTGGTTTTTTGCCTTGACGTGCTTGTTGGCTGATGGGTGAAAGATGTCCCATTGCATCGATTAATAACCGAGTTTTGAATTGGTTATTTACCATCACCCCATCTGGATGAACCACCGCTTCGGTAAAAGGTGTGTTTTCTAACAACTTTCCACCAACGGCAAGAAATCGGGTTTTCAACGTAGCCAGTAGATAAACCGGATCTACACCGATATTTAAAACATCCTCTACCCAAACTTCTGTACCACCATCAAAACTAACTCGCGCTGGGTTATATTGAGTGGCGATCGCACTTGCTAATTCTTCCTCTGTTAGCAAGTTTAATTCCACAAACACATCTAATTCTTTGCGAGAGATATTCCACTCTTGTTCCCTCCCCCGCAAAATACCCCGTTCCATCAACACCACCCGTAGTCCCTTCACCGCTAAGGCGCAACCAATTAAAATGCCCAAAGTACCACCGCAGATAAGCACATCGTTGTCTACAACGCCTAAAGGCTGCTGATTTTCTTTAACTAACGTTGGTACAGGGGCGGTGTTTTCTCGCAAAGATGTGAGGATGCGATCGCCTTGGCGCAAACCTCCTAAAACATCACCTGGTAATTGGGAAAGAACTTCTTCGGTTAAAGACATAGAGTTTAATTCCAGCAGAGCTACTAGATATTGATCGTATCTTTGCTGGAACAGCGCCCTTATTATCAAATAAGGTAGGCATACGGTTTTATTTGGTATCGCCTACAAAGCTCTCATTCTCGTATTTTAGAATCCTGATGCAGAATTGAGGTGAAGCCATAGTATAATCACCTCCAAATAGTTTATGTATAAAAGTTACTTATGTATTACAGTGTAATAACCGTTTGTACAGAGTTCAATTTCTAGCTAAAGAGGGTTTTGGCTTAACTTAACATCTCTATACCCTACCCTGAAGTATGGTAGTAAGCAATAATAATTTTATTTACTTTTAACAAAGTTTTTCTTTCTGATTTCATGCTCAGTTTGATTCAATAAATTATTCCTGATTGAAAATCAATTTAGTAACTGATATGGATGCTCAAAAAATAAAAATTTTATTAGTTGATGATAAGCTAAAGAATTTACATTTTTTATCAAACATCCTTCAAAACCAAGGTTATCAGGTGCAAAGTGTCATTTCTGGGCAATTAGCAATCAATACAGTACTTGTGTCTCCCCCTGATTTGATTTTGCTAAATGTTCTTATGTCAGAGATGGATGGTTATGAAGTTTGTCAACATTTGAAAGCTAACTATAAAACTCAAGAGATTCCGATAATTTTTTTCGGAATTTTAGATGAATTTTTTGAAAAGATAAATATTTTTGATTTCAGCGATATTGATTATATTAATCAACCATTCCAAACTCAAGAAATTTTATTACGCGTACAAAATCAACTCACTCTTAAAAGGCTGAGAAAACAGTTAAAAGAACAAAATGACCAACTGCAACAGGAGATTCAAGAACGCCAACAGGTTGCTGTTGAGTTAAATATTCGCAACAAACAAATAGAAGATATTTTTAAAGAAATTCCCGTTAGCATTGGCAAAGATTTATGTAAAGAAATTTCTCAAAGCGAACGCCTTTTAGTCGAAGCTGCTCTAAAGAAGAGTGAAAGTCAGTATCGCCATTTAGTAGAGACATCCCAGGATATGATTTGGTCGGTAGATATTGATGGACTCATTACCTTTGTCAACCCGGCAGTCAAGCAGATTTATGGTTACGAACCTCAAGAAATGATCGGGCGTGCCTTGACTGATTTTATCTCGCCGACACAAGTTGCTCAAGATAAAGCAGCCTTTGAGTGTGTTTTTCAGGGAAAGCCGATCTTCCAGCATGAAACTACCTGTATAGCTAAAGATGGTACTTTACTTTATCTAATGTTTAATGCGATCGCCTTACGCAACGAAGAGGGTGTGGTTATAAGTATGACAGGCACTGCTAGTAACATTACACAGCGCCGAGGAGCAGAAACATTACTCAAAGAAAGCGCGATTAAGCTCCGCAATCATAACCTGGTGCTAACCGAACTGGCGCAAAATCAGACGCTGTATCAGAGTGACTTAAAAGCAGCTTTGAGTAAAATCACCGAAACATCTGTCAAAAATATTGGGGTGGAACGAACCAGTGTCTGGCTGTATGACGAAACAGGCATGAAAATCCAGTGTTTTGACCTATTTGAGGCCAGTTGCAACCGACATAGCGAAGGACTTTCCTTGGTAGTAGCAAACTATCCAGCTTATTTTGAAGCTTTGCAGCAAGATCAACAAATCGCCGCAGATGATGCCCATGCTGATCCCAGAACTAGAGGATTTTCTGCATCTTACTACTCAAGATTAGGGATAACTTCTATACTCGATACACCCATTAGGCTGGAGGGAAAAACCGTAGGAGTTTTATGTATGGAGGGAGTGGGAGTTGCTTATCATTGGACGCTAGAAGACCAAAATTTTGCTCGTTCTCTGAGCAATTTTGTATCCTTAGTATTGCAGGCAAAAGAACGCCAACGCGCAGAAGCAGCACGAAGGGTTTCTGAAGAAAAGTTAGCATCAGCTTTTCGGTCATCTCCTGATCCAATTGCCTTAATTACTGTTCCCAACAAACGCTATATCGAAGTTAACGACAGCTTTTGCCTATTTTTTGGTTATTCTCGTTCTCAGGTTATTGATCACACCGATGATGAATTGAATATTTGGGTAAATCCTGAAGAATATGATTTTCTCACCCAGATTTTGCAACAGACAAAAGCTATCCGCAACTATGAGATTGATGTCTGCACTTCAACAGGAGAAATCAGGACAACACTGTTTAGTGCAGAAATGATCGAGATTGATGGGCAATGGTACGTGTTGGGCACAGCGAAAGACATTACTGAACGCAAGCAGGCAGAAAATGAAAGCAGTTTGCTATTGTTGACAACCCAAGCTATCACTCGCGCTAGTGATGTCAACAGTGCTCTAGCAATAGTTTTGCGCTTAATTTGTCGCACGATTGATTGGGATTTTGGTGAAGCATGGATACCTAATAAAGATGGTAATTTAGAACACACCCTGGGTTCCTATGGTGAGGAAAGTAGTTTAGCAGAATTCTCCTACCAAAGCCAAGCTATGAAATTTGCTCTGGGAGTAGGGCTACCAGGAAGAGTTTGGCAAAGCCAGGAACCAGAATGGATAGAAGATGTTTCTAAAGTTACACAACCAGCTTTTTGGCGATCGCAACAAGCTGCCAAAGTAGGATTAAAAGCTGGTTTTGGTGTTCCCATCTTGTCTGGAAACCAAGTATTAGCTGTTTTAGTGTTTTTTAAACGTAGCTCGGTATTGGTAGATAAACGTTTGCTTTTGCTAGTAAGTGCTGTTGCTGCTCAGTTAGGTGGTTTGATTGAGCGCAAAACCCTAGAACAAGAATTAGCACTAAGAGAAGCTCGTCTCAATGCCTTTTTTAGCAGTGCTCCCGTCGGTATGAACATTCTAGATAACCAGCTGCGGTTTGTACAAATCAACCAACTGCTGGCGGAGATTAATGGCTTACCCCAGCAAGATCATATTGGTAAGACAATTTATGAAGTCTTACCCCACATTGCGCCCTTAGTGGAACCAATTTATCAACAGATTTTGTTGACTGGTCAACCCATTCTTAATCAAGAATTAAGCGGTGCATCAATTAAACAACCAGATGTTATCCGCCACTTCTTAGCTTCTTATTTCCCGATTCCTGGTGAGGACAATCGCCCCTCTGGTGTGGGAACAGTTTTAGTAGAAGTTAGCGAACTGCAAGTAGCACTGCGCGAACGGCAAGCCGCGCTACGCGATCGCAAACACGTCGAACAAGAACTGCGTTTAGCCAACGAACGCCTACAATATCTGCTCACCTCTAGCCCTGTGGTCATTTATAGCAGCAAAAAAACCTTAGGAGATTTTAGCACTACCTTTATTAGTAAGAACGTTAAGGTAATGGTTGGCTACGAAGCGCAAGAATTTATCGAAAATCCCAGTTTCTGGCTCCATCACGTCCACCCAGAAGATGTTGAACTGATCTCGGAAAAATTTTCCCAGCTTGTTGAACGGGAGTACAGCTCCTACGAATACCGTTGGTTACACGCTGACGGAACTTATCACTGGTTTTACGAAAAGATGAGGTTAATCCGTGACGAAACTGGTAACCCTATAGAATGCGTTGGTTATTGGGCAGACATTAGCGATCGCAAATTGGCAGAATTAGCTTTACAGTCGGGTCGGCAGCGATATCAACTTCTAGCGGAAGCCTCACCAGTTTGTATATTTAACGCAGATATAGATGGCAATATCTTATATTTTAATCAACGCTGGAGTGAAATTACTGGATGCAGTTTAGAAGAGTCTTTGGGAACAGGTTGGACAAAAGCCGTACATCCAGATGACCTTGAGCAGTTATTGTTCGTATGGAATCAAGCAACAACCACCAAGGTAATGTATAAATATGAGCATCGATTCTTGCGTAATGATAGTACGATTGTCTGGGTAATTTGTCAGGCTTTGCCAGAATTTGGAGATGATGGAGAAGTTAAAGGTTACATCGGCACAATTACAGACATAACCGATAGAAAATTGGCAGAAGAAGCCTTGCGTGAGAGTGCAGAACGCGAAAGAGCGATCGCTCAAGTGATTCAAAGGATGCGCCAAACACTCGATTTAGAGACTATATTTGCGGCTACAACCCAAGAATTACGGCAAGCGCTTAATTGTGATCGGGTTGTTGTCTATCGTTTCAATCCCCAGTGGAGCGGCGAATTTATCTCTGAGTCGGTGGGTAATGGTTGGATTTCTTTGATAGAAGAACACAAAAATGACCCTTATCTGACAGAAGGTGTTTTACAAGATGGTCGTTGCCTAGCAAAAATTTTGGATAGTACGAATAACCAGGTGCAAGATCCTTATCTGCAAGCAACTCAAGGTGCAAGTTTCCTGTGTGTCCCAGATATTTACAACGCTGGGTTTCAATCTTCTTATATCAATTTGTTAGAGCGTTTTCAGGCTAAAGCCTACATTATTGTCCCCATTTTATATGGTAATCAGCTTTGGGGATTACTAGCGAGCTATCAAAACTCCAATCCCCGCCAATGGAAACCAGGAGAAATCAACATCGTAGTTCAAATTGGCAATCAGTTGGGTGTTGCTTTTCAGCAGGCACAATTGCTGGCGCAAACTCAAAGGCAGTCACAAGCATTGCAAGAAGCTGTAATCACAGCTGATGCTGCCAATCGTGCCAAAAGCGAATTCCTAGCCAACATGAGCCATGAACTTCGGACTCCACTCAACGCCATCCTTGGTTTTACCCAAGTCATGAGCCACGATCATGCTTTATCTACTGAACATCAGCAAAACCTAGCAATTATCAATCGTGCTGGCGAACATCTCCTCAACTTAATCAACGATATTTTGGAAATGTCTAAAATAGAAGCCGGCAGAATAACACTAAATCTCAACAGTTTTGACTTAATTCGTCTCTTAGAAAACCTCGAAGAAATGTTGCGCTTCCGCGCCACCTCCAAAGGGTTAGAATTGGTCTTTGAATATACATCTCACCTCCCGCAGTACGTCCAAGCTGACGAAAGTAAACTGCGTCAAGTGTTGCTTAACCTCTTGGGAAATGCAATCAAATTTACTGATACTGGGACAGTGATGCTGCGGGTGGGCATCGGGCATGGGGAAGAAGCAGGGGAGGAGGCGGTCACTGAGCGTCTTGCCCTCAGCTTAGTACCACTTGCCTACGGCACGCTCCGCGAACGTGGAAGCAATCTACGCGTAGCGTCTCCAAGAGTTAGGAGTCGAAGTGGAGCAGGGAGCAAGGGAGAAGAGTTTTCCTCACTGTCCCCCGCACCCTGCCCCTCTGCATCTTTTCAATGCCCAATGCACAATGCCCAATCCCTAATCTTCGAGGTTACAGACACTGGTCGTGGTATTGCCCCACAAGAAATTGACTTACTGTTTGAAGCTTTTGGGCAAACTGAAACTGGAAGGAAATCGCAACAGGGGACAGGACTAGGTTTAGCAATTAGCCGCAAATACGTGCAACTAATGGGGGGAGATATTAGTGTTATTAGCACTGTTGGCGAGGGAAGTAAATTTGCCTTTGATATTCAAATTGGTATAGCCGCAGCCAGCGAAATACAGATCAAGCAAATCAGACGCCAAGTTATTAGTTTAGCACCCGCTCAAAGCGAATACCGGATCTTGGCGGTTGATGACTCCACAGACAGCCGTTTAGTGTTAGTAAAAATTTTGACATCTATCGGTTTTACAGTCCAGGAAGCGGCAAATGGAACTGAAGCGATCGCACTTTGGCAGACATGGCAACCACATTTAATTTTAATGGATATGCGGATGCCAATTATGGATGGCTACGAAGCCACAAAAATTATTAAAGCCAGAGAAGACACCTCAATTCAAAATCGCAAGACTACTATCATCGCCTTAACCGCTAATGCCTTTGAGGAACAGCGAGAGGCAATGATCAAAGCGGGTTGCGATGATTATATTAACAAGCCTTTCCGCGAAGAACAATTACTAGAAAAATTGAGCGAATATTTAGGAGTTCAATATATTTATCAAGAAGAAAGCTATCAAATAGCAGATGCGAGGCAACAGGAAACGGAATCAACCTTGAAACTTGCAGATTTAGTTTCTCTATTGTCCGAAATGTCGCCTGAATGGGTAAAACAGGTGTACACTGCCGCAGCCCAATGTAGTGATGACTTAATTTTAGAATTGATTGAGCAAATACCTTCGGAAAATGTGGTACTACGGAATTTTATTAATAATTTAGCTTATGATTTTCAGTTTGAGAAAATCATGGAATTAATGAGTATTCCAGGAGTATTATCTAGTTCATAATAATTAAGGCTACGGTCGATGTATATACAAGCTTTTAGAGTTGTCTGACAGCGGTTACATCCCTTAACTAAAAATAATAAAAAAAGCCCCCCTTTTTAAGGGGTGTTGGGGGGATCTCTTATCGATAATCTTGCTTTTGAATACTTCCCAAACGAGCGGCATCACGAATATTGTAGTCAGTTCGGGTAAAGCGATTTAGCTGCATCTCAAAAAACTCTCGATTTGCTTGTAAATGCTTGGGATTTGGATCATCTAATGGATATAAAAGAGCAGTTCGCAAAGCTTGAATTACCGCAGAAGTTACACAGTACATTGACCGTTGGAAACTAACTCCCAACTGAATCAACATATCTTCTTCACCCCGGCAATGTTGGCTGTAGTAATCAACAAGATATGGTGGCAAAAAATGTAACATATCTTGCATTAATAATGTGGGAGGAATGCCAGCAGTACCTACTGGGAATACATCAGCGTAAAGAATACCATAGTGAAAGTCTTTTTGGTCTGCTGGTACTTGACGCGCTTGAGCATTATAAGATTTTGTTCCTCGGAAGGGTGCGGTGCGGTAGAAAACAGCTTCTACATAAGGTAATGCGGCTTCATATAGCCACATGAAACCCTTGGATTTGGGGACAATTTCGTAGCATTCGCCACGAATATAAACGTGATGGTAAATCGGACGACCTGCGATCGCAAATATACCATTAACTAAGAAGTTCATCGCCTCTGGGACGCTGCTAATGCTACCTTCGTCATAGCGATCGGACATTTCAAAGAACACTGGGGCCATGATTTCCCAGAATAAGCCCAGATTTGCGTAGTATGACATCTGGCGGCACTGTTCCAAAAACATATCGGGGAACAGCTTGTAAAGTCCCAGCATGACGGGGTTACCTTGGAAGTAAGCTTTTATTGCCCTATCAGCGTTGGCTTTATATTCGTCTGAATCTAGGTAAGGGTCAAATTGTCCACCCATCCCTCTATGCCACAACATCGCCCGCATACAAGCTTCAGCAAATTCCATGTTAATGCGATCGTGGAACAAGTGATGCAACAACTTCGGCATTTTGAAGGTTTCACCTTTTTCAATAAATGCCAAAAGTTCTGGATGTGCAGTAGCTTCGCCGCGCCAAATTCGCAAATCGGCATCATCGCCAGCGTAATGATTATGTAGTTCTAAATACTCTTTGGGTAAGAAGTATTTAAAGAAGGGAAGCGGGTTTAAAAATTCGCGTTCGGCAATATAAAGTAGGTCGCGCCAGTAAAAATCCATTGGCACAGCATAAGCTTTATATAAACCGATGATTTGCATCAAATTTTCTGGAGTATCGGGTAACATTGCACCGCCTGCTTCTAAGCGGTGAATTACTTCAGCAAATTCGTGCGTTGAAGGAGGTAATTTAATTGCTGTTTTAATTGCTGTCATGTTATGAGGAATGGGGAATAGGGAATGGGGAAGAAACTGTAACCCTATTTCAGGGCGACTTCAGAGATTACGGTTTTTTCTAAGGAGGAAATTGCAGCCACCATTGTTGTAGTTGTGGATTCACTCCAACGCACTAACCAAGTAGGTTGTACTCCCAAAAAGATGATGAAGGCTGCCAAAATTAAAGCTGGTATTTTCTCAGCCCATAGGACTTTAGGGTAGTAAGCGATGTTATCGAGTTTGCCAAAACAGGTGCGGTTGAGGAGGATGACAAAATAAACTGCGGTTAATCCACTAGCCACTACACACAAAATAGTCGGAATGGGAAAAACAGAGAAACTACCTTGAAAGACAATAAATTCTGCGATGAATCCTGTTAAACCAGGAATACCAGCACTAGCCATTCCACTTAAAACTAGTAAGGCACTAATTAGAGGTAAACCGCGTATGGGACTCATCAAACCATTGAGTTTATCTAATTCGCGTGTGCCAACTTTGGCTTCTACAACTCCCACCAAGTGGAAAAGGATTGCCAGGATGATACCGTGACTAAACATTTGGGCGACTGCACCAACGAGTGCTAAGGGAGTACTAGCAGCACCAGCTAGCAAGATATAACCCATGTGACCAACGGAACTGTATGCTACCATGCGCTTGATGTCTTTTTGAGCGATCGCAATTACTGCTCCATAGATAGCGCTGATTGCTCCCCAAATTGCCAGAGTCGGTGCAATAATACTCCAAGCATGGGGAAACATACCTAACCCAAATCGCAACAATCCATAAGTTCCCAGCTTTGCCAACACGCCGCCGAGAAGAATGGCAATTGGTGCTGAAGCCTCAACGTAAGCATCGGGTAGCCAAGTATGGAAGGGAACTAAGGGAATTTTGATACCAAAACCCAATACTATCCCTGCTAGTAAAAGGATTTGTTTTGCTGTTGACAGGTTTTCTGTAGAGAATGCATCAAAAGCAAAATTGGTAGAACCACTCAGCCACACCATACCCAAGAATGTCGCCAGAATGAATGCTCCTGAAACAGCAGTATAAATCAGGAATTTAATCCCAGCATAACCCCGTTTTTCCCCTCCCCAAATAGAAATTAGTAAATAGAAGGGGATTAATTCTAGTTCGTAGAATAGGAAGAATAGCAGCAAATTTTCAGCTAAGAAAGCACCTGCAACTCCTCCACTAACTAATAAAATCAGGGAGTAGAATAACCGGGGGCGTTCAGTTTCTTTATTGCTGCTGTAAATTGAAATCCAGGTGAGCAGACTATTTAGCACCAACATTAATATAGAAAGCCCATCAACACCTATTTGATAGCTCAAACCAAGGGTTTCATTCCAGGGCAAATACTCTTTAAATTGCATTGCTGGATTGCTGATATCAAACTTTAGCAGGATAAACAGGTTCCAGACAAGAACTATCCCAGAAAAGATTAATGCTGTTAAACGAATGCGATGATTAGGGAAACTTACAGGTAATATTGCTATGAGAGCAGCAGCTAAAATTGGCAGCCAAATCAAAACACTTAACATGGCAATTTGGGATTTGATAAAATTGATAATTGTTATCAATGTCTATGAACTTGCGGTAGCACATCAATGAAGTACATTTCCAGGTAGGTTATACCTGGAAACTATATCTACAACATCTAACTAACTAGACTGATTCTGCCAGTATCTAAATCGTAATAGCCACCGACTATTTTCAGTTTTTCTGCCTTGATTAACTCAGATAAAACTGATGATGATTTCAATTTTTCAACTTGCGCCAAAATATTTGCTTTACAGACGTTTTCTAACTTATCTCCTGATTGCTCTTTTGAGCTTTCTACACTTGGTTTAATTGCTTGAAGCAAACTTCCAATTTGCCCTGGCACTTGAGCGCCTTTGATTGCGGCATCTACCGCACCACATCGTTCATGCCCCATTACCATAATGACTTTAGCACCTAATACTAAACTGCCAAATTCTAAGCTACCAATTTGCTGTGTTGTGGCAATATTACCAGCTATGCGGCAGACAAATAAATCTCCAAGTCCTTGGTCAAAAACAATTTCTGAAGGCACTCGTGAATCTGCACAACCTAAAATAGAAGCAAAAGGCTTTTGACTTTTGGCAACTTCGGCTAAACGTGAAAGTGTTTGGTTAGGATTACGCCGTTTTGCTTTGACAAACCTTTCATTCCCATCCAATAACTCTTGTAATGCCTTATCGGGCGTAACATCTTCTTTTGCTGGTGTTTTTTCGGCTGCAAGTAAGTTTGAGCCAAGTCCGGCTGTCAATACACCTGTACCGATTGCACCTGCACCAAACTTGAATAAAGTTCTTCTAGAAAGATTAATTTTGGAACGTTGTATGCTCATGGAATTATCATCACGATATTAAACTGTCTGTTTGTAATAAAACGGCATTGGATACCTAAATCTAGTGATTTAGGAAATCAAATTTAAAAACTGCACTTCCCAAAATGACCAAGTTACCCACATTCCTAAAATGCTCACTCCTAGGAGGACGGTTAAGGCATAAAACTGGGTTTGTCCAGAGGTGCTGTATTTAAGACCTTCGCCGCCTAATAGCGAAAATAAACCAACAAAATTAACGATGCCATCGACTACAAAGCGGTCAATCATATCGGCAAGTTGGGAAATTTTGGCAACTCCAAAAATAATGGTCATTTTATAGAGTTTGGGGGTGTAAAAGTCATATGCGAAGAAGTTCTGCAAACCTTGCCAAGGGAGGCGAATCGGCTTAGGAATATTGCCTAAATAAACCACAGCAGTAATGCTGCAACTGGAAATACTCGACCAAATTAAAAGTAGTGCGACATCTTTATTGAGAGTTGCCCAATCGGGTAAAATTGATAAGCTTTGCAACACTAAAGGAAGATGTAGACTGAAGCCAAGTAAAATCACCATTGGCAGAATCATGGGCCAGTGAGCTTCAGGCGATCGCTGACTCATTTGTGTAGCTTTACCGCCAAAGATTAAAGCGAATTCTCTGGTTAAGCTCACGGCTGTCAAAGCGTTTACTGTTATCACTACTCCCACTAACCAAGGTTGTGTTTCCCACAACCCATCTGCTAGTTTCACTAAGGCCCAAAAACTACCCAAGGGTGGAAAAGCAATTAATCCTAAAGTCCCGACGATAAAGGCTATTGCTGAAATTGGGCGGCGTGTCCACAATCCGCCTAATTGAGTTACATCTTGGGTAATGCTATTCCAGATAATTCCCCCAGTACTCATCACCAACAGGGCTGCGGATATGGCATGGGTGAGTACTAACAACAGCGCCGTTTCGTATTGTTGCACTCCCACAGCGATGAATACTAAACCCATGTATGCGCTGACAGAATAGGATTGGCAGCGTTTAAGATCAATTTGAGCGATCGCAATTAAAGAAGCACCCACCGCCGTCACTACCCCAATGGCTACCATAGCCGAGGAAACTATGGGTGACAGACTTAACACAGGTTGCAATTTAATCAGCACCCATGCACCACTAGCAACTACTACCGAGTTCCGCAAAATCGTACTAGGAACCGGGCCTTCCATTGCTTCATCCAACCACAGATGCAGGGGAAACTGGGCACATTTGCCCATCGGTCCGGCAATTAAGGCTAAACCTACGAGTGCAATTGCTGTTGGGTTAACATTTGCAGTAGTTGCCCATTGGGCTAGTTCTGTATAATTCCAAGTTCCGGCGAGGGGCCATATTGCCAAGACGCCCATCAGCAAGAATAAATCTCCTACCCGCTTGGTTAAGAAAGCATCTCTCGCACCTGAAACCACCAACGGCTGACTAAACCATAAGCCTACTAGCAGGTAGGTTCCCAGCGTGAGGATTTCCAAAATTACATAGCTGAAGAACAAGCTATTACACAGAACCAGGGCGCATAGTCCCGCTTCAAACAACCCTAACAAAGAATAGAAGCGTCCCCAACCCCAATCCATTTCCATGTAACCGATCGCATAAATCTGCGCCAGCAAATTCAAGCCAGTAATTACAACCAAAGCGCCGACGCTAACTGAGGATATTTCTAAAGCAATGGTGAGGTCTAAACCAGCTGTAGATAACCAAGGAATAAATACTTCTTCGGCTGGATGATTCCAAGTTGCTTGTAAGGTGATCGCACTATGCAAGAACGCCAAAAACGTCATCACTAAGTTTATATAACCCGCCGGTCTTGGCCCCGTTTTCCGAATGATCCCCGGCGACCAAGGTACGGCTAACAAGCCACCTATTAAGGCATAGCACGGAACTAGCCAAACAGTCTCAAGTAGAAACTGAGCCATCAACTTACCTCTATATTGTCATGAAAAATTTGGGGTTTTGAATCAACTTGCGTTGATCCCAGTTAGCCAAGCAATGTAGATAAGATAAATTTATCTTTATTTAATCTTATTAAAAATAGCTTACCGTTATATCTGCCCAAATGGAATTACTTCATCTAAATAAATCTAAGATATTTACTCTAAATAAAACTTATATAATTGACCATTGAAGTAATCAATAACAACCATTGCTTTTTATCTATGGATTAACCGTTGGCTTAATCAAGAGTGATCATGAGTTTTTACTTATTGACATCAACGACAAGAGACGCAATCGATTGCGCCTCTACAAGTCAGCTAAATGTAATTTACACTTCGGTAATTTTGTCAATCTGCGAAAAAACGGAAATAATTGCAGGTGCTTGGTCAAATTGACTGATGGGGGCAGGTTTCATGTCTCGGTAGTCCAGCAGTTGGACTAAGATGAGGTAAGCGATCGCTAAAATGATCGAAATCACGCCTGTAATAATAGCAACTATTTTTGAACGATCCATCTGTATTTCCTTTAATGCAAGTTATTGTGCTGTGTCTATATCCACATTAATACTTGAGACACACTTACTGATATACGCGCAGTTGATCAAAACAACCGTTTAGAGGTTCTGCGAGTGCTTGTATTTAAGTCATCTCGGTAAATATATTCGACTTATTTATCTTTATATAGTTTAGTTTTTTCGTGCCTACCTATTTATTGAAGCAATATATGAATATGCAGTTTTGCTTAGACTGCCAATATTTGCAAACTTTAAAAAGTATAGCAAAGTTAAGATTATAGTTAACTCCTAAGAGGCTTATAGCTATTTACCATTACAGTTTCTTTACGGTTTCTAAACATTATCAGTAACGAATAAGCTACATAATTATTCTTGTAGCAGTCCTAAATGATTGGTAAATTTATTTCCTTCTTCTCTTAGCACTCTTCTCTAACGAGACGCTGCGTGTCTACGATAATTTTTATAATTCAAATAGGATTGTTATATCTGGTTAGTAGATGAACTACTGCGGAATAATTATTTAAATCCAATTAAAACTTTCATGATTACTATTACTAAATTAAATAAAATTGACTTTCTAGTTTTGATTTTTATTATTTTAATTGGTTTTGTACATTTACCTTTCCCATTTGACGGAGATCAAGCATTTTTTAGGCTAGGTGCTTTGGAGATGCAACAAGGAAAGGTACTCTATCGTGATTTTTGGGATATTAAGCAACCGGGTATTTTCTGCTTTTATTTTTTGGCAGGAACTTTGTTTGGTTTAATAGTTTTTCAATATTATATCAGACATTTTTTATATATCCACCTCTGATTATTGCTAATTCTGCATTAGATCAAAATGACTTTATTTCGGGAATAAAATGGTTTTTACAAAACTTTTATCCCTTAGTCTTAATAGCTATTATTGCAGTAGATGCTTCATTGCGTAAGTCTAAGAATATATTGACTTTGTTACTTGTCGTTTGGTGTGTTTTTGCTTTGAGTGTTATTGCTCTACAATATAAAGCATTATGGGAATACCATTTTTTACTATTGTTTGTACCCATAGGTATTTTAGCAACTAAAGGATTAGATGTATTATGGGGCTATTTAAAAGAATTGAGTTCCCCAATTCCAACAATTTTGCTCATATTTTTATTGTTCTTACCTTTATCATCCACCCTAACAAAAAAGAGTGTCACTCTAGTTAGTAATAACTTTGCTTTAACTGAAGATACACGATTAAATTATCAGACTGTCTTTAGAAAAAAATATCCATCCCTTCATTCAGAAGGTAACTTTATCTCTCAAGCAGGAAGCCTTGCTGGTGAGATTTACGTAGCTGGTGATCCATCTATTTACTACTTTTCTGGTCGGACTCAAGCAACAATACTACGTGGTTGGGCACTTGAATATTTTCTGCCTGAGCAATGGTCAAGCCTTATAGAACAGTTAGATTCATCAAAGCCTCCTTATATCTTTATTGATTATGAACCCCAAGCTATAATCAAAGAATATTTCCCCAAAATGCTTGAATTTGTTGAGCAAAGATACCAAGTTTTACGTCAAAGTAATAACGGTATTTGGTATATCATTAAATGACATTTATTCCCTTTCCTGCCTCAAAATGAGCGAACCGATAGAAATTAGTTGCCTTTGGTATATCGTAACTATGACTTACTGAAGCGATCGCGATAAGGCAGGTATGGTTACTAGTACAGCATGGCGTAAATAAGCAGACCATTGAAAAGCCCTCCGCCTTGCGCTACTAGCTTCTGACACTTGACATTTGCCTTCTCACAAGAGTATGTCCAGATTGAACATCAAACCAGTGAATATCTTCAGGGGGCAATGTCAGTGTGATATTTTCAGTACTCCAATTTTGGTCTGTTGGCAACAAAGCACGTACTATAATGGCTTCAGTTTGTGAACCCTCAACCTTGACACTGACTAAATAGTGCATACCTAAGTTTTCTACTAGATATACTTGCCCTTGGATAGTTTGGGTATCACCTGGTTGGGCAATGCGAACGTTTTCTGGGCGGATACCTAGCACAATCTGGGGTGGTACAGTTGGTATATCTGGCAGAGGTACTTGAAAGTTCCCTAGTATTGCATAGCGTCCCTTACAAGGGAGAGTAAGCAAATTCATCTGAGGACTACCAACAAATCCAGCCACAAATAAATTAGCTGGATGGTTATAAATCAGTTCGGGTGGGTCAAGTTGCTGAACATAGCCATCGTTGAGCAAAGCTACTTTTGTGGAGAGTGTCATTGCTTCAGTTTGGTCATGGGTAACATAGACCACAGGAACTTTTTGGACTGCAAAAATTTGCTTGAGGTCGGCTCGGACTCGTTCCCGTAACAGCGCATCCAAATTACTTAACGGTTCATCTAGCAGATACACATCGGCATTACGTACCAAAGCACGACCAACCGCAACCCGCTGTCGTTGACCTCCAGACATTTGACCAGGCTTGCGGTTCATTAACTCTGCTAATCCTAAAATTTCTGCGACTTCTGCCACTCGCTGTTTAATTTCTGTAGGTGGTACTTTTTTCAGCTTGAGTCCAGAAGCGAGGTTGTCGTACACTGTCATGTGCGGATACAGGGCATAACTTTGAAATACCATTGCGATGTTGCGATCGCCTGCTGACTTATAGGTAACATCCACCTCGTTAATCTTAATCTGACCGCGAGTAGGTTCTTCAAGACCTGCAATCATGCGTAAAACAGTGGATTTGCCACAGCCAGAAGGGCCAAGTAAAGTGAGAAACTCATTGTTATCTACTGTTAAGCTAACGTCTTTGACAGGGACGACTTTGGAAGTATAAGTTTTATTCAAATTTTTGAGTTCGAGTTTAGCCATTTTTTTATCCTTTAACAGCACCAGCAGTCAGACCTTGGACAATCCGGCGCTGGAAAAACAAAACCATTAAAACCAGGGGTAACGTCCCTACAACAGTAGCAGCAGCGATCGCACCGTAGGGAATTTCAAATACTGTCGCACCACCCAACTGAGCAGCAGCAACGGGAATCGTCTTCATCTCTTCACGAGTCATAAACGTTAGAGCGAAGATAAACTCGTTCCAAGCAAAAATAAAGGTGAGTATTCCAGTAGTCACTAAGGCGGGAAGGGTCATAGGCAACACGATTTGCCACAGTAGTTGAAAAGTGTTGTAACCATCGACCCTAGCAGAATCTTCTAAATCTTTAGGTAATTGTTGGAAAAAGCTTCTGAGGACTAGAATTGTCAGGGGTAAATTGATGGCAGTGTAGGGTATAATCAGCGCCAGATAGTTGTTGCCTAATCTAAGGGCTTGGATAATTTCTAACAGTCCCAGAAACAACAGAATTCCAGGAAATAAAGTCACCATCAGAACGCTAGCGAGGATAGCTCGTTCACCCCAAGGGCGTAACCGTGCCAGCGCATAAGCAGCTGGTGCGCCGATCGCTAAAGCTAAAGCTGTAGAAGTAATCGACACAAAGGCGCTGTTGAAGATGTAGCGCCAAAATGGACGACGAGTGAATAACTCAATGTAATGACTAAAAGTGAATCGCGTGGGGAAATAAACAGTGGGAACGGCAGCAATATCTTCGTTAACTTTAAACGAGGTCAGCAATTGCCATAAGGCTGGCGCTAGGCTGAATAACATTACGAATGCAACTGCTATTAGCAGCAAGATTTTTTTCAGAGAAAACCTGGGTTTTGCTATCGATTGTGGAGTTGAACTCATGGTTAAATAACTCCTGATGTTTTGGCACGGGATTTATTAAGCAAGAAACTAGCGATCGCCACCGCAGCAATTAATATTAAAAATATCACTACTACTAGCGCTGCTCCATAACCAAAATCTAAGTAGCGCATCACCGTAGAATAGATATATAGCGACACAACTTCAGTTGCTCCACCAGGGCCACCCCCGGTCATCACAGCAATCAAGTCGAAAATTCCGAAAGCTTGAGCAAATCGGAATAGGACTGCAATTAAGATTTGTGGCAGCAGCAATGGCAGGGTAATATTGCGGAAGCTTTGCCAAGGATTTGCCCCATCGACAGAGTAGGCTTCGTAAAGGTCTGCTGATATCGACTGCAAACCAGCCAACAGCAGAATACTGATAAAAGGTGTAGTTTTCCAAACATCAGCAAAGATTGCTGCACCCATCGCCAGAGTTGGATCTCCTAACCAGTTAATTCCAGTTGTAATCAGCCCTAACCGCCGCAGAATATCGTTTACAACTCCAAATTGGTCGTTAAAAATCCAAGCCCATGCCAGACCAATCAGAGCGGTAGGCAAAGCCCAAGGTAGAATAGCAGTTGTCCGCACTATGCCCCTTCCAATAAACGCCTGATTGAGAACTAGAGCAATCAAGAGTCCTAGCAGTAGTTCTGAAAGCACGGATGCTGTTGTGAACACGGCCGTCGCCGAGAAACTCTGCCAGAAACGACCATCCCCTGCCATCCGCACATAATTTTCTAAACCAGAGAATACGGGTTGTAATTCCGTTCCCAAATTCCTAGTAAATACACTTAACCAGAATGCTCGTAAAATCGGGTAGGCAAATACAAACAACAACAGCAATAATGCTGGTGTTAGTAAAATCCAGGCAGTCCGTTGTTCTCGGCTTCGAAGTGTATGCATATTAGTCATTTGTCATTAGTCATTTGTCATTAGTCAATAATTCTTCTTCCCCTGCTCCCTCATCTCCCTCATCTTCCCCTGCCCCCCGCTCCCTGCTCCCCTGCCCCCTGCCCCCTACCCCCTGCCCCCAACAGTCGGCGTGTTTCATTAGCAGCAGCTTGCATTGCTCTTTCTGGATTTATCCGACCGGATAGCGCAGCACTGAGATAACGCTGTAAAATATCTGATGTTTGGGCATATTGCCCGACTGGCGAACGTAAAACTGCATTGTCCACAACCTCCAGTAATTGCGGATAGTGGGGATATTTGGCAACAATCTCTGGGTCTGTAAATAAATCTCGGCGGCTTGGTACATAGCCTGCACTCAAAATGAATCGGCGTTGTGCCTCCCGACTGGTAAAGTACTGAATTGCTTTCCAAGCTTCTTCGGGATGTTTAGAAGATTTAGAAATCCCTATACCCCAACCTCCTAAACAAGCTGCACCAGTTTTACCGGGAGCATGAACCATCGGTTTAATTGCAATTTTGCCTTGGATTGGCGAATTCTTTTCTTGGGCTAAAGGCCATGCATAGGGCCAGCTACGTAAAAAGGCTACTTGACCACTTTGGAATAAACGCCGGGTGTCTTCTTCCTGGTAGGTTGTGACTCCAGGAGGAGAAACGCCCTGGCTGACGGTACTACGCAAAAACTCAATTGCTTGTAATGTTTCTGGTCTATCCAGCCCAACCTCCAACGTTTCGGGATTAACCCAGAAGCCACCAAAGCCATTAAGGACTTCCACAAACATTGCCACAAGTCCTTCATATTGCCGCCCCTGCCAAACATAGCCCCAATTCACCTCGTCTTTCTTCTGCAAGACTTGGGAAATTCGCATCAAATCTTCAAAGGTTTCTGGCGGTTTTAATCCTGCTTCTTTGATTAAATCTTCCCGGTAGTAAAGCATTCCCACGTCGGAACGTACAGGAATGCGATACAACTTGTTCTGGTAACGTCCGCCTTCTACATCCTTGGGTGAAAATGCTGCTAACTCCTGCTTGGAAATGCGATTGTCTAAGGGTAGCAACCATCCAGCAGCAGCAAACTTGGGCGTCCAGATAACGTCCATATTCACCAAGTCATAAGGGGATTCACCTAAGATAAAAGATGAGGTATATAGGTCTTCGAGCAAATTTGTGGCATTCGGCCCCTCAACTAAGTTAATCCGAATGCCTGGGTTTTCAGCCTCAAAGTCTCTAATCAAACCCTGCTTCCAAGGTTGGGCATCAGGGGCAGTAATCAACATATTGAGGGTAACTGGTCGCTGCGAGAGTGCTACCCAATTGAACAATATGATCCCTAACAGAATTGTCAGAAAAATCCCTATATGCAAAAAACTTTGTTTTTGGATGAATTTTTGCAGCTTTTTTATTGGATTTTGATACAACATTATCAATGTAGCGATCGCTAATGGTAATAATTATATAGTTATTTATGAAGGCAATTGCGTTTACTGCCTGTCTGCGATGTGTAACTATACTTACTAATGATTGTTTCCGATTTCTTTCTAGTTTATACTCTCTTGGTATTAACAAAGAAAGATAAGGCAATAGTTTATGCTTCTATACTGAAATTTTTACAGATTGTAATAAATCCATTAGGATTTTTATAGGCTTTGTTGATGAAACAAAAAAGACAGATAATCACTCATTACTAACTTTGACTACTTTTATTATTTTTTCAATTGTTCTAAATAAACAGCAACCTATATCATAATGCTGTTACATCTTTGTTAAGAATAGTTGCAACTTCTTAACACAAGGAAATATTGATTATGGCAGTCTCACTGGAGAATAATGTACCACATCAGGTTGTTATTGTTGGTGGTGGTTTTGGTGGATTGTATGCAGCAAAGGCTTTGAATGCAGCGAATGTAAATGTTACTCTCATTGATAAACGTAACTTTCATCTATTTCAGCCGCTTTTATATCAAGTTGCCACAGGTACGCTATCACCTTCTGATATTTCTGCACCATTGCGATCTGTATTTAGCAAAAGCAAGAATACAAAGGTGTTGTTGGGAGAAGTAAATAATATTGATCCAAAAGCCCAACAAGTTATTTTGGGTGATGAAGTAGTACCTTATGATACATTAATTGTCGCTACAGGTGCGAACCATTCCTATTTTGGTAAGGATAGCTGGGAAAAAGTTGCTCCTGGCTTGAAAACTGTGGAAGATGCCATAGAAATGCGTCGCCGGATATTTGGTGCATTTGAAGCAGCAGAAAAAGAAACTGATCCCGAAAAACGCCGGGCTTGGTTGAGTTTTGTGATTGTGGGGGGTGGCCCAACTGGTGTAGAATTAGCAGGTGCGATCGCAGAATTGGCATACAAAACTCTCAAAGAAGATTTCCGCAGCATCGACACCTCAGAAACGAAAATTTTACTATTACAAGGGGGCCCTCGCATCCTCCCACACATGGTGCCAGAATTATCCGCATCAGCAGCAGTATCTTTGCAAAAGTTGGGTGTAGAACTCCACACTCACACCAGGGTGACAAATATTGAAGGTGGTATCGTTACTTTCAAGCAAGACAATGAATTTACAGAAATTGCCTCAAACACTATATTGTGGGCAGCAGGTGTTCAAGGTTCCCCAATGGGGAAAGTCTTAGCAGAAAGTACAGGTGTAGAGTGCGATTACTCTGGGCGTGTAATTGTAGAACCTGACTTGTCTATCGAGGGTTATGACAACATTTTCGTAATTGGAGATTTAGCTAACTTCTCCCACCAAGATAGTAAAGTCTTACCTGGTGTTGCACCCGTAGCTAAACAACAAGGAGAGTATGTAGGTAAACTAATTCGACGACGGCTTCAAGGTAAGACTTTGCCACAATTCCATTACAACGATGTGGGTAGTTTGGCGATGATTGGGCAAAATTTAGCTGTTGTAGATTTAAGCTTAATCAAACTCACAGGTTTCATTGCTTGGGCATTTTGGCTATTAGTTCACATCTACTTCTTAATCGAGTTTGACACTAAATTACTAGTAGTATTTCAGTGGGCGTGGAATTATATTACTCGTAATCGTCGCTCTAGATTGATTACAGGTCGAGAAACTTTTGTAGAAACAAAAGAGGTTCCAGTTACTAGTACCTAACAGAATATAAATATAATCTAGTGCTGGTTGGTTGAATGAATGCTTGAGCATCCAAATTAGAGATTGAGAGACAAGAAGGCTCTTGTAGAATTGATGGTGGAATTTGCTTAGGAGCCAGTAGAGATTTAATTAATAGTAGTGTTGTGCTTTGGTTGCTTTAACAAGACTTGAGTCAAAAAAGTAGACCTTTATAAAGAATCAAGTCCACAAATGTATAAGTTACTTGCTCTGCAAACGACTTATCCTTATTCATGGGCTAGATTACGCGTACCAGTAGCAATGGAGCAGGAATAGTCTCAACAATTGGCTTTTTAGCTCCCCCTGTAAAATTTTTTACTACTGTGTACACACAATTCTTTTTGAACGTAATTTAAGGTTACGCTTCAAAACCACTAATACCATTTCACGAAAAATCTGATAGAGATGTAACCCCTGAAAGCTTTGCTGCATCTAAGGTTTTTTAATTGCGTTAGCGTAGGGGTAGCGAGTCCGCGTACCCTTACAGGGAAGCAAGCTACGCTTTTAGCGTCTCGTAGAGAGCGTCATTGCGTTAGCGGAGCGGGGCGTTAGCCCATTGTGAATTGTGAATTGGTATAAGATACCTCATCCTGGTAAAAACTCACCTTTTTCTATCGGACAGGGTGAGGTATTGAGGACTTTTGGGTAATCGGGTAATTTGTGTGTACAGCGTAGGCAAGCCGGGGAGGGGAGACAAAGTATAGCCTTTGCGGGGTGGGGTTCTCCAGGTTTAATAAGTCAAGCTTTTCATTGCTTTTTTGTTTGATACGGTAAATCCAACTTATGTCTGTACGGTTTACCCAACTTTTTTTAGATTTTTATTTTATTAAATTAGTTACTAGAGAGAAGAAAGAAAGCAAATAAAACTTCTCTCTAAAAAGTAGAGGTTCGATAATTGATTAAATATCTGAAACCTCTAAATACCTCTAAAACTTTGTTTGATTACTCAAAAGTGAATTATGAAGTTAAGGAGAGATTACGATATGGCACTCATTCGTTGGGAACCATTCGGTGAAATGGAGATTCTGCGTCGGCAAATGGATCAACTCTTCTCTGAGCTTACAGCAGCCGAGCGCGGTAACTCCGATATTTCTGCATCACCGAGAACAGCGTGGGTTCCTGCTGTTGAATTATCTGACAATGGTTCAGATTTCGTATTAAGAGTTGAGATTCCAGGCGTGGAAGCTAAAAACCTGGATGTTCAAGTTACTCAAGATGCAGTTTCGATTTCTGGTGAGCATCGTTACGAAAAACATTCTGAATCTAACGCTAAAGTTCATTCTGAATTCCGGTATGGCAACTTTAGTAGAATAGTTCCTCTACCAAGCAAAGTTCAGAATCAAAAAGTTAAGGCAGACCTGAAAGATGGGATTTTAATTCTGACTTTACCTAAACTGGAACAAGAACAAAACAAAGTATTCAAAGTCAATTTAGGCAACGCTCAAAGTGCTACAGCTTCTATAGAAGCTGGGAATGGTAACGCACAACCCAACCTTACATCACAACAAAGTGTTCAAACTACTTGAGGAAAGGTAATATTCTCCCATTTAATAGTTCCTATATCTTGGAAATAGGTACATTTTGAGATAAACCCCAGCTAAACTTATCGGCTGGGGTTTTGTCGCTTAACTCCTAAAAAATAAATAGGCTAGTACCGCAAGTCAAAAGTCAAAAGTCGAAAGTCGAAAGTTTTGTATATCAAGGCTTTTGCTGTTTAGATGGTAGCTTGATTGACGCCACGCTGTATGTACTAGTATATTGCAAGAAATTCAGGGGGAGGGCGCTATTCCTCTTGCACATCAACCCAGATACTGCCTTCTTCTACACGAATAGGAAATACTGGCAATACTTTTTGTGGCGAAACCATCGAAAGTACTTTACCTACACCAGCTGGCCAGGAACACCAACCTTGTACTTCACCAGTCCGCAGGTCAAAAGCACTGCGATGGAAGGTACAAACAATTGCTCCACTTTCAGTAATTTTTCCACTTTTCAAGGGTAATTTTAAGTGGGGACAGTTGTTATCTACAGCATAAAGCTGATTTTCGTGATTCAAAACCAGAATTTTCCGGTTGCCTACTTTCACCACTTGTCGCGTACCTGGGGAAAGTGCTTCAACTGCAAGAACTTTAGTCCAGCTCATTAGGTTCTCCTTTCCTAATTGATCTGCTTTTAGTTTCCCGCAATTGTGACCAGTGCGATCGCCTTTCAATCCTGGGCAGTGCAAAAGGATAAAACTTAAACATTTTTTTTTAAGATAGTGTCACTTTAATATTCCAAATATCCCAGGAGATTAAATTATGGTTCAGGTTCGCTATGGTGGCCAGAATGGTCAACAGTATGAACTTGCTATCAGTAACGAACACATTGTAGTGCGTACCGAAAGCCGCAGTGTTCTTGTCGGTGTAAGACCCTTTGAAGTTGCACCTGTATCACCCCCAGCTCGCAGAATTCTTAACCAATTCGAGTTAGCAACACGGTTTCGGCAAGCGGGTGTAGAAATTTTGCGAGCGAAAGTTCCGACTCAAGATACCGCTTTGCGCGATCGCGCCCGTGAAATTCTCAACCAAGAGCCTGAAGTCCAATTTGCCGGACGTGTTCTTGTCGATCCAGTATCCCAACAACCTATAATTTACACCGAAAACCTCTTCCTCAAATTCCATAGCGAAGAAGAGTTAACGGTTTGCCAAGAAGTCTTAAGACGTTACGATTTAACAATCAAACGCCAACTGGAATATGCTCCAAATGCTTACTTTGTCAGTGCATCTGCAAATACTGGTATAGCCATCTTTGACATCGCCGAAAGACTTTTGAATGAGGAATCAGTTGAGCTGTGCCATCCTGAACTAGTACGTGAATCACGCCAACGTCAGGTTTTTCCGCAGCAGTGGCACTTAAAGCAAACAACAATTAATGGTAAGGTAATCAATGCCCATGCCAGCGTTGAGGCAGCTTGGAAGTTGAGCGATGGCACAGGAACAATTATTGCAATTATCGACGACGGTGTGGATCTGGATCATGAAGAGTTCCGTTCCTCTGGAAAAATTGTTGCCCCGCGTGATGTCACACGTAAAACTGACAATCCCAGACCGGGAAACGATAATAACCACGGGACAGGTTGTGCAGGAGTAGCTTGTGCAAATGGCAAGTTTGGTGCATCGGGTGTGGCACCGGGTGCAAAACTGATGCCGATTCGTTTAGCTTCGGCGCTGGGATCGCAGGATGAAGCAGATGCTTTTGTTTGGGCGGCTCAAAATGGTGCTGATGTCATTTCTTGTAGCTGGGGACCAGCAGACGGTACTTGGTTTGAACCAAACGATCCTGTACACAACCAAAAAGTACCTTTGCCTGACTCCACACGGCTTGCTATGGATTTTGCAATCAATAAGGGACGCAATGGCAAGGGCTGTGTAATTTTATTTGCGGCTGGCAATGGTAACGAAAGCGTGGATAATGATGGCTACGCCAGCTACCAAAAGGTTATTGCTGTGGCAGCTTGTAACGACTACGGCACGAGAAGCTCTTACAGTGATTTTGGTCAGGCCGTCTGGTGCGCTTTCCCCAGCAACAATGGCAACAGTTCTCAAACTTCTGGAGTTTGGACAACCGATCGCTGTGGTATGGTTGGCTATAATTCGGGTAATCGAAATCTGGGTGACAACGGAGGTAATTACACGAATGAATTCGGCGGAACTTCCAGTTCTTGTCCGGGTGCAGCTGGTGTAGCAGCTCTGATTATTGCCAGAAATCCAAATCTGCGTTGGGACGAAGTAAGAGATATTATTAAACGCTCTTGCGATCGCATTGATCAAGCTGGAGGTAAATATGATGCTAATGGTCGTAGTCCCTTCTACGGTTACGGTCGAATGAATGCTCTCAAAGCTGTAGAATTGGCCAAACCGACGCAAACATCGCCCATCAGCATATTCAAGGCAGTGCAAGATATCCCAATTAACGATTTGCAGATATCAACATTGTCGTTGGCGATCGCTAGTACTAACCTGATAAAATCTATCAAAGTTAATGTAGACATTGAGCATACTTTTATTGGTGACCTTGTAGTTACTCTCCTTCCCCCAGTGCAAACAGGCGTACTTCCTGTAATTCTGCACGATCGCCAGGGCGGAGCTACAGATAATATTAAAACAACCTATGACCAGGTAAATACCCTTAAACTTGCTGCCTTTAAAGGTAAAAGTCCCCAAGGAACCTGGACTCTGGAAGTTGCAGATAAAACTAACGTAGATACAGGAAAGATTCGCAGCTTGACCATTGAAATTGAATTTTAACCCAAGCATACTAGCTTAAAGATAAGCAGGTAGACATAATCGTAGGGGCACAACATATTGTGCCCCTACCCATGTACTCCATTTACCTGAAATATGCTGTATGTGTGAATTGATCGGCGTGGTATTTATCAAAAAAGCTTCATGTTCAAAACTTCGCCCGCAAGTGGCGCGTTCGCGGTAGCATCTCGTAGAGAAAAAATCCTTGTATCTTAAGGTAGGTAAAAATCCCACCTCTAGTGTCGGGCTGAGTTTAATTGCGAATGGGCGAAAAAGCGAATTGCGAAGCACAATAAGCTTCGACCATTTTATTGTTTCTTGAACTTTATCTGATTGAGTAATTATTAAAAATAACCAAGGAAGAAAAGCTAATAATGCGCTCAGATAAGCAATCAATATTTTTCTGCTTCGGAGTCCTTGATTGATAGCTACATAAATACCTTGCCCAATCGCTACCAGACTAAACAATAAATTTGTGTATAATCCTATCAATAAAGTGACAGAATAAATACTCCAACTTGATTTTGTATGCAACCTGATTGCTCTGAGCAATGCAGCACTAGATAACAAGATATTTAGTGTAGAAAAACTATACATTCTTGCTTCTTGGGCATACACAAGATGAAATGGTGATACAGCTATAATGGCAATTGCTACTAAACCGACGATTTTTGATTGAAATAATTCCTGGCATAGCCAATAAAGAGCAGGAAAAACTAATAAATTTATAAAGGCAGAAAAACTTCTTGTGGCTGCGACTGTACTTCCAAAGCATTGCACCCACAAATTTGTCATCACAAAATATAAGGGTGGATGTTTTGGATCTTCTAGCGCTAAACCTTTAACAGTATCAATGATACTTTTTCCAACTCTAGGACTTTGATATTTTTCTAATAATGTTCCAGCAGTTAATATTTGGCTATTAACTACTTCCTGCATTAAATCTGATTTGGTGTAACCATAAATTCTTAAATAAGTAAATGTTTCATCTGCCCAAGTTATTTTTTCATCAAGATTGATTAATCTTATCAATATACCTATAACTATTAAAACAACAGTTAGCAGTTTGAAACTATTAAAGAATAAATCATCATGTTTTTTTTGAATTGTTTTAGATGAGTCAGGCATAAAAGCAGATTATCATCAATAATGATTTTTGATTTATCAGTTTATTTGACTTTGGATACAAAAATTTAAGACTTACGCATCATACATCTGAGCTTTCACGGTATCTGGAAAACCTTTTTCCATAGACGTGGTAGACGCTTCGCTTTCCATACTCTCTCACATATGAACTAATGGGGGCGCACAGCTAGCTGTGCGCCCTCTATCCCATATCTCATCCATGTGAGCCATAGGGATTCAACTGGACTCGATATAATAATCTGTTAGCTTTGAGTCACAGTTTCTTTCGCCAAGAACTTCTCTAATTCTGTCAGCGCATCAGCATCAACCTTAGTTTGCATTGGGCAGAACTTAGGCCCACACATTGAACAAAACTCAGCAGTTTTATAGATATCTGCGGGCAGAGTTTCATCGTGATATTCCTTAGCTCTTTCTGGATCGAGTGATAATTCAAACTGACGGTTCCAATCAAAGTTGTAACGTGCCTTAGAAAGTTCATCATCTCTATCTCTTGCACCAGGGCGATGTCTAGCAATATCAGCCGCATGAGCCGCTATTTTATAGGCAATTAACCCATTCCGCACATCTTCGGCATCTGGTAGACCCAAATGTTCTTTAGGTGTTACATAGCACAGCATTGCAGTACCGTACCATCCAGCCATTGCTGCTCCAATGGCTGAAGTGATGTGGTCATAACCGGGAGCAATATCTGTCACCAATGGCCCCAAAACATAGAAAGGTGCTTCAGAACACTCTTCCATTTGCTTACGGACGTTGAATTCAATTTGATCCATTGGGACGTGTCCAGGCCCTTCTACCATCACCTGTACATCATCTTCCCAGGCTTTGCGAGTTAGCTGTCCAAGGGTTTTCAATTCAGTTAATTGTGCTTCATCTGATGCATCATGGGTACAGCCAGGACGCAGGGAATCTCCTAAACTAAAGGAGACATCATATTTTTTGAAAATCTCAATAATATCTTGGAAGTGTGTATAAAGCGGGTTTTGTTTGTGGTGATGTAGCATCCACCGCGCCAAAATACCGCCGCCGCGAGAGACAATACCAGTGATGCGGTTTCTCACCAAAGGCAAATGCTCAATCAAAATCCCTGCGTGGATAGTTTGATAGTCTACTCCTTGCTGGGCGTGCTTTTCGATGATATGGAGAAAATCATCAGCAGTCAGGTTTTCGATTGTGCCGTGAACACTTTCTAAAGCTTGGTAAACTGGCACTGTACCAATGGGAACAGGTGAAGCCTTAATGATGGCGGTACGAATTTCATCTAAGTTACCGCCGCCTGTGGACAAATCCATTACGGTATCAGCACCGTACTTCACCGCCAGATTCAGCTTATCAACTTCTTCTTGAAGATTAGAAGAGTTGGGGGAAGCGCCAATATTAGCATTTACCTTACATTTGGAGGCGATGCCAATAGCCATCGGCTCTAGGTTAGTGTGATTAATATTAGCAGGGATAATCATTCGTCCCCGCGCCACTTCCTCACGAATGAGATCAGCCGGGAGGTTTTCCCGTTGGGCGACGTAGTGCATTTCTTCGGTGATAACACCTTGGCGAGCGTAGTGCATTTGAGATACATTAACCTGCCCACGTCGTTTAGCAACCCATTCTGTCCGCATATTGTAATTCCTCAATAAACAGCTTCCCTCCGCTGGTATTACCCAGACTCAGGTGTTAAGGGTGTGATCTCAGCCTGGTTATATAGGCACCCCTAGCATGGATGTAGTGTATCACCTTCGTTATATCTGGGAACAAGGGTGTTAATAATTTATGCTGTTTTTTCGGAGTTTGGCGATGTCTATGACGGGCTGCGCCTACGCTGTTTCTGTTGAATAATGTCTAATACTGCCTTATGGATTTCCTCTGGAGTCATTGATGCGGGATAAGTCGCAGAGGGAGGTTTTGCCGTCAAACGATCCGCAAGTGCGTAAAAAGCCTCTTGATCATCCTGGTGTGCAATGACGTAGGCGCGTAATTCTGCCTTGCTCATAGCATCAAAGTTTAGTTTACTCATGGATATTCCCAGTTGCCATTAAGACTAATCAGAATTTCTATATCTTCTCCAGCCAAGATGAATATTTTTCCAGTGCGCTCATCTAGACGGACCATGTAAATTGGTTTGTAGGCAGTCGTCAATAATTGACATAGGTAGACACATTTAAGGGCTTGTGCTGCTGTTGGAAGGATAACCGCTCTTTTGATATAAAAACTTATTTATATTTTATAGTAATTTAATGCAGCCAAAGCTATACCATAGTCTGTTAATTTTGCGTAGTTTACAGCCGGAGACATCACTGAGATTTATAGCTATGACCGTGCAAACATCTTATAGTTTAACAAGCTGTAGCTCGAACATCAGAAGAAAAAGATTGTTCGCAATACTTTCTAATTAGAGCTTGGGCATTTTCGCGTCGCTTTCCTGTAAATAAATTACATACTACTTCTTCAGATTGAGAGTAAAGATGTAGTAATCCAAAGTCTTTCACCCGTGAATAAAGTAAGGGAACCTCTGCAAGAGCGAGTAAAGTTGCTTTTTTGCGATCGCGCTCTCTTGCTTCATCTGAGTCATGATATGAAGACTGAAAATCTACGACCAAACAAGGTTTATAATCATGGTTTGTTATTAAAGCATCTACATTAGAGCTAAATAAAAATTTTTTTAGTTCCCAATCAATGCTGTTATCTAGTTCGCAAAATTGGCATAAGCTAACCTGTGTATGAATTTTATAACTATCATCTACACAAGTTTGCAAAAACTCTAGCATCCTTTCTTCGTATGCATTAACTAGCCTTTTGACTTTGACAGACATTATTGTTGCTCCATAAGGATTTTTGCAAAATAAGTAATAAATTCTTCTAAAACTTCTCTTGAATTTATTGCAACCTGATATGCATAATTAAAAAGCTTGTCTTTACCTATATCGCCTTTACCAATGTTTAAGCAACAGTCACTATTATCCAAAGAATTTGAAAGTGGATGCTTACTTATATATTTATTTTGTATTATGTCAACGAGTTGCATATCATTAATATTCTGAATTTTAGAATCAGAATAAGCATTTTTTGCTTCTTTATAAGCTATACCATCAAAATTTAATTCAAAATCTCCTGCAATTTGATCTTTAAAAGTTTCTCTATATTCTTTGCTTAAATCAAAAAAAACGTTTTTCTTACTAGGTATGATCCAATAAAATTTTGATATTTCATGAAACATTGTTACTACATTTTTCAATTCAGGCATTTTTGTAAAAAAATTGATTGAAAAGTTTAGCTTTAGTAAATATGGCTCTAATATCTCTTGAGGAATAGAAATGGATAAACCTTCTTTTCTTTGAGCAAAAACAAGCTGATAACGTTTAGCTCCTTTTCCAGGATTTTTCAATTTATATCCTATGTATTGAGATGTACGTTTTTCCTGAAACTTGTTATAAAAACCAAGTTTATCCAGCAGACTGGTAGCTAAAGACATTAAGTCTTCCCCGCCTTCAATCACCTGGATGTTTGTTGAAATCAAACGGGGAACCCCGTTTTCTACCTCAAAACGCTGAATGAGATCGTATATAATTTTTGACATTGACTAATTTCCAAAAACCTTAGCTTAGGTTCATGGAAATAGTGTAACGCTTATTCTGAAATAATCCAATAGTCTTAGATAAGATTTTTAGATTTTATTGTAAGTGCTAATTCTCTCCATAGCTTGATGGCTATACTAAAGGCGATCGCACCCTCACGCCCTTCACCCACTTGACTAAAAGAAACCTCTAAGAAGGTTTTACTACGCAAAACCGTCCCTCTCCGACTCGGAGAGGGACAGACTTGAACGAAAGTTCAAGGCAGGGAGAGGTTTATCAAACTCACGTTACTGTTACCTGAGTACATCTGTTTCAGTAACTAGCCACGGCTACTTTCGCGTGTTTGTTAACGTAGTCCACAAATAATTGCTTCAGTCGGGGACTAACGCCAGCGTGTTCAAAGAATCCAAAACCCAGATTCTTAGCTCTTGCTAAGGTTTCCTCTGGTGTTAATCCTTCCTGGATAGCAATACTTAAAAGCGCAATTCCAGTCGATCGCATCCCGGCTGCACAATGCACAACTGCTGGTTTAGGAATTTGTTCTAGTGTCGTGAGGATTTTGGTAATCGCCTCTTCATTCAAATTTTTTAAATCTACCTTGAGTGGGACATTTGTGTAATGCAACCCCAATGCTTCCGCTACTTTTTGCTCATCCTGTGAAAATCCTAGCTCATCAGGCGATCGCAGATTTAAAACAGATTTAAAACCTTCTTAGATAGCTTGCTCAAGCTGTTTTGGTATAACTTGTCCTGTTGTCGCTAAGTTTTCGTTAATCTGTATGGCGTTGATCACATTCACTCCTTTTGACTCTCTAATGGCTTCCAGCTTGGTAAATACTTGAATTAACAAGCTTTAAAAAGATATTTTAATAAAAAACACAAAATTAGCTAAATATCACAATATATCGCTTGATTAATTCAAAATATGCCTTTTAAAGTAGGTTATTTTATTGCTTTACTTATAATATACGGTTTGTCGGTAGATTTAATGCAAATTAAAATTACTTATAGTTTTAGCTGATATTATTGATTTAGCTCATAAGTTAGGAGTTATACTATTGGGCAAGTTAAGGGAGCAATAAAATCAGGATTTTCGTTAACAAGGACATAAATAATGATTGCAACTGAACAAGTTTCTTCTCTATCTATTGGGATAGTGTTGTTCCCAAATGTGACGCAGTTGGATTTCACGGGGCCCTATCAAGTCTTTGCAAAATTGCCAAACGTGCAATTATACCTGCTGGCGGAAACACTCGAACCGATTCGGAGCGATTGCGGACTTACCTTTCTACCTGACACAACCTTTGCTCAAGCCCCAGCTTTAGATGTGTTATTTGTGCCAGGAGGCCCAGGTATCAATGCCAAAATGGAAGATGAAAAGTTTCTCGACTTCTTAAAAACTCAAGGGAAACAAACCCGCTACGTTACAGCTGTCTGCACTGGCTCTTTGTTACTGGCGGCGGCAGGGTTACTTCAGGGCTATCGCGCCACTACTCACTGGCTATCATTAGATTTACTTGAGATACTGGGAGTTGAGACAGTTGCACAAAGAGTTGTCGTTGATCACAATCGAATTACAGGCGGCGGTGTGACAGCAGGCATTGATTTTGGGCTAGCTTTAGCTGCTGAGTTATTTGGGGAAGCGATCGCCCAAGAAATTCAACTAAAAATCGAATACAATCCCCAACCTCCTTTTAATAGTGGTTCTCCTCAAACTACCTCTGCGGCTATACTTGCTCGTGTTACAAATGCGAGCCAAAATTTTCAAGAAATCAGACGGCAAATTGTCCAGCTAGTTGTGACACAATTGTAAACTGCTAAAATCGGCAAAGCAGTTGAGAATTTGGCTAGTTGATGTGTTGCGATGTCTACGATGGGCTAGACCTATGCAACTAAAATTTCTTATAACCAAAGTTGATATCTTTGTATAAGAAAGTCAAACAGGCATATAATCTGAATGCCAGTCCTGAACTTATGAGTGCTAACGAAATATTTCTTCGGCCTGCCCAGGAAACAGATGCATGGGCACTGAGTGCAATTCATATTGCTGCTATTAAAGCTTTACCTCCAACTTTCTATACCCAAAAAGAACTTTTAGTTTGGCGTAATTACCGCAACAAACCTGATGGTTCAAATATCTTGAAGAGTATGAAAGTGGAAACTTGCAGGGTTGCGATCAAGGGAGATGCTGTTATAGGTTTTGCTAGTTTTATTGTTGATGAACTAATCGGTCTATATGTTCATCCTAAATATCAAGGTCAAGGGATCGGGCGTATCTTAGTTCAACATTTTTGCGATGAAGCGATTGATCAAAGTATAGATAAGGTAATTACAACTGCTAGCCTTTATGCCGAAGGGTTTTATTTACGACTAGGATTTACTGCTATCCAAAGAGAGCCTCATTATTTAAGAAGTGGGGTAGTTGTTGCAGTTACTAAAATGAGCAAAATATTAGCTATTGCACCGACATAAATTTGAGCATATATTAAGAATGCTGGTATCAAGATCAATTTTCCCCAAGTTGCAACAACTTTTTCTATATAACCTATATAACTTATGATGTAAGTAAGTACTTGCCATCATAAATGAATAAAATTATCCGTTCATCAACTCTCACCCGTACACGTTTGATAGAAGCCGCCTCACGAGTATTTGCCAGTTTAGGTGTTCAAGGAGCAACTACCCGTGAAATAGCTCGTGTTGCTGGTGTGAATGAGGTAACTTTATTTCGCCACTTTGCTAGCAAAGAACAACTTTTGGGAGCAGTAATCGAAAATGCTTTAGCGCTTCAGACAGAGGCTCTTGCACACTCCGAAGCCTGGACGCAGAATCTAAAAATTGATTTAAAACAGTATGCGATTCTTTACAATACTATGCTTGAGGCACAGGAAGACTTAATTCGTACCTTCATTGGAGAAGCCAAACGCCATCCGGAGGCAGCCAAACAAGTGATTCAAGAAGCTGCCAAGCCCTTAGAGGAAAAACTGGTAGCTTATCTGCAATCGAGTCAGAAACGAGGCACTGTTAAAGCAAACCTTGATCCATTTCCAGCAGTCGATATGTTTACAGGAATGCTGTTAGCTGGAATGCTATGCCGCAGTGCAAAATTCAATCAAGGCAGCTATAGCTGTGATGACTATATTGAAACCTGTGTAGATATTTTTGTATGCGGTATCAGTGCCACTGTTCTCTGAGTTGTTAATAAATAATTACCTATACTGCAAACCATTGCACATGGAAGAGAGCGAAAAACTACCTCTGACGGGTATAACGATGCTTCACTCCAATGGGAAAATATTCGGAATCACCCATTGGGGCTAATGTAACTTGTGGTGTTTGATATTCTGGGGGAACATAATTAGCAAACTCGCTATTTAGGCGTAGCAGTTGTGAAAGAATGGAAGATGCGATCGCTTGTTTTTGATCTTCACTACCCTCTACGCCTGGTGCTAACTCTACAACCACAGATAAAAATCGGTTCTTATCAGCATCTTCCTTTACCTGCAATACAAATTTACCTGTCACCCATTCTTGAATTACTGGTTGCTCTAATCCCACCGTTACATTTTCTGGATAGATATTTGCGCCAAAGTAGGAAACTGTAAAGTTAGAACGGCCGAAGACATAAACGAAAGGTAGTTGATGAATACCTCTAGGTGGATTTTGAGTAGTATCACAACGAAGATTTTTGAGCGGATTAAATTTCCATTCTGCTAAAAATTGCAGCATGGCATCATAGCTAATTATTCCGCCAGTATCCAAAATGTCATAACGCACTAAGGGAATACCGTTATCTCCAGAAAACAGCAATCCGCCATCTTGAACTTCAAAAAAGCGAGTGAAGGGATCATATTGTACTAGTGTGGGTAAACGCGATTCCCCAAATAAAGCTCTAGCTGCATCGGGATTTTGTGCCAAAAAACGGCGAATGCAGATACTTAAGGGTGTTTCATTACCCAAAACTCCTGCATCCGCAGTGCCGTAAAGTGATGCAAAATCATAGCAAGGATTTTGTGAACCAATTCTTTCGCCAACTAAACTCCGCCATTCTTCACTAAATACTTCTCCCGCCATCACTAACTTAATCTGATATTGCTGCCACTCCACACCACGAGCGATACCAGTATCAATCACATCTTTTAAAAATGGCGGGTATCCCAATAACACTACTTGTTCAAATCCTGAACCTAGTTCTTGCACAACTCGCAAGATTTCTTCTTTGTTGTTACCAGGAGTAATTACAGTGATGGGATAACCTTTGCTAGCAAGATAACGACAGCAATTAGTGGTGAATATTCCACCTACCCAAGTGCCCAAACTGAAACAAATCACAGCTAAAGTACGTCTAGTATCTGTATGGAAACTATCGTGAAAAATCTGTTCAAAGCGTGTGGTGATTTGGAGTTCATCTGTGAAAAAACGAGGCCAAAATGTGGGTTTCCCACTGGAACCTGATGAAGCAGCTATCATGTCGCACGCTTCTAATTGTCCGTTGCGGCACAAGTCAGCTAAAGGGTAACGCAGTATATAATTTTGTTTAGCGATCGCTGGTAATTTTTGAAACTCCTCTAAGGTTTGAATAGTTGCGGGATTAATTTCCCTCTCTGCTAAAAAAGCTTTGTAGGCAGGTACATTAGCCGCCACATCGTGAAATAAAGTTAAAGCTGCCGAACTTTGAGTGTTGAGATGCCGTTGCAGTAGTGTTTCTAGGGGGGTAGACAAAAAATCTTCAAATGCTTTAATTGTTCGCTGTTGTTGTGGCTTGCGGTTCATGACGCTTGTTTTTATCCTGAAGTAGAACCAACACCGTTAAAATAATTCGTAATGACGCTCTCTGCAAGACGCTAGGCGTAACTTGCTTATTTGCAGGAGTACGCAGAGTCGCTACGCTAACGTAATTCATAATTCGTAGGATATCCGAAAATAAGGGTATGCGCGTTGTAGTTAATCAATAAAACCTTAATCTATCCTTGGGCACCATGCAGCTCTATTGCAGTAAACAACACACAAATAATGGTAATAACCGCTTTTGTACCCATTGTGGTGAACCATTACCTCTTGCTGTGGGACAGATGGTGGATAATCGCTATCAAATTATTCGTCATTTAGGGCAAGGCGGCTTTGGACGCACCTATTTGGCGGAGGATATAAATAAATCCCATCAAACCTGTGTGCTGAAGGAATTTGCACCCCAAGTACAAGAACATCAAGATTTACAAAAAGCGAAAGAGTTATTTGAGCGAGAAGCAAATGTTCTGAAAAAACTTCAGCATCCACAAATTCCGCGTTTTCACGCCTCGCTACAAGTGAAGATAGGCGCTAAAGATTTTTTCTTTCTAGTGCAAGATTATGTGGATGGTGATAATTACTACCAACTATTAGAACAACGCGAGAGTCAAGGAAAGACTTTCAGTGAAGAGGAAGTAATCACCCTTTTGCAACAGATTTTACCTGTGTTATTCTACATCCATTCACAAGATGTAGTTCATCGTGATATCTCTCCCGACAATTTGATTTGGCGGCGTTCTGATAATCTACCAGTGCTGATTGATTTTGGTGGTGTCAAGCAACTGCCAGCTTCTCAAGGCTTTTGGCGGACTAAGCTAGCTGAAAATAATACTTTGCTGGGTAAAAAAGGCTACGCTCCAGAAGAACAGTTACGGCAGGGCAAAACATTTTTTAGTAGTGATTTATATTCTTTAGCGGTGACATCACTGGTGTTACTTACAGGGCAAGAACCGCAAAAATTATACGACAGCTACCAGGGACTTTGGAGATGGGGAAAGGAAATTCGAGTTAGTCCCCAACTCGAAGCGGTGTTAAAAAGGATGCTGGCTTATAAACCGAGCGATCGCTATCAACGAGCCGAGCAAATCCTCAAAGATTTACCATCGCCAACTGCAACTAAAACCGCAGGTAATTATATTACCACCAAGATCAAGACAATGGTAGTTGCTCCGGGAAGACAACGCGCCAGTGCTGTTATGAGTAGATTCCAGAACAAAACCCAAGCAATTGCGAAACCAAGAACTTTGCCTGTTTGGATTCGCCCTTTTGTGATGAGTCTCGGCGGGACGGCTGTAGTTGTTTTAACTGGCGCAGGTGCTTGGGCGGTGGTAAATGCAGTCATTCGGAGCGTAACTTCAATCACTATTCCGTCAATTTCATTACCGCAAATTCCAGAATTTCCAAATCCGATTGGTAAACCAGTCAGCGATAAAGGAAAAAATAGTGATCTCCAGGAAATTGTCAGTCGTCGCCAACAGCTAGAAATTACTGAAGGATTTTTTATTCCTTTCGTAGATAATTTATTTTATACAAAAAATCCAGAACTAAAGGGACGTAGCCTCACATCTAAATCTGAAGACGCTGGTTTACGAGATGAATGGTCTGGTATTGCTAACGATTTGTTGAATAAAATAGAACAGGCTAACCTAAGTACAGCAGCTCGTCAGAAATTGGGTAAATACAGCCAAAAAGATTACGAAACATGGAGACGACAAGCACGATCAGGGCAGCTGGGGAACTATACAATTGATCAGCTGAACAAACACACAAATGAAAAATTTGATCGGTTGTTTTCTAATCAGCAGCGTTGGAAACTCAATCAACAGACTTTTGGTCAAATTTGGTATGCGATCGCAGCTGATCAAGTCAGTAAAGTACAATCTGGCAAGTAAAGGGACTGAGGACTGGGGAAGACTCACGAACGAATAACTAATAACTAATGACTGATAACTAATGACTAAAATATATTGTTCTCAAGGACATGAAAATTCCCCAGCTAGTCGCTTTTGTCTCCAGTGTGGTGAAAAGTTGTTGGATACGCCCATGAGTTATAGTATCCAACCGGGACTAACTTTAAGCGATCGTTATGTGATTGTGCGTCAAATTGGCCAGGGTGGCTTTGGACGCACTTATTTAGCTGAAGATGTCAACCGTTTCCGCGAACTTTGTGTTTTAAAGGAATTTTCCCCCCAAGTTCAAACCCCCTACGTTGTCGAAAAAGCTGAAGAACTCTTTGAGAGAGAAGCAAGTGTTCTTTATAAACTGCAACATCCCCAAATTCCCCGCTTCCGGGAACTGCTTCGCATGAACTTAGGGGGCAAAGAATATCTGTTTTTGGTGCAAGATTATGTAGAAGGGGAAACTTACAATTCTTTGTTAAATGCCCGGTTACAGCAGGGTTTGCGTTTTACAGAGACGGAAATACGCCAATTGTTGCAGCAAATTTTACCAGTCTTGGAGTATATCCATTCCATAGGCGTTATTCATCGAGATATATCTCCCGATAACTTAATGCTTCGCACTGTTGACAAACTGCCAATGTTAATTGATTTTGGCGGTGTCAAACAAGTAGTAGCAACCGTTGCTTCCCAATATTATCAACCCGGCGTAGTTGCATCTTCCCCATCACCAACCCTATTGGGTAAGATAGGATTTGCTCCTCCAGAACAGATGCAAACTGGGTTGGTATCTCCCCACAGTGACTTGTATGCAATGGCCGCAACAATGTTGGTTTTGCTGACAGGGAAACAGCCCCAAGAATTAATTGATACCTATAATCTTACCTGGCAGTGGCGACGGGAAGTAAGCCTGAGTCCAATTTTGGCACAGGTATTAGATAAAATGCTATCTGCCAGACCAAGCGATCGTTATCAATCAGCCCGTCAAGTACTTGAGGTTCTGAACCCGCCTCCAGCTAACTTTCCCCCAACTCAATATCCCACCCCGCCACAACCCACATCCGCCACCCTCGCCGTCTCTCCCCCTCCCCCATCCCCCTCATTTCCTGCATCTTCCCCATCCCCTCAGCCCCCAAGCTGGTGGACACCAACAAAAACCTTCCTAGTGGCCGCGATAGTAGCTGGTACTGTTGGATTAATCTGGTGGGGAGTCAATAGCAGCCGAGATGTCGGGGAAGTCGAACCTAATCCTACAGGTAGCCCAGTTCCAACGAATGATCAACCAACCGATCCTTTAGCGCAATATTCACCAGCAGAACGGCAGCGTAAAGAAAAATTAAGCGATCGCCGTCAACAGTTGGGTATTGATGAGAGATTTTACATTAACTTAGTGAATCAAGTTTTTTGGGACAGAAATCCCAGTTTACGGGGACGCACTCTCAGCGATGGTCCTGAAGATGAGGGTTTGCGGGCAGAATGGGATAAAACAGCCTCAGAATTGCTAGAAAAACTAGCGCCACTAAGTGCCAATACACGCCGACAGCTTGGAACTTACACAAATGCTGAACGCGATCGCTGGAAAGTAGAAGTCAACAAAATCAACGTTGGTAGTCGTTCTTTATATGATTTGGGAGATGCCGCCTTTTTAAGTGTATTCCCTGAACAGCGCGGTAAAAATTCCCAAGATCAGCCCATTGGACAAGTTTGGTACGGATTTGTTAACGATAAACTCAGTGCTATCCTCGCCGGTAGCGCTTTCCAAAAGCTTGTCTTTGATCCGGGCGCTACTAGCAAAACAGTCAGTGGTACTCTCCAACCTGGTGGTGGCAAAGTATTCATTGCTGGACTTGCCAAAGACCAATCTCTAGAATTGAAGCTACAAGCAAATTCCCAAGTATTGTTATCAGTTTATTCACCTTCTGGCAAAATTCGATTTTTGGAAGATTCTACCCAGCGTAGTTTGTCAACTAAATTACCCGAAAACGGATTTTACGAGTTTTCCGTGGTTTCTACAGCATCGAAACCAGTGGATTATCAACTCACCATTACAGCAGAAAATCCCACCCCAATTTCCACTCCTACACCAACTCCCATAGAAACAGTCACTCCCACCCCAATTTCCACTCCTACACCAACTCCCATAGAAACAGTCACTCCTACACCAACTCTCACCCCTACACCAACTCCCACAGAAGCAGTCACTCCTACACCGGCACAGTAAATATAAGCCTTATAAGCTTTTTTATAATAGCTCCACTTTTAAAACATCCTTTAAGCGCGTCTATAATACACTAACCTCTAAATGTTTGAAATAATCAAACTCATATAAAAATATGAAATTAAATATCTATTCTGATAAGAATTATCTTTCTAATGGAATAAAAGCAGTTCCAATGCTTTATCCCTTTTGGAAAGAATTTATTCCTAATCAAAAATACCCTTGGAATAGAATTCATCACAATTATATAGAGATCGGTAATTCCCTTTTTAACATGACTTCTTTAAAGGAAGCTGACTTAGCAATTATGCCTGCAAACTGGAGGGCGATCAGAGGAGAAAGCTGGAGAGATAAAGTTAACAAACAAGCACAAGATATATCTATGCAATTTGCCGAAAAAGTAGCTAATAACGGCAAAGAACTAGTTGTTTTTTTCGCAGGCGATTGTTGTGCCGAAAAAGTACCTATAAAGAATGCAACAATAATCCGACCTGCGGTATATCGCTCCCAAAAGAGACAAAAAGATATTATTATTCCTGCTTTAGTGGAAGATTATGTTAAAGAATATTTAGGAGGTCTAATTTCTATCAGGCAAAAATCTGCTAAACCTGTTGTTGGATTTTGTGGTTTAGCACAACGAGATTCTTGGAATCTTAAACTGAAAACATTTACATATCACGGATTAATGTTAAGTAAATCATTAAAGCTTGGAGTTTCGCCTTACAAGGGAAAAATTCTGCGTAATCAGGCTATGAGAAGACTTGCAGAAAGCCCATCTTTAGTGAATACAAACTTTATTATCACAGAAGGATCAGAATCAGTATATCTAACTACACAAGACCCAGATAAAAGACAAAAGACTCGTGCTGAATTTGTGAAAAATATGGTCGAGAGCGACTACAATTTGTGTTGTCGCGGCTCTGCAAACTATTCCATTCGACTATATGAAACCCTCAGTTGTGGTCGGATTCCAGTTTTTATCGATACAGACTGCGTTTTACCTTACGATTCTGTTATTGACTGGAAAAAGTATTGCGTCTGGATAGATGAGAAAGAAATACCATATATTGCAGAGAAAGTAGCTGAATTTCATAGCAATATCTCAGATAAAGAATTCGTAGATTTGCAGCATGAATGCCGCAAACTCTGGAAGAATTGGCTTTCTTCTGAGGGATTTTTTACTAATTTTCATCTTAATTTTCAGGCAAATAGGACTAGTATCGCTACGCATAATTTGTAATTCGTAATTCCTATACCTTGGTCTTTTTACTCTAGCGATCGCTTGCTAGTAAGCATGGATTTCTAGCCATTTACAGGTTGTGAACTGCTTTTACTGGATAAAAGTAATAAAATACTAATACCAATTTGAAAAAAGAATGCGGCAGATGGGTAGGGGCACAACAATGTTGTGCCCTTACAAATAATTAATGTGTCGCAAACATTATTTGAATTGGTATAATTCACATTAACTTGAGAGATAAAAACAAATCCATTACCAGATGCCCATCTTCGTAATGCAGAGGTATTTAATCAAACTCTGTTGGTAAATCTGGTTTACGGTAATGTTGAAAAACTTGATAAATCTCAAATTAGCGCTTCTTTAATAAGAAAATACTTTTTTACCAAACAATTTGGATTGAAATTTAACTTAACAAAAGTACCACCTGATCTGAAAAATATCGCAACATTTACCAAAAAGTTAGTATTTTTGAAAATAATATCGAAATTGAAACACACAAACATATTACAAATTATTACAAACTGCGTTAATCTGCATTGAACTGATGAAGAGTTCTTTGACTGAGGCTGAATTTAACATATTAGTGAGAAATTGAGGATAAATAACATGGCATTTATTTTTGGCAATACAAGCGCTGACAATCTCTCTGGGACTTCGGGAAATGACACGATAGTTGGTTGGGCTGTTGGTGGTAATGCCAATAGTACCTCTGGTAACGACACCTTGAATGGTGCAGCTGGTAACGATTCCCTCGCTGGTGGGACAGCGAACGACAGTCTAATCGGTGGTGCAGGCAATGACACACTTGATGGAGGCACGGGAAACGACACTCTAATCGGTGATGCAGGCAATGACACCTTCAAAGGCAGGGGGGGTAACGACAGCATTAATGGCGGAGATGGCAATGATACCGCAGACTACAGTCAACTAGGTCAAACCATTACCTTGTCAGGTGTCGGAACCATTCAAAAAGCTGGTGGATTGGGGCAAGACCAACTGTTTAGAGTAGAAAGAGTTATTGCTGATGCTAATGTTGCCAACAACACTATAGATGCATCCCAATCTTTACCTGGGGTAGCTATCAGTGTTAATTTAAGAACCCAAAGTTTGGCTGCCAATAACGTTCCTGGTTTGGGATCATTGTCATTTACCGCAGTCAACTTTGACAATGTCAGAGGCACAAATGCAAATGACACCATTGTTGGTGATAACCAAAATAACCAATTGTTTGGTAATAATGGCAATGACACACTTGATGGGGGCTTAGGTACTGACACTTTGAATGGGGGAGCAGGCGACGACACTTACCTCATTGACAGTACTACCGACACTATTACAGAGGCTGCGAATTCAGGCACAGATAACGTTCGGTCTTCTGTCACCTACACACTACGCGCCAATCTAGAGAACCTGACGCTGAGGGAAGGTGGCAACATCACCGGAACAGGTAACAATCTTAGCAACTTTATCTTTGGTAATACTTCTAACAACACTTTGAATGGCGGAGGAGGTAATGATACTTTAGATGGTAGTAATGGCAATGACATCCTCAATGGTGGCGACGGCAATGATAGCCTACAGGGCGGGCCAGGTAATGAGGTACTCAATGGGGGGTCTGGAAACGACATCCTCATCGGTGTTTTCCCTGGTAGTCCGCTTCCACCTGGATTAGGAGAAACTGATAACTTTACTGGCGGGGCTGGGGTAGATCGATTTATCCTGGGGGACATAGTGAATGTTTTCTACGACGATAACAACACTGCAAGTCCTGGTTTTGGGGACTTGGCTAGTATTACTGACTTCGACTCTAGCCAAGATCAAATTGAACTCAAAGGAGCTCCACAGGACTACCGCCTGCAAGTTATTGGAAACAATACACGAGTACTGTTAGACAAACCGGGAGCAGAGCAAGATGAGATCATAGGTATTCTGCAAGGGAAAACCAATCTCAGACTTGATAGTGATGACTTCCTTTTTTATGAGCGGGAAAATGCTGGAGAAGGTACAAACAACTCACTAAACAGCGCTGAAGGATTAGGTTCCTTATCATCAGGCTCAGACATTAATCTCTCAGCCCAGTTGGGAACAGTTCAACCAGGGGATAATTCCGATTTCGACTTTTTTACATTTTCTTTAGCAAATTCAGCAACTGTCACTATCAGTACGCTGACATCTGGAGATACAGTTCTTGGCCTGTTTAACAGTGCTGGAACTTTATTAGAAAGTAACGATGATAATGCCCGTGACTTGGAGTCATTAATCACCACTTCACTAAGCGCAGGTACGTACTCCATTTCAGTGAGTAAATTTGCTTTCTTGCCTGAAGATGGCGGAATTTTCTCTGGTAACACTTCTAGACCTGATTTTTCTTATACCCTAGAAGTCAGTTTGGCATAAGAAATAACTCATCAGGTTTGTTGACTGCTGACCGTTGACAGTTAACTGTCAACAGTCAACACAGAAAAATGTGCAACTTAGATGGGCGATAGCTTAGTTGTTTTTCGATTTCTTCTATTGGCGGCGCTGGTAAATGTTTTTGTTGCCGCAGGTCTGGGTTTCCTGTTCGCGCTGGGCGTTTTCTACTCATGATGTATCACTAAGAACATCAATCAAAATGTTCTTAGATTACATCTTACGGCTTCTTTTTGCTTACAGCTATTTTCAGGTAAATAGACCACGCAGTAAGGGCACAGCATTGCTGTGCCCCTACGACAGATGTGGTTCAAATACATGAAACTGCTGTAAGTTGACACCAATGAGCATTGCTGTGCCTTTATGAGAAATCTATATAACTCCAGACTGGATTTTGATAGTTCTGCTATAAGCCTTCTGATAGTGATTTCGTCAAAGAAAAGGGTTTAGGCTGGAGATGTTTAGTTATAAAAATGAGAGGTAATAGTTATGCCTGGTGGACATGCTAGCCATAAAAGCACTTCCAATAAACCCAATATTAATGCTAATGGAGTAATTGATGATGCTGCTGATGAATCATTAAACCCTGATGATCTTCTGTCCGAGGAGCAAACAAACACAGAAATCCATAGAGTCGAAGAAAGTGTCAAGTATCCTCCTGCTATTGAACGGCCAGGTGAAAAATCAAATACTAGTACCTAAAGTAACTATAGCGTTTCTGGTTTACGTGAGGTATACCCGTAGGGTCACGGCACTGCCGTGCCCTTAGACTTCGGAGTATAAGGTTGTACCCCATATGAATGGGAACTTGCTATATAGGAATTATATTTGATTTGATTTTTGAAATACGCCTAGTAACGTGGCAAGGCTAAAATAGTGCATTAAACGTTAACTGTTGACGGTTAACGGTTGTCAGTCATCAGTCATCGGTCATCAGACTTCATTTGAATATACAAAAATCCCCCTCTTACCTTACGGTATAGAGGGGGAGATGGCTAAGTCAGAGGATTTAAAAATTTAAAAATTTTCAACCAAATTTACTAGCGGTTGAGGCTATGAGGAATGCTCCATAGGTAAGGATGTAGCCAACTGTGAAGTGAGCTAGACCTACTAACCAACCCTGGACAATAGACAGAGCAACAGGCTTATCTTTCCAGCGAACTAAGTTAGCCAAAGGAGTGCGTTCGTGTGCCCAGACTAGAGTTTCAATTAACTCTTGCCAGTACCCACGCCAGCTAATCAGGAACATAAAACCCGTTGCCCAAACCAGGTGTCCAAATAGGAACATCCAAGCCCAGACAGACAAATTATTTGTGCCGTAGGGGTTATAACCGTTAATCAACTGAGCGGAGTTAGCCCAGAGGTAATCACGGAACCAACCCATGAGGTATGTGGAATTCTCATTGAATTGAGCCACGTTACCTTGCCAAACACCTAGATGCTTCCAGTGCCAGTAGAAAGTTACCCAACCAAGGAGATTCAGCATCCAGAACATAGCGAGATAAAAAGACTGTTCCCAAGAGGAAGTTTGGCAAGTACCGCCCCGACCAGGCCCATCGCAGGGGAAGGTAAAGCCGAAGTCTTTTTTATCAGGCATCAATTTTGTACCACGAGCATCCAATGCGCCCTTGACACAAATTAAGGTGGTGGTGTGCAAACCTAAAGCGATCGCATGGTGAACCAGAAAATCACCAGGCCCAATCGTCAAGAACAGGGAGTTAGTGCCAGAGTTGATTGCTTCTGTCCAGCCTGGTAACCAGACGTTACCATAGTTGGGCCAAGCTGTGTAGGCGATACTATCTGGGTTAGATAATAAGGTATCCATCCCATACATCAGTTTCCCGTGAGCAGATTGGATGAATTGAGCAAATACTGGCTCAATCAAAATTTGCTTTTCAGGAGTGCCAAAGGCAACAACAACGTCGTTGTGGACGTACAGACCGAGGGTGTGGAAACCTAAGAATAGCGATACCCAACTCAAGTGTGAAATAATCGCTTCTTTATGCTGAAGTACACGCTCAAGTACGTTACCTTTATTCTGCTCGGGGTCATAATCTCGAACCCAGAAGATGCCAGCATGGGCAAACGCACCAATCATCAGGAAGCCAGCAATGTACTGGTGATGGGTATACAGCGCCGCCTGTGTTGTGTAGTCCTTAGCCATAAAAGCATAAGGAGGCAGCGAATACATGTGCTGCGCCACCAATGATAATGCAGTGCCTAACGCTGCCAGGTGTATGGACAACTGGAAGTGCAGGGAGTTGTTGTAGGTGTCGTACAGGCCTTGGTGTGGTAAGTTAAACTGACCTTCAGTTTGGACACCAAAGAAATTTCTGGCGTTGAGCATCTCTTTGATGCTGTGACCAATGCCGAAGTTAGTCCGGTACTGGTGACCAGCGACAATGAAGATAACTGCGATCGCTAAATGGTGATGAGCCATATCGGTCAGCCATAGCGATTCAGTTTGGGGATGAAAACCGCCCAAAAAAGTCAGTATTGCCGTCCCTGCGCCTTGAGATGTGCCAAACAAATGCCCTGCTGTATCAGGATTCTGGGCGTAAACACCCCAATCCCCTCTCCAAAAAGGTGCTAAACCTGCTGGATGAGGTAAAGTTGTTAGGAAATTTTCCCAACCAACATGAACACCGCGAGATTCGGGAATAGCAACGTGAACAAGGTGTCCGGCCCAAGCCAGAGAACTAACACCAAACAAACCTGCTAGGTGGTGATTCAGGCGAGGTTCAGCACTCTTGAACCAAGCCAAGCTAGGACGGTACTTGGGTTGCAAGTGCAGCCAACCAGCAAACAAAAATAACGCTGCTAACAGCAACAAAAACACTGAACCCTGGTAAAGGTCACTGTTTGTCCGCATCCCAATGGTGTACCACCAGTGGTAGACACCAGAGTAAGCAATGTTAACAGGATGGTTAGCGCCCCCTTGGGTAAAAGCTTCTATTGCTGGTTTCCCAAAATGAGGGTCCCAAATCGCGTGGGCAATGGGACGAATATGAAGGGGATCTTTAATCCACTGTTCAAAATTACCTTGCCAGGCTACGTGGAACAATAGACTAGATGCCCACAGAAAAATGATTGCCACGTGACCAAAGTGAGTAGCGAAAATCTTTTGGTAAAGATTTTCCTCGGTCATGCCATCATGGCTTTCAAAATCATTTCCTGTAGCCATCGCGTACCAGATCCGACGTGTAGTCGGGTCTTGTGCGAGATCCTGGTTAAATTTAGGATATTTTGTGGCCATGCAATTTAATTACATCTCCTTAAACGCTAATCCAAGTTGCTAGTTCTAATGAGCCAGCAACTTTTTGCAATTGAATCAGCACCCTTTCAGCCTTAAATTGGAGGTTAATCTAATCTAAATAGCAAAAGCTGGTGAGTATTGAGGGTAAAACAGCCTTAATTCTTGGACTTACATCCTTAGGCGGTATGATGCAATTCATTTCCATACAAAGTAATAAACTAATTAATGACTACCCTTTCCATCTAACTTTCGGAGGATATTTGCATTAAGTGAATTTGTAGTCTTAAATACAATCTATAAGCCACAAAGATTAGCAAATATTTCATGAAATGACCTTAACATTTTGTAAAAATATTGCGTAACAACAATATTGATTTTTTTTGCAATATATAACAAAATATTAAGTTTGAGTTTGCGAAAAACTTAGTAAGCTGTGATACCAACAGTTTGTATTTTTATTAATTGAAATGGACATTTTAATAGTTGAAGATGAACCAGAAATTGCTCATTTAATCCAACTATCTTTAGAAAAAGAAGGATTTTTTTGTCGCATTAGCCGCGATGGCGTGAATGCCTTGCGGATGTTTCAGGAGCAACTACCTGATTTAATCATTCTAGATTTAATGATTCCTGGTTTGGATGGGTTGGAAGTTTGTGCCAGAATTCGCCAGAAACCAGGTGCAAAAGATCCTTACATTTTGATGCTCACGGCTAAGGGTGAGGAAATTGATCGCGTGATTGGTTTGTCTACAGGTGCTGACGATTACATGGTCAAACCTTTTAGCCCCAGAGAATTGGTAGCTAGAGTGCGGGCACTATTGCGGCGTAGCCTCCGGCAAGGGGGACAACATCAAGTCAATCGTACGCAGCACTTTATTGTCAATGTAGAGCAGCGCACTGCTAGTCGTCAGATGAATTCTCAAGAGGTTGAAGTTTTGGACTTAACTACCCTAGAATTTAACTTGCTAACTACATTTGTCAGCAATCCTGGTCGAGTTTGGAACCGCACTCAACTAATTGATAAACTTTGGGGAGATAACTTTTTTGGCGATGAACGAGTAGTAGATACTCATGTAGCTCGGTTGCGAAAAAAGATTGAGCCTGATTCGGCAAATCCTACTTTTATTAAAACTGTTGTTGGGGTTGGCTATAAATTTGAAGATCCTCTGGTAGCGTAAATGTTATGAAGATGGGGCTGAGAGAGCGCTTATTTTTCTCCCATTTAGTAGTAATGATTGTGGGGGTAGCTAGTCTAGTAAGCATCAGCAAAATCTCTTCCCCCCACTTGTTTATCTTGCATTTGGAACGATTAGAAAATCAGGGGTTCAACTTAATTAATGTTCGTACTAAATTGGTTACAGGATTTGAATTTGCTTGGCAGCGAAGCACTATTTGGTCAGTCTTAGTTGGTAGCACCGCAGCTGGAGGATTGAGTTACTGGGTGTCCAGACGAATTATGCAACGCTTGACGGAGATGGAACAAATCACCCAAAAATTTGCTGCTGGTCAGATGGATGCACGATTACCTCTGTCTGACATTCCAGAACTTAATAGACTGGGTGCTAGTTTCAACCGGATGGCAGCCAGTTTAGAAGGAGTAGAAGCGCGGCGGCAAGAAGTGATTGGAGACATGACCCATGAACTACGGACACCATTAACAGTTGTGCGCGGTTACTTGGAGGAATTGGCTGATGGGGAAATTGAAGCGTCTCCTGAAATTTATCGGCGTTTAGCTAAAGAAACTAGGCGTTTAGAGCGGTTGGTGAACGATTTACAAGAACTGTCTAAGGCAGAAGCTGGTTATTTGCCAATTAATATACAACGGGTAAATCTGCGTCCGTTGTTAGAGTCATTAGTGGAGAAATTCACCGACCAACTGTTGGAAGATGGGCCAGTTCTGCTCTTACAATGTCCATCTGTGCTACCTCCTGTATTGGCAGATATTGACCGGACAGAACAGGTGTTGGTTAATTTGCTAGGTAATGCAGTGCGTTACACTAACGAAGGTTCAATTACCATTCGTGTTGGAACTGAAGCATCTCGACTCTGGATTGCGGTTATAGATACAGGTATTGGTATCGCTCCAGAAAATTTGCCCCATGTGTTTGAACGCTTCTGGCGAGCCGACCAATCACGCGATCGCCATTCGGGAGGTACTGGTGTTGGCTTAACTATTTCCCATCGTTTGATTGAATTACAAGGCGGTGAGATTCAGGTAGAAAGCGAGTTGGGAGTTGGCAGTACGTTTCGGTTTTTTCTGCCTTTGGCTTAAGTTGAGTCAAAATCTGGAGATACAAAGGATTGACATAAGCTAGTCACGGTTGTGTCATACCTAATTGCTAATTTGAAGGTATCCAAAATCTTATTTTTTGAATAGATGCCAAGATTTTGGAATTGTATTGAATATGTTGATTTGGCATTTGGGTATAATTCTGTATGTCTCCTTTTGTTCTGGCTGCTTTTTTAGTTAGTTTACTCAGTGTTTCGGGTTATGCTGCGATCGCCTACCTGTTCCCTCAAAATCGTTCCCAAGACTGAGCAAATAACAATCTTTTGCTATTTTTGGTTTACTATTGCGATCGCAAACCCGTCGTATCCTTTGCTGCCTACAGTCTGGATCGCCGTAGCGCTGAGGCGTGGCTCAGAGGCAAGCTGTTCGTTGAAGCGACGCACCCCTTGGACATTAGGATCGTTACTAGTGGCATCAACCACTGCTCCGTTACGCACAACATTATCGGCGATGATCAGGCTGCCGCGACGGGAAAGCTTGAGCGCCCATGTCAAGTAATCTGGATTGTTTGGTTTATCTGCGTCAATAAAAATCAGGTCAAATGTATGACCCTCTGCGGCGATATCTGGCAGCGTAGAGAGTGCCTGTCCGAGGCGTAGGTCAACAATGTCGGATAGACCAGCGTGGGCGATGTTGGCGCGGGCGACTTCGGCGTGCTTTGGGTTAGCTTCAAGCGTAATCAGACGGCCGTCGCTGGGTAACGCCCGTGCTAGCCAGATAGTACTGTAGCCGCCTAGCGTGCCAATCTCTAGGATGGTTCGCGCCTCTTGGATTTGCGCCAACAGCAGCAGCAGCTTGCCCTGGTTTGGTGAAACGTTATGCGGTGGCAGTCCGGCTGCGGCGCTGGTCTGGAGAGCTACATCCAGCACAGGATCGGGCGGCACAAGCAAATCGGTAAAGTAATCATCGACCGCAGTCCATTGTTCCTGAGTCATCTCATGTATCAATCCGCAATAAAATAGTCGAGATTACGTGTCTGAAATTGCTTCATTGGAGAGTATTTTAACATTCATCTGGAAAATAAGAGTTATGCGTTTCAATCCCTAATAGGGATTTTGATTAATTGCAATATGTATGATTTTGATGGTAAAGATGTTCATTTTTTGTTTCAATCCCTAATAGGGATTTTGATTAATTGCAATTTGGGCATTTAATTCTCCTGCGGTTTTTCTAACTAGTTTCAATCCCTAATAGGGATTTTGATTAATTGCAATCAGGGGTATATTTGGGCCTTCTTAAGTTACCTGCTGTTTCAATCCCTAATAGGGATTTTGATTAATTGCAATTTCAAAGAGGGATTCGTCAAGCTTCTAATAAACTTGTTTCAATCCCTAATAGGGATTTTGATTAATTGCAATATCGGGAGCCTGAAAGCCAAGCTATATTTAGTTTTCAAGGTGCGGTTGCGCGATTCTAGAGCCATCATAGCATTAGAGAATTTGTTTGGAAAGAGTGCCGGAAAACCTTAAAAGTTGAAACTCACCTTTTGTAAGTATTTCAAAGATTGCGCGGATGGCAATTGGTGAATTAGCGGGGCGAAATGCTTGCTGGTGTTGGGATAGAAGCAGTTTTTCGGGGCTGTAGAATTTGTACATCTACCCTTTCGCGCACATAACCACCAAAGGTTCCGCGAAAATCATGAATGTTAGCTTTATCCCAGCGATCGCCTATATTATCATGCGTCACTATTTTGTCTAGGTTAACGCATAGGCGCTTCTCTACGAGACGCTACGCGAACGCCTTCCCCAGGGTAGGAACGTAGAGTAAAAACGAATGAGATTAAAATCGCTGACCTGTAGTCACTTCAAATCTAACTTCTCCTTGGTCGTTGATTCCTAAGTCGCCTCGAATCACCCCAAAAGATGAATTGACTCGCAATCCTAAGCCGTAACCAAAGCCACTTCCAGGTTTGTCTCGCAGCACTCCTGGTTCTCCTAGCACGGTTTCGCTAGAGCCGAAATCTGAGGCTAAGTCAGTAAAGAGAACTCCCCCTATTGACTGAAAAAGTGGAAAACGATATTCAATGGAAGCTAAACCATAACTCCGACCACTGGCAACTTTACCATAACCGTAACCTCTGACAGAATCTAGCCCACCAATATTAAAGGCATCAGCTGGTGGAAAGTCTCCAATGGTCGTACCAATTTGTAAGTTAATAGCCAACATTTCTGGATTGTCGGTTGGTCTACCATTACCTATCCAACTGACTGGTAAATACTGAATATAGTCTCCTTGTAGGCGGTTGCTGGAAATATTGCCCAGTCCAATGGGAATCGCTTGTTCTGTGCTGAAGGTGAGGATTGATCCTTGAGTCGGATTGTCTCGGCGATCGCGTTGATCTCTGGATACAGCAAATGATACTGTAAATAGGTCATCAATTCCAGTACCGCTCACAGATAGGGGACTACCTAATCTATCGACCTGTGCAACATTATATTCTTGATCGCGTAGGCTAATCCGGGTATAATTGAGAGCCACGGTTGTATCCCAGTCATCAAAAGAGCGTAAGAGTCCTACAGAACCGCCAAGCCTTCCCTCTCGTACTTTGTTGCCGTTAGACAATCTGATATCTTCGTTGAAAGTTCCCGATATATTTCGATTACGAAAACCTCTAATGCTATAGCCTAAGCGGTTTGGTTCTTCAGGACGATAACGACTAGTGAATTGACCATTAAACTGGACATCTTTAGTGCTAAACTGCACAGTTGTATCTAATTTATCATTCAGACCGCTAATATTTACATCTTTGTAACCGACCCGTCCGAATAGCCCAACATCTTCATTATTACCGCCTCCTAAGATGAAAGAAGGGAAAGCACGCTCTTTGATTTCATAAATGATATTAATACTAGAAGCATCTTCTTCAAAGTAAACATTGACTTGATTAAATGACTCTAATCTCCTTAATCGTTGTAAGTCTGCTTGAAGTAAATCCTCACGGAATACCTGACCTGGTTTGAGTCTCAGCAAACCAATGATAAAATCTGTCTGAGTCCGCCCTTTGATTGGCTGACCTTTGTCATCAAACAATTCATCTTTGCCATTAATAAAACGAATCTGGATGTTTTTGACAACTTTTTGGGAAATTTCAAACGTCTGGCTATCTGCTAAAGTTGTTCCTATATAATCACCATATTTGGCATAACCTCCTTCTATATGAATCGTTGCTTTTGGGGTCACAATACCACTAGCCTCATCTTGAGTAAGAGGTTGCGAGTCTGCAAGGGCCTGTAGATTTTTCCCACCCACTAACATTACTGCGATCGCAACTACAGTTATTTGAACTCGCATATTGGAAATCCGTTAGTGTTATTAAGTTTACAGCATAGAGCGGATCTCTTGTGCGTAAGTTCTAGATCAATCTTGCTATTGGTTATCCCAAAGACGGTTGCTTGTTTTGCCAGTACTCAGTATGGTCTGCCAGACTATTTTCAAATTGTGATTGCCTCCGGCGGGCGGTTACGCCATCGCTTTTGATAAAGTCCTCAAAGGTTTAGAAGTTGCGCTGCTGCTAGGAGAGGGTATAGTCTGGGAAATAGAACCTCTTCCCGAAAGCTATGACAGAGAAATACTCAGATTTAAAGCTCTTGTTTGGCTTTTTTATAGATAATTAAAATGGGGAATTATCTGCTAAATCCACTTACACATAAAAAGCCATGAGAGAAAAACCTAAACAACAAATGCGTATATGGGCGATGTTGTGTCATTTCTCGGCTTTGTTAGGGTGGATATTATTGTTTTCTTTAGTGTTTATTGGTATTCCTGTATATTTACCCCTAAATCTTTTAGTTCCAGCCATGATTTGGCGATGTAAAAAAGCGCAGTATCCCTGGATTGATTTACAAGGAAAGGAATCTATAAATTTTCAAATTTCTTTAACATTATATACCTTCATTCTCATAGCAATATCCTTAATTTTGCTGTTAGCTACCTTTAGTGTGGCAGTAACTACCAATGGTTCATTTAATGAAATAAAAAATACTTTAGATAGCTTATTAACTGTACTAATGTCATTAGTTTTATTCAAATCGATATTACAATTGTTTGTAGTGATTTTTGCCGCTATTAAAGCTTACAATGGGGAGCATTATCGTTACCCATTGACTATTAGAGTTTTACGATAAAAAAGTGTGATAATACTTATTACAAGCGAAAAATATCACAGAAATCAGGGAATAAAAATTATATGATTGGAGTTGCGATCGCAGGCACTGGATTTGGTCAAAAAGTCCACATACCGGGATTCCAAGCACATCCTCAAACTGAGGTAGTTGCTGTTTATCACCGAGATATAAATAAAGCTAAAGCCATAGCAGAATCCTATAATATTCACCACGCCTCCGACTCACTTGCTGATATTGTGGCATTACCAGAAGTGCAAGCGGTTAGTATCTCTACACCGCCATTTTTGCACTATGAAATGGCAAAAACTGTATTGCAAGCTGGGAAACATTTATTACTAGAAAAACCCACAGCATTAAATGCAGTTGAAGCTAAAGAACTTTATCAGTTGGCTAAAGCAAAAGGCGTTATTGCAACTGTAGACTTTGAGTTTCGCTTTGTACCAGCATGGCAGTTGTTTGCTGAACTATTATCAGAAAATTATGTGGGTAAGTTGCGCCTAATTAAAATTGATTGGCTAGGTTCTTCTCGTGCTGATACTTCACGCCCTTGGAATTGGTATTCTGACAAGGATAAAGGAGGCGGTGCATTGGGATCTTTGGGTTCTCACGCCTTTGATTACATTCACTGGTTATTCGGGCCAGTCCGTAGATTAAGCGCCCATTTAACTACTGCAATTCCTACACGAGTTGACCCTGTTAGTGGGGAATCTAAGCTAGTTAATACAGATGATAACTGTATATTAACCCTAGAATTAGCGAATGGTACACCTTGCCAACTTTCTATCAGTGCAGTTGTTCACGCACCAAGAACCCATTGGGTAGAAGTATATGGCGATCGCGGTACATTAATTGTAGGCAGTGAAAATCAAAAAGATTATATACATGGTTTTCGTGTTTGGGGTTCCCAGCCAGGTAAACCTCTAACGGAAATAGAAATACCGAATCGGTTAATTTTTCCCAAAAATTATGCTGATGGGCGCATTTCAGCATTTATCCGCGTAGTAGACCAATGGGTGCAGGGAATTGACCGCAATCAGGAAATTACACCATCGCTACGAGAAGGAATTTATTCTCAGTTGTTGATGGATTTATCTCATGAATCTCATACAAAAGCAAGTTGGGTAGATGTACCAAGCTTGGAAGAGTTTATTAGCAACTAAAGAGAAAATGAGCAAAACTCCCCGCATTCGTATCCCGCCAGAAGTCAAGAAATATGTTTTTCAACGTGACAAATATCAATGTCAAAGCTGCGGTAAAACTACTGGAGAAACTAACCTCAGTATTGACCATATCATTCCCCTCTTCCGTGGTGGTCAAAATGATATTAGCAATTTACAAACCCTCTGTTTAACATGCAATCAGCAGAAATCAAGCAACATTGATTCCCGCTTCCAGCGTTATTTTCAGCTTTAGGTTAGGATTGGATGAGCTATTAATTTCTCACAATCTATGCCTCAAAATCACAATAGCAATTCTCTAAGATTCTTCAATACTAAAACTACGATTCTCTACCTCTTCGCGGTCATAGCTGTTTTAGTAGTATCCTTTCCTTGGTTATATGAGATTAAAACGAAAGCTGGGATCAATATATCACGTAGCCGCCATGCAGGAACCTTTTTTGAGAAACATACCCGCGGACTCTTCAGGTGTGAGTGGCTTTATCCCTACTATTGCGATCGCTCCCAAGTTAAGTAAAGGAAATTAAAAAGAAAAGGGGAAAATTTTCCCCTTCTCTGTGCGTGAAGTTTTGACTGAAGTTGACATCAATGCACGGCTGTGATGCGCTACATCCCTAACTGATTTGAGATCACGCTGACATCAACGGCTAACTTTTTGCCCAACTTGAGCAACTGAAGACACTGATTATCTGCTTCATTCCCAAGGCTAGTAATACACACCGACGCTATCTGACTTTGCAGACAACTAAAATAGAGTTCTTGCGATCGCTGTAGGGAAATATCAATATTTAGTTGATCCCCGACACCAATCAATCGCTCCAATAGTTGGATATCTGCATTAAAGCTACCATTAGCATCATGCAACAATTGCCAGAGCGATCGCGCAATTAACTGTTCTAACATCTGCTTACCGTCGGGAATATTCAGCCGACAACGCAGATGTTTTGCTTCAGTAGCGATCGCTTCCAATTCTAATATGTGACTCCAACTCTTTTGGGGATCAGCAATATCTTGCTCAAGCGATCGCAATGTCATCAGACAGCGATGCCCTAAAGCAATATCGGCTGCTACCTGCAATTCTTGCGGTACTGCTATTTCATCTCGATGAAACGCCATCAGCACACCATAATTATCACGGTAGGCTTGAGTATACAACTGTCCTAAACGTGTCAGCGTTTCCTCACTCAGCAGCCGCATAATCCGGTGGCGTTCTTCAGCAAATAGATTTTGCAAGTTAAAAGCTTCTTCGCCAAATAGCTGTGTCATCGCCAAGATAGTATGAGCTGCACTAGCTTGTTTTAGTGCGCCGAAGAGCTTTTCTTTTAATTGGCTGTAGTCACGCCGCCCAGTAAATTGTTGAATACAGCAGTGGAAATCCCAGCCTCCCAAATGGAGAACCGCAAATACCAAATGCTCGCTTTCCCAAGTAATCTCTGATACCAGCTTTAAATTTCCCACAGCTAGAGTTAGCGATCCCATGCGTTGCAGTTGGTAATCTAGCTCATTAGCAGCGTAGCAATAAACCTTTTTCTGGTAACGCTGAGACTGTTTGTCCGCAGCATCTTTTCTAGGCAAAGAATTGTGCGTTTCTGCTGGTTTGTGATTGGTAAATAGGGAAGTAATGGCGTAATGGGCTGCTACTTGCTTAAAGCCAAGCTGGGCAGTTAACACGAGTTGCCGATAAATTTCGCCACCGTGTTTGAAGTCATCCACATTGCTGGGGGCTAAACCAAGACGTTTGACGAAGCCTTTTTCCAACTGCACACCAGCCACTTCCCCTGCCAATTCCAAAGCACGGCCCGCGTAGCGCAGAATTTGTGTCCCCTCTGGACGGGAAATTTCTTCAAAAAACCAACCGCAACTAGTGAACATCAACAAAGCGTGACGCTGCATTTCCAATAGCCGTAGTGCGTCTACTTGTTCGGCTGCGGTTAGTTTGTGGGTTTGATGACGGGCTAGGAAACGGTTGACATTGGTAGCAGAGCGATCGCGCATTACTTGGATATATTCATCTCGTGCTTGCCAGGGATCACGAAATAACTGCTTACCATGTTCTTCATACACCTCAGTGAGCTGATCCCGCAGCCAATTTAGGGCATCGCGCAGGGGACGACGCCATTTTTGATGCCAAATGCTGCCTTCTCCACCGCAACCACAGTCATCCTGCCACCTATCTACACCGTGGGCACAACTCCAGGCTGTGACTGATTTTAATTCCACTTCCCAACCGGGAGAATTTAAGCTGAGGTAGTGGGCGAAGTTCGTTACTGTCCAACCCTGTTGAGGAAACTCTTTAGTAAAAGCGTAGGCTAAAGTTTTTTCAGTTCCCTTCTTATGATGTCCGAAGGTTTCGCCATCCGTTGCCACAGAGATTAGTTGTGTTGGCCGATGATCCCCACGCACAGCCGAGCCGATACGCCCAGCAAAGTGACTGGAATTATAAACGACATCACTAAAACCCATATCCCGCGATATCGGGCCATCGTAGAAGAAGATATCAATGTAGGGGAGTGGGGAGTGGTTACTATCCTCATTCCCCTCTTTGATTGCACTTAGAGGTGAAGATGAAGTGTCTAGTGTGGGCTTCAAATAACAACGATAGGGACGGGTGGGATCAATCTGACTACCACCGACTTCGTGCCATTCAGGATTGGGATGATCTTGAGTGGGGACGGGGCGGCAACGCAGTGCTTGAGATGGTGCAAGGATAATAAAGCGAATACCCTCAGCAACAAGAGCTTCTAGGGTGGCATAATCCACACCGGTTTCTGCTAACCACATCCCTTCGGGATCACGGCCAAAGCGGGAGCGGAAGTCTTCTTTACCCCAGCGAATTTGGGTATATTTGTCGCGTTCGTTCGCCAGAGGCATGATGATGTGATTGTATACTTGCGCGATCGCATTGCCGTGACCATGCAGGCGATCGCTACTCTTGGCATCCGCCTCTAAAATGCGCTGATAAACCTCCACATCGTAGCGTTCTAGCCACGACATCAGCGTTGGCCCGATATTAAAACTAAAATACTCATAATTGTTGACGATCTTCACCACTTCGCCTCGGTCATTTAAGACTCTGGCAAAAGCATTTGGACGATAGCATTCCCAATGAATCCGCTCATTCCAGTCATGGAAAGGTGCAGCGCTCGGTTGGCGTTCAATTGCGTCCAGATAGGGGTTTTCCCTTGGTGGCTGGTAAAAATGACCATGCACCGTCACATAAACACCATTAGCCTTTCTCAGGGGATCGGTTTCTTTAGTGTTTTTGGGATCTGAATGTAATGTTAACGTTGAGCCAGAGCTAGCTGGCATTTCAGCAGCAGAAGTCATGTATATTTATCCAAAACAAAAAACTTGCAGTTGCACCGAAAACATTGTGCATAAACCTTTCTCCAATGGTTTGAACACAAAATCCGGTATAAACAACAACTATAGAATCCAACCAAATTTTTGACAAATCTTTCTTATTCTAGTGGGAAATCTGCGTTATCGCACAGCCCTTTCCCTGAAGGCTTAAATGTAATTAGCAATTGAACAAGGACTCGGTTAGGGGTTTTCAGGTTAGCAGCGCCAATCAAAATTTTAATTGTCTTTTAATACATTAAACTCTATTTTTTGGTGTAGTAGTTTGGCTCAAATTCATACTTTTGCAACAAAAAATTACGAAAACTCCTTAAATCGCAATCTTATTTTACATACAGAGTATTGAACTGAAAACAGTACAATTTCTGAATTGCTCTACAGGCGGTTGAGAGTATCCTATTGGAGTGCTGAGTGAAAGTAATTGTTAATTCAACACTCCAAATTTAAAATTTAGGATTTATCGCTGTGAATGATACCTTCATACCAAGGCAACAAATGTCAACTAAAAACATTATTCTTCTGGTTTTATTACTATTTATCCCAGTTTCCCTAGCAGCCCACTTTCTGGAGTGGGGAGAATTGATAGTTTTCATTACAGCTGGATTGGCAATTCTGCCCTTAGCAGCTTGGATGGGTACAGCCACAGAAGAAATTGCTGTAGTAGTAGGGCCATCAATGGGGGGCTTGTTAAATGCTACCTTTGGCAATGCAACAGAACTAATCATTGCCCTAGTGGCGCTGAACGCTGGATTAATAAATGTAGTCAAAGCCAGTATCACGGGATCGATTATTAGCAACTTACTACTGGTGATGGGTTTTTCCATGCTTTTGGGAGGACTGCGCTACAAAGAACAGACATTTCAGCCAATTGTGGCGCGGGTGAATGCTGATTCGATGAATTTAGCGGTGATTGCCATGTTGATGCCAACGGCAATGAATTATACCTCTCAAGGAATTAACGAACAAACACTGCAAAACCTTTCTATTGCTGTTGCTGTGGTGTTAATCCTGGTTTATGCCTTAACGCTACTATTTTCGATGAAAACCCACTCCTATCTATATGATGTGGGTGTAGCGGAGACAGAAGAAGAGGAAACCCCTCATGCTAAACCAAATATGATGTTGTGGGTTGGCGTGTTGCTAGTATGTACCTTAATGGTGGCAATTGAGTCAGAAATGTTAGTTGATTCTCTGGAAGTGGCCACATCTCAGCTAGGTTTGACGGCGCTGTTTACAGGGGTGATTTTGGTTCCCATCGTTGGTAACGCGGCTGAACACGCTACAGCAGTCACTGTAGCGATGAAAGATAAGATGGATCTTTCCCTTTCGGTAGCTGTGGGATCAAGTATGCAGATTGCCCTATTTGTCGCGCCTGTGTTGGTGATAGCAGGGCGGATATTGGGACAACCAATGGATTTAGATTTCCAACCCTTTGAATTAGTAGCTGTGGTTGCGTCAGTGTTGATTGCAAACAGTATTAGTTCTGATGGTAAATCCAATTGGCTGGAAGGGACTTTATTATTAGCTGCTTATACAGTATTGGGATTCGCCTTCTACTTCCATCCAGTTATAGAAGGTATCGGGTAGTACCGCAGGGCGGAAGTCAAAAGTTAAAAGTCAAAAGTCAAAAGTTTATATATCAAGGCTTTTGCTTGTTTAAAATGGTGGCTTGATTTCCGCCGTGCTGTACTAGTTAAGCAGTGCGTAGGCGTAGCCCATCGTAGACATCGCTCATAGTTTAACGGATTCGCAGAAGTCCACATCCTCAACGCCAGTAAAATAAAGAGATATAAAAGCGATCGCCTTTATGAGCTACTGCCTTAATCCCCATTGTCCCAAGCCTGAAAATCCTCATGATGTCAAGTTTTGCCGGACTTGCGGTTCTAAATTACTCCTCAAAGAACGTTACCGTGCTATCAAACCAATCGGACAAGGTGGTTTTGGCAAAACCTTTCTAGCTGTGGATGAGGATAAACCCTCAAAATCACGCTGCGTCATTAAGCAATTTTATCCCCAATCCCAAGGCACTAACACTCTTGCCAAAGCCGTAGAGCTATTCAACCAAGAAGCGGTGCAGTTAGATGAATTGGGCAAACATCCTCAAATTCCCGAACTACTGGCATATTTTACCCAAGAAAATCGGCAGTATCTTGTACAAGAATTCATTGACGGGCATAACTTAGCCCAGGAATTAGCGCATAGGGGTGCTTTTAGTGAAACGCAAATCCGGCAACTATTGAATGATTTATTGTCAGTTTTGCAATTTTGCCATGCTAGACACGTAATTCACCGCGATATTAAGCCAGAAAATATTATTTTACGCGAGAAGGATAACAAACTAGTATTAGTAGATTTTGGTGCTGCTAAATCTGCCACTGGAAATGCCTTAAATAAAACTGGTACAAGTATTGGTAGTCCAGAATATGTTGCCCCTGAACAAATGAGAGGTAGGGCGATTTTCGCCAGCGACATTTACAGTTTGGGTGCTACTTGTATTAATTTATTAACGGCGCGATCGCCTTTCGATTCTTATGATACCAACAACGATATTTGGGTTTGGCAGCAATACTTGAAAGCTCCCGTCAGCAATGAGTTGAGTCGCATTATCAATAAGATGCTAGAAAGCATTCCAATTCGGCGTTATCAAACAGTAGACGAAGTTCTCAAAGATTTAAATCAACAGTCACAACTAGCAGCGACGCCAGCAATAGCGCCAAAACCTATCCCTCAATCGCCACCTAATTCCCCATCCACATTTGTATCACCATCTCCTAGTCAAATTGATAATGAATTAGAGGAAATGAAAACCCAATTTTTGGGTGGCAACAAACCTAAACCAAATAAAATACAACCAACAAACCCCACATCTCAGCCTACGAGTACAAACAAAATAGATGAAGAATTAGAAGAGTTAAAAGCAAAATATCTTGGTAATAACAATCCTTAAAAATCTATCCGCTCAAAGAAACCATCATTGCAAGTAAAATAACGCATTCAAATTAATCATCCTCTATAGCAATCCTATTTGAGTTATAAAAATTATCGTTCGCATAGCGTGCCGGAGGCATACCGCTATCGCGCAGCGTCTCGCAGAGAAGAGCGCCAATAGAAGAACGAAAGAAGTTGACGAATTAAATAGGAGTTGTATAGATGAATTAATTCTCCAGTATCATAGCTTGCTGCCCTTGAGGCGAAGTTGCATAGCTTAAGAAAGCTTGAACTCCAGGGCTAGCAGGGTTTTTATAGACATAAAAAAGTTGCCGTTTGTAGGGATAAGCATTTGCATCGGGAGTCAATCCATCAATTGGAACAAATCGCACTGTTTGTTGATTAGCAACTTGTTCAAATGTTGCATAGGCGATACCATCAGTTCCTAAAGCTTGGAGTAGAGGAGTTGTGGCATCTCGTGATAGTGTTGCAATGTTTGATGTTGTGCCAAAATTAACTCCCTTCAATACCATTTCCTGAAATGCTTGATGCGTTCCACTAATTGCCGGTCGATTAATGACTCGGATAGTTCCACTGTTACCACCTACGGCTGACCAGTTATTAATTTTACCCTGAAAAATATCTGCTACTTGGGCGCTGGTTAATCCTTGATTAAAAGGATTTGCTTTGCCAACTACAAGCGCGATCGCATCTTTTGTCACAGACGCCGCCATCAATCCCTGACTTTGTTCTTGTGCAGTTAGCGATCGCGATACCGCCGCAATATCTACTCTACCCGCTACCAAATCCGTGATCCCATTTTGAGAACCATTAGCACTAGTGATAACATTTGTACCAGGAAACTGCCTCTCAAAACCTCTTTTGAGATTTTGGTTAATTGTCACCATGCTCGTAGAACCGTCTATTTTCAAAGTAGTACCGCTTTGTACTGAACTTGGGGGTGAAAAAGTCGAATTACTAACAGAAGGTGTGTTGACTGGAGGAGTAGAATTACTTGGTCTGATTACAAAGAACCAGTAACCACCACCCATTAAAGCTAGAAAAGTCAGGATAAAAACAATTGGAGGAGGAGCGCTTTTTTGACTCATAAATTTTTACTCTGGTAGTTTTTCAATACTTGATTCACTTAACATTTGCAAACGACGAGAAACTTCATCATCTACAGTCATTCGTTCTATTTCAGCCTGGAGTTTTTCAGTTGGGTTTTCAGAGATTTCAGCTAAAGCGCCAGTTTGTAGATTCCGCCTTTCAACTGCATTTTTAGCTTTTTCAAAATCACTTTTCGCCGAACCAATATCAAATTCATTATTGACTTTGGCAATCATCGCTAGTGCCTCATTCACCTCTGACATATCTTTCATATTTTGCATATCAGCTTTGTAGGTTTCTAGCTTCATGCGCTCCCGGTTCAGCTTGTCTTTGGAAGCATTCACAGATGTTTCAGCCTGTTTAACCATTTCTTCTAATTTGGGCAAAATCTGCTCTGTCTGAATTGCCTTAGCCATTGCCATCCGCGCTGCTTCTTGATTACCACTGCGCTGGGCAATATTTGCTTGCTGCTCCAAAGTCCGTAATTCTTTAACTTTTGTCTCGTATTTATTTTTAGCTGTTTTATAAGAACCTTCTTGCATGGCAACAGCTTGAGCTAGCTTTTGTACCGATTCCTGCATTGATTGCAATGATTCTTCAGCTACGGCTACAGCCACCTTACCGCCAGATTCCATCGGCATTCCCCATAGCCAATTCCAAGTACCAACTATGGTTCTTCCTGCTTTTTCACCCATTAACCAGTACATAGCTTTTTTCATATATCACACCTATCTCAGGAAGAGTAGTTTTAATCAGATACAGCAAGTTTTATACTTGCGGATCTTATTAGATTTACATCCAGTATTTTTATTTTTATGAAATGAATTAATCAAAAAATTCAGATCCCGGACATCTTAAAGAAGCCAGGGATCTTATTGTTCACGACCAAATCGACGCAAAACCTTAATCTCAAAGGCTTTTGGGTTTTAGCTTAACTGCCTGCCATGCTCCCCATGAATTTTCTCTAGCAAGAGTAATAAAATCTTGTTGATATTTGTAAGATCCACACGTAATAAGTCAATTAAAAATCAGGTAAACTCAAGCAGCAAAAGCTTTGTGTCTTTCAGGTAAGCAATTAACAGCGCCATAGCAGCTTGGGAGCAAAACCGTTGTGGATGAACAACTTAAAAAACTGATTGATGAGGTATGCAGCTACCGAGACCCCAGTCTAGAAAGGCAGAAAGCATTAAATAGACTGCTTATGGTCATTCAACAACTCCCTGGCATTTATAAGTCTGGACACCAAGACTATTTAGAAGCCTTAAATCAAACTTGGGAATGGGTGAGCCGGAAGATTTGCGAGTTTGAACCGCGTTCACGAAGTGACTCCTTCGGAGTATCGCCTTCTTTCCAACAAAGCCTAGTAATCTGGATTAATGGCTATCTCAAGTGGCGTATTAAAGATTTATACAGACCAGATAGTAATTATACCGTCAGTTTAGACAGGCCTACCCGTAACGATGAAGGTGACGAAACAACCCTGCTCAATATTTTGCCAGACCGTCAGTCACAAACTATTTCTTTAGATTTACTGGATATCAAAATTGCCCAAATCCAAGAAGTTGAGCGCCAATCCCTTGGTAAACGCATCTGGCAATATATTGAGCAAGACGAAGAGGGTAAATTAACAGCTAGTCATCCCCGCAAAAATCCAGAATGTCATTGCCACTTATTGGCAATGCGCTTACTTCTGGAACAACCACCTCATAAAATCGCTGATATTGCCAGAGAGTTAAATATAAGCAATCAAACTCTTTATTCTCACTGGAAGAAAAATTGCCTTCCCCTGCTAAAAGAGATTGGTATGAATTTCGGATCTGACTAATGACTAACACACAATCACATATTTTAAGCGTCCCTCTCCCCCAAAATGCCCACCGTTGGGCTGAAGAATTTGCTGCCCAGCAAGATAACCCCCAAAAGGGAAAACAAGTTTATCTGAATACTCTAGCTGTTTATGCCGTTCACAGCTACCTCAAATGGCTAAACATTGAGACAGCGCTGAATCAAGGGGACAGTTGGCATCGTGCTTTAAGGGCAATTTTTGATGTTGCTGATTTAGTCTTGCCGGGTGTCGGTAAGCTTGAATGTCGTCCAGTATTACCGGGTGAGGCTGCTATAGTCTTGCCTTTAACTATGACAAGAGAGCGCATTGGTTATGTAGGAGTTCAGTTTAGTCAGCAATTAGATTATGTAGAATTACTAGGATTTCTTCCAGCAAGGGAGATGGCTGAATCACCAGCAATACTGCAAATAGCACAACTGCAATCCTTTGATCCTCTTTTCGAGATTATACATAGACGAACGCTATTAATAAATCTGCGTCAATGGATTACAGGAATTTTTGAGACAGATTGGCAACCACCAGAGTTAGTGTTTGCTAACAATTTGAGAAGCAGTAGCACAATGACTCGTCCCTCAACTAACTCCATCAGCCGGGCGAAGGTGATTGACTTGGAAAGCCAAGTACTGTTGTTATTGCAGTTAACTCCTACAGATAGCGAAGTTTTTGATATTCGCCTGCGGATTTATCCCGGTGATGATTCTATTCATCTACCACCAGGTTTACAAATGATTGTCCTTGATGAATCGGGAAACACTGTCATGGAAGTGCAAGCAAGAAATGCAGATGACTGGATGCAACTAGAGTTTAGCTGCCAGCACGAGGAAACATTCAGTGTCAATATAGTGTTAGAGGAAACAAGTCTGATTGAAGAGTTTGTTGTTTAAGACAAACGCAAGGAGACAGCAATGGCGATCGTCAAATTGAAACTCAGACATAACTCACAAAATGGATTTCTGGTAATTCTAACAGCAAAGAACTTGGATGAAGAAACGGAAGGATTTTTGCCTCCATTACCACCAGATTTAGAATCATCCTTCAATCAATGGCAGTCAGCCTATCGTGAAATTGAGGCTGTGCGTTATTGCGTTTCTCCTGCACCAGGGTTACGTCTTACGCCTAAAAGTGCGACGAATCACTCCCACGTGGAACACACCGCAGCAGTCAAGGATTATCTGAATCAATGGCTCAACTCTGGAGATAGCAGGTGGCAACCAATCCGAGATAGATTAATTGCGATCGCTCAACAATTACATCAGTCAAATGATGAGATTCGCGTGATCATTGATGCCAAAGATATCGATTTACGCCGCCTTCCTTGGCAAGCATGGAATTTATTAGAAGAACACTATCCCAACGCCGAAGTTGCCCTCAGTGCACCTAAAAGCTCGAATACTAAGATAAATAAACTAGTTCCTCAAAGTACAAAAGTCAGAATTTTAGTTGCTGTGGGCAGAAGTGACGGCATTAATACAAAAGATGACTTAAAAGTAATTCAAGACTTAGAAACAGATGGCGTAGAAGTACGCTGTTTAATTAAGCCTAGCCGCCGAGATTTGTGTGATGCTCTTTGGGATGAACAAGGCCACCATATTTTCGTTTTTACGGGACATAGTGGAAGTCAAGAAGATGGGCAGATAGGTTGGATTGAACTTAACGATGAAGAGAGTTTGACTATTGAGGAATTTAAGGAGGCTTTGAAGCAAGCTATTGACAAAGGATTACAGTTAGCAATTTTTAATTCTTGTGATGGTTTAGGATTAGCTAACCAACTTGCCCAAATACATTTACCTCAAGTTATTATCATGCGGGAACCTGTTCCAGATCCCGTAGCAGTAGATTTTTTAAGATACTTTTTCCAAGAATTTACCCATAATAATAAGTCATTATTTACTTCTGTAAAAAAAGCCCGCAAACGCCTAGAACATTTTAAGTCTGATTATCCAGGTGCAATTTGGTTGCCAACAATTTGTATTGAAGCTAATGTTGAACCGTTGACTTGGCAAGGATTACGCGAAAGTTATCCGCCACATCTGACTTCAACCAAGCCAGAGGATTCAACTCATCAACCAAAGAAAAATATCAAGCCGTGGTTATTAGTTGGTTTGCTTGGTCTGGTTATTATTAGTGGTATAGCCTATTTAGTTGGAAAAAAAGTCAATTCCGATTTTAGCTCTGTAACTGCTCCCGAAGGAACATGGTTTTATGGTGGTAGCACATCTTGGGCACCAATTCGGCAACGTGTAGATCCTGAAATTAAAAAAGCACATCCGCAGTTTGAATTGCGCTATACAGATGCGATTAATGCTACACCAGGTTCTGGTACGGGAATTCGGATGTTGTTGGAAGGACAACTTACCTTTTCGCAATCCTCCCGCCCGATCGCAGACAGAGAGTATCAACAAGCTCAACAACGGGGCTTGAGCCTGAAACAAACTCCAGTGGCTTTGGAAGGATTAGCGATCGCTGTTCACCCCACTCTGCAAATTCCAGGGCTAACCTTGGGGCAAATCAAAGATATTTACACTGGGAAAATAACTAACTGGAATCAGGTTGGCGGCCCTAACCTAAAAATTACTGCTTACTCCCGTCGCCTTGAAGATGGAGGCACTGTAGAGTTCTTAGTTGACAATGTTCTCGGTAAAGAAAAACTGGGAAGTAACGTAGTATACGTATACGATACAACAGATGGACTGAGAAAATTAGCAAGCGATCGCAGTGGTATTTACTACGCTTCGGCTCCAGAAGTTGTCCCCCAATGTCAGATTAAACCACTGCCAATTGCTAAACAAGGGAAGAATTTTGTATCTCCTTATACAGAACCTTTGATTAAAGCCGATCAATGTCCGAATCAACGGAACAAGTTAAACATTGATGCTTTCAAAAAAGGTGAGTATCCAATTACACGCCAGATGTTTGTCATAGTTAAGCAGAATAATAACAGTTTAGAACAACAAGCGGGCGAGGCATACGCCAAAATGCTACTAACAAATCAGGGACAAAAACTGATGAATGAAGCCGGATTTGTGCGTATCCGTTGAACAAGAGGCAATGGAGCAGGGGCAGGGAGAGGAAAAGTCGTTTTGATTCCAAAAATGGGATAATTTATTTTTTGGAGTTCCCTAAAAAGAAAGTGACTCTGAAACTCAGAGCCACCCTTAAAACTGTATTCTGAAACTTTTTAACCTTTCACAATATCCTGGTGTAGATGTGTGAAAATTTACTTCTTAGCTTCAGCAATGGGTACCCATTCAGTATGGAAACTTCCGGGCTTATCAAGACGCAGGTAGGTATGTGCGCCGAAGTAGTCGCGTTGTGCTTGAGTTAGATTTTGAGGCAAGCGATCGCGGCGATAGCTGTCAAAATAATCTAAGGATGCGCTAAATGCGGGTACTGGAATTCCCAGTGTTGCAGCTGTCGCAATCACTTCCCTCCAAGCAGTCTGTCTGTCGAGAATTGTCTGCTTAAATTCGGGAGCTAATAGCAAGTTAGGCAAAGCTGGATTTTCGCTAAAAGCCTTCTTAATCTTATTCAAAAAGCGAGCGCGAATAATACAACCACCTTTCCAAATCCGCGCCATTTCGCCCAGATCCAAATTCCAGTTATATGTTTTTGAAGCTGTGGATAGCAACGCCATCCCTTGAGCATAAGAACAGATTTTTGAGCAATAGAGAGCATCGCGTACTTTATTGATAAAGTCCTTGTTTTGCCCGTCATACTTGCCACTGGGGCCTGTAAGGACTTTAGATGCTGCAACGCGCTCCTCTTTAATAGAAGAGATAATCCGGGCATTAACTGCTGCTGTAATTGTGGGAATAGAGACTCCCAATTCCAACGCAGTTTGCACAGTCCAGCGTCCAGTTCCCTTTTGACCTGCTGCATCAACAATCAAATCTACCAGGGGTTTATTTGTTTCTGGGTCAAGATATGGGAAGATATTCTTCGTAATCTCAATCAAAAATGAATCGAGTTCATCGGTGGTGTTCCATTCAGCAAACACCTCATGTAGCTGATTATGGTCTAATCCAGCGACATTTTTCAGCAAGTCGTAGGCTTCAGCAATTAGCTGCATATCGCCATACTCAATGCCGTTGTGTACCATTTTGACATAGTGGCCAGAACCACCAGGGCCAATATAGGTTACACAAGGACCATCATCGACTTGGGCAGCAATTTTGTTGAAAATTGGCGATAGAAACTCATAAGAGCTTGTCGTACCTCCAGGCATCAGTGAAGGCCCATTTAGCGCTCCTTCTTCACCGCCACTGACACCCATACCAAGATACCGAAGCCCTGCGGGTTCTAATTCCTGAGTGCGTCGTTCCGTATCTTCAAACCAAGAGTTGCCACCGTCGATAATGATATCGCCTTCCTCTAACAAGGGTTTGAGTTGAGCAATCACCGCATCCACTGGTTTACCAGCTTGCACCATTACTAGGATTTTGCGGGGACGTTCCAATAAGGCAACGAATTCTTCCAAGGTAAAGGCGGCTTTGACGTTCCGTCCTGTAGCACGCTGCGCCATAAACGCATCCGTTTTTTCTCGGGAGCGGTTGTAAACTGCAATTGGGAAGCCATTGCGCTCCACGTTTAGAGCGATGTTCTCACCCATAACGGCTAATCCAATCACACCAAAGCTTTGTAGTGTCATAAAAAATTTCTGGCTAACTCTTGCAGATCCTTTTACCTTTAAGGGTAGTCCGATATTTTCCGTTCTCCCCTAAAGAAGACCTTAAGACTTGAATAAAGGGCAAAAATCCGCAACTAACACGGCTAATTAATTTTAAATTGTATCTAAATCAACAATTGACTGGCAAAATTTGCAAAATTGAAATAGTCAAAGGATGCAGTAAGGAGTAACCAAATAATGCTGGCATTTGTCCTAGCTTTGGTGGTCGGTATTGGTAGTTTAGCCATTTATATATCAGCTTTCTTTTTTCCAGAAATCCACCGCAAGAATGACTTTATCTGGAGTGGTGTAGGACTATTTTACGCCTTAGTTTTATGGGTGTTTGCACCACGCATTACTGGAGGTTTGTTACTGGGTCATGTAGCTAGTGTGGCTTTATTGGCCTGGTTTGGTTGGCAAACTCTATCATTACGTCGCCAACTGACCCCGCAAGTACAACAAACCCAAGTACCCAGTCCTGAGACGGTGAAAACTGGCATTCAGGAACAGGTAAATAAGTTCTCCCTTCAGGAACGCCTCGGCCAGTTGCAAAAAGGTCTTGGTAGCACCTTCAGTGGTGTGAAAGACAAGGTACAACAGACTGGGAGTAAAAAAACACCTACAACCCCCAAACCTGAAAACATTACCTCTGTAATAGCAGAGAAACCTACTGTTGAGATTATCGACAAAACTACTGCCATACTAGAAAAACCAGTAGAGGAGACAGTTACTACTGACACCGAAGCCAAAACCGAGAGTATACCGGAAGCGATTCCACCACATCCCCCATCTCCTGAATTAGTGGAAGCAGCGCAACCAGATTTTGAAATTGAGGAGAAGCAACCGATTCCCGTAGAAGAAATTGCGCCGGATGCGGTACTCGCTCCCCCGGCGGAAGCACCACCTGAAGAAATACCGCCGAATTAAGCTAGTTGAATGCAGTGAAACCCAGTTTTAACTTTAGATGAGGCTGGGTTTCACTCAAAAAAAAGAGCAACTCACTGCGACAATCAAGTAGATACATTTGCTGAAGCTTTAGCAACAGCACGACAAATGCAGCAAAACTGGCTAACTTACGGGGTTAACTTTGTTAATTTTTAAGTTGAAGATGTAGATTGAGAGTGGCTAGAAACGTGGGGACATGACGAAATTTTAGGTAATTATCAATTAGATACTATTAAAGAATTTTTGGTAAGTAATGATAGTTTAGCTGTAAGAGTAAGACAGCATTTAGGAGAGCGATCGCTGTTTGATTTTACAGTAAAAAACCTCACCCTGTTCTATCAGACATCCCTCTCGTTACTTTGACTTTTCACGTTATATGGAAAAGTCCACGAAAAACCTAACCCCCTTACCGATGCGGGAAGGGGGAAATTCAAAGTCTCTCTCCTAAAAGGAGAGAGAAATAGAAGTGAGGTTTTCCAGATGCCGTGAAAAGTCAGCTCGTTACTAAGGAGAGGGACAAATTTTACATAGTCAAATCAAGGTGAGGTATCTCAATTGCACACACCCTAAGTATTTGTTGCAAAATTTCAATTTTTTATTGCCAAGTTCAAACAATTGTTACTCACGTTAAAGCATTTATAAGAAAGGCTTAAGTATTTCTTACAAAGATTAAATATTTTCTTATGAATGTTGAAGCAGTTGTTACTCACGTTAAAGCATTTATAAGAAAGGCTTAAGTATTTCTTACAAAGATTAAATACTTTCTTATGAATGTTGAAGCAATTGTTACTCACGTTAAAGCATTTATAAGAAAGGTTTAAGTATTTCTTACAAAGATTAAATATTTACTTATCAATGCTGAAGGAATTGTTATTCAGGTTGAAACTGTTTCCTTAAAGAGTACACCCGACTTTAAGCAGAGAACCGGGATTAGCCTTTAACTCTTTGGAATGTAAACAGAGAACCGGGATTAGCCTTTAACTCTTTGGAATGTAAACATCTGTTATTGTATCCATCAGTGAGGATGTCGCTGGACAAGGTAGGATACTTTGAAACCAATAACAGCTAGTGCGATCGCAACTCTCGCTTTTACTAAAGTAGCTGTAGGGTGTGTTACGGCTTTCGTAACACACTATTTCAGGTTTTAATCGAATTTACAACAAAATTAGTTGAGTTTAGTGACAACTTTAAAAAAGCTGAGTCTGAAAAACGGGAAAATATTGCAAAGTATTTTTCTAAAGTAGGGGACTGCCTTAAAGAAATCGCTCAACAACTCAAAGGCGGAGAATTACCATACAGCAGATTTGTAGAACTTAGATATCTTGCTGAATATTAATCTCATTATCTGGCGTAGCATTTTCCCGTGGTAAGTCTCAGGTGTGGATCGTGTCATAACCTGAAGTTTTGAGAAAACGGGCAAGACGAACTGGTAACTGAGCATCGACGATAAATTTCATGAGGCGATTCGATGAATGCTTTTGACTTGGCTGAGTCGAGCGGCAAATAACAAGACAGCCAAAATATCTTTAGATTCTAAATCGTCATAATCTGCCAATATTTCCTCAGTAGTCATGCCAGAACTGAGCAGTTCCAAAATAAACTCAACTGGATAACGAAGTCCTCGAATGCAGGGTTTGCCGTGGCAGATATTTGGATTATGAGTGATGCGTTGTAGAAGTGTGTTATCCATAAACTCTTACCATATTTTTGTTGTCATCTTTATAATTTTAGATGCGAACTGACAACAGTCCATTGCGATCGCACTCAGCTAGATGTTAAAACTTTGGATGTATTGACTTATACGCAAATTATCCCATTATCACTGTGATCGCATCCATTCAACCCTCTTCAAAATCCACCACAAGCACGTTAAGCTGGATTAGAGTGGCAATTTATTGCGATTTTTAATATATAAATCTCTCTTCTTGTCAAATTTTAATTTTTTCTGCTTGAGAAACCCGGAATGCTAGACCAAATTTTTGATTACCTCGACTTTCATTTCAGCCTTGAAGCCCTTATAGTTCTGCTGATCCTGGTGCTTTTAGAGGCGCTGTTATCTGCCGACAATGCGATCGCTCTCGCTGCGATCGCAAAGGGGTTGGAAGACAAGGAACTTGAGCGTAGAGCTTTGAACTTTGGTTTAGTCGTTGCTTATGTGCTGCGAATCAGCCTGATTCTCACTGCTACTTGGGTGCAACAATTCTGGCAATTTGAATTATTAGGCGCTGCTTATCTACTGTGGTTGGTATTTCAACACTTTACCTCGGAAGAAACGAAGGACGATCACCATCACGGGCCGCGTTTTAATTCATTGTTGCAAGCGATACCTGTGATTGCATTTACAGATTTAGCATTTTCTTTGGATAGTGTGACAACTGCGATCGCAGTTTCTCAAGAAAAATGGCTAGTGCTGACGGGTGCAACAATTGGTATTATCACGCTGCGATTCATGGCGGGATTGTTTATCCGTTGGTTAGACGAATATGAAAACCTAGAAGACGCAGGCTATATAACTGTAGCTTTTGTGGGTTTGCGCTTGTTGTTGAAAGTGGTGAACGATAATTTAGTTCCACCAGAATGGATCATGATTACTGCCATCTTCCTGATTTTAGGCTGGGGATTTTCCAAGCGTGTTGGCACTGAATTGGCCCAAGTAGAACCGGAAAAGAGCGAAGCATCTAAATAAAAAGAGCAGGGGGCAGGGGGCAGGGAGCAGGGAGCAGGGAGATTAGTTTTCCGCTCTGCCTCTTTTCAATTCCCAATGCCCCATTCCCACTCCCTACTGTCTTACTCGCGCAACCAAGGCGTTAAGTGTGGTTGCCAATTTACTAATTCTTCATCCTTAAACCATAGGGCTATTTCCCGTTGTGCGGTTTCTGGAGCATCAGAACCGTGGATTAAGTTGCGACCAATATTTATGCCAAAATCGCCGCGAATCGTTCCTGGCTCTGATGTTAAGGGGTTCGTCGCACCAATAATCTTTCTAGCAGATGCAACAACGCCATCACCTTCCCATACCATCGCTACCACAGGGCTAGAAGTGATAAATTCCACTAGACCACCAAAAAACGGACGTTCCCGGTGAACATCATAGTGTTGTTCAGCCAATTCTCGACTGACTTTTAAGAACTTCAAACCAACTAGGGTAAAACCTTTGGTTTCAAAGCGGCGGATAATTTCCCCCACTAATCCCCGTTGTACTCCATCTGGCTTAATTGCTAAGAATGTACGTTCCAAAGCTATCTCCAAAGACTTAATGAATTTTTTATTTTGTCAATTGTCATTTGTCCTTTGTCCTTTGTCTTAAGTCCAAGGGTTTTCCACTAATGACCAATGACTAATGACACATGACTCTTGACCAATCAGAGTTTATCTCAGAAATTATCTTTGGGTGCATATACGTTCCCAAATGAATGCGTTAAATTGTTAATTCGTGGGTGAAAAACAGAGGTTAGGAAGAAATGGGTGTTGATCCAACTGCTACATCTGACGAGGTGGTACAGGTACCGTCCAATGGACACAAAGAAGTGAAAAATCATAAGCAAAAAAAACTGTTACCACCTAGTACTACTACCACAGGAGATTTACCTCGCTCCTGGAAAATTGAGGATAGTGAAGCGTTATACCGGATTGAAGGTTGGGGACAACCTTATTTTTCTATTAGCGCTGCTGGTCACGTTACCGTTGCACCTAAAGGCGATCGCGGGGGATCTCTTGACTTGTTTGAATTGGTCAATGCCATGAAACAGCGCAACTTGGGACTTCCCATGTTGATTCGCTTTTCCGACATTTTAGAAGACCGGATTGAGCGGTTGAACGCTTGTTTTGCCAAAGCGATCGCCCGCTACAATTACCCTGGCGTATACCGTGGCGTGTTCCCCGTCAAATGCAACCAAGAGCGGCATTTGATTGAGGATTTAGTCAAGTTTGGTAAACCCCATCAATTTGGCTTAGAAGCAGGTTCCAAACCAGAATTAATGATTGCTCTGGCTGTCCTGGATACACCAGGAGCATTGTTAGTTTGCAACGGCTACAAAGACCGAGAATACATCGAAACGGCAATGTTAGCCCAAAGACTAGGGCAAACACCAATCATTGTCTTAGAACAGATTGAAGAGGTTGATTTGGTAATTGATGCCAATCGCCAGTTAGGTATTAAGCCGATATTAGGGGTTCGCGCTAAACTCAGTACCCAAGGCATGGGGCGTTGGGGAGCCTCTAGTGGCGATCGCGCTAAATTTGGTTTAACAATGCCTGAAGTCATTGAGGCTGTTGATAAATTACGGGAAGCTAATCTGCTCGATTCTTTGCAATTGATGCACTTCCACATCGGCTCACAAATCTCTGCCATTAATGTGATTAAAGATGCCATCCAAGAAGCCAGCCGCATTTATGTGGAATTAGCCATGCTGGGGGCGGATATGAAATACCTTGATGTTGGTGGTGGCTTGGGCGTAGATTATGATGGCTCCCAAACCAACTTCTATGCATCGAAAAATTACAATATGCAGAACTATGCCAACGACATCGTGGCAGAGTTAAAAGATACCTGTGCAGAGCGCCAAATCCCCGTACCAACACTGATTAGTGAAAGTGGACGAGCGATCGCTTCCCATCAGTCGGTGCTGATTTTTGATGTTCTCAGTACTAGCGATGTCCCCCTCGATTCACCAGAACCTCCACAAGAGGGAGAATCCCCAATTATCAATTACCTGTGGGAAACTTACCAATCCATCAACCAAGAAAATTATCAAGAGTTCTACCATGATGCGGCACAATTCAAAGAAGAAGCTATCAGCCGCTTCAACTTAGGAATTTTACGCCTCAGAGAACGAGCCAAAGCCGAACGCCTTTACTGGGCTTGTTGTCAGAAAATTCTTAACATCACTAGACAGCAAGACTACGTACCAGATGAACTGGAAGACCTAGAAAAAATTATGGCTTCCATCTACTACGTCAATATGTCAGTGTTTCAATCGGCACCAGATTGCTGGGCGATCGACCAGCTATTCCCGATCATGCCAATCCACCGATTGGATGAAGAACCAATCCGGCGAGGAATTTTAGCAGACCTCACCTGCGACAGTGATGGTAAAATTGATCGCTTTATTGACCTGCGCGATGTCAAATCGGTTTTAGAACTACACACCCACAAACCCGGAGAACCCTATTATTTGGGAATGTTCTTGAATGGAGCTTACCAAGAAATCATGGGCAATTTGCACAACTTATTTGGCGACACCAACGCCGTTCACATCCAGTTAACGCCCAAAGGCTACCAGATTGAACACGTTGTCAAAGGTGACACCATGAGTGAAGTAGTGAGCTATGTTCAGTATGACTCCGAAGATATGGTGGAAAACATTCGCCAGCGTTGCGAGAAAGCATTAGAAGAAAAGCGTATCACCTTAGCAGAATCTCAGCGACTGCTGCAAACTTACGAGCAGAGTCTCAGAAGATATACGTATCTAAATAGTTAGGATTGGGAGTTGGGGAATTGGACATGGGGTATTGGGCATGGAGAAGAGGACTTGGGGACAAGGAGAATTGGGGACAAGGGGAAAGACTTGTTGCAAGTCCCCTCATCTCTCTATTCCCTATTCCCCATTCCCCATTCCCTAAATTGTGTTTGTCCCCAACAATTCCTCTATCGCTTGTAGCTCAAGAGGGGTATGTGATGGTGGGGTCTGACGGGCATCAGTAATCAGCCAGTCTAAAGCAGCCGCCTGAACATCTATTGCAGCGCCAGTTTTATCCACACAATAACGCCCAAACACTAGCTTATCGACTAAACGGACCCCTGGCCCCAGGCGCGACCATTCAAAAATCACGCTGTTTTCCACTGTTGCGCCACTACATATCCAACAATTAGGGCCAATCATTGCTGGACCGACAATTTTAGCTCCGTCTTCTATTCTTGTCATCCCACCAATGTAAACTGGGCCTGTGATATCCACTTTGTCCCAATTCACCGCAACATTTAAGCCAGTGTAAATGCCAGGGGCGACTTCATGACCAGGAATTTGCACATTCTTGATTTCACCCAGCAGTACACCGCGAATCGCCCGCCAATAATCTGGTACTTTACCAATATCTACCCATTCAAAGTCCATAGGAATGGCGAAGAAGGGAGCTTTGATTTCTACCAATTTAGGGAATAATTGACCACCAATGTCGTACTCGATATTAGAGGGTATATAGTTAAACACCTCTGGCTCAAAGATATAAATACCTGTGTTGATGTTGGTGCTGAGGGCTTCTTCAGTTGAAGGTTTTTCTTGGAAAGCTTTAACACGGCCATCGTCATCAGTGACCACAACACCGTAGCTAGAGACTTCTTCCTTGGGGACAGATTTCGTGATAATAGTAGCGATCGAGCCTTTAGCTCTATGCCATTTAACCGCCGCAGTTAAATCCAAATCAATTAAAGCATCACCGCATAACACTACAAAAGTATCATCAAAAAACGGTGAGAAGTCTTGAATGCGCCGCATCCCTCCAGCTGATCCTATTGCTTCGCCTTCCAGTTTCCCGTCGTCATCAATTTTCCCTTCAAAGGAATAGGCAATCTGCACCCCAAACCGCTGACCGTCACGAAAATAGTTTTCTATTTCCTCAGCCAAATGACTAACGTTGACCATAATTTGATCAAATCCATGTTGGCGTAACAGTTCCAGCAAGAACTCCATCACTGGCTTTTGCAGGATGGGAATCATTGGTTTAGGAATTGTATAGGTAATCGGACGTACGCGAGTACCCTTGCCAGCCGCGAGAATCATCGCTTTCATAAGAATTTATTCCTCAACCACAAGCCAGTTTACTTTTATCAAGTGAGACTTAATCATCAGTTTTTATTTCTGCTCTAAGTCATCCCTTCAACAGGGATAACAGGAATTTAGTGGTTATTACAACCATAGGTATACTTAGATGACAAGCGATCGCTTATCTTTTCAATTTACTCGGATTTTGGGACTGAATCAAAAATCTATAAATTATCTGTAAAGCTACTTTTCGCTTTTTTAGTTCATCGATTGCTCAAAAGGGCTGCCAGTCTTAGCTGAATCTGTAAGTAGCCGAACTTTAATCTCATGGTAGAACTCCTCTTGAAATAGCTCTACTTTTGATTGAGCCGAGAGTAACAGTAGTGCCCAAAAAACGCTAACTAAATGACTGTGTTTAGACTCATGTCCAAATCCATTCTGGTTGAGATGCTTTGTCTGAGTCCACAGCTCTACAAGTTGTTCTAGATTCAACCAATTTTGTTCTAAATTTAGCTCCCTTGCCGACACATTCAACACCTGTTCCAGTTCCCCAGCTACTTCCGTCAGATTTTCCTGGTGAGCTAACTCCAGCGCCTCCCGCATACTTTGGACACTAGGCAGACGTCTGGGACGGATAGGTTTGCTGGTTTTTTCTACCAGTTTTAGCTGGTTTGCCATAATCTGCAATTGCTTGATTAACTCTTGCAGAGTCACCCGACGTTTTGGTGGTGGCATTGCCGATGGACGACGACGCAATTGCCGTTCTAATGGTAGACGATGACCCTGATGTGATATTCCGTCTTCATCTTCCAATAGAGCATCATCTAGTACACCATCCTGGACATCTCCTACCGTTGACAATTGCATCAAGGTATTAGCTTTAAATAATACCAGCATTGATGCTGATAAAAATGCCTGTCCAGATTGAGACAAGTCCGCTTCATAACCTCTTCCTATTGCCTCCGGTGCCATCAGTTCTAAGTAACGGTCAATCACCTCAATCACTTGGACATCCCAAGGGTCAATTTCTCCCTGTTCAGCTTGGTAAATCAAGAGTGTGATTGTTTCTAATAGCTCGGAAGCTTCCATTAACGGGTTCTAAATTAATTAATCAGAATCAAAAGACCGTAAATTCAACAGTAAACTCATTGACTATTGGCAAAGGGTGTACTTATGAATTCCTTTGTGCTTCTTTTTTTCAGGAATTGGCTGTTGGCAGTATCCCCTGAAATTTGTAATCAATCACCATTGTGAATTGTGAGATAAGATTATGCAACTTTTGATTTTAGGTATTGGGGATGGGGCATGAGTTATTCTTCCCCTTTGCCTCCCCTGCTCCCCCTGCCCCTTAATTGGGTGGGTCATGAGCAATGGTGACAGTTGATACAAAATCACTAGGCTTACCACTCTTGATCGCATCGAAAGTGCCTTTAATAGTACCAGCAATAGGAACAGCAACGAGTGTCCCCAACAACCCAGCAATCTCAAATCCCATCAAAATAGCCACAAAAATCCAGATGGGATTCAGTCCAATAAAGTTGCCGAGTAACCTGGGAGCTAACAGGTTATCTTTAACCTGCTGCATAAGAATTGCCGCCACAGCAACTTCAACTGCCAACCACCAATTTTGCAGCAGTACTAAGATCGTTACAAGACCAATGCCCAAAAACGCCCCAATAAAGGGAATAAGTTCTGAGATCCCGATTACTATGGCAAACAACAGGGCAAAGGGTACTTTCATTACTAAGAAAATTGGTGTCAGGGTTAGCACCATGAATAATCCTAGTAACAACTGGCTGATAAAAAAGTTCTGAAAATTTAGGCGCAAGGATGCGATAAGGGGATCTTCAATGTTAGAAGGTAAAAGATTGACTAAACCATACCAGACGCGATCGCCATATAAAAGCATATAAAATGCAAGCACAATGACTAACACTATGTCAACTAAGCCTGATAGCAGTGTCCCAGCAAATCCCACTGCACCAGAAGCAATCTGTTGCACCAGATTCTGAATGTTGGCATTGATTTGACTGCTCATAACCCTCAAATCAATTGGCAAACGTCGTTGTTTTGCCAGCATCTCAAATTGCTCTAAGTTTTTTTGACTGGCGGCTAACCAATCAGGGATATTATTTAACAGTTGGATTGTTTGGTCAATGATCAACGGCACTAAAGTGACGCCCAGAATCCCAAACAGGGTTAAAGTTACAAGTAAAACTATGATCACCGCCTGAATGCGGCTAATTTGAGCGCGTTCAAAGAACTTAACTGGATAATTTAATAGAAAAGCCAAAATTGCCGCAATGATCAAGACGGTAATAGGATGTTGGAAATAGCGAAAAAGCAAGGACAGTAGCCAGACATTAAGAGCGATAATCGGGCCGCTTAGACCATAAATTAACAGGCGTTGAAGGGAGGCCGAACGGCGCATCTTATGCAACCTATTTTTAGATATTCCACCAAGAATTTTACAAATTCTTGGTGGTACTGATCATCATCATAGATATTTTTAACAAAGATATGTATAGGCGTATCTGAATAGTAAGGAAACAAATCACAATGGACAAAACCGTAGCCGACCTTCGCAAAGACTACACTTTGGAAAGTTTGAGCGAACTAGAAGTAGACCTCAATCCTTTTATCCAATTTAAAAAATGGTTCGATCAAGCACTAGCAGCACAACTCCCCGAACCTAATGCTATGACCATTGCCACCACCACACCAGATGGTAAGCCCTCAGCCAGAATGGTATTACTCAAAGATTTTGATGAACGGGGCTTTGCCTTCTTTACTAACTACAACAGTCACAAAGGGCAAGAATTAGCAGAAAATCCCCAGGCGGCTTTAGTCTTCTGGTGGGCAGAACTGGAACGTCAAGTGCGGATTTCGGGGTATGTGGAGAAAGTTTCAGAAACTGAGTCTGACCAGTATTTTGAGACTCGCCCTGCCAATAGTCGTCTGGGTGCGTGGGTATCTAATCAAAGCGAGGTGATAGAAAGCCGAGAAGTCTTGGAGCGACGTTTGCAAGAGTTCCACAGCAAATATGAAAATCGAGAGATCCCCCGGCCGCCTCATTGGGGAGGCTTACGAGTAATTCCCACAGAAATTGAGTTTTGGCAAGGACGCTCTAGCCGCTTACACGATCGCTTGCTCTATAGCCGTTTAGATAATAACACTTGGAAAATCGAGCGGTTGTCACCTTAAGGGGATGAGGGAGTAGGGAGTGGAGAGTAGGGGAGGCAGGAGAGGCAGAGGAGGCAGAGGGGAAGAATAACTCATGCCCCATGCCCAATGCCCAATTGTCAATACATTACCACTGGCTGATCAAATCTTGAATTGTTGCCCGTGCTTTTGATAGAGATTGCGTACGGGCATCTCCCTCATTCAGGCTATTAGCGTTAATAAATTGAATGTCTGTAATCCCAATAAAACCGAAAATCGTCCGCAGGTAGGGTTCTTGGAAGTCGTATGCAGCAGCAGGAGATGTCGGGCTAAAGTCACCCCCGCGAGCTGTGATGATAACTGCCTTTTTACCCTCGACTAACCCTCTAAAACCCTGAGCATCTAAAGCAACAGTCCGGTTAATGCGAACGATTTGGTCGATGTAAGCCTTAAAAGTGGAAGGTATATTGAAGTTGTACATTGGCACACCAAAGACGTAGCGATCGGCTGCCAAAAACTCATCAACTAGTTCGTCAGAAATCCTAATTGCCTCAGTTAATTCTGGAGTATGGGTTTCTGGTGGTGAAAATGCCGCCGCAATCCAAGCTTCATCAACGTGAGGAACTGGGTGACGTCCTATATCTCGATAGGCGATCGCATCTTCAGGATGTGCTACTTTCCAGGCACTGACGAATTCCTTCGATAGTTCTCTTGAGTGCGATCGTTCACCACGGGGGCTGGAATCAATATGTAGAATGTTTGACACCAAATATCTCCTGATTAGCTAGGATTTCTGCTTTTACTGTTTTTAAGTCTAATTTGTAAAGCATTACATCAGATACTAAAAGTAACTAGTTACTAAAGTAAAGTAGTTACTATAAAGTAACTGTCGGAAAATTTTAGCTAACTTATCGATGTCTGTGTCTAAAAATCTTGATGCTTGCCCCGTAAGTATTCTGATGTCTTTACTATCAGGGCCCTGGACAATGTATATACTGTGGGTGTTGTGTAATAGTGGCCCTACTCGTTTTGGTGCATTGAAACATTTAGTTGAGGGCATCTCAACTAAAGTTTTGACGGAAAGACTGAGGATGCTTGAGGCAGCAGAGATTATTTATCGCCAGTATGAACCAACTGTCCCACCCCAAGTAACTTACGGTCTTACAAAACGTGGACAAGAACTCATTGATGTGCTTCATCAACTCAATGCACTTGCTGAACGTTGGTATGGTAGCGAACAACAGTTTAAAGGTGAACTAAAAAAGCCGATGGAGAATGCATCGGCTTAACTGACAATATTGAATAGTCTACTGTTCCTGAATAGCTGTTGCTTTGGGAGAGAATTGAATTCTGGGATCTGGCATGAAATTGTATCTCAAGTACAATCCTCCCCAGATAAACAGGATAATTAACAATCCACCAATACCAAGGGGACTGGGTAGCCAGAAAACAGCTTCTATGTGGTTTAACTCGCCAGGTTGGAGTTTCCACACTAGTTGATTGCCATTTTTTTCTGGCGCAATAGCAGTTTCAGTTAGTTGAATATTTTTGGCTCCCCAAGGAGTCTTCAAACTAAATTCTAAGTCGAGAATTGAACCAGCATTAGCTAGAACGTTACCTTTACTGGCAATTAGAGACAGCGATCGCAAATCCAAATCATAAATTAACCGATTTCGGACTAAAAGTAAAAAATTGTTTTGCTCCAAAAGGACGTTTGATTCAATTTTCGGTAATTCTGAGTCAGATTTGCCCTGTCCAGACTCAGAGGACTGATTCGCACGGGAGTTAAAAAACTCGTTGAATTTTTCTTGCAATTCCGTACCACTACTAAAAGGAATTGTGACGATGATTTCTTCTTGGGAAACTCGCTGTGTTTTCCCCTCTAGTTGACGGGCGCGGCGCTCTATGCTGTTCAACCATTCGTACACAGAATCGCCACTAAAACTGGTTAGCCGCTCTCCTAATTTAATATGCTGTACTAGTTCGCCACTATTTGAGTTATCAAAGTTAAGCCCTACATCGTACTTAACACAGCCAGTCAGTAGCACGGATGTTAACAGTACTAGCCACAGAATAGGATTTCGCATGGGAAAGAAGCGCTTCATTCTATTTCGACCATTCAGTGTCAACACAAAACTAAATGGTCTGATTAACCACAAGAAAATCTTTCCTAAACTTGAAGAATTCATGATCATAAGTCTCCCCAAAAGTCAAATATTTTAACCAATCTTGACTTATTAGTATTGTTTGAGATTCCTAGAACATCATTTTGGTAAAGAATTTTCATCCATAATCTAAAATCCAAAATTGGTATCAGCCAGGGGTTCCTGAAAAATTCAACCAAACCAAGTACGAGATGGTTAAACCAATAGCAATTAGCGCTACCCAGATAAAGCGATTATCTCTGGTATTGACCTGACTGAGGTCAACGAATTCTGGCTCAGTAGCTTTAGGCTTTTGCTGCACAGAAGATTTATTAGACTTAGCAGGTACAGAAATTTTGAGTTCATTATCGGGTAATGTGCCCAAATCAGGGATTTGGGTCATCCATTCGCTAGGTCTTTTTAGCTTTGGTGCTTTTAAGATATAAAGCATCCGTCGCGCTTGTTTGCTAATTTCAAAATGGGCATGGCGTTTAAGTCTTTCGCAAAGAGCGATCGCATCATCGCTGCGTCCAGCAGCTTCATAAGCTGTCACCAGATAAATTTCTACTTCGCCCGCAAGGCGAGAAGTATGAACTAATAGGGCGCTGGCCTTTTCTAAATTTTCGATGGCTTCGCGGTATTGCCCATTTTCAAAGGCAATTTTCCCTCTCTGGTAGCGGGTTTTAGCAATTTCTAAACTTTCTGTACTCACGGCTTCTACAAAAATCAGCACTATTTTTATTTTGCCAATGCCAGCAATCTTTTTGGAATATTGCTTAAAAACTGGCAATCTGAAACTAATTCCTAATCTTTTGATAAAGAGTATTGCGTTGTTGGTAAGGTCGTCCTAAAGAAGCGATCGCAGTTTCCAAGGTTTCCACTTCCATACACGTACCGCCCAAAGCACCTGCCATTGTGGTAATATGCTCCTCCATCAATGTGCCACCAATATCGTTGCAACCCCAAACTAAGGCTTCGGTTGCACCAGCAAGCCCCAGTTTTACCCAACTCTGCTGATGGTTGGGAATCCAATTACCCAAGTAGATCCGCGCCACAGCCCCTAGCAGCAGTGCATCACTCAAAATTGGTTGATCGCGTCCGACACGGCGACGTAAGGGTTTGGGCGCTTCTTGCCCAACGAAGGGTAATAAAATAAACTCTGTGATCCTTGCTGAATATCCCCGATTAATGGCAGTTTTTTGGAGCGATCGCAATTTTTCTAAATGCCCGATTTGCTGCTCGTGGGTTTCAATATGCCCTGATAACATGGTGCTGGTGGTATGCAAGCCTAATTTATGAGCTGTGCTGACAATTTCTAGCCATGTGGCTGTGTCAATCTTCTCTGGACACAGTATCCGCCTTACATCATCGTCTAATACTTCGGCTGCTGTTCCCGGCATTGAGCTAACACCAGCATCGTGCAAAGCAGCAATCACATCAGCATACTCAAGTCCGTCAAGTCTGGCGATAAATTCCACTTCCTGCGGGGAAAAAGCGTGGAGATGGATCTGCGGAAATTCCTGTTTAATGGTTTCTACTACCTTGAGGTAATAGGACAAAGATTTACCATTTATCAGCGCTTGTGGATTTAATCCCCCCTGCATACAGATTTCTGTCGCACCCCGTTGCACCGCATCTGTCGCTTTTTCCAAGATTTGCGCCGAATCTAACCAATATGCACCGGCATCACCATCATCTCGACGGAAAGCACAAAAACTACAGTGCTGCTCACAAATATTAGTAAAGTTAATATTACGATTAATTACGTATGTAACCGTATCGCCGGCTTGCGTGTGACGGAGTGTGTCGGATGTAATACGTATTGCTGCGATCGCCTCTGGCTCAGTTTGTTGTAACAATAGCACTCCTTCTTCGGGAGATAAATCGGACCCTATCAAAGCACGTTCAAGAATTTTTTCAACGGCAATTTTTGTCAACATTACTTTCTTAATTTCTCGGTAAATATTAATTTTTTATCTTCTTAACAATTAAATTCTACTTAAAAAATATGGCTATTTTTAATTAAAAATTACAAAATTTATGCAGTATTCGTTGCCGTAAGCGCTCTAAAACTGGTTCTTCTTCGGGTGATACCTCAGCAAATAACATTTCATATATCAGTGGCAGTCCTAGCTGTAAATCTTCAAGAATTTCGCGTTGATTAAAAACATCTTCGGGTTTTCCTTCAATCACCAGTTGTCCCCGATCCATCACAAATATCCAATCTGCCCAACGATAAACTAAATCAAGATCGTGGGTTGCCATTACTATAGTTGTACCATCTGCATGAATCTTTTTCAGGGTTGCCATCAACTTACGAGTATGCAACTTATCAAGATACGCCGTTGGTTCATCTAATAATAGTAGTTCTGGTTTTAGCACCATAACATCAGCTATGGAAACTCGCTTTTTTTGCCCTAAGCTGAGATGATGGACAGGTCTTTGTGCTAACTGAGTAAGTTCAAATTCGACTAAAGCTTGTTCAACTCGTTGTTTAATTTCTCTTATCGGCAATCCTAAATTGCACAAGCCGTAAGAAATATCTTCTTCAACAGTAGAAGCTACTAATTGTTGCTCTGGATCTTGAAAAACTAGCCCTACTTGTTGTCGTAACTTCATGAGTGATTTTCGGTCGTATTGTAGAGGCTTACCTTGCCAATACACACTGCCTTTTTGAGGTTTATATAACCCGTTAGCTAATAAAAATAGTGTGGTTTTACCGCAACCATTTTGACCTATTAACGCACATTTCTTATGAGCAGGAATTTTGAGAGTTAATCCATTTAAAGCTGATTCTTCTACGTTTGTATAAGTGTAATATAACTTTTCAAATTCGAGTGAAAACTGTTGCATGATTATACCAATCCAATGCTATTAATAACGCACATCCTATAACAGCTTCGATGGCATAACGCTTGGATAAATGATAGCGATGAGGATGCCAAACTTTAAATTCTCCATTAAATCCCCGTGATGCCAAACTCAAGGATACTTGACGATAGTTTTCTAGGGTTCGCTTGAGCAATTGTCCAATTAATAGAGCTAAACTTTTCATGCCAATATTAAAACTGCAATAGCCACCACGAGCTTGTTGGGCAATCCATAATTCGGCAGATGTGTTTAATAAAATAAAAATAAAACGGTACATTAGTAATAATAAATCGGTTAACAGCACAGGAAAACCCACGCGGCGCAGAACTTGTAAAAGTTCGGTGAAGGGGATAGTTAACATGATAAAATATAAGCAGGAAAGAGAGGCGATCGCTCGTGCTAAAATCATCAATCCCTGTTCAATACCGTGAATACTGATGTACACATAATAAGAGCCAATATCCAAGCCTGCTGCTGAGTCAGTTTGCACTAAATGTAACTGCGAAATACTTACGCCATTGATCACTAAAGCTGGTAAACTTGTTAACCAAAATAAACTAGCAACATAAACTAGTTTAAAATAAATTTTGCTAGGAATCCCTGCATATATAATTGTCCAAGTACTCATCCAAACTGCAATCAAAACTTGAACTAGGGGATGGCTAAAGGCAGCGATAATCAGAAGAGCGATCGCAAACAGCAATTTCTGTTCTGGTGCTAACCACCGCAACCGATTAGTGTATGCAAGAGTATCTATTTGCAGACTCATTCCTTATTCCTTTGATGTTGTGATCGCCCTTTATACAACCCAATCACATAACCAATTACTCCAGCACCCGCTGCCGCTTGCACGGAAAATAATAAGCTTTCTACTTCTCCACTTGGTAACACAATTAATGGATTAAACCAAGGTTTATATTTGGGCTGAATTTCTTTGATTGCATCTTCAGCCTGACCATCTGCGCCGTTAAATTCTCCTTTAATTAATACTAGTGGTGCTACTGCCAATACCACTACTCCTAATAGCAACAGCCAATTACTCAATCCTTTCTTAGACTGTTTCATTGTGTTGAGGTTCCCCTTTGATTAATTTCAAAAATTCTAGTTCTTGAGGTGTATAAGATTGTAGCCAATTCCATACCAATACAGTTAGCAAACCTTCACTAATTGCCAGAGGAACTTGAGTAATCGCAAAAATTCCCGCAAACTTGGTAAATGAGGCTATAAATCCACCTACGGGTGCGGGAAAAGCAAGAGCAAGTTGCACGGAAGTAATAATGTAGGTGAGTAAATCTCCCAAGGCGGCTGCTAAAAATATGGCTATTTTTTGCTTACCAGTTAGCCGCATCGTCAAATGATATATCCAATAAGCAGCAAATGGCCCTGCGATCGCCATCGAAAAAGCATTTGCCCCCAATGTCGTCAACCCTCCATGAGCCAACAGCAACGCTTGAAATAACAGAACTAAACCCCCCAGCACCGACATAGCTAGAGGGCCAAATAGCACTGCTCCTAACCCTGTACCTGTAGGATGCGAAGAACTACCCGTGACTGAAGGAAGTTTCAACGCTGACAAGACAAAGGTAAAAGCTCCCGCCAATGCCAAGAGTAATTTTAGTTCAGGGTTGGCTTGGGTGATGCGAGTCAGCGATCGCAATCCTAAAATAAAAAATGGTAACGCCACTACCCACCAAAAAATTGCCCAATTTCCTGGTAAGTAACCTTCCATAATATGCATGGCATAGGCTGGTGTAGACGCTCCAATAACTAGATAAAAGCTCAAAATACCTATCAAAATTAGTGATACGCCTTTTGACTTGAGAAGAATTCTTGCCACGCTGTATACCTCGCAAATAAATTTTAAGAACTTAGTTTAAATCGGTAGATGCTTTAATCAACGATTAAAAATTAAAAATGCCAAGTACTGAAAATATTATAAAAACGCAATTTATCTTATCTCCAAGCAAATAAAATGCACTACAGCATAGCAACACTATCTTAGTTTCGTCTATATTCCAGGTGCTATTATACGCATTGTTTGTATTACAAGTACTGCTATAGCAATCCTAAATAACTCCTGAAAATCTCCAATTCCTCTCTCTGCGCCTCTATGGTTAATTTACTTTTACAAATAATTTAGGACTGCTATAAAACAATAAGCATATCAATAAAATAGAACATAGGCAGTAAAAGCTAATTTATTGACATATTCTTTATACATAAGGTTAAAATAAATACTGATAAAATCTGGAAATTTGCTTGTAATTTTCACTGACTGATTATGACTTGATCTAAATTTAATAACTTAAAGCAGCAGCTTTGAAGTTATTAAATTTATTGACAATAATTATTAATTCCTCTAATATTTAAAAGCAATTGAAAATATTTTGCAATTCTTTGTTTGGCACTAACTGTAACTAAATGTCATGCCCAACAACTTCACTCTGGGTAACGAAAAATTTTTGAGCCGTCGTCAATTACTAAAGCTGGGTATAGCAGGTGCTGGAGTAATTGGTGCAGCTGGACTTTGGCAGATGCTAAATCTACAAAGTAAGTCAATCGTCAAAGTGCCACCATTCGATATGGAAGCATCCGATGACGTTAATAATCCGATGAAGATGTTAAGGGATTTTGATTATGGGACAGTAAAGCAAGAAAATGGGCGGACTATCCGAGAATTTCAGTTAACTGCGGGTACTTCGATCATTAAACTCAATAGTGCTGTCTCTTACAACATCTGGGACTTAAACGGTCGCATACCAGGGCCAACGCTACGGGCAAAACAGGGCGATCGCATCCGGGTACTATTTCTCAATAATGCGGGACATTCTCACTCTTTGCATTTTCATGGCGTTCATCCGGCAGAAATGGATGGTGTTCGCCCAATCAGCAACGGCAAAGCCACAATTTATGAATTTGATGCTGAACCCTATGGTGTACACCTGTATCACTGCCATATTGAACCAGTCACCCGTCACATCGCTAAGGGACTTTACGGGATGTTCATCATCGATCCACCTACTCCTCGTCCCCCGGCTGATGAGATCGTACTAGTAATGGCTGGGTATGACGTGAATGATGATAGCCATAATGACTATTACGCTTTCAACGGTTTGCCTCATCACTATATGCATCATCCCATCCCTATTTATCAAAATCAGTTGATTCGGCTGTATGTCCTTAACATCATTGAATACGATCCAGCAGTGACGTTTCATCTCCACGCCAACTTCTTTGATGTCTATCGCTATGGCATGAGCATGACTCCTAGCGAGAAAACTGATGTGATTACGATGGGTGTAGCAGAAAGGCACATCTTGGAATTTGCTTTTCGCTACCCAGGTAAGTATATGTTCCATCCCCATCAGGATGCGATCGCAGAAAACGGTTGTATGGGCCAATTTGAAGTAGTTGCTGATAGCAACTCTAAAAACCCTATTAAAAATTTGTGACAATATTATTCGTATTAATTCCTTAAAATTTTAGATAATAATTGATAAAAACTGTCATTATATGCGACAGTAAAATCTATGACAATGTGTCAAACAAACTATTTGATAGTAATAGTTTGAAATGTTTCAATTAATACCTTTTTAGTTCTGCAAGAAGCAAAGATGATAAAACTTCGTTATATCTGTTTAACAGCAGCAGCAGCCGTAATAGTTACCTTGAGTTCCTGTAGTAGTACACCAACCGCAGAAAATCCATCAGCACCAGTTGCTAGCCCTCAAGCTACACAGGCAGTAAGTAATAACGGTCACAGTGGTCACGGTGGCAAAGAAAAAATTAACATTAACAGCGCTATATTGTCAGAATTGGATAAGTTTGAAGCCAAACTAGGTATTCTAGCTTTATCAAACAAAATCCAGGCAAATCGCCCATACGGCAGCCCAGAAGATTTAGTTACTAAAAAAGTAATTACTCAAGAGCAGTTCGACCAAATAAAAGACCAAGTTGGTGTTCAGGAAGTGGTACTCACAGGTGAGGCAAAAGATGTTGACTACATGAGTAAATTGGGCTTAATGAAAGGGCATCTTTTAGTAGCACAAGAACTTCTAGATCAGAATCAGCCAAAACAAGCAGAACCTCATATTGGACATCCAGTTGAGGAAATTTATGTTGATGTAGAAGAACAATTAAATGAGCGCAAAGTCAAAGAATTTAAGACAACATTGGTAAGTTTACAAGATTTAGTAAAATCTAGTCCGAAGGATAGCAAAGTTAAAACTAATTTTACTTCTTCAGTGGAAGCAGTTGATTCCGCGATCGCAGCTTTGCCAGCAGATCAACGCTCAAAACCAGGATTTGTGCTACAGGTCGTTAACGAATTGCTAGATTCAGCTAACTCCGAATATGGCGCTGCGATCGCAGATGGTAAAATAACCGCGCCAATTGAGTATCAAGATTCTCGTGGTTTTGTCGTTTACGCCAATGATTTATACAAAGGAATTTCTAGTCAAGTAGCTCAAGCAGATCCCGAAGCCCACAAAGCGATCGATGCTAGTTTTGCTGAACTAATAAAAGTTTGGCCTTCTGCCATCCCACCAGCCAAAGCAGTCAAAACTGCTAATGATGTTACCAAACTGGTGAAAACTATTGAAGAAAACTCTCAAAAAGTGGTTGGTAAATCCAATACCCAAGCACAGCGATAACACTTTCATTTAATGGGAAGTATAGGGTAAGGAGTTTAGAATGAGGAAACAGTTAGGATTTATGAGCTAGGAGTTATGAATTAAGAATCCCGAACTGCTAAGTTTTAACTTTCAACTCCTAACTCCTAACTTCTACCTAGTTACACATTCATTACTTGAACTAAGAACTGATGCAAGAACTTGACTATAAAAAGACCATTGACTTGCTTAACGCCATTATGGAATTTGAACTAGCAGGAGTAGTGCGCTATACACATTATTCTTTGATGGTGACTGGCCCTAACCGTATTCCAATTGTGGCCTTTTTCAAAGCACAGGCAAGTGAATCTTTACTTCATGCCGAACAAGTGGGAGAAATTCTCACCGGTTTAGATGGGCATCCCTCCTTGAAAATTGCCCCAATGGAAGAAACCTACCAGCATAAAGTCAAGGATATCTTGGAAGAAAGCTTATCTCATGAAAAAAAGGCATTGGAGCTGTATAAGAATCTGCTTGAAACTGTCACCAATGCCAGCATTTATCTTGAAGAATTTGCTCGTGGCATGATTGGGCAAGAAGAGATGCATAATCTCGAATTGAAAAAGATGCTACGCGATTTTAGTTAATAGTCATTAGTCATTAGTCATTGGTCATTAGTCATTAGTCACAAAATAATTCAAAGGACAACTGACAAAGGGCAAATGACTAATGGCAAATGAAAAAAGACAAAGGACAAAAGATGAATTTTAGTACTGCTATACCTACTTTTGTAATAACGCTCCGAGAGGGAGTAGAAGCCGCCCTTGTTATTGGCATTGTGCTAGCTTTGCTGAAAAAAGCTAAACAATCCCGACTCAACTCTTGGGTATATGCTGGTGTCGGCGTTGGTATTGTCATCAGTGCCTTAATAGGCGTGCTATTCAGTTGGGTTATTCAAGTACTGGGAGCAGCGAATCCTCAATACACCTCGGTAGTTGAGCCAGCATTGGAGGGTGTGTTTAGCGTATTAGCGATCGCAATGCTCAGTTGGATGCTAATCTGGATGACTAAACAAGCCAGATTCATGAAAGCTACAGTTGAAGGAGCAGTTACACAAGCACTGACACAAAACTCAAATGCTGGTTGGGGTGTTTTTACTTTAATTTTAGTTGCCGTTGTCCGCGAAGGCTTTGAAACTGTTCTGTTCGTTGCTGCTAATATTCTTCAACAGGGATTAATGCCAGCCTTGGGTGCTATTGGTGGTTTAGTAGTGGCATCTGCAATTGGGGTGCTGCTATTTAAATGGGGTGTCAAAATTAACATCCGCCAGTTTTTCCAGGTAATGGGCGTTTTATTAGTGTTGATTGTTGCTGGGTTGGTAGTTTCAGCTTTGAAACATTTTGACGACGCTGTGGTTAACTTTGCCCTTAGCAGTCGTGCTAGAGAAAGCCTTTGTTTCTATTACGAACGTTTTACTAAAGTCCACTCTTGTATTTTGGGGCCAATGGTTTCAAATACTTCCAGAATCTTGCCTGACGAACAGTTTCCTGGTGTTATCCTCAAATCTTTATTTGGTTACAGAGACAATCTCTATCTTGTACAAGCAGTAGGATATGTAACATTTTTACTTACTATTGGAGGAGTATATTTCCGCAGCCTTGGAGGTGCTTCTCCTGAAGGTAAAAAAAATATCCCCTTTGCTCAAAAACCAATTAGTTCTACAAAAGATTGAAAGTACACGGGTAAGGGCACGGTATGCCGTGCCTCTACACCTCGCAAGATAATCTTGTAAGCTGAATAGGAACCATTATATTCATCAAGGTAGAACCTGAAAACAAGATTTTAAATTATATTTATTGAGCTAAGTAGACTGTGGCGCAAACAACGCTTGCTTAAGCTGCTGACAAGCTTTTTCAATTGCATCTATACTACCTGGATTCACCAGGCCATAATAATCAAACACATAGACTCGGTTATTTTTGGTTGCTTGCAGTTGCTGCCAAAAAGCTTCCTTCTTCAGTGAATCTAAAAGCGTCGCTTCTGAATTTCCTTGCGGAGGATTGACCAAAATTATCACCTCTGGATTTGCTTCTAAAACTTTCTCAGCCGAAAGCGTCACATAGCCGCCAATTGGGCTTTTTCCTTGTAAATCTGCTGCTATATTTTTCGCCTGAAATTTCGCCAGCAAATCCCCTGCCCAACTGTTTTTATTCGGCGCTAAAATTGGTTGACGACTAACCAGCGCTAGAGTAGAAAAACCCTGAGTAGGCTTTTCTGGCAAGAAAGTTTTGTAACGGTTTAACAAAGGTTGAGCATCAGCATCAATTGATTTAGCAAGCGTTTTAGTAAGTTCTTCTAAAGATTCCCAGTTATTTACTTTAGTCATAAAGGTTGGAATCCCTAGCTGTTGAAGTTTTTGAATTGGAATGTTAAAAAAACCTTCTGCACCAATAACTAAATCTGGTTTGAGTGCTACCACTTTTTCTAAATTGGGCGGACTTTGCCCTTCGCTAACGCGGGGGATATCCTTGAATCTTGAGTCATTATTAAATAATTTACTCCCAGTGATTCCAACAATTTTTGTTTGATCGAGTTGAGAGACAATGTCAGCAGAAAGAGAAGAAATAGCAACAACTCTTCTTGCTGATCCTTTTGATAATTGCTGAGAATTTGTATTTGCCGTTTCAGTAGGGTTTGTGATTTTTGTTTGTGGCTGTTGAGTGGTTGCTGTAGTGCAAGCAGCTAAAACTATACTCATCAAAAGTGCTAAAGCAGATAAGAACCAACGACGATACATATTAAAATTCCTTTTGGGGTAAGAATGGCATAAGAAACATACTCAGCACCACATTCAAAAATAGCAAATTTAGCTTTTAGTTCACTTGGCTTGACTTTGCGATCGTTGCGTAGACGCTTTGGTTCACCTCCTACCTTGTTTATTGAAATATTGAAAGTTTTAATCGGCTTTAGCTATAGCAATCCTAAATAAGCCGTGAAAATCTCCGATTCCTCTTTCTGCGTTCTCTGCGCCTCTGCGGTTAATTTATTTAAAAATGATTTTTAGGACTGCTACATATAGCTATTAATTCGCAAATGAAATAGCAACGAAGCCAGAAATTAAAAAAATGGGGGTAATGACAAGAGCTAAAAGTCAGGTTATTCTAAGTTAAAACATACTACTGGTTTTGGCAGATTTTCACCAACTAAGGTAGAGGCAAAATCTACCCAATAGTAGAATAAATTGCGTAAAAATTTAGATATTTTATACTGCAATGTATGTATTTATGTATATATAAAAAAAATCGGCAACACAAATAGTCCTTTAGCAGTCTTGAAAAAAGAGGTTTTAGAACCTTTACTCCTTAACGATATAATTCGATACACGTTGCCCACAATTATCTGAATTGGGGTCGATGATTATTGTGTCCATCTACTGCTAGGTATGTCTAACCATTCCTTGAACGTTGCAAGATCAAGATTATTTTGGCAGCGCCTATTCGCTGTTGTTTTCACTAGTAGTTCGTTGCTCCCCAACTTGGGAAGCGAACCAGCAAGGGCGCAAGTAACCCAGTATTGTCACTTATCAGCAGCAGCAGCACAAGAAAAAGAAACCTTACGTTTATCAGCTCTCAAAGGCAAGCAAGATGCCCAAACCCGCTACCAAAACTTAGTAAAAAAGCAGGCGCAGGAATTACAGAAGTGTCGCACTCGGACTTGGCCGCAAATCCAAGCCCTCTGGTTGCGCTTGTATCCCTGTGATGTTCAACCAGGAACAATCGACCAGATTATGGATCGGATTGTCAACCGTGGTTATAATCAAGTTTATATAGAAGTATTTTACGACGGGCAAGTATTATTGCCAGCAACAGCCAACCCGACGGCTTGGCCTTCTGTAATTCGCACCCCAGGAGCAGAAAACGCCGATTTACTCGCCACAGCAATTCAAAAAGGTCGGCAACGCGGTTTAAAGGTCTACGCCTGGATGTTTACTACCAATTTCGGCTATACTTACGCCCAGCGCCGAGATAGAGAAGATGCGATCGCTCGTAATGGCAAAGGTCAAACAAGCTTATATGTCGTAGATAACGGCTCTCAACTATTTATCGACCCCTACAACCCACAAGCAAAACGCGACTACTATCAATTAGTACAAGAAGTTTTACGCCGTCGTCCAGATGGTTTGCTATTAGACTACGTACGCTATCCGCGCCAAGCAGGAAGTGATTCCATCGCCACCAAAGTTTCAGATTTATGGCTATTTAGTCCTGCAATTCAAGAAGCTTTATTTAAACGGGCACAGAATTACAAAGGGCTAGACTTGATTCGCCGCTTTTTGCGTAAGGGATATGTCACCGCTGGAGATATCGCTGAACTCGATAAACTTTATCCTCAAGAAGGCGAACCCCTCTGGCAAGGACGCATCCCACCGCCAGGGCAAAAATCAATTCTGCCTGCAACTGATAGACAGCCACTTTTACAGTGGGAATTGTGGCAACTCGCCGTTGCTCACGCCATGCAAGGAATTCTAGATTTTGTCACTATAGCTAGTTACCCAGCAAAGCAGCAAAATATTCCCACAGGAGTAGTGTTTTTCCCTGACGGTAACCAAACTGTAGGACAAGGGTATGATTCCCGCTTACAACCTTGGGATCGCTTCCCCACCACTTTGCAGTGGCATCCTATGGCTTATGGGAATTGCGGTAATGCGAGTTGTATTGTGGCACAAGTGCAACGGGTTTTGAGTATGACAAAACCTGGTACTCAAGTGATTCCAGCTTTAGCCGGCAAATGGGGAGGATCTATTAGTAATCGTCCATCCCTAGAAGCGCAAATGCAAGCACTTCGCCAATACGCCCCCCAACTGAAGGGAGTTAGCCATTTTGCCTATTCTTGGCAATATCCTCAGAATGATAACGATCGCAAATTTTGTCGCAGTCGCTAAACAGCAGAATTCAGGAGTCAGGAGCGGAGCCGGAGACGCTCCGCCTCCGGTCAGAATTCAGAAGTAAAATTCCCCTCATCCTCCACTAATTGATTCTAAATTCTGTATTCTTCAATTAACTCTTAGTCAAGTCCCCTGGTGTATTACAGTTAAACAGCATTTCGGGTTCTGCTAAAGGCAAAACTTCTACAAAATATTGCTGAAGCCACTGTTGAAACGATCGCCCCCCTTGGTTGATAAACTCTAAAACTTGGGGCAAACAGCTACGGCGATAGAAACCACACAGAGGTTCCCAACCTTTGGGATGATGAGCTAAAGCTGCGACCTTATCATCTCCCACCCTATCAAGTCGAGTTACCCATTCTTGCAACACCTCAACCCGCAACCTCGGCAAATCGCAAGCTAGCAACAGCACCCAATCTGTTTGCACTTCGGCTAGTCCTTGAGCAAAACCAACTAAAGGCCCGTGGGCGAGAGATTCACCAGATAAAGGTATTTCTCGGATAAATTGACAACCAGGCAAAAGCAAATCTTGATAGCGTTCTGGCCAGGGAGTGACTACATAAATAACATCAGCACAGCTTTGAGCAATCCCACAAACTCGCTGCAACAAAGGCACTCCTTGAATAGGAATCAAGGCTTTATCTTGACCCATCCGAGAACTTTTTCCCCCAGCTAATACAATGGCGGTTAATTTGCTACATGAGTTAATAGTCATTCGTCAAAAAAACAGAGGGTAAAAAACCAGTCAAACTAAATTAACCCCTGACGCTGAAAGTAGAATAAATTTATCTTCTACTTAAACTTGATCATGGCTATCCAAGAACTTGAACAACAACTCCTTCAGCTTTCCCCCAACGATAAACTGTACATCATCCAACTCCTTGCCCAAAGCCTAACCACACACAACGGCATCCACCCAGATCAACCAAGCAAACTCTCAGAGTTTTTCCGTCAATCCCCCTTGGCTGAACTTACCGAAGAACTTGACCTGAGTCGAGATCGCACCCTTCCCCGCGATGCCTTCACTGCATGACCTGCTGGTAACATTCTAGTTAAGAGAAATAAAACTATTTCACGCCCTCACCTGACTTTTCTCCACTTGCTGCAATAAATGCTCTACATTTACTGCTGGTGCAAGACACTTCAAACCTTGGCAAACTAACCCAACGCTCCCCTCTGGTAAATCATATGTGATGGCAAACACAGCCGTTGGTAAAAACTTGGGGATCAGAGAGTTTATTTGCTCAATGGTGCTGCGAATCAACGTAGAATTACGATACCAATCCAACGCTGTAAATAAACTGGGACAGGCTTGGGGAGCGCGATGCATTACACTCCTAAAAGCTTTCAAACCAAGTTCCGCTAAATCCAAATAATCTAGATTATCGGTGAGTAGGGCGAGACGAACAAGATTAGCGATCGCAATTCCATTAGCTGATGGTGTAGCATTATCAACGTAACTGCGCTCCCGCACAATTAAATCTTGACTAGAACCAATTGATGTGTTATAATACCCACCTAATTCGACACTCCAGAGAAATTCGTTGAATTCATCTTGGATAGCGATCGCTTTTTCTAACCATTGCTTATGCTCAGGGTTGGAAGCTTGTAAATCCAGCAGAGCTTTAATAAAAAAGGCGTAATCTTCAGACTGCGCTAAAACGGTTGGTTCTCCTTGATAGTTGAGTCGGTGAAAACGCCCATCGACAAACTGATTTTCCAAGATAAAATTTGCTGCTCGTGCTGCTAATTCCAGATATAACGGTTCTTGGAAAACCCCAGCAGCTTTAGCGAGTCCAGAAATCATCAAGCTATTCCAAGCGACAATCATCTTCGTATCTGTCACTGAAGGAATGCGACCTGGCCAGTTAGTGGTTTTTGCTTCCTGGTTGTTACGAGCCGGGGGAAAAGTTTCTAAAGACTCAGAACTAACGCCATAGCGAGCGGTAAACAGCTTGCTCAGAGCCGTTTCCACCGTTGCACTCAGTTGCCCAGAATAGCGCCTTTGCAAGACATTACGTCCTTCAAAGTTGCCGTTAGGTGTTACTGTAAACTGTTCTAATTCGGTTAATTCTTCAGGTGTTAACAGTTGTTGTAATTCGCTGTAATTCCAGACGTAAAAGGTTCCTTCTTCTGGTTCTACTGCCGTGGATTCAATGAAGCTGTCGGCATCTTGAGCAGCATAAAAGTAACCTTCAGGCGCGGTCATTTCCCGCTTCAGCCATTGTACAGTACCAGCAACTGCTCTCTCAAAGGCTGCTTCTTGTACTCCTGCACTCCATAAAGAAGCTATATACTCCACAATCTGTCCATTGTCGTAGAGCATTTTTTCAAAATGGGGCACTGTCCAAGTAGCGTCAACAGTATAGCGATGAAAGCCACCGCCCACATGATCGTAAATGCCCCCCAGCACTAAGTCTAATCCGCGTTGGGTACAAACTTGCTTACCATCATAGCGAGATTCAAAATTAAATCGAGTTCCCCGCAGTGCTAATTCTGCATAGGGAATCATCGGAAAGCTATTACCAGATTGACTAGGAGTAATTACACCTGTGCTGGTTTCCCAACCTTGGCGGAGTAATTCATGGTCTTCAAGCTCATCTGTTGTACCATCTTGCAACACCGCAGATGTGAGCAGCGACTCAATAATTAAGGCTTTGCGTTCCTGTAATTCTGCTTTTTCGGTATCGTAGTAACGGCGAAGCGCTTGCAACACCTGCAAAAATCCAGGACGACCATAGCGCGGGTCTACAGGGAAATAAGTACCAGCATAAAACGGCACTAAATCTTCTGGGGAAAGAAATACGTTTAAAGGCCAACCCCCTTGACCACTCATCATCTGCAAAGCTTGCATATAAATGCTATCGAGGTCAGGTCTTTCTTCCCTGTCTACTTTGATGGGAAGATAATTAGCATTCATGTAGTCAGCGATCGCAATATCAGAAAAAGCCTCGCCTTCCATGACAGTACACCAGTGGCAACTAGAATAGCCAATGGAGAGAAAAATCGGTTTATTTTGCGCCCTTGCAGTTGCAAGTGCTTCATCACACCAAGACCACCAATCAATCGGGTTTTCGGCGTGTTTGCGGAGATAGAGGCTCTTAGCTTCAGCAAGGCGATTAGTCATGATTAAACGCAAGTAGTTGCCTTCTTTGCTCAGTCTATCTTGTTCCCAGAAGTGTTAGCCTAAACAGCTATGTATATAAGCAAGAAATCCTACGAGCGAATTATCCCTTGGGTAAGAGATAGTAGTCCATGTCTTTGATATCGCCGACACCTGTACAATTTCTGAAATATTTTTACTGAAACGATCGCAATAGTAAGCTAACGATATTTGGTGGCGTTTCTGGCACAGGTGATGCTGTCCTTGTTTGAATCATAGTATTTGGGCTAAGTCCTGCTATCAGGTGGAGCAAGAAGGTGATGATGGCGGCTTGTACAAGTTTTTCCAGCATGGCACGTCTCTCTGGGTGGATAGCATTCAAGTAGGACTGGTTATTCTAAATACACCTTGTACTATCGATTTACCGAATCTAACAAAAATAACTTGAGAATTGCTGAGGAAAATCCTAAAAAAATGTTCAAAATGTGACTGATTTAACACAATTCCCTAAGTAAGTTGGATTTCGGTTATCGGCTTAATCACTACATCGCCAAAGTTGTCCAGCAAATGCCGAGATATGAGGTTGGCGATAATTAGAGTTTTTAATTTGTTCTTCCCTTTTTTTTAGACACCTTCTGTTCCTAAAAAGTGCCCTTAGGGGTTAAATTTTATAGTCTGCTCAACTGAAAATCGCTGTATTAGATAAGGGAAAACGAGAAAGGATTGATTTATCTGCTTGAGAACTGTAGAGATAAACCCCAGTTTCGTGCTGTCATCGATAAAATGTATTTAAAGTAGCCACAAACACGCTTCCATGATTCCTATCGTTATTGAACAATCGGGTCGAGGCGAACGCGCCTTTGACATCTACTCACGGCTGTTGCGTGAGCGCATCATCTTTTTGGGACAACAAGTTGACAACAACATTGCTAACTTGATTGTTGCCCAACTGCTGTATTTGGATGCCGAAGACTCGGAGAAAGACATTTATATGTACATCAATTCTCCCGGTGGTTCGGTGACGGCTGGTATGGGCATTTTTGACACTATGAAACACATTCGCCCTGATGTCTGTACAATTTGTACCGGATTGGCGGCGAGTATGGGCGCTTTCCTCCTCAGTGCTGGTGCTAAGGGTAAGCGGATGAGTTTACCCCATTCTCGGATTATGATTCATCAACCTCTAGGTGGCGCTCAAGGACAAGCGACTGATATCGAAATTCAGGCGCGGGAAATTTTGTACCACAAGAAGCGGCTAAATGACTATTTAGCCGAACATACAGGTCAACCAATTGAGCGCATTGCTGAAGATACTGAACGTGACTTCTTCATGTCACCTGAGGAAGCCAGAGAATACGGCTTAATTGACGAAGTGATTGACCGTCACGCTGCTGGTAGCCGTCCAGCAGTTGCTGTTCTTAATTAATAGTCACGATTGGTAAATGGTGATTTACCACATTTAATTCCCTTAAACCCTAAAAATAACCCCTTTTCACTGATGAAAAGGGGTTATTTGACTTCAAAACTCGATTTAGATTCAACAGACTACGTTATTAGTCATTAGTCCTTACAAATAACTAATGACTAATGACTAATGACAAATCAAAATCCCGCTATTGGGTCTGGCTGAGATTGTAAGTATTTGAGGAATCCGTGTAATTCTTCTTCAGTTAGCAAAGTACGCCCCCGTTTACCATAAGTTTCAATCAGATGTTCCCGTCCTTGTTCTGGTGTCCAGCCTAAACGCTGAAGTTCGACATCTGTTTTAGCAATTACATCCGATAAATCAACGGGTTCAGCTTTCTTCTTTCTCTTTCCTGCCACTGGCGGGGTAGCAACATTCTCTTGAGGGCTGTAACTCCGAGGTGTAAATGGTGTGACATTATTGGCAGAAATCTCTGGAAATGTTTGATTTTCCACCTGTTTATCAAAGGTTATTTCCAAGTTTTCCACTGGAGGATCAAATTCTAGCCCCTTGTTGGCTGCCACAGGAAAGTTTTGACCTAAATCCTGGCTATAGTTATCGCTTGGTAGGGACGCACCACTGCTGTACCCGTACTGTTCATTATTGTTTGTTACTACTTCTGCTTTGATGTTCCGTACTTTGGAAGGCGGTATAGATATTTCTTTGTCACTGACTACTGGCCACTGACTACTAACAAAATCCTGATCTTTGGCAGAGGAATAGGCAGCAGACTCATCTAATCCACTTTTGGTATTCAAGGAAGAATTTAGCTGCGCTGGGGGAATTGGATTTGAGCTAAATGCGACTGATTGCTGTGGCGCATTTGTAATACCCAAAACTATCAGCGCCCTGGTTCTGGCTTGGTCTTCTGCTGCTTCTACTGTTTCTGCTGCTGCCATACCCGTAGCACGGGTTACACCTTCTATTTGCACGCTTGCCCGGACAATATATTTTCCTTGAAAAATTTGCACTAATTCAGAAATCAGACTGCCCTTGGGATACAAGCTCTGGAATTGAGCCAACATAATATTGCTACCAATCTAAATCTTTTTAATAACGGGGTCGATACTGCCTGTATGCTCAAGCGAGCTAGCTACCCTTACTTTAATTTACATCCACTCTATACCCAGGATGCCTACCAATATTGCATTTTTTATTTTTAACTCTCATCAATAAGCTGTTATGCATTTAACTTGAACATTTACATGAAGGCTGATGACCGATGACCGATGACTGATAACCGTCAACAGTTAACAGTTAACCACCGTAAAGAGTGTTTATACAATTTAGGCGGGCATCAGCTTAGTGATATTATTGCTTTGTCCTGTGTCCCAATTGTAGCAGCAGCTATTTTTTGACGAAATTTTTAGCTAGTGCTAACTTATCTGGGTAGTCTTGTCTGCAATGCTATACTGATTACCCAACTTAATATCTAGAACTATTTTCTGGAAATGCGCTCTAAATCTACAATAATGGAGATACGGTTCGCCCTCACTGCTTATTAAGCTGCTCACCTAATTGTTACCGATTCTACATGTGGGTAAATTGGGTTCACCGGCAGTTCCTCCGAGTCAAAAATCAGATTCTAATGGCGTAAAATTACCTTCACTCTAGACAATCAAACACCTGTAGTTTCCACGCCACTTGACGGCAGTTGCTCCACTTGGGGAGACCCCAAGACCGCACTGCCTCCTCCCCTTGGGGAGACCTCAAGACCCTTCGGGTTCGGTAGTCCCCCAGACGCTCGTTCCGACGCTCGTTCCTCGCTAACGGCTATCGCTACCGCTAGCGCTAACGACGGGAACCGCCAAGACGGGGGCTGCCTAACCGCAGTAGCTTCCCTGCATAGCGCTTTTGAGCAGTATGGATTCTCTAAACCCAGCTTTTCAAAAACCCGTCGCGTAATTACCTAGCGGGGCTAGATTTAAATCAGGCGTACTTTCTCAGTTTGGTTAGATGAAGAGAGTTGAACGCAGGCGAATTCTGAGAGCATCGTGCAGTGAGAAGTTCGTAGATGCCCAGAGTTGTTCGTGGGTAGGCTTCCTTTGCTCGGAACTGCCGGAGTAGTTTCCCACTCTTGCTGGGTTGGGCTTCCTTTCCTTAGAACTTAGGAAGCCTTGCCTCTGAGCAATTCGCTTCCAGCTTGTTTCTGTAAGCCGTGAGGGTATACAGAAAAGAACCAGATTAAACAACCAATGATGTTTTGACCAAAGGTCGGTTCACTGCATGGAATTTTCAATCGCTACACTCCTTGCCAATTTCACCGATGATAAATTGGTAGCTCGGAAGGTTTTAGAAAAGAAACTTGGCTGTGAAGATGAAAAAAGCTTACAAAAACTTCACATTGCCTTAGATGTTCTCGAAAAAATCGGTATTTTAGTGAAAGAACGGGGCAAGTACCGCCGTGTCACCGAAGAGGGAGTAATCGAGGCAAAGCTCCGTTGTTCTAGTAAAGGCTTTTGCTTTGCTATTCAAGATGTCGAAGGAGCCGAGGATATTTACATCCGCGAAAGTCATTTGAGTAATGCTTGGAATGGCGATCGCGTTTTGGTAAGAGTTCTCAAAGAAGGCAGCCGTCGTCGCTCTCCTGAAGGGGAGGTGAAGCTAATTCTAGAACGTTCTAACCACACTTTACTGGCACGAATTAAGCAGGTAGAAGCTGGTTTCCGGGCTGTGCCTTTAGATGATCGATTGCTGTTTGAACTGAAGATTCAACCTAACGAGGCAAAGTTGGAAGAAGCGATCGATCACTTGGTTCATGTGGAAGTTTTGCGTTACCCGTTAGCACAATATCCTCCCCTTGGTCGAGTGGTGCAAATCCTCGGTAGCGATGCCGAAGCTGCTGCTGATATAGATTTAGTTACGTGTAAACATGACCTTTCCCGGACTTTTCCAGATAATGTACTAGATGCAGCCGCCAAGTTGCCCAAAAAGCTACTTAAAGCAGACCTGAAAAATCGGCTGGATTTGCGTAATTTATTTACTTTCACCATTGAAGGGGTAAATGGCGATACCAAAGTTATAGAAAACGCTTTTAGTTTAGAAAAAAACCTAGCCGGAAATTGGCTTTTAGGCGTTCATATTACCGATGTTTCTCACTATGTCCAACCTGATGAAGCCTTAGATAGAGAAGCACTCAAACGGGGCAAATCAGTATATCTGGGAGAATTAGTGCTGCCCATTCTACCCCCAGGTGTGGCAGAACGCTGTTCTTTAGTACCTGGGAGCGATCGCTTAACTATCTCTTTTTTAATTACCATTGATCCCCAATCTGGACAAGTCCTGGAGTGGGAAATTCAACCCAGTGTAATTAACGTAGAAACTGCACTGACTACTGAACAAGCCCAAGCAATTCTTACAGGTGAAGCGCAAGAATCATCACAGGTTTCCCAAATCCTGCAAGACCTCCAAGCCTTGCAAACAGCCATCAAACAGGTACGGTTGACTCGTGGTAGCCTCCAGTTAAATCTGCCGCCTAGCCAAAACGCCTACTATGATGAAGGGATTTTAGGCGCTGTGGTGGTGAATGATTTACCAGTGCGATCGCTACTCACGGAGTTGGTACTATTAGTTAATCAACTGGTTGCAACTCACTTAAATGCTCTTGGTGTTCCCGCCATCTGGCGAGTTCAAGGCACGCCCGATGTCGAAGATGTCCAGGAAATGCTGAAATTGGCAGTCAATTTAGGCGTTGACCTCACACTAGATCCAGAAGTCGATATCCAACCCTTAGATTATCAACATTTGACTACAGCTTTTGCGGAATCTCCCTCAGAGCAAGTTCTAACTTACTTATTACAAGATACCCTTAAGCCGTCTGCGTACAGCACTACCAAAGGTTCTCACTTTGGTCTGGCACTACCGCAATATGTCCACTTTAGCGCTCCTCTGCGGCGCTACCCAGATTTGCTAATGCAGAGAGTGTATTACACGCTACTCGAAAACGGACGCGATCGCCGCAATACTCGTGTTAGAGAGCGCGTTAACCTGCGTCACTCCTCCAGCCACGAGGAAATTAACTGGAACGTTTTACCCCCAGAATTGCAACAAGAACTGCAAAGCGATTTGACTAGGGTAATTGTCCAAATCAACGACCGAGAAAAAGAAGTCCAAGAGGCTGAAGCCGATTTAGCCGGGCTACAAAAAGCCCAACTGATGAAGCAACGCATCGGACAGGTATTTCAAGGTGTGATTACTGGCGTTCAATCCTACGGTTTCTTTGTGGAAATTGAAGTCCCAGCCGCTGAAGTGGAGTCCAGCACTAATCCTGGTGTGCCTTTGAGGGTAGAAGGATTGGTACACGTCAGTTCTCTCAAAGACGATTGGTATGAATATCGCGCTAGACAACAGGCACTGTTTGGGCGCAAAAATCGTGCTTCTTACAGATTAGGCGATCGCGTCGCCGTACAAGTTAAGAGTGTCGATTACTACCGTCAGCAAATTGATTTGGTAACTGTCGGCAGCGATGGTGTACCCAAAGGTTTAACTGGTAATGCTTCCAATGACCATCTTTCAGACCTCTACTTACCAAATGACATGGAGTCTGATGATATAGACCCTTACTCGGAGGATGAGTAAAATCAACTAAAAACTTCGTGTCAAATAACACTAAACCTCTAATTTTAGGCGTATCGGGCGCATCTGGTCTGATTTACGCTGTTCGCGCGATCAAATTTTTGCTAGAAGCAGATTATAGTATTGAATTGGTTGCTTCTAAATCTACTTACATGGTTTGGCAGTCAGAACAGGAAATTCGGATGCCATCAGAACCAAGCGGGCAAGAACAATTCTGGCGAGAGCAAGCTGGAGTTGCACTTTCGGGTAAACTCCGCTGCCATCCTTGGGGTGACGTTGGAGCTGGGATTGCCAGTGGTTCCTTTGCCACTCTGGGGATGATAATTATTCCATGCAGCATGAGTACAGTAGCAAAGTTAGCGGTTGGCTTGAGTTCCGATTTACTAGAACGGGCGGCGGATGTCCAACTCAAAGAAGGGCGAAAGCTGGTCATTGTTCCTCGTGAAACGCCTTTTAGCCTCATCCACCTGCGTAACTTAACTTCTCTAGCAGAAGTTGGAGTGAGAATTGTCCCCGCTATTCCCGCCTGGTACCATAATCCCCAAACCATTGAGGATTTAGTTGATTTTGTAGTCGCCCGTGCTTTAGATCAACTAGATATTGACTGCATCCCAATTCAGCGGTGGGAAGGTCGTCGCTAATGCCCTCAGCAGACTGATCGGAAATTTCACAATAGTCCTAAAAGGGTAATGATAGAGATGGCTGATAGTGTCAGTAGTCAGTGAACAGTAATTAGTGAAGAGTAATCAGACTGATAACTGACCACTGACAACTGACCACTGATAACTGACAACTGACAAAATTGCTATGGCTGTAATTCGCTTAATTTTATTGGTGGCGGTACTGGGAGGACTAACGCTGTTGTTAGTCCAAAATTGGTCACCTGCCATATCGCTAGTATTTTTGGGCGTGCAAACTCAACCATTACCACTAGCGATATGGATTTTATTCAGTACTGCCACTGGTGCTTTCACATCTATATTGATTGCTACCTTGTTTAACTTATCCAATTATTTTGGGGGAGGACAACGCCAAACTCCTGACCGCCGAAGCACAACTTCGGCTCGTGCGAAGGCAAACCGGAGAGAAGAACCTACATCTCGTCCTGCCAGTTCTCCACCACCAGCTAGTAAAAAAGAAGAGCCTAGCAGTGATGTATTTGATGATTGGGAGACAAATGGCAGTAAAGATGATGATTGGAACTTTGATGAAAGCTCAGAGGAAGCACCTACCCCTAATCCTCAAGCTCAACAGCCTAAAGATTCTAAAACTTACGAACGTCAATCAGAAGTCAAAAGCAGTTCTCAGTCCGGTTCAGTTTATTCTTACAGCTACCACGAACCAAAAAATACGGCTGTGGGAAAAACTGAATCCGTTTATGATGCTGACTACCGGGTGATCATCCCCCCTTATCAGCCGCCAACTACCAATCAAACTGATGATGATTGGGAATTTTTTGATGATGATGATGATTTTGAGGATGATGATAAACGCTCCCGTCGGTGAGATGCAGCAGGCTCTCTACTTGATGCCACACCGCTCTCTAGACTCCTGCTTGACCTTGCCAGTCATGGCAGCTTCCTGCAAAGTCATGAAAGCATTAAAATCTTCTAATTCATACCGGGTAGTCAACAATTGTCGTAGTTCATTTTCAGCTTCTACTGTCAAATAGCCAGTTGCCAAAGCTTTTTGTACAACGTCACGAATTCGAGTCATAGTTGACGCCTCATTCATCCTATATTTATTCATTCAGGCTTATTGGGGTGAAATATACAGTAGTCTTTCATGCCAAAATTTCAAATTTGCAAAGTTTTTTGGGCGATCGCAGTATATAAGTCATTATTTACACCTCTATCAGAAACATTTAATTGCTCAGAGCTTGTTATGACTAGATTTTTAGAATAACTACACGGTGCTGGTAGAAACACAGTGTTTTGTATACTTAAAATTACCCACCAAAGTGAAAATTCGGATTATTTAGATAGACAGGAATTGTTTGAATAAAGTTTCAAAGAAGCTATATTATTTTTTTTATTAAGCATAGCGATCGCTATGCAGCAAATACAAAGTTAATTGAGGGAACTTACTACATTCCTGAGAAATTATTCGTTTATATTATGGTAATTTCGCAGAAAAATCGTTAATTTATTGCCTTGGTTACTTTAAATACATTAACAATAGTAATAACGACGGTTGATTCAACTAAAATAGAAGATGAATTTGTAGAATTTAAAAACAATTGCGAGTTAGAAAATTTATATAGCAGTGCTAAATAATTCGTGAAAAGTTAGATAAGCGAAAAACTTTACGAAGTTGGGAATTTAGACACTGCGATCGCTTTTCTATTCTTATAAATAATGAAGTGCGTTAAGGCAGTTTATAATTTAAAACTGTGCCTCAGAACTCATAATTGGAGCGAAGCAACTGGTGAGCAGCTTATTAAAAGGAGTCAACCTGTACTTAATTGGCATGATGGGTGTTGGTAAGACGACAATAGGGCGCTTACTGGCCAAGGAACTGGGTTATGGGTTTGTGGATACCGATGATGTCATTGCCCAAGCAACACGTAAATCTATCAATCAGTTATTTGCACAAGTTGGGGAAGCAGGATTTCGCCAGATAGAAAGTGACGTGCTTTCACAAGTCTGTGCTTTTACAAAATTGACTATATCAACAGGTGGAGGCATTGTACTGCGGCGAGAAAATTGGGGTTATCTGCACCACGGTTTAATAGTGTGGCTAGATGCGCCAGTAGAGCTAATTTACAGCCGTTTAGCTGAGGATACCACAAGACCACTCTTGCAAGATGCTGATCCTAAAGGCAAATTGCGATCGCTCCTCGAACAACGAACACCACTTTACTCTCAAGCTGATTTACACATCACTGTGCAAGAGGCAGATACACCTGAAGACATTGCCAAACGAATACTTGAGGCAATTCCTGGCGTACTAAAAAAAACTGTTTCTCATTAATGGGGAATATTAATCTAACTGTGTCTGCAAAAGATATTTTTCATGAATCAGTTAAAAAAGCCTTGCAAAAAGAACAATGGAGGATTACGAGCGATCCATTAAAATTTAAATTTGGGGAAGTCAATTTTCAAATTGGTTTAGGCGTAGAGAAAATAATTGCCGCAGAAAAAGGAAATGAAAAAATAGCAATTGAAATCAAAAGCTTTTTAAACCCCTCGGCAATTACAGATTTTTACTCTGCTTTGGGACAATTTCTTAGTTACCGTCTAGCATTAGCAGGATATGAACCAGAGCGAGTCTTATACTTAGCAGTTCCATTGGATACGTACAAAACATTTTTTCAACTGGAGTTTACTCAAACTGCGATCAAACAGTATCAGGTGCTATTAATTATGGCTCTTCAGTTCTTTTTATGGAGTCGAATAATAAATAAAACCTAATCAGAGCCTATATTCCTTGCTATGACTGGATTTTAAATTTTTGAACCTTTCTATAAAATGGCTATTTTAATGCCATACCATAAAACCAACGCAAGAGCCTTAATTATTTACAATCCAGTAGATGAGGTGATTGTAGAGTGGATAAACTAGCAAAATACCAAGAACATATTAAAACATTGTTGACCAACTATGCCAGTGATGATGTCTCGGATAATGATGTCGAAGTCTAACTCATTTTAGACACAGAACGCAATCATTATCAATGGATGAATATCGGTTGGCAAGGATTTAATCGTATTTATCGATGCGTGATGCATTTTGATATTAAAGATGGCAAAATCTGGCTGCAACAGAATTCAACCGATCGCAATCCAGCAGAGGAATTAGTGATAATGGGAGTACCGCGAGAGGATATTGTCTTGGGTTTGCAAGCTCCATATAAGCGTCAGTATACAGATTATGGCGTAGCGTAATGCGATCGCTCCTCGAACAACGAACACCACTTTACTCGCAAGCCGATTTGCACATCACCGTCCAAGAGGGAGAAGCACCTGAAGACATTGCCAACAGAATAATTGAGGTAATTCCTAACGTTCTCAAACCCCAAGCTTCTCATTAAGAACACTCAAATTACCAAATTTTAGCCGTCCGCAGAACAAACCCTGGTAATTCTGGATTACCACTAACTGCTTCAGGATTTTCCAAAATCTCAACTTCTCGATTAGGACGGTAAATGTAGACTTTTCGATTCTGCCGATCAATTAACCAGCCTAATGATGCACCGTTATCGATGTACTCCTGCATTTTCTCTTGTAATTTGATCAGGCGATCGCTAGAAGAGCGTAACTCAATCACAAAGCTGGGGCAAATTGGTGCAAATGAAGCTTTTTGTGCATCTGTTAAGGCATTCCAGCGCTCCAGTTCAATCCAAGAAGCATCAGGGGAACGCATTGCTCCATTGGGTAGTGTAAAACCTGTACTGGAGTCAAAGCCTATGCCAGTGCCATCTTGTTCAGTCCAATTCCCCAACTGTGCAGCAATGTTAAAGTTACGATTGCCCGTATCTGAAAAAGCTGGTGGCATGATGATGACTTCCCCATTGGCAGTACGCTCAATTCGCAAATCTCCATTGGCTTGGCAGAATTCATAGAACTGCTCATTTGTCATCTGCACAAGGGAGGGGAAATTTACCGTTAGGGGTGTGCTTTCAGTTTGAATTAGCAGCGTGGTCATTTTCATTCCCTAGCTTCAGCCGAATGATTTCAATTTTAAGGCTTGAAGGAGCGATCGCTTGCTTGTTCTATCGGGTAATGTAGGAACACTGATTTATTTAGTAAAAGTTATTCCGAACACTACCATCAGGCATAATAGTTCTACAGAATATTGCTCCTTCCAGATTTGCACCATCTAAAATCGCACCTTCCAAATTGGCATTAGTTAGATTAGCATTACTAAGATTTGCATAACTTAGGTCAATATACTTTAAAATTGAATTACTTAAGCTTGTGTTAGATAAATTAACTCCACTTAAATTAATTTTTGTAAAAAAGATATTAGAGAGATTTGTTCCTGAATCAAGATATATAGCTTTTGATAAATCAGTACCATTAGGAAAAATAGTTTCCGAATTATAAAATGTTCAAATTGGTATTAGTCATAATGCTATAGCTAAGATCAGCATTACTTAAATTAGCACCACCTAAATAAGCCTTAGTAAGGTTAGGACGTATTAAACTTGCACCTCTTAAATTTGCAGAACTTAAATGAGTATTATTAAGATTAGATTCATTAAGATTTGTACCACTCAAATTTACATCATTCATGTAAAGACCGCTTAAGTTAGCTCTACTTAAATCAAGAGAGTGTAAATCTCTGCAAGATAAAAGATATTTGTGATGTCCAGACAAATTTACTCCAGGGGTAATTGAGATAGCTTGAGATAAATCAACATTTGCAGGAAAAATTGTTTCTGAACAGTAAAGTGCTTCACTCAAGTTAACTCCAGTTAAGTTGGTTTCACTGAAATTGGCACGCATTAAATCAGTCTTACTTAGATTTGCATTTATTAATTTAGCTCTAGTAAAATTAGCTTTACTTACTATAGCTCTTGCTAAATTGGCATTACTTAAATCAGCTTCCGTGAAGTCTGCATCTGTTAAGTTTGTTAAAGCAGAACGATGTTCAGCCATGTCGAATTTAGCACCTTTTAAGTTTGCTCTTCTTAAATTAGTTGATTTAAAAGATGAATTACTCAAGTTGCTTTCTTCAAGATTAATACCTTCTAAGTTAGCATTTTGGAACAAAATTTCAATTAACCAAGCACCACTCAAATTTGCATTACTTAGATTTACGCCTTGTAAAACACCATTCCACAGTTTTATACCAGGAAGCTGTACACCACTTAAATCGACTCCTCGCAAATCAGAAAGCCTTAATTCAACATATCAGTTAAATCGGCATTACTCAAATCTGCTTCATCTAGCATTACATAGCGTAAGTTTGCTCCCTCTAAAATAACTCCTTTAAGAATAGCTCGTTGAAGATTAGCCCCGTGTAACTCGGCATATCTTAAATTAGAGTTGCTTAAATTAGCTCCGCTCAAGTTAATACCTATTAAGTTAGCATTCTTTAAACTAATGCCAATAAAATTTCTTTCCCCAGAGGCATACTGTCTGAGTAATTCTTTAATATCCATAACTCAAATAAAGCGCTTCTTAACACCACTAACAATATCTCCTTGTAAAAGAGATACTGCCACCATTACTCTTATTGCTGTGTTATCTACACAACAAGTAACCATAGCAACCATATTTTTACAAATTCAGCCAGATTGCTAAAGCCATTTTAGTACAAACATACTCAACTTTGGCATCAGAGATTGTGGCGAATTAATACGTTCTAAATTTCCTTGCGATCGCCCTGATTTTTTTGCACCGTAAAATAATTCACCAATAGCAACACTAGGAATAAAAATTTCTTCTGCATTTACCAGCTGATTATTTACTTCGATATCATTTGCAAATAAAGCAATAATAATATTAGTGTCAAGCAGGTATCTACCACTCATCTATATCTACCTGCTCGCAATCTTGTTCAATTGCTTCGCGCATCAACTGAATATCATTTGGCGATATTGTACCTGCAAAATTTAATAATTGTCTACCTGGAACACCATGAATTTGCGAACCCACTAAAGTTCGGGCAAACTCCAGGGCTCGATACTGCAAGTCTTCAGGCATAACTTTTAATTCTTCAATTAGCCGATTCATAATCGGTGTGTTCATATTTCTCCTGAGAATTTTCGATTTTGGTTGCTAGTCCTTCTTTTATAGATTTTCACATTTCTGAAACGAACTAAAGAGCTATGGCTTATCAGTACAAACATACTCGACTTTGGCAGCAGAGATTGTGAGGAGTTACAAAGTCTTCTACACTGACTGAAATAGGTTTTAACTCTCTCTGTTAGGCTCCTCATGACGGACAACGATTCTGAATACATCAGGCAAGATGAAGCCACTCGTGTGCGTGTACTAAGCGAAGCACTACCTTATATTCAACAATTCGCCGGTCGCACTGTTGTTGTCAAATATGGTGGCGCAGCGATGAAAGATAGCGCACTCAAAGACAAAGTTATCCGCGACATTGTATTCTTATCCTGCGTGGGCTTGCGTCCGATTGTAGTCCACGGCGGTGGCCCAGAAATTAACAGTTGGTTAGATAAGCTGGGCATCGAACCACAATTTAAAAATGGTCTGCGAGTCACTGATGCCGCCACAATGGATGTGGTGGAAATGGTTTTAGTTGGTCGAGTTAATAAAGAAATTGTCGCGCTAATTAATCAAGCTGGTGGATTGGCTGTAGGACTTTGCGGTAAAGACGGCAATCTATTTACAGCCCGTCCCCAAGGTCAAGAAGGCATCGGTTTTGTGGGGGAAGTCAGCAATGTGAATATCAAGATTTTGGACACCCTCGCTAGCAATGGCTATATTCCGGTAGTGTCTAGCGTCGCCGCAGACGAGACAGGGCAAGCTTATAACATTAACGCCGATACTGTAGCCGGAGAAATCGCTGCTGCACTAGGAGCAGAAAAGTTAATTTTACTGACCGACACAAGTGGAATTTTAAAAGATTACAAAGACCAATCTACTTTGATTCCAAAAATAGATATCCGCGAAGCCCGCGAGTTGATTGCTGATGGTATAGTCAGCGGTGGGATGATTCCCAAAGTAAGTTGTTGTGTGCGATCGCTTGCTCAAGGAGTCCGTGCAGCACACATCATCGATGGTCGCATTCCCCATGCCCTGTTACTAGAAATCTTTACTGATGTTGGGATTGGGACGATGATTCTCGGTTCGCAGTTTACCTAATAGGAGTTAGGAGTTAGGAGTTTTCCTCCTTTACTCCCTATTCTTTGCTCTACCGAGGATAGATGAAAACACGCGATCGCCCACCCCTAAATGGTGTACGACGCCATGAATTATTGATAATCACTGGATTAACTATGGTTGAGTCTCGAATTGCCGGATTAATCAAAGTTGGATTAATTAGCGTGGAATTTCTTATGTTTTGCCTTAACTGGGGATAGGAATAATCAGGGTAATTGTAATTATTGCGTTGTGGCATCAGTCCTGTTGCTGGGTCTACAGGCATTGGTGTAGGAATCGGACTACCATAAATAAAGGAACCAACAGGAGGCGATGTTTGACGACAAGCTGCTCCACAGCCACGCCTGCCTCCATAAGCGCCATCAATTACTATGACACTCTGGGCAGAAGCTGGAGCAATGCTTACACCCATAACTGCTAAAGTCATTCCTGCTAAAAGCCAATTAAGTTGCGAATGCTTGATTTCAACATATTTTACTCACCTGCATTTTATACCGGAATTTTTAATCAGAAAATAGTTGCAGCTACCAATAACATTTTTTATGAGGCTGCGCCAAATTTTCTTGGCTTCTTATTTCTTTCTTTGTGTCCTTTGACGAAAGATAGATTTACCTATAAGGCTTGAGCATGAATAGGAATGTAAAGAGGCAGTTATTTGCAACATTCATTTGATACTCATACTGCCCAAGCCTGGGGACTGAGTTATAAGCTTAAACCTAAAGAATAATGTCACCTCGCGATTGCCGCATAATTTCCGACCTTTTTTTATGGTAACGAGTATCTAAGTAATTCTGACTCAGCAATAAATTGATCCCCAGGTTACCAATCCAAGATAGGATGGACGTTGATTTACGTATTCTTTTACTTAATGCATATGAAGCGCTATTGGTCGCGTTTGCTTGCGCTGGTTTTGGTTGTATCTATCGGCTTAATGGGCTGTTCTGGCAGTCCTGATAGTTTGACTGGGGATTATCGCCAAGATACCTTAGCTGTGGTCAATATTATGAGACAAGCTTTGGATGTATCACAAGATTCACCAGACAAAGCAGCAGTTCAAGCAGAAGCGCGTCAAAAAATTAATGACTTTTCAGCTCGCTACCAGCGGGTTAACTCTGTTTCTGGTCTTGGCTCTTTTACAACCATGCGAACAGCCCTCAACTCCCTAGCTGGACACTACAGTTCTTACCCAAATCGTTCTGTACCCGAAAAACTCAAAAATCGTTTAGAGAAGGAGTTACAGCAGGTAGAAGCAGCGCTAACGCGTGGCGGTTAATTCTAACAATTGCTTACTCTTTATCAAGAGTCAATACTTTTGGCTCTTGATTATGTTGTCAAGTTTATATAAATCAAAATTTTAAATTTTAAAATAAACTGATTGATACTTTTCTAGCTAAAAGCCTTGTCATAGTTCAACTTACTTCGTCTCCATCCAATTTTCACCAACACGCGCCTCTACCAGCAACGGTACACTCAACTGGACTGCATTTTCCATCAAAGACTTAATTTGTGGTTGTAATTCTTGCCACTCTTGAGGAGGGATTTCAAACACTAATTCATCGTGAACTTGCAACAATAAACGTGCCTGATAGTTCTTCAGAACCTCATGCAGTCTTACCATTGCAATTTTGATAATATCAGCATTGGAACCTTGAATTGGTGCATTAGCAGCAGAGCGTAATAAACCCGCATCATAAGCTCCCAAATTCTTCAATTTACTCAGTTCAATATCTTCTGGGTTACTGCCTTTTAATTTGCGTAAACTGTTATTAGTAAAGTCAAAATAACGACGGCGACCGAAAAGAGTTTCTACATAACCAAGAGCGATCGCTTCTTTTTTGACTCGCTCCAAATATGCAAATACTTTAGGATATCGTTCATTAAACCGCTTAATGAACTCGTTGGCAATAGTTTTATCTATCCCAGTTGAGCGCGAAAACCTTAGAGAACCCATTCCATAAATCACACCAAAATTGATAGTTTTTGCTATCCCTCGTTCTTCTGAGGTTATATTTTCTTTTTCAAACACTAACCGCGCCGTAACGGTATGAACATCTTCATTTTGCTGATATGCTTGCACTAATATCGGCTCTTGACTCAAATGAGCTAAAATCCGCAATTCAATTTGTGAGTAATCAGCAGCCACCATTAACCAACCAGATTCTGGCAAAAACGCCTTCCGAATTTGGCGACTAAAAGCTGTACGAATGGGGATATTTTGCAAATTCGGATTAGAAGAAGATAACCTACCAGTTGATGTTGCTGCTTGGTTAAAATCAGTATGCACCCGTTGGGTATCTGGACGCACCAATGCAGGCAATGCATCAACATAAGTAGACTTTAATTTAGATAGAGTACGATACTCAATGATAGCTTCAACAAATCCAGTTTTATCATCTTCTTGGAGCTTTTCTAGTGTTGCTGCATCTGTAGAGAAGCCGGTTTGAATTCTACGAGAATATTTAGTGCTTAAGCCCAACTTTTCAAACAAGATTTGGCTCAATTGTTTAGGAGAACCCAAGTTAAAATCTTCCCCAGCTATTAGAGTTGCTTTCTCTTTTAACCTAGCTAATTCTGTCTCTAAATGCTGGGAAAGTTCTTGTAAATAAGTTGAATTAATGCGAACACCAGTGTATTCCATTTGGGCTAAAACTGCTTCTAGTGGCTGTTCCACTTCCACTAATAGCTTAGATAGAGTTGGAAGTTTATCCAGTTCTTCACGCAATTTCGGCACTAAGCCAAAAGTAGAATAAGCATCCATACCGCAGTAATCGGCTACAGCAGGAATGTCTATATCAGCGATGGTTTTACCTTTAGGAACTAAATCCAAATAACTTTTTGCGATCAATCCCAAATATCGCTGCGCTAAATCCATCAAATTATGACTAGAATCGGGATTTAGAATGTAACTTGCCAGCATAGGATCAAACACTACTCCTGCCAAATTAATTCCTTGGCACTTTAAAACTAAGCGGTCAAATTTGGCATTTTGTAAAGCTTTGGGATAATCAGCATTTTCAAGAATTGGGCGTAATGCTTCTAGCGCCAAATCTTTATGCAAATTTTCCCCAGTTTTGTGCCCCAAAGGAATATAGGCTACCTCATCTGGTTGCGTTCCCCAACAGCAACCAATTCCTACTAACTCAGCATCTCTTGGTTCTAAAGCGGTAGTTTCAGTGTCCCAAGCAACGGGAGTTTCTGGGTTGGTGAATTTTTGCAAAAGTTTCACTAACTCAGTTAATTTGGCTTCAGTATTTATAATGCGTGGTGTAATTGGGGAAGTAGATTGTTGTGGAACTGCTGCTGTATCACTAACACTGAAAAACCACAAATCATTATCTTCATCAACGCTGAATTCTGAGTTATTATTGGGATTAATTGTGTCTGTTTTGGCTTCTTGGATTTCTTCGACTTTACCACCAAAACGTTGTTGAAGGTCGTTTATTTTGCCTAAAAAAGACTTGAATTCTAACTTTTCTAGAATTGGTGTCAGGACGTTTGTATCAAAACCTTTTAATTGACAATCTTCTAAATTAATTTCTAGAGGAACATCCAGAATTATAGTTGCTAAATAGCGAGACTTATCAGCGTCTTCTTTACCCGTTGATAGTTTTTTCTGAGTTGCGCCTTTAATTTCATCTAACGCAGCATAAATATTGTCAAGGGAACCGTAAGTATTTAGCAGCTGCACTGCTGTCTTTTCCCCAATTCCCTTAACTCCAGGAATATTATCTGATTTATCACCACAAAGAGCTTTGAAATCAACAATTTGTGAAGGTAAAACGCCCATTTTCTCTTTGACTTGTTCTGCTTCAAATTCCGTGATGCTATTTGTAGAGCGCTTTAGGGCATCTGGACTAAAATTCAGAACAGTGATTTCTTTGTCAGAGTCGATCAGTTGAAATAAATCGCGATCGCCAGTGAGAATCTTCACCTTATACCCAGCAGCAGTGACTCGTTGTGCTAAGGTTCCTAAAACATCATCTGCCTCGTAACCAGGGGCAGTGAAAATTGGCAGATTGAAACCATTGAGCAAATCATGCAGGTTTGCTAAATCGGGAATGAAGTCTTCTGGCGTTTCTTTGCGATCAGCTTTATAAGTCTCGTCAGCTTCGTGCCGAAAAGTGGCCTCCCCCAAATCAAAAGCGATCGCCATTGCTTGGGGCTGTTGTGTTGCCATTACTTCTAGCAGGCACTTAACAAAACCAAAACATATACTGGTAGGAATCCCTGTTTTGGTACGCAGTCCACCATCTCGCCCTTTGGCGAAAGCAAAGTACGAACGATAAGCCAGGGAGTGCCCATCTACAAGGATGAACGTGGGGCGTGTTGCAGTTACAGAAGTGATTTCAGACATAGCCTTATTTTAGCCAGAAGCTTTGTCACATAGTTAGCAATTTTCAGATGCTAGAGATGCTAGTTCAGCTTTGCTTTGGTAACAATAGCGTAGTTTTTGTGTATTAAGGGACTTCTAAATAAAAAACATCCAATTTTTTCCACTACTCCCCACTGGTTGCTAGAGCCTGTTAACCTCTTACTGGAACTTAAAATCTAGGAAATTATGCAGAAAGCATCTGCTACACATTCGGCATCTACTGATAATCAGGCTGCTGTAAAAGACATTAAACTACTAGTTTTGGATATAGATGGCACGATCGCAGGACATTCTAACACCATCAACACAGGTGTAAAGCAAGCTATTGTGGCAGCGCAAGCAAAAGGAATTCAAGTAGCGATCGCTACAGGTCGAATGTATCGTTCAGCCTTGCGCTTTCACCAAGAAATTGGCTCTACCCTACCATTAATGGCCTATCAGGGAGCCTGGATTCAAGACCCCATTACCCAAAAAATTCATCGCCATTGGACTATTTCTAGGGAAATCGCCTACCAGCTAATAGACTATTTTGAACAACCTGAGTTGCGATCGCTCCTATCTATCCACTTCTACATCAATGATCAGCTATACGTCCGTGAGTTAACCAGAGAAACCCAAATTTATGCAGAACGTTCTGGTATTATCGCGATTCCTGTGGGTGATTTGCGCCAAACCTTAACCAATGAACCGACAAAAATTCTCGCTTTGTCTGATGACATTGATGTGATCGACAAGCTATTGGGGAATTTGCGCCGCCAATACACACCTGCTGAACTTTATCTCACAACATCTGTTGCTACCTTCTTTGAAGCAACTAACGCCTCTGTGAATAAAGGAACTGCTGTGCGTTACCTAGCCGAAGAATTGCTGGGATTAGAGATAGCCAACGTTATGGCGATTGGTGATAACTTCAATGATCTCGAAATGCTGGAGTCTGTTGGCCTCGGTGTAGCTATGGGCAATGCACCAGTAGGAGTGCAAGCGATCGCGCAGTGGGTAGCTCCTAGCGTAGAGGAAGATGGAGCAGCAGTAGCAATTGAAAAGTTTTTACTGTAATGAGGGCACTTTTTCAAACCTAACCCATATAAATCTATAAATCAGAAAGGACACCGACGACTGGCCGTGTTTCGTCTCGGTGCCCTAGCTGGTTCGCTCCTCACACACCTGATAATGTAGCTGAGGTGATGCATTGAGTCAATAGCTATTATAAAACTTTTTATTTTATACCTAAGCGACATTACCGATTTATAACTCCAAGGGCGCAATAATACCCAAGCTTTCCTCTAGGACAAACCTTAATACTGATTGGGTAGCCATAAGCAATCCAAGTCTGGCTTGGGTTAGTTCTGGTGAGGTAATTTTCACCTCACCCCAAATCCGGCAATTAGACCAGAAATTTTCAAAAGCTTGGCTCAAACTCAGCGCTACTTTTTCCCATTTCACAGAATCCTTAATATCAGCGCACTCTATGTTATCTACTACTTTTACTAACTCGGCAATTAGACGACGCTCATTTGGGTGATTTAGCCGCAGTCTTCCGTCACCATTGAGCCAAGGTAAGGGATTAGGGGAGATAACATCCCAAAAAGCTGGACTAGTATTTGGAACTGGTTCTCTAAGTTTAATCAATCCCTCTCGGTGAGCCAGCAGCACTAGCGAACAGCAACGTGCATGGGCGTACTGAACAGCAAACAATGAATTGGACAGTGGGCATTGGGCATTGGGCATTGGGCATTGGTTATTCGCCTTGTCTTCCTCATCTCCCTCATCCTCCCCTGCTCCCCCTAAACTCCCGACTATAAGACTTTGTAACCAAGTCGCTAACGTCGAGTGAGTCAATTCAAAATGTATCCACCCAGGAGGAACAATTTGGACGCTAAAAACGTCGTCACAAATCTTCAATAAATCAGAGGCGATCGCATTGGCAAGCTCCATAGTTTTTCGATTCTGAGATTTTGACAGTCGCAGAACCACACTTGAGATATATAAAACCCTACTTTCATCTCTATCTTTATATAGATGATTTATTTCATCTTTTATGAATGTATTTTTGTCCTTGTAAGTATTAATGCTTAGTATTTTTATAAAGTAACTATATACTAGCTGTTTAAGTGACGTATATTTGCTAACTAGTAATTTATGATGCACGTAATTTTATTGGAATAATCATGTAAAATATATTTTTTGATTTTCTGTCATCTGTCTTGCGATATAAATTTAATTCAGATAAAGAAAAATGAGAAGAGGATAAAATTTGATGAATAATCGATAAATAGAAAGTAAACTTTACTACCATCATTGTACAGTAGGAAGTATAACAAAAGAGTAGAGAGTAATTTGCTTTCTATTCTTTGGATTGGATTGGCTGACGCTGTTAGGCGTTAAGCCTGCCTCGCCAACACAAAGACACTCCTTGCACCTTTTGATCACGTCTTTGTCTTCAGCCGAACGCTCTTTGTTACCTATGCAATCTCCATCCTCCTTTTCTGAGGCATCACGGCCTTTTTTGACTTGGCAACGCATTCTTGACTGGGCTCAAGAACACTATCGCTGCCGTACCTTTAGCAAAGATGAGCGCATTCCAGCCCGGCCTGGCTTGCTATATTTGGTGCAAAGGGGTGCGATCCGCATGGTAGGAACCGCCCAAGTTAGTGCGACTGCTAGCCAGCTAACGTCTCGACGAATTAACAGAACCCCAGAAGAAGCGTTTTTGGGTTTTGTGGGAGCGGGACAGCCATTTGAAATTGTTGCTCAGTCACCATTCACACTCCAGTCTTACGCCCATGTTGACCAAACTGCGGTGTTGTGGATGTACTGGCACGATTTAGACAACTGGCCTCACTTCCGTCGTGAAGTTATGGATGCCTTTAGGTATCAGCACCAGCGTAAGCTACTGTGGCTGAGTGCCTTGGGACAACGCCGCACAATTGACCGACTCTTAGGATTTCTCACATTGTTAATTGAGGAATATGGAGAGCCAGCAATGAGCGACACAGATCCTGATGTGATTCGCGGCTATTGTCTGCCCTTTCCCCTCACCCATGCCCAAATTGGGAGCGCGATTGGTTCGACCCGTGTCACCGTTACCCGCTTGATGGGTAAGCTACGTCAACGTGGCTTAATCCTCACCCAAGGGGATAATCTCATTTGCTTGCCAGCAGAGTCGATTAATAGAGCTGGTTAAAGCACAATTCAGAGAGGCGATTTCCGCCACTCTGCCTGAGTGTGATGGACTATGCCCCAACGAAGGCGATCGCTCTTGTCAGCGAATTTTGACAAACCCAGCTTGGGAAATAAGTTCCTGTCCCTGCTCGGTCAGCAGTAAGTCGGCGTAAGCGACACCTGCTTGCTGCTCAGTCTGACCATTCTGTTTGACCACCACAAACAGATTGCGGGTAATCGGGTATTTTCCTGATTGGAAAGCCTCAATGTTCAATTTGTTCCGTTTACCAGGACATTCGGACGGGAGGACAGATGGTTCCTGGTATGGAGCAATATATTGCCCTTGCGTCCGCCCCAACGGCAAGGCTTTGATTGAGCATTGAGGAATCACCTCTGGGGCAGAAGCGTAGTAGATGCTACCAGGACTACCAGCCAATTTTTGCAAGGCTTGGGTGGTTGTGGAGAGAAATTCCACATTGGAGCTGAAAGCTTGACCACCCAAGATATCTTGGACAAAAAGTTCCACCGTACCGCCATCAGCAATGCGGCGGGAATAAGGCTTAATCGGAATATTGGGCCCGCCCACCTGGCTCCAATTATTGATTTTGCCTGTGTAAATTGACTTTAACTGGTCTACCGTTAGCCCTTGGATATTAAGGTTGGGGTTAACTGCAACTGCCAAACCATCAATTGCCACGGGAATTTGTTTCAAAGTCAACCCACGCTGCTGGGCACGACTTAATTCCTGATCTAGAATTGGTCGGGAGGACTGGGCAAAGGCTAGTTGACCGTCTATCAGAGATTGAATGCCAGTACCAGAACCAGGAGATGCATTACTGGGTTCTACATAGCGCAGCCGCAGTTCTGGTCGCGCCGCTTGAATTGCTGAATCAACTACCAGCCGAATTGGTGCCCAAGATGTACTGCCTCCGTAATTAAATAATCCTGTAGGAACATTCTCTACTGAAGTGAAAGTATTGCTACTAGGCTGTTTTGACGCGGCTTGGGGCATTTTGGTGTTACCAGAATTAATTGTATTTAAATCAACACCAGACTTTCTAGTAAACCACCAAAAACCGCCAGCTATTAGCCCGGCCGTGATTAGGATGGATAAGACAAGAATAGTTGTTTCATTTTTTTGGGACATAGTAGGATTACCCGTGCGTCCATTCAATATAAGATAAGTGCTTGACTTAATAAGCGCTTGCTACTTGAGATTGTATTGGGAGGACGGGAACCAGGAACAATTTTTACAAGTTGGACTGATTTTGAGTGATACTATTACTAATTTTGACCCCATTGTTAGTAAACCACCAAACACTACCGCCAACTATTCCAGCGGTCAACAGCAGGGTCAAAGCTAAAACTTTAGTTTCATTCTTTTGTGACATGAACAAATTTAAATAAAATAAAAACATTTATTATTTGTAAAACCTACGTCTGGAGGTAAAAACGAACCATTCCAGATGCACGATAAATAAAAGTTTAAGAAAGTTTTTGTATAAGTTCTAATTTGATTATTTCGCTAAACCTAACCGCTTTGATCCTTTGATCATTTAATTCTGACAAATCCAGCCTTTTCGATCAGTTCTTGACTCTGAGGTGTCAACAGCCAATTTGCATAAGCTTCCCCAGCTTGCTGATCTGTTTGACCATTCGGTTTAACAATTACAAATAAATTGCGAGTAATTGCATAGTCTCCACTACGAAATGCCTGACTATTCAACTGATTACGCTTACTGGGACATTCAGATTGAGGTACAAACGGTTCTTGGTAGGGAGGTACAAATTGACCGCTTGACCGTCCTATTGGTAGTGACTTAATCGTACACTGGGGTACAATCTCTGGGGCAGAAGCATAGTAAATTGCACCATTATTCACCGCCACTTTTCGTACTGCTTCCGTGGTCGTGCCAATATAACTAACGTTGGCACCAAAATTCTCTTTATTTAAAACATTTTCGACAAAGAACTCTACTGTGCCCCCAGCTTCTTTGCTGCGAGAGTAGACTGTAATTGGTAAATTCGGGCCACCTACTTGTTGCCAATTAGTAATTTTGCCCGTGTAGATGTCTTTGACTTGGGCGACAGTTAAACCAGGGACATTGAGATTGTGGTTAACTGCGATCGCAATGCCATCAATCCCCACTGGAATTTCTTTCAAACTAAATCCTTTTTGTCTAGCTTCGGCATTTTCTTCAGCTTTAACTGAACGAGAAGATTGAGAAAAAGCTAGTTGATTATCTATCAACATCCGAATACCAGTTCCAGATCCGGGTTGACCTGAGGGGGGTTGAGTATAGCGTAAAACAAACCGAGGGCACAGGCTTTGCAGTACGGTATCTACGTCCTTACGGATTGGTGCCCAGGTTGTGCTACCACCATAGTTGAATGTCCCCTCTGGGAGGTTGGGCACGTTACATTTACTGAGCAACTGGTTCATAGGATTATCTGTGTTACCAATCCCCGAAGGTTTAGCAACAGTTCCATTTAGTTGCGCCCACCGTTCCATAAAAAACCATAAGCCACTAAATATTAAGCCGATGGTGATCATAGCAGCTAAGAAAAGACTAAGTGTTTCGTTTTTCTGAGACATAGTTAGCTGTTAGCACCAAAAGTTTTTTAAAGTAAGAGAGATAATAATTTATAAATAAGTCGAAATATTGCTGTTAAGGAAATCGCTATTAAGCCTGCTCCAACTGCTAAAAAAACTACTACTTTAATGCCAAGCCCGCCTTGTAAAAAAGGGAGAAAAAAAATAATTGCAACAGTAATTGTTGGAATAATTAATAAATCGAACTTTTCAATCCACCGTCTAGTTTGGGCAAATATCAGTATCCCCAAAATTACAAATGCAATACTTAAAGTAACTATTGGCGATTTTACTAGACTCAAGAGAGCGATCGCTATCAATGCCCCCTCAAACCCACTAAATGCTGCCCCACCCAATAATTCCACTGTAGAAAAGGCTGGTTGAGTTGGTGGACGGCGAGGAACGACGGGGTTAGAACCTCCTTTGGGTGGTTGGGGCGGAAGGGTTACAGAGGGCGAATTAAGTTGTGTAGCTGCTAGAGGCTGTGAGTTAAGTGCATCTAAAACCTCCTGCGCCGATTGAAAGCGCTGATTAGCAGCAGGTAGCAGCATCTTATCTAAAATATCAGCAAGGCGAGGGTTAATAGTGACTTGCATTCGCCATTTCCACTGGTTGGTATAAGCATCAAACAGTTTAATTGCTTCCTGATTTGTCAACAAAGTAATAAGAGTTACAGCTAAGGCGTATAAATCTGTAGATGGAAATACTTGACCCCCAGCCATCTGCTCAGGCGGCGCAAATCCCATAGAATAAATTCCTGTGGAAGAAGCAGCACCTAGCGCAGCATTTGTTACTTGCTTAACTGCGCCAAAATCTAGTAAAAAAAGTCTACCATCACGACGACGCATGATATTAGATGGTTTAATATCTCTGTGGATAATCCCTCTATCATGTACAAATTTTAGCACTTTCAAGATTTCTTGCAGCACCTCCAAGATTTGCTGCTCAGAAAATTTGCCATGTTGAACTAATTCTTCCTCTAAGTTTTGCCCATTAATATATTCTTGTACCAAGTAAAAAAACTGGTCTTGCTGTCCTGGTTGCAAACCATTAACTATCACCGGAAAGAAAGCAAACAAGTCAGGTATTTGCTCGTGATCGTTACCAAGTTGTGCTAAAACTTCTGCTTCTCTTTCAAACATCAACTGTGCTTGTTGCAGTTGATTTAAGGTTAAATTGCCCGATGGTTGAAACTGCTTAACTACGCATTGACGCATTCCGGGTATTCGGCGATCGCGTGCCAAAAAGGCTGCTCCAAATCCGCCCCTTCCCAATAGCTTCACGGGGACATATCGACCATCTAGCAGCAATGGCATACCACAGGTAGTACAGTACTTCTGCTGCGTTGTTTTCAGCGTCGTAATATCATCTAAATCGGCAAAATAGTTTTGTGGGCGTGGGCAACGTGGACGAGTACAGTAAACTTCCATTTTCGTGATTAGTCATTAGTCAAAATAATTCGTAATTGATATAACGTAATTCGTAATTGATTCAGGTTACATAGAAACTAAATTTCTTTATCAAGAACACGAAACTTTTTACTGATGTCAAATTTTTAGCTTGCCTACGACAGGTTACGCGAAAAGCTATGGGATAATAATTACGAATTACGAATTACGAACTACCAAATGACCTAGACGCCCTAAGGCTAAGACTAATGACCAGATTGTTAGTCTTCGCCCGAGGAGTTGGGCATTGCTCCATCTAATGTAGCTAACACTATGTTTTTTTGTGCCAATGTTAACACATCTTGACTCCATCCAGGATTAGCAAACTGGGGCAAAATTTCCCGACTAAAAGCCTCTGCCGCCTTGGATCTATAGCGATTAGGATTAAAAATCAGCCATAGTGTCCGTTTAACAACGACGCCTTCAATGGGGGTACGGTGTAGAACCCCCATTTGTAACTCTTTAGCGATCGCACTAGTTGAAACAAAGGCAGCCCCCAAACCAGATTGCACAGCATTTTTAATTGCTTCAATAGAGTTTAATTCCATTTCAACCTTAAAACGTCTGGTATCAATTTCACAGCGTGCTAGCACTTGGTCAATTACTTTACGGATAGTCGATTGGGAATCTAGGGCAATGAATTGTAATTTGTATAGGTCTTCTTTTTGGATTTTTTCAAGTTTGGTAAAGGGATGAAAGATAGGTAGAATTAGCACTAGTTCGTCTTCAGCGTAAGAAATAACTTCCAAAGATTCTGATAGTTCACCGGGAATTTCACCGCCGATAATTGCCAGATCAACTTGTCCATTAGCGACGCTCCAAGCAGTCCGTCGGGTAGAGTGCACGTGTAATTGCACTGCCACATCCGGATATTTTTGTCGGAACATCCCGATCATTTTGGGTAAAAGATAAGTGCCGGTGGTTTGAGAAGCACCGACAATTAAAGTACCGCCTTGGAGATTTTGTAAATCCTCGATCGCGCGGCAGGTTTCCTGACACAGACTGAGGATTTTTTCACCGTAACTTAGTAATAGATGCCCTGCTTCGGTTAATTGGGCGCGTCGTCCTCCACGATCGAATAGAGGGACATCTAGCTGCCGTTCGAGATTTTGCACTTGCAAGCTGACGGCAGGTTGGGAGACGTAAAGACTATCAGCGGCACGCTTGAAGCTTCCTTCTTGCGCGATCGCTTTTAAAATACGTAACTGATCTAAAGTGAAAGGAAGGTCAGACATAAGGCTCAATCCACAAACTTTAAAAGGAGCGGATGCAGACAAAAAATCAGGTTTGGCAGCAATCAGCTGGGCGTGATTTGTTGCATATTATTGAAGGCTTGACTAGAAAAAGACAGTAGCACAACATCTTGAATAAAGTCCCCTTTTGAATACTTTGTGGTATTGGTTGTACTGAATTCAATTTTCTTTAAATTACTTCACCTGTGTATGTGTATATGATGCTGATTTCTTGGTTGACACCCAGTCATTTTGTCATACTGGGGTTACAAATAGTTTTTGCGATCGCTCACAGTGGAGGCGCTGCTTTGCGTCCTTGGGCAGAAAAATATATTGGCCCAAGGCTTTATCGCGTTCTCTTTGCATTAGTTAGCCTACCCTTGGCTGTAATATTAATTATTTACTTTTTTGGGCATCGCTATGATGGTTTGCAACTTTGGCAGGTACAAGGAGTACCAGGAGTGCGAGAATTTGTTTGGCTGCTGTCAGCTATCTCGTTTTTATTTTTATATCCTGCTACCTTCAATCTACTAGAAATTGCTGCCATTCAAAAGCCCCAAGTTCATCTCTATGAAACAGGAATTATTCGGATTACCCGTCATCCTCAGATGGTAGGACAAATAATTTGGTGTGTTGCCCATACTCTGTGGCTAGGTACTACCTTTACCCTTGTGACTTCCATTGGATTGGTATTACATCACTTGTTTGGAGTTTGGCACGGCGATCGCCGTCTAAGCGATCGTTATGGGGAAGCCTTTGAAATTGCCAAACAACGGACTTCAATTATTCCTTTTAAAGCAATCATTGACGGTCGTCAATCTATCAAATGGCAGGAATTTCTTCGTCCTTCCTATTTAGGAATTGCCATTTTCATAGCTTTGCTTTGGTTATCGCACCCTCTGTTGCTGGAAGCAACTAGTAAGATAAGATGGGAAATCTAAGCGATCCCCAGTGTCAGCATAAAATCTAAAATAGATGAGGATTTCAGCTTATCAATTGCCCCAAATCAATGTACGATAAGTTCAAACATCTATCAATGGGGGTGGTCTGAATCGAGTTAAAATTTTAAATTGTTAGTTGTTGGTCAGTTGCTTTTCCTTAGGAAAAAATGGCAGATTCAGTCAGATACCCAGGTGGCCACGGCAATCAGGAGCCTAACGTCCAAAAAAGCCAGCGCGAATTCCACGGTGGCTTTTTTGTCAGAGACACATCAACGCGCTCAATTTTTGCTTAATTATTTTGTGTGCTGAGATTCGGCCCCTGAAAGCATTTATCGGCAGTTACTGACTTGCCAATCCTTCACTTCAATGCTGATAGGTAGTTTGATATAAAAACCTTATAATCCAAGAGGCGTCATGGTGTTGTCGGTTAGTGAGCGGACATTTACTCAAGAAGTTTTAGAATCTCCTATTCCTGTTTTAGTTAACTTTGAAGCACCTTGGTGTGGCTTGTGTCGGATTATCCACCCACTGTTATTGCAATTTCAAGCCCAATGCGGGGAAGAAATTAAATTAGTTGGGGTTAATGCCGATCAAAATTTTAAATTGTCTACTACTTATAAACTCAAATCACTACCCACTTTACTATTGATTGAAAATGGCACTATTCGCCATCGCTTGGAATGCTTTCGCGGTAGAGAAGATTTACGTCTAGCTTTAGAAGAGATTCAAGCTAAGTACACCAGTTGCTCGAAAATTTACAAAAGTTCAAAAACAATGGACTTAGAGTATCGGTCTGCTTGATGGAGATTGGGCATAGGACATGGGGTATAGGGCTAATCGCCAATGACCAATGACAAATGACCAAATCTAAAACCATGCTTAACACCCCACCCAATCAGTCTTGGGTGGGTTATTTTATCCTAAAGGGTGTGTGTCACAATTATTAACAGTTTCGACACGCTAAATTAAGAATTCTAAAAGTAGGCGTCAGTGATGGAAGTAATCTATCAGTATGCCTGGCTGATTCCGGTGTTCCCTCTTCTTGGGGCAATGCTGGTCGGTCTAGGGTTAATCTCGTTGAATCAGCTGACAAACCGCCTCCGCCAGCTTAACGCTGTGGTGATTATCTCCATGATGGGAGCAGCTATGGGGCTGTCGTTTGCCTTGCTATGGGGTCAAATTCAAGGACATGCGCCTTATATTCGTACCTTTGAGTGGGCGGCGGCAGGTAATTTTCATCTGAGCATGGGCTACACTATTGACCACCTGACAGCCCTAATGCTGGTGATTGTAACAACGGTAGCGTTGTTAGTCATGGTTTACACCGATGGCTACATGGCTCACGATCCCGGTTACGTGCGGTTTTACGCCTATCTCAGTTTGTTTGGCTCTTCAATGTTAGGTCTGGTGGTCAGCCCCAACCTAATACAGATTTATATATTCTGGGAACTGGTCGGGATGTGTTCCTACTTGCTGGTCGGTTTTTGGTACGATCGCAAGTCAGCAGCAGATGCCGCTCAAAAAGCGTTTGTGACCAACCGCGTGGGCGACTTTGGTCTATTACTCGGCATTTTGGGGCTGTTCTGGGCAACAGGAAGCTTTGATTTTAATATCATGGGCGATCGCCTCGCCCAACTCGTCGAATCAGGTAGTATCAGCAATTTTCTCGCTGTCCTGTTTGCGATTTTAGTTTTCTTAGGCCCAGTTGCAAAATCAGCCCAATTCCCTCTCCACGTCTGGCTACCAGACGCGATGGAAGGGCCCACCCCCATTTCTGCCTTGATTCACGCGGCAACAATGGTGGCGGCGGGTGTTTTCCTCATTGCCCGGATGTACCCAGTATTTGAAGGCGTTCCAGTTGCAATGAATGTCATTGCCTTTACTGGGGCGTTTACGGCGTTTTTAGGGGCTAGCATTGCCATTACCCAAAACGACATCAAAAAGGGCTTGGCTTACTCCACCATTTCCCAACTTGGTTACATGGTGATGGCAATGGGAATAGGTTCCTACAGTGCTGGACTATTCCACCTAATGACCCACGCCTATTTCAAAGCGATGCTGTTCTTGGGTTCAGGTTCAGTAATTCATGGTATGGAAGGTGTCGTTGGACACGACCCCGCCTTAGCGCAAGATATGCGCTTGATGGGTGGACTGCGGAAGTATATGCCTGTCACAGCAACTACCTTTTTGATTGGTTGCTTGGCAATTTCTGGTATTCCACCCTTTGCTGGTTTCTGGTCAAAAGATGAAATTCTAGGAAAGGCTTTTGAAGCTAATCCACTCCTCTGGTTTATCGGCTGGCTAACTGCCGGGATTACGGCTTTCTATATGTTTAGAATGTATTTCTCGACATTTGAAGGCAAATTCCGGGGTACTGACGAGAAAATCAAGGAAAAGCTCAAGAAGGCTGCGGCGACAATTGTCCTGGAATTAGAGTCAGAAGAACCAGTCCCGAATTTTGGACCTGGGGCAATGAAGAAAGGAGAATTGGCGGCAACTAGTCAACAGCATGATTCCCATGACTCCCACGGGCATCACAGCGACTCTCCCCACGAATCGCCGTGGACAATGACGCTGCCGTTGGCACTGTTGGCTGTGCCTTCGATTTTGATTGGTTTGGTGGGAACTCCCTACGCCAATTATTTTGAAGAGTTTATCTTTCCTCCTAGCGAAACTCTCTCCGAAGTTATAGAAAAGACTTCTGAGTTCAATCCGACGGAATTCTATATCATGGCGGGTGCCTCAGTCGGAATTTCTTTGATTGCGATTACCCTGGCTTCGCTGATGTATTTGCGCCGTAAAATTGACCCGGCTGCGATCGCTGCTAAAATCCAACCACTTTATGAGTTATCCCTCAACAAGTGGTACTTTGATGACATTTACCATCGGGTTTTTGTCCTCGGCTTGCGCCGCCTAGCTAGACAAGTTATGGAAGTTGACTTCCGCGTTGTCGATGGTGCTGTTAACCTCACAGGCTTTTTCACCCTTGTTAGCGGTGAAGGTCTGAAGTACCTAGAAAATGGTCGCGCTCAATTTTATGCCTTGATTGTGTTTGGGGCGGTTTTGGGCTTAGTGATTGTCTTTGGTGTTACCTGATTTTCATAGGGGTGGGCGAATGTCCGCCCCGACATTATTTCTTGAATAATGAAGTTAGTCTTATTAAGATTCATCCCAAAAAATAGATTGCAGACTTTATAACTTCCCATAATCCGATAGAACAGAAGAACAAAATATATAGAATAATCTTTTTGCGCCGTAACTCACTATTAATTATCAATACTTATAGTGGGTTAGCAATAGCGTAACCCACTCTACAAATTAATATAACCCCAGGATTTAGCAAAATAATAATTTTATCACTAATTACAATTTAAAAAAATAATTAATGGATTGTCAAAATCTAGTTTTCTCCCGTCATGCTATCCAATAAATGTTTTATCGTCGCATCAGTCAAAAAGATGTAAAAACTGCGATTTCTTATGGAGAAGTGATAGAAGAAAATCCTGATGATACACCCTACCCCAGTTATCTAATATTGGATTTTATAGAAGGTAAGCCGATTCATGTTGTATTTTCCTACGATGAAGCTACAGATACAGGATATGTAGTAACAGCTTATATTCCTGATACTAATATTTGGTTAGATGGGTTTAAAACTAGGAGACAAAGATGATGAAATGCGTAATTTGTAAGCATGGAGAAACTAAACCAGGTTTAGTAACTGTGACGCTAGAAAGAGATGAATGTATTATTGTCTTAAAAAAAGTTCTAGCAGAAATTTGTGATAACTGCGGTGAATATTATTTAAATAATGCAATTACCGAACAGGTTTTAGGAAAAGCAGAGTCAGCTATTAAGAATGGAGCAGAATTGGAGATTATTAAATATGTAGCTTAGTGTTATTGTTATGCTTTTTTTGCACCAAATCGCTTTTTTAAACAACCACCAAGCACCATCGTGTATTTTTAGTGATGAGTTGGACTACGCGTAGAGGCGGAGCGGCTTGTCGTAGACATCGCACCCCTAAACTATAATTTTACCAACTTTTTTAAGGCAAATTTTTGACTTGACTGGGAGTATCACAACACACATTCCGCACCTGCAACTGTCAAAAAAGACTCCCAAGAGAAAAAATAGGGGATTGCCAATTTAATTAAATCAACCTAACGAGGAAGACGAAATCCTCAAAAAGCTGTTACTTAATAACTAGTGACTTTTTGCCAAACATGATTTTGATAGCAGACGAATTGTGATGAATACAGCTAATTTTCCGTGGCTGACGACGATTATTCTGTTGCCTATAGCCGCTTCACTACTGATTCCCATCATCCCGGATAAAGAAGGCAAAACAGTGCGCTGGTACTCCCTCATCGTAGGGCTGATAGATTTTGCACTAATTGTTTATGCTTTTTATACTGGGTATGATTTCTCCAATCCAGATTTGCAGTTGGTCGAGAGTTACCCCTGGGTACCCCAACTAGATTTGAATTGGTCAGTAGGGGCAGATGGCTTATCTATGCCCCTAATTATTTTGACTGGATTCATTACCACGCTGGCGATTTTAGCAGCTTGGCCTGTCACCTTCAAGCCGAAGCTATTTTACTTCTTGATTTTGGCGATGTATGGCGGTCAGATTGCCGTGTTCGCCGTCCAGGATATGCTGTTATTTTTCCTGGTGTGGGAACTGGAACTAGTACCGATATACTTTCTGCTGTCGATTTGGGGAGGCAAAAGACGACAGTATGCAGCGACTAAATTTATTTTATACACCGCAGGCGGTTCGCTGTTTATTTTGCTATCTGCCCTGACAATGGGATTTTACGGCGATACGGTGACGTTTGACATGCGATCGCTCGCTTTAAAAGACTTTGCCCTCAATTTCCAACTTGCTGCCTATGCTGGCTTCCTGATAGCCTACGCCGTCAAGTTGCCGATTATTCCCTTGCACACCTGGCTACCTGATGCCCACGGTGAAGCAACAGCGCCCGTACACATGTTATTGGCAGGTATTCTTTTGAAAATGGGCGGTTACGCCTTAATTCGGATGAATGCCCAAATGCTCCCCGATGCTCACGCTCTTTTTGCACCAGTGTTGGTGGTTTTGGGGGTAGTTAATATCATCTACGCTGCCTTGACATCCTTTGCCCAGCGCAACCTAAAGCGAAAAATTGCCTACTCCTCAATTTCTCACATGGGCTTTGTGATGATTGGTATCGCCTCCTTCACCGATTTGGGATTGAGTGGGGCAGTGTTGCAAATGGTTTCCCACGGGTTAATTGGAGCGAGTTTGTTCTTCCTGGTTGGCGCAACTTACGATCGCACCCACACCCTGATGTTGGATGAAATGGGTGGTGTTGGTCAGAGAATGCCGAAGATTTTCGCCATGTTCACTACCTGTTCAATGGCTTCTTTGGCATTGCCAGGAATGAGCGGTTTCGTGGCAGAATTAATGGTTTTTGTCGGCTTTGCTACTAGCGATGCTTATAGCTCTACCTTTAAAGTCATTGTGGTGTTCTTGATGGCAGTTGGATTAATTTTAACTCCGATTTATCTGCTGTCGATGTTGCGAGAAATTTTCTACGGAGAAGAGAACAAGGAATTAGTTTCTCACCAAGCTTTAATAGATGCTGAACCCCGTGAAGTGTTTATCATTGCTTGTTTGTTAATTCCAATTATTGGTATCGGTTTCTATCCAAAATTGCTGACTCAGATGTATGACGCGACAACTGTACAATTGACTGCAAGATTGCGTAATTCCGTGCCAACATTAGCACAACAAAAAGATGAAACGCTAAAGGTTTCTTTGAGTGCGCCGAAAATTGCTAATTAAGTTGCGATCGCTAGTTTAGTTTAAATATTGATTACTTTGAGGGCGGGTTTTGTACCTGCCCTTTTTGTTACTAACTTGAAATTTTCGATTCGGTAAAGTAAAAAATAACCGTTAGAAATTCTGGTAATCAGTATCGAAAAATCATGAATTTAATGTAAAATTTTGCAATCACAAGTCTGTGAATACTGAGAAAGATTCACAGGCGATGTCTAGAAAGGGCTAGGTTTACACTAAAAATGGTTCTTTATTCTGGCGCTACGATCGCACATCAATAGATTACGTACAATCTATCTAAAATCAGATTTGGCAAAACCGCTCATGTTAAACTACAATCCACTGCATTGTTTGCCATCTTCCGAAGAATTACCAGACTCTAATGACACCCCTGTGGATAACGAAGTCCAAAATTTAATTCCCGGCTTACTGAAAACGACGCTGGCTTTGGTTTGGTGCGATCGTTGGGATTGGTACTTTGGTGTTGACATGGGTATTTATTACCACCAAGACAAACCAGCCGTTGTCCCTGATGGGTTTCTCAGCTTAGGAGTTAAACGTGTCGTTGATGAGGAATTACGCCTAAGTTATGTGCTATGGGAAGAAAAGAAACTGCCAATTTTAGCATTAGAAGTTGTTTCCCAAATTTATCGTGAAGAATATAGCACTAAGAAAGAATTTTACGCCAAAGAATTAGGAATTTTGTACTACGTTGTATATAGTCCCCTTCGGCGGAAAAAGACACCTTTGGAGGTGTATCACTTAATTGATGGGGAATATATTTTAATGTCAGGAGATCCTGTTTGGCTACCAGAGATTGGTTTAGGAATTGGGCGAGAACGGGGAATTTATCAAGGTATAGTGCGGGAGTGGCTGTACTGGTATGACGAAGAAAGGCAAAGATTGCTGACACCAGAAGAACGCATTAGGGAAGCCGAAGAACGTACAGCTTTTGAAGAACAGCGACGTGTGGAAGCAGAACAACAAGTGAAAATGTTAATTGAAAGGTTGAATGCGCTAGGTGTCGATCCAGAAAGTTTGTAATAGATTTACCAAATTTTTTAATTTTTGCTTCCTTAATGTAAGTTAGCTTGTTGGTTAGAGCATGAAAATAACCCCAAAGCGCGGGGTTATTTTCATAAAACTATTTTGACTTAAACTAACTAGACGACAGCAGATAGTTGCTGTTGAAAGAAAGCTTGCAACACTCTTTCTGCTATTTGATGGCTGGTTAAACCTAATTCTGCCTTAGATTCATTGGGTTCAGCATGATCTACTAACACATCTGGTACGCCAAACCGTTTGACAGGAACTAGAATATCAGCATCCATTAAAGCTTCAGCGATCGCAGAACCAAAGCCACCTATGATACAGCCTTCTTCTAAGGTGATGACGCGGCCGATTTTCTTAGCTAAAGGCAAAATCAACTCGGTATCCAAAGGCTTAACGAAACGGGCATTGATTACAGTTGCTTCAATGCCGTGTTCGCTGAGAATTTCAGCAGCTTGCATCCCTGGATAGACCATTGTGCCATAAGCGACAATTAACACGTCATCGCCTGTCCGCAGAATTTCGCCTTTGCCGATTTCCAAAGGTTCCCAACCTTCTTCCATCAAAGGAACACCGTAGCCATTGCCACGAGGGTAACGCATAGCGATCGGGCCACTGGTATGGTTAACACCAGTTACTACCATGCGTTGCAGTTCTGCTTCGTCTTTGGGTGCCATCATTACCATGTTGGGAATGCAACGCAGGTAAGCGATGTCATACATACCCTGGTGGGTGGGGCCATCAGCTCCGACAATTCCTGCCCTATCCAAGCAGAAGAATACTGGAAGGTTTTGGATGCAGACATCGTGAATTATCTGGTCATAAGCGCGTTGCAGGAAGGTAGAATAAATGGCGGCTACGGGACGCATCCCTTGAGTTGCAAGTCCTGCTGCTAGGGTAATTGCGTGTTGTTCAGCAATACCGACATCAATATATTGATTGGGCAGTTTAGCTTGAAGTTTATCTAAGCCTGTCCCCGTTGCCATAGCCGCAGTAATCCCAACGATTTTGGGGTTTTGTTCGGCAAGTTTCACCAGAGTGTGAGAAAAGACTTTGGCATAAGCCGGGGGTTTGGGTTTATTGGAAGGAATGGCTTTGCCAGTTGCTACGTTGAAGGGACTTTGGGCGTGGTAGCCAACTTGATCTAATTCGGCAATTTCATAGCCTTTGCCCTTGACTGTTGCTACGTGTACCAAAACTGGGCCTGGTATCTGATGTGCCTGTTGGAAGGTGGCAATCAATTCTTCGAGATTATGCCCATCCACTGGCCCAATATAGGTAAAGCCGAGTTCTTCAAAAACTGCACCTACCTTGGGAACAGCCAAGCGTTTCATACCTTCTTTGATACGTCCGAGTTCAGGAGACAAAGATTCACCCACGAAAGGAATTTGCTTAAATTGTTCCTCAAGATTATCTTTAATAAATTGCACCGGTTGGCTGAGGCGCATTTTGTTAAGATAGCGGGGAATCGCGCCGACGTTGCGAGATATAGACATATCGTTGTCGTTGAGAACAACTAACAGGTTAGTTTTCGGCATATGTCCGGCATGGTTGATGGCTTCTAAAGCCATACCCCCAGTCAGCGCCCCATCCCCAATAACAGCAACGGCTTTAAATTTTTCGCCTTTTAAGTCTCGGGCTAAAGCCATGCCCAATGCTGCTGAAATACTTGTAGAAGCATGTCCAGCCCCAAAGTGGTCAAACTTGTTTTCACAGAGTTTAAGATAACCTGCAACCCCGTCTTTTTGTCTGAGGGTGTGGAAGCGATCATACCGTCCTGTTAGCAGTTTGTGGGGATAAGCTTGGTGTCCTACATCCCAAATCACTTTATCCCGATCTAAGTCCAGCGTCTGGTAAAGTCCTAGTGTTAATTCTACAACACCCAATCCTGGCCCTAAGTGGCCACCATTAACTGCTACGGTTTGGAGATGCTTATCTCGAATCTGACGGGCAATCTGTTGCAGTTGGCGAACAGATAAACCGTGCAACTGATTAGGATGGGTGATTTCGCTCAGATGCATATTATAGGGTTATCCTCTCTAATTTCTAGTTTCGGTATTTTGATTTTCCCACGGCCGGGTTGTTCACATAATCAGACTCTTACATTGTTACTAAGTTGTAGTGGAAAGTATAACTTCGTAATTGATAATGGTGAAAAATTTGTTAACCATTAACAATTTGTCCAAACAAGGGTGAAGTTAGATAAAGTTATAGCATATTTGTCAATCAGCAATGCTACTTAAAAAATTATTTATTTAGTATAAAAAAGCAAATACTTTAGAAGTAGTTTGCGGAGATTCCTTAACTAAAACACTCGCTTTTACCATTTAAAGCTAATACAAAACGAAGTTAAATATCTCATTTTTAACTATATACTTAGCATAATTTCCGGCAAATATTTAGCAAGTGTTTGTTCTTTTCTTAGTTAACAGCAGCTAATTTTATTAGCGATCGCAGTTCATATAGACTTGAAGAATATATGTGTAAAAACACTCATTTATTTTAGTTTAGCTCAGTATTTTTTTAGTAAAATAATCTTTATAAATTAATTATAAAATTTTGTTTTACTTCTTGCATAACAAGCAAATAACATGGCGGCAAGTATCACAGTATAGAGTTATAAATTAATCAGTGTAATAAATTTAGATTTTCCTAAATTATTGGTAAACAGCAAAATTCCCGACTTTTTAGAAAAGTCGGGAATCTAAGTCTTTCGATTTTTACAAATCAAATAGGATTGCTATTTACCAAAAGCATCCTTGATGTTATCAACAGTACGTTCAACAACATTCTTTGTGTTGTCTACTGCTTCTTTAGTTCGAGATGCATCTTCATTTGCTCTTTTCTGAATTGTAGCCGCATCTCTCTTTGCTTTGCGCTCAATAAAACTACCACCGTCTGTTGCTTGGTCAACTTTACTGGCGTTACTCTTGGCAGCATCCTTAACTTTATCTGCCGTATCATCAATGAAATTTTTGGCTCGTCCAGCATCTTTACTGGTTTTTTCTTGAACTTTATCGCCTGCGTCTGAGGATGCAATCAAGGTTGCAACAGGATCAGCCATTGCTGAGGTGTTCGAGAAAAATGCACCTTGCCAAACAAAAGCGATCGCTAACATACAAAACAGTGTTGTAGCCATCCAGCGTTTTACCGTGGAAAGCTGTTTTGTAAAATAATTCAGTTTCATAGAGAACATCTTCATGTGATTTAGTATACTATTTTTACTTCATTTAGCTCATAAGCCATATCAATCCCTAGATAGAAGTTGTTGCCTCATTAGTTATTAAACGAATTCACTATTTTGATAGATTGAATTTTGAGCAAAGATTTTTTTTGCTGGTAATTAAGGATCGAATTAAATAAACTTAAACGTTTTCGAGGGAGAAATAAGCCTCAAAAACATACAGGGCGTAGCTTCTGAGAAGCTATACCGCAAACTTTACGCTGCGCTATCAGTGGAGGCAAACCCTGTGGAGAATTAAAAATTTAAAATGTTCAATTAAAAATGAAAGAGTCATCAAGAATTTTTAATTCTTAATTTTTAATTCAAAAAAGGTCAACGCAAGCTAGCATACTTTCTGATAAAGAAAGGTGCGATCGCTAATCTTGTAAGCTAAATTAGTTCTTGCGTAACGTATTAATTAATGCAATATAGTCTGCGATTATGCTGACATCAATTGTTGCAGGCGCTGTGGCTCCTCTCCCAACCAATCTGGATTTTGGGCAGTGCTATCGAAAATTGATGAGGTTTTGAAAGGCTCAAACTCGCCGCGTGATGCTGCTTCTGCCGTTTTTGCTAAGAGCGATCGCACTTGCTCGTCGTTCATTGGCTGGAATGTCTGTACTGCTTCAAAGGCTTGCTCTAGAATCTCCATGCTATCAATTCCAGTAATCACAACTGATGTAGGCAGATTCAAAGCATAATGTAAGCACTCAATTGGCGTTACAGTATTTGACCGTAAAAGAATACCGTTTGCCAAGCTTTTCATTCCCAGAACGCCAATGTTTTCTTTGACCAGTTCTGGCAAAACCAGCTTTGCAAAACTCCGGTAGTGAGCATCCATGACATTGAGCGGCATCTGCACTGCATCAAATTTAAACCCGTTAATGGCTGCAACTTCCAGCATATGCAGATGAACATAAGGGTCTTTGTGCCCAGTGAAACCTATATATCGGAGTTTTCCAGCTTCCCGTGCCTCAATCAAGGCAGCATTCGCCCCTTCTTCGTGAAAAACTCGATGCGGGTCTTCGTGCCGAAGGATTTCGTGGTGCTGAACCAGATCGATGTAATCAACTTGCAGGCGTTGAAGTGATTCGTCTAGCTGTCTTGTTGCTGCTTTCTTAGACCGACCATCGATTTTCGTCATCAGGAACACTTTGTCTCGATAGCCATCGCGCAGCGCTTTTCCCATGCGAATCTCACTGGCTCCACCGTTGTAATCCCAACTGTTATCCATAAAGGTAATGCCACGATCAATGGCTGTTCTAACAATTCGGATACCCAGTTGCTCATCAACGTGTTTTAAGCCGATGTGCCAACCACCCAATCCGATGGCGGAAACTTTCTCTCCTGTACTGCCGATAACTCGGTATTGCATTTCTGAATTTGACGTAGTTCCTGACATGTGTTTTCCAAGTCTTTCAGCTATAACTTAAGTACATATAGCCATCTGCCAATTCAAACACAAGAGAAAGTTGACAATATCTTGCTGAAGATACACTTTTCAACCCGATCAGGAAATTACTAAAGAAGTACAGAATTGAGGGCACAGCATTGCTATGCCCCTACAACAGATGTGGTTCAAATAAATGAAAACTGTTGTAAAACATTAATATTTATTTTCCGCTATAAAAAAAGGCAATTTCCTTTTCTTTTAAGGGTGCGAAACCAGCATCTACAAGTAATTGGTCGAGTTCTACTTGAGGAATGTGTTTTGCGCCAATTCGCACAATACGCGATCGCATAGTATTAGATACGCCACTACGCTGTCTATTGGCTTCTAGCGCCATAACTTTACTATAAAGTTCTAGTTTGGCAGGTGGAATGGGAGAACCATCAAAATCAATTCCCTGTGCGATCGCTTCATCAATAGCATCAGCCCCTGTGGTGGTTTGATTTCCTGGGTTAGTTTCGGTAGGCATGGTGATTTACTCTTCTTCGCTATGGGTAGATTTTACCAGTCTTGCTGACACCAAACCTACCTACTAGCTTTTTTGCTCCTGAGTTAATCACGAGTTTGTCGTGTCACCAAACCCCCAACAAACGCCCCTAAGATAGTGCCTGTCCATAGTCCTGTTGTGCTACCTTGCCATATTGCTCCTGGTGTCATCCAGGCATTGCACATCTCCTTTAAACCCCAAGGTTGGTTTTGACACTTTTGGCTATGCAGCATTAAGGTCATTTGCCCACTAGTGTAAGCACCAAAAAAACCGGATGATAGCGCCAAAAAAGTGCAAATTAAAATTCTGTTTTTAGTCATTTGTTTTTTGTCATTTGTCATTTGTCATTTGCAGGTTACCAAGGACTAATGACAAATGACTCTACACAGTGGTTCAACCTGTATTTCTCATCCCTGCTGCAATCCCATTAATAGTTAACAATGCTCCTCGCAGTAACTCACCTTTGCTATAACGAGAGTGGATGACTCCAGAAGTAGCATTAGTATTCATAGACTGGCGTAGGCGCTTAAGGAGTGAAACTTGGATAAATCCCAAGGGGACAATTGTGCCATTGCGTAACTGTACAGATCGTTGCAAGACAGGATCGCCATCTAACAGCCGATTGTGATCGGTAATTTTTAACACCAAATCCCTTGTAAGATAAAACTCGCTGGCAATTTGGTCAAAAACCTTGGCAAAGCGGGCTTGATCTTCTGGTTTTGACAATTCCAGAACGTAGTGATGTGCCATTTGCATATCTACTTTTGCCAAAGTCATCTCGGCTTTAGAAATCACCATCTTGAAGAACGGCCACTTAACGTAAAAGTAGCGTAGTAATTTCAAGTGTTCTTCTGGTTCTTCATTCAAGAATTCTTGTAAAGCTGTGCCTACGCCATACCAGGAAGGCAGCAAAAAGCGGGTTTGTGTCCAGCTAAATACCCAAGGAATAGCTCGCAGACTACTTAAATCTTTCTTACCAGATGGACGGCGGGCTGGACGGGAACTAATTTGCAGTTGGCTAATTTCTTCAATGGGGGTTACTTGATGGAAGAAGTCAACAAAATCAGGTTGTTCATAGATTAAAGCACGATAATGTTGACGCGATCGCACTGCTAATTCTTCCATAATCTCATTCCAGGGTTCAATATCATCAAACCCTGTCCGCAGTAAACTAGCTTGAATCACAGCAGTGGTGATGGTTTCCATGTGGTACAAAGCTAAATCCAACAAGGAATATTTAGAAGCCAAAACTTCTCCTTGTTCGGTAATCTTGATTCGCCCATTGATACTATGACCTGGTTGAGCCAAAATCGCCTCGTAAGCAGGACCGCCACCCCGTCCCACAGAGCCGCCGCGTCCGTGGAAAATCCGCAAACTTAAATCATAGTTTTCTGCTATTTGTTGCAGTGATTTTTGGGCTTTATGAATTTCCCAGTTGCTGCTTAAAAAACCAGAGTCTTTGTTGCTATCAGAATACCCCAGCATTACTTCTTGCAAGTTCGCGGGAAGGGGTGAGGGGGGACAAGAGGCAGGGGAGGCAGGGGAGGATGAATTTTCATCCACAAGACTCTTTGTTTTTGTATGTTCGTAGCCGCCGGCTAACAAAGCCCGATATAACGGGAGTTCAAACAGTTTCCGCATGACGCTTCTGGAGCGTTGTAAGTCTTCTACTGTCTCAAATAGAGGGACAACTTGAATGGTTCCCACGGCTATGGCAGGGTCAAAAAGTCTGGCTTCTTTGGCTAAAAGCAATACTTCCAGCACATCGCTCACGTCGCGACACATGCTGATAATGTAAGTTTGGCAGATATTTAGACCAAATTCTTGTTGCAGCGATCGCACGACGCGAAAGGTTTCAATTACATCGTTGGTTTTTTCGGAAAATGGCAATTCTGCCGGAATTAACGGCCTCCGGGTTTGCAGTTCTCCTGTAAGCCAAGCGACTCTTTGCTCTTCAGATAGTTCGTTGTAAGGTTGAGGTAATATTTGCAGGTATTGTAGTATCTCATTCAGCGCATCAGCATGGCGGGATGATTCTTGGCGGATATCTAGCTGTGTCAGGTTAAAACCAAAAATTTCTACCTGACAGATCAGATTTTCTAATTCTCGACAGCTTAAACCTGTTTCTGTCAAGTTGCGCTGAATCATCCGCAGTTCTGCTAAAAAATCGGCTCCCGAACGATATAGGGGGCTATCTTGATTTTTTGGCGTTTCCCGATTGTACAAAGCTAGATTGCGATCGCGAGTATTTTCTAGCCGTTTCAGCACATAAGCCAGTTTGAGCCGATATGGCTCTTGTCGATAACGCAGCGCCAATGCGTCGTATACTTCACTCAACTGGGACTGATCCAACTCTAAAGATTCCAGTAAGTCTGGTAAGACATCACTCCAGTGCATCGACACACTCAACAATTCAATCAGATTTTTCACTGACTGAATATATCTCCCCAGCACCATTTTGCGCTGATAGCAAGCTGTTTGCCAGGTGATTTCGGGTGTAACCGATGGGTTTCCATCCCTATCTGAGCCTACCCAAGAACCGAAAGAGCAAAAGTTTTTACTCGGTGGTTCTAGCCAAGGAAAGGTGTTGGATAGGGTGTGTTTGAAACGTTTATAAAGTTGAGGAATGCCATCAAATAAAACTTCTTGGAAGTAGTGCAGCGCATAATCTACTTCATCTAGAACTGTGGGTTTGAACTGGTGAAGTTCGTCTGTACGCCACCAGAGGCGAATTTCTTCAAGCAGTTGTTCTCGGACATCTGCTGCTTCCCAAGCATATCCCCCGGGTGTAGTACCAAAATGGTTTTCCAAGGTATCAAGTTTTTGCAGAAGTTGTACCACTTGGCGCTGCTTATCCCGGATGGTATGACGAACAATTTCCGTCGGGTGCGCTGTGAAAACTAAACGCACATCCAGATGTGCAATTAAACGTTGAATTTGCTGGGGTGGTACATTCAGTTTCAATAAATAGGGAAACAACGCAGCGAAAGTACCTTTTGGTTTGACTTGCGCTTTTTCTAGATAACTCTTTCTCAGCAAGTCTGCTGCTATTCCCCTGCTAACAGGCGCGTCATCTTCTCTTTGATTGGACGAATAATTGACATTGGATGCTGTTTCTGGCCCTATAGCCTCTGTTTCTACCTCATAGCGACTCAGTTGCTGCCGTTGTTCGTATTCCTGCTCTATGATGTTAATCAACTGAAAATATAGAGCGAAAGCACGAGCCGCACGAATTGCTTCGTTTATATTTAGTTGTTCAATTAATTTGACGGCTGAGGATGCTTGGTCATTTGTTGCTTGTCCTTCTGGCGAACACAAATTACGCAACTGCCGCAACAAATCTACCATGTTTTGACCGCATTCTTGCCGGAGAACAGACTCCCACAATTCTTCCACTACCTGGAGACGATGACGCAAAAATAATTCCGACACCGGGTATATATCCGCAGTTTGAGACGAAGAGTATAAAAGGGAACCCATATTCTCTATGTTGTAAAGCTAATTATTGTTTACGCTTCTAGGTTTTGCACTTAGTGCTTACCAGGTTGTTCCTGAGCAAATAATTATTTGGTGTATATTTTCTAAGTTTGATTAGTTTCGTGATCCTCTGGGAAGTCGAGAATCGGGAGGCGATCGCCTCGAAACAATTCTTCACTGGCTTCCCCTAAGCCTTCTAGCGCTCTTACTGTGGTTTTTCCGGTAATGAGCAGCAGTAATATAGACGCTGTACCTATTTGTAAAAGGAAAGATTGGGGAATGCTAAACAAATCCAGATTGGATGTGGGGTTAGTTGAAGGTTGTTGGTTGGCAGGAGGCATTGCTAATTCTTGGTTATGGGAATATGAGTCAAAAAAAGTCGGGAGTTGAAAGTTACGAGTTAGGAGTTAAGATGGCTCCAACGATTGAGGGATGAAGTATTAAATGAGATAAGCTTATTGGTTGTTTCAACGATCAAGGGCGTTAGCGCAGTGGGAAGCAAGTCCAGCTTTAAAGGACAAGCCATCAGCCAGTCATATAGAATTATTCTGACTCCTGGCTCTTAACTTCTACCTTCTAACTCCTAACTCTTAACTTCCGATTTATGACTCCCTATTAGTAAAATAAACGCAAAACTCAACATTAGTCAGACTTGCAACCTGTACAAGACTATCTTGGTCGATTTTGTAAACTACGAAGGTAACAAAATTGTTAAAAAAAACCGTTAGAGTGTGATAGACCTATGGTTCTAGTTTACAAGTGCAGGCACTATCCCCCAACAATCGCTTCCTGTAAAGTTAACTTCCCATGAAAACAGTATTACCAGATCGCCAGCAATCCTTAGTGCAATGGGTAAGCCAAGCAACAGGGATCAACACTTTCGGAGTGAAAGTTCGGTTACGGGGAAATGACCTCCATATTCTTTGTGAAGGTACAGAATGTCCGCAGCGTTGGCGCACTTTGTCTGACTTGCTGCAAGCACTACAGCAAACAAACTTAGATATCCTCAAAAGTAACGAACAACCCTCAATATATCAAGTATTTGTTTATGGCCGAAGAAAAGGGGAACAACGCCCCAAATGGTGCCACCGGGTTTACTTGAATCAAATAGATAAGCATCTGGAGCAGGTGGAGCAAGCCTTGCTAGCAGACTCGGAAAAATCAAAACAATCGGGTGGGGCGCTGATTGTCTCTAACGAAAGTTTGGCATGCCAAGGCAACCCAGAGGCGATTGCTCGGTATCTCAGTGAAACCCTAAGTGTATTAGGTGTATCAGTACAAGTAAAGATTAAGCCATATAAGCCAAAGAACTCTCAGTCAGAAGAAGATCGCTTGTGGATATTTTGCCAGTCGAGCTATAGCCCTGATGCATCGTTGCTTGCTGAACCAATAGCCCAGAAGTTGCGTTATCTCAAGCTTTCCGGCTACCAAGATGCCATAATTGTTTCCCAGGTAAGCGGCGAAACTGCCCCTGATTGGCTGCTGCGGGTGGATTTGACACCACCAGAGGTAATGCTGAAGGAGTGGGCGCGTTGGGGGGATGTACAAGCGATCGCTCGATTATTAACTGAGGTATTGTCAGGGTTAAAAGTTGGTGTACAAGTTTCTCTGAAAGAATCAACACTACATATCTTTTGTATCCCAGCTTTTGATCCTCTAGGAACCGCTCCAATCCCCGACAAGGTAGTGTGCTTAGATGCGATTTTACCCCAGTTAGAAGCGATGGCACCTCAAGGCATTCTCGCCGCCACTGTATACGGACAAAAAGCAGGCGATCAGCAACCCACTTGGGTTGATTGGCTGGCTTTACCTGCTGCAAAATATCCCGCCTTTGCCGCATCACCACTAGATTTGGCCAATACTGGCGATGAACCAGCCATCATATTTTTACTGGAGCGTTTACTCAATCCTGACCTGGATTGGCGTCTATTGACAGGTGGAGTTCGTGTCCTCCTGCTGAACAAAAATGATTTATTGCACATCATGTGTGATGCGCCTATTTGTCCAGGGCGTCAGCAAGTAGCAAGCAAAGTTACGCAGTTTATCCGCCAGTTAAAGATTCCCGGTATCATGGGGATACGTGTCTACGGTCGCCGGGCTGGGAATAAAGAACCTTTTTGGCACTATGGTGTTGATCTTGAGCATCGCCAACGTCTAGTACCAGAAGCAACCCCAGAATTTGCTGCTACTTCTAAATACATTAACGATCTGGTAAACTCTGAGACTAGTGAGCCAATTTTGCGCCCCGACTTAACGACAGAAGATGTTCAAAGTTTTGTGACAGAAGTAGCGCGAGATTGGATGGTAACGGCGAGTGCAACAGCGAAAAAATTCCTGTTGAAAAGCCAGCTATTTACCGAAAGCCACGAGTCGGAAGAACAAACCCCTGATGTTCAAGGACTTAAGATTGCTTTAGTTTGGGGGACACTGGGATTATTACTTACCCTCCAAACCGATTGGGTGTTGGGTCAAATTATTGCACGGGGTACGACTACGCCAAAAGTGGCCAATGTCTTGCCTTCATCTTCTTCTAGGCAAAAGGCATCTTTGACATCTGAGAAAACTCAGGGTGAGAACACGACATTTTTTACCAGCACTTCTAAAACAAAATCTCCTCCAAACCAGAGTTCTGTATTTAATGCTTCTGAGTTTACTCAAAGTGATGAAACTCCAACAAATAATTTAGCAGCCGCACCACTGAAGGAAAAAGCAACCGCTACCGCTATTCTTTTAGCAGCGCGATCGCAGATGCCAAGTTTCAATGTTAGGCAGTTAGACGAGCAACTAGCACTGTATAAACAGCGTTTGGCTATAAATGGTACTCCGCCAGATGTGTTGATTATTGGCTCCTCCCGCGCTCTTAGGGGAATAGATCCAGCAGCACTTTCTAAAGCTTTAGTGCCTCAGGGCTATCCAAATATTGACGTGTTTAACTTTGGGATTAACGGTGCTACCGCACAAGTTGTAGACTTTGTAATTCGCCATGTACTAAAACCATCAGAACTGCCTAAAATAATTCTCTGGGCAGATGGGGCCCGTGCTTTCAACGGTGGACGCGAGGATATTACTTTTAAATCCATCGCTGCATCAGCTGGTTATAAACAAGCATTCCAAAAAAAACCAACAACAGCCAATAGCAGTTATTTGCCCGAAAATACGGTAAGTTCAGGAGAAGAAAAGGTAAAAGAAGAAAAACCGGAAATTAGCACCTATGAAGCTGTCAATCAGTCGTTAAATCAGGCTTTAGCATCTCTTTCTGCTAGCTACCCAAACCGCGACCAAATTAAAAATTTACTGCAAAAACAACTGCTTATATTTGGTCGCAATCAGACAGTTGCGTCACAAAGACAACCAACAGACGGTACTTCAGATGAGATTACTTCTCGACAATCAGTTGATTTTGATGGTTTTCTACCTTTATCTATTCGCTTCAATCCTGCTAGATACTATCAAAAACATTCTAGAGTTACCGGAAATTACGACAACGACTATAAATTTTTCCAAATAGAAGGACAGCAAGATGCTGCCTTTCAAGAAGTCCTTCAGTTTGCCCAGTCTCAGAAAATTTCCTTAGTTTTTGTCAATATGCCTCTCACGGCAGATTATTTAGATCCAGTGCGTAAACAATATGAGCAAGAATTTCAGGAATATATGTTGCGTCTAGCTACTAGTCCCAACTTTATTTATCGAGATTTGAGCCAACAGTGGCCAAAAGCAAATGACTACTTTTCTGACCCCAGCCACCTCAACCGCTTTGGAGCATACGAAGTCTCTAAAAAGTTGGCTAATGACCCGATGATTCCTTGGCCAGTGAAGTAAGAGGCAGGGGGGCAGGGGGCAGGGGAGGCAAGGGGGACAGAGAGAATAACTATGCCCAATGCCCAATGCCCCATGCCCAATAACTAATGACTAATGACTAATGACTAAAAAATGAACTTTATATCAATTTTCTATGGGCTGTTCTTATTGAGTGTGTTAGGAATTTATTGGTCTTTAGCACAACATAAATTGCGATTATGGACGCTGCTAATCGCTAGTTTGGTTTTCTACGCATCTTTGCACATCCAGTACATACCACTACTATTAGCATTAACCTTTATTAATTTCCGTGTGGGGCTAGAGATTGGTAAAAATACATCACCAGGAAAACATTATCTTGATTGGCAAATTTCTAATGAAGAGTGGCAATTTGCCCAAGGTGACTGGAATCGCCGTCGTCTAAAACTTTTGTGGCTAGGGATAAGTTTAAATGTTTTACTATTATTAGGTTTTAAGTATTTTAGTCCTTTATTAAAGTTTGTTTTTAATATACAAACAAACTCACCAGATAGCTCTTTTAAATTGATTGCACCCTTGGGAATTTCATTTTTTACCTTTGAATGCATTGCCTATTTAATAGATGTTTATCGCGGTGCCCCTGCTACTGATCAGTTTCTCAAATTTGCCACCTACAAATTATTCTTCGTCAAGCTGATTTCAGGCCCGATTACGCGCTACCACAACTTAGCAAATCAATTCAATACACTAAAGTTCCCCAGTAGCGATAGAGCAGCTGAGGCGCTGTGGTTGATTGCTAGGGGCGCAGTCAAAAAAGGTATTTTTGCAGACCACCTGGGGATTTTCGTCGATTTATGTTTTGGGAACTTACAACGGGCGGGTAGTACTGATCTGTGGTTAGCTACATTTGCTTACGGTTTGCAGTTATATCTAGATTTCAACGGTTATGTAGACATTGCCCGTGGTAGTGCTATGCTTTTTGGCTTGGTTCTACCTGAGAATTTCGACTTTCCTTATTTCAGCACCAATATTTCAGAATTTTGGCGGCGCTGGCACATGACTCTAGGAGATTGGTTACGTAACTATGTCTACTTTCCTTTGGGTGGTTCTCGTCAGGGTTTAGTCCGTACCTGCTGGAATTTATTTATTGTGATGCTAATCGCTGGTATCTGGCACGGTGCTGCCTTGGGTTATGTAGTTTGGGGCATATTCCACGGGTTAGCCTTGGTGGCTCATCGACTTACAGATACTATGAGCGATCGCTTTGAAAAACTAGAACAATTCTGGCAAAATCCTCTGGGTATCTTTGTAGCTTGGTTATTGACCCAATTAATGGTTTTTACCTCTTGGATTTGGTTCCGCTTACCTAATCTCCAAGACTCTTCTTTGGTAATTCGGCATCTTTGGAATTACCCTGCTGACGACCAGTTTGCTCAAAAGGTATATGTGGATGCCTTAAATATAAGCCAATATCAACTCACTTGGTTACTTCTAGCTTTAGCTACTTTTATGGCTGTAGTCTATGCTTTTAACCGAATGCTGAAGTTAGAGTTTAACTGGCCGCTTAAGCTTGTCTTTGTCCCCATCTGTTTCTACGCTGTTTGGTTATTTGCTCCTGAAGGTAGTTTGCCCTACATATACTTTGATTTTTAAGTTTCTACAAAAAATCAACATAAAACATAAGACAATGTACAACTTATTATTTCGTTACAAATCGATAGAGTTGAAAATTTCTCTAACAGCTTCTTTGTAAAGGAATGTAAAGACAATAAACGAAGCGATCGCGTCATTGAAAGTTATAGCCAGTTTAGTCTTGAAATGGCTTACAAAGCCTAAATTCATTACTTTTATCACTAATGTATATAGTAGAAAAACTTTATATTTCGATTATCTTGTTAAAGAATATCTATTACAGAATATTAAGTCAAAGATCGCGTCAAAGTAAATTAATGTAGACTGTATTTCAACAGGCAAAATCAAATCTGCTTGTTCCATATTTAACAAAAAACAGCACTTATAAAACAATGACCACAACCTTACAACGGCGCTCTGACGCTAACGTATGGGATCGCTTTTGCGAGTGGATTACCAGCACTGACAACCGTATATATATCGGTTGGTTTGGTGTGCTGATGATCCCAACCCTGCTAGCTGCTACTGCTTGCTTCGTAATCGCTTTCATCGCAGCACCTCCAGTAGACATCGACGGTATCCGTGAACCTGTTGCAGGTTCATTGATCTACGGAAACAACATCATTTCTGGCGCAGTTGTTCCTTCCTCCAACGCTATTGGCTTGCACTTCTACCCCATTTGGGAAGCAGCTTCCTTAGATGAGTGGTTGTACAACGGTGGTCCTTACCAATTGGTAGTTTTCCACTTCTTGATCGGTTGCGCTTGCTACCTAGGTCGTCAGTGGGAACTTTCTTACCGCTTAGGTATGCGTCCTTGGATCTGCGTAGCTTACAGCGCACCTTTGGCTTCCGCTACCGCAGTATTCTTGATCTACCCCATCGGTCAAGGTTCTTTCTCTGATGGTATGCCTTTGGGTATCTCTGGAACCTTCAACTTCATGATCGTGTTCCAAGCAGAACACAACATCTTGATGCACCCCTTCCATATGTTAGGTGTGGCAGGTGTATTCGGCGGTTCATTGTTCTCTGCAATGCACGGTTCCTTGGTTACCTCTTCTTTGGTGCGTGAAACCACCGAAACCGAATCACAAAACTACGGTTACAAATTCGGTCAAGAAGAAGAAACCTACAACATCGTTGCAGCCCACGGCTACTTCGGTCGTCTAATCTTCCAATACGCTTCTTTCAACAACAGCCGTTCACTGCACTTCTTCCTCGCAGCTTGGCCCGTCGTCGGTATCTGGTTCACCGCTTTGGGTATCAGCACGATGGCATTCAACCTGAACGGTTTCAACTTCAACCAATCAGTAATTGACTCTCAAGGCCGCGTCATCAGCACCTGGGCAGACGTAATCAACCGCGCTAACTTGGGTATGGAAGTAATGCACGAGCGTAACGCTCACAACTTCCCCCTAGACTTAGCTGCTGGTGAAATTACTCCTGTAGCTCTTACTGCTCCTGCTATCAACGGTTAATTCTGAAGATTAGCTAAATAAAAAGCGCCCTCCAGAAATGGGGGGCGCTTTTTTGTTGTATTAATAAATTCTGTAGTAGTAACGGAAAAACGAGATTAGATAATACTGAGATAATTGTGAGGCGATGTCTACGATGGGCTACGCCTACGCGCTTGATACTGTAATCTACACTCGCAAGGTACTTCCGACGTATTGAAATATACTCTTTTTGGAAGATGAATCGCTCTTTAAGGGTGAGTATAAGGTTAATTAGAAATTCTAAAAGAGGTCAAGCAATGGCTACAAATACAGGTAACGGACAATCTCAAGAACCCATTAGCAACTTGGAATACGATTTTGTCACCGTTTTGCACAACAAAGCTGAAGCCGTTAAAGCTTACGATACCTACATCAAAGATGCAGAGCAAGTAGGCTCTCAGCCTTGTGTAGAATTGTTCCAAAAATTGCGGCAATCTGATATTGAACACGTGCAAGAGATTCGCCAACATCTACAACAAGTGCTGCAACACGGTAAGATGTAACCCAGGTTTTTAACTGCGATCGCTTCTGGTTTAGTAAAACTAAACATAAAAGAGGCGATCGCCCTTCTAATATTTAAATAAAATTAGTTTTATAAAATTAATGTTTCGAGCTTTGCCTGTACTTCTTCTATTAAAACTTGTGAAACACTTTCAACAAATTTTACCTTTCTAGCTTTCCAATCGAGTGTTTTAATTTGGTCGGCTAACACAACTCCTTTTGTTTGCATTCCCTCAACAAGTGGAACTTCAAAACTAAGTCCCTTTACCTTGTTGGTTATAGGACACACTAAAACTAAAGAAGCCATTCGATTGTATTGAATTGGAGATATCACAAGAACAGGGCGGTAGCCCATTTGCTCCCGCCCTTGCTGTTGTAGTTCATTGTTCATTGCCCTAGCAATGTCATCAAATGACATTCCTGATGTGTAGAGGGCAAATGCACGCTCGATCGAATCAACCGTAAACTGCTGTGTAGCTCCAAATTCTAATTTGATAATATCCCCTCTTTTGGGAAAGTATGCATTAACTACCAAACTTCATTCCCCACAGTGTTTCCAGTTTCAAATTCAGGATGGAACTTATCAGGAGTCATACCTTCAAGCAACTCATCAAGGGTATACTTTTTTCTTTTTTGTGGTGTAATGATAATATTATTACCTTCCACACTTAGGTCTATACCTGTCCCTTCGGTTATATTTGCTTGTTCAGCTACCGCTTTTGGAATCCGAATAGCTAAACTATTTCCCCATTTAGCAACAACTGCGGTCATAGCTATCTCCAAAAGTTTTGTTAGTGATCTACACGCTCGAACTTTAGATTTTCTGAGTGAAACACTTTTAAAAATTTATCTGACGTATATACTTTGAATATACATATTTTATTAGTGCGTGTCAACGCCCTTTGGAAGCCAATAGTTAATACCATTTCACTTTAATAATGATACAAATACGCTGGCAAGGGCTTGTCTTTGCCATGCCCCTACGAGAAATCTATATGAACCTATCCCACTATTCTAAAAATCCCTACTTTTTTTCGTAAAATGTGCTTGAAAACCTTTATTTTTAGTTTTCAATTCTCAACAAGCTTAAGCTTTTTAGCATAAATATTATTAGTGGGATAGATTCATGTATGAGGATTTTTGTGAATTCGTATAAGCTGATGTGCGCCTAAATTGTATAAACACTCTTTACGGTCGTTAACTGTTAACTGTTGATGGTTAAGGTTATCAGTCATCGATCATCAGCCTTCATGTAAATGTTCAAGTTAAATGTGTAACAGCTTAATGGCTGATTGCAGCATTAAAAAAGCAGATGTTTGTTCCCATCTGCTGTAAGAAAAGATTAGTTATCTCATTTACTTGGATACCAACTGATTAACTGGAGCAACTCCAGCTAAATCTAAAATTGGCGCGATCGCATCTTCTCGCTTCACTGCCATCATATGGACACCCTGACATAATTGCCGTGCTATTTGCACTTGTTCGGCTGCAATTTTCATCCCTTCCTCAAAAGGATCTTTGGCTTTTGCCAATCTATCAATAATATGTTGGGGAATATTTACACCCGGAACACATCTATTAATAAACTGGGCATTTTTTGCCGATTTCAACAGAAAAATTCCTGCCAAAATCGGTTTTTTATAGCCAGAAGCAATGGTATCCATAAACTTTTCTAGCCGCTCAAAATCGGTAATCAACTGACTTTGAAAAAACTGCGCTCCTGCTTCAATTTTGCGTTCAAATCGACTTTGCAAACCCGACCAACTCTTACATTGCGGATCCACTGCTGCACCAACAAATAAATCTAACGCTCCATCAGTCAAAGGTTTATCGTTGCAATCAACGCCTTGATTCATTTTCCGGATCAGTTGCAGCAGTCGCACAGCTTCCAAGTCAAACACTGCTTTGGCATCTGGATGATCGCCTGCTTTTACAGGATCGCCAGTCAAAGCTAAAATATTATTTATGCCCAAGGCATGAGCGCCCATTAAATCAGCTTGTAAACCAATGCGATTGCGATCGCGGCAAGCAATTTGACAAATCGGCTCTATACCCTTTTGTGATAAAATAACCGAGGCCATTAACGAAGACATCCGTAATACTGCGCGGCTACCATCAGTAACATTGACAGCATGAACCCTTCCCTTAAGAGTCGCCGCCATTTGAATCATGTGCGCTGGATCTCCCCCTTTTGGGGGTGCTACCTCGGCAGTTACTAGAAATTCACCTGCTTGTACAGCTCTCTGAAAGGCTGTGGGGCTATGGGTGTGATGCATAAAATTAAGAATTTGCATTTATTAAATGGTATAGCAAATCACACCGAAAAGGGAAAACTTATAGAGGAAGCGAGTAACCTAAAGCAGTTTTTACTTGTGATAAAGTTTGATTTGCGATCGCCCTAGCTTTTTCTCCTCCATCCCGCAACACAGACTCCAAATAGCCTTTGTCCTCGGTTATTGCCTGATATTTTTCTTGAATTGGTTTCAGGGATTTAATTATCGTGTCCGTCAACAATGGCTTGAATTGCCCCCAACCCATATCCTGGCATTCAACGGCTACATCTTCCTTTTTCTTTCCAGACAGCAATGTATACAGCGTTAACAAGTTATTACACTCTGGACGCGCTGGATCGTCGAAAGTCAGCCCACGAATGGGATCAGTTTTGCAACGTTTAATCTTGTATTGAATCTGATCTGGTGAATCTAGCAAACTGATTCGGCTTAACTCCGAAGGATCGGACTTCGACATTTTGCGTGTACCGTCCGCTAAACTCATCACCCTTGCCCCTTCTTTACGAATTAAAGGGTCTGGTAACTTCAGAACTGGCTGATCTGGTTTACCAAATTGGTGGTTTAACCGAGCTGCAATATCCCGTGTCAATTCCAAGTGTTGCTTTTGGTCTTCACCCACTGGCACTTTATCCGCTTGGTAAAGCAAAATATCAGCTGCCATCAGCACAGGGTAATCTAATAAGCCTGCACTCACATTTTCTCCCTGTTTAACAGCCTTTTCCTTGAACTGGATCATGTCTTGCAGCCAGTTGAGAGGTGTAATGCAATTGAGCAACCAGGTGAGTTCACTGTGGGCCGAAACGTGTGATTGTACAAAAATAGTGGAGTGATTTAAATCAAGACCACAAGCTAGATAGAGAGCAGCAAGAGTGTAGGTATCAGCTGCCAACTGTTTTGGGTCATGTGGCACTGTAATTGCGTGCAAATCAGCCACAAAGAGGTAATTTTCGTATTCGCTCTGACCTTCTACCCAGTTGCGAATGGCTCCCAAGTAGTTACCTAGATGGTAATTGCCTGTTGGTTGAACTCCAGAAAGAACACGTTGCTTGCCCATAAATTTCAACTTAGTTATCTCAAATCCGCGCTAGTAAAGTGGCGATGTCTGGCGACAAGTCGCTTGCGCCTACGCAAAACTCATTTAATTTTGACATTTTCCAGGTCAAATCGCCGTTGTGGAATGAGAGATTTTAACTCAACTCCGATTCTTCAGAAAGGAAAACGACAAGTTTGTGTGGTAAGACAGCTTTTACCCGAATTTATCACGCATAGGGTGGGAAGTGTGAGAAGCTACGAAAGCATAATTCTGTTTCCTCCCATACCCCCACACTCCTTGGATTTATTACTTGTGAGAAATCCAGGTTTTAGGGTGGATATTGTAAGAGGTTGTTTGAAAAGTGGTTGACTGTGATTTTAGGCACTAACTTATCCGCCCGATCAAGCCTTAAAAAGGGGGGAAGCGGAATCAAAGTCCCCTAATTTATCGGGGGATTTAGGGGAATCTAGAATGTTTTGTTACCGAGAAGAAAACTTTTTAAACATCCTCTAAAGCTTGACTGTAGTACGTTGTAAAATAAAAAGTCGGTGCAATGGCATTGTTAATTGATGCAATGGCATTGTTAATTGATGCAATGGCATTGTTAATTGATGCAATGGCATCGGCTAACAATGCAATCGCATTGTGAAAGGTTGCGTTTACATAACACAATAATAGAAATACTAAACTGCAAAACGCTATAACTAAAGCTTTTTCTCTTCATCAAAGCAGTTTATGTACTTTTGATTACAAAAATAGACAAAATTTAAATTTTTTTCAGAGTAAGTAGCAGTAACCTCGAAATTATGAGTTAATTCTTTGGCTCAGACTAGTGGGCTATTAGCATCATCTCTGCAATAAGCCTCCAACAGACAGATTTAACAAAAGTAAAAAATCTTCCAACCAAAATTTAATTAGAGGACTACAGCAATGAAGGTACTCTTACTTTACCCCCGCTTTCCTAAAACGTTTTGGTCTTACGACGAATTCATGAAGATAGCGGGACTTAAAGCATTTATTCCACCGCTAGGGATTCTGACTGTTGCGGCTATGCTACCAACAGACTGGGAAGTTCGGTTTTATGACCGCAATGTTAACCAAGAGACGGATGCTGATTGGCAATGGTGCGACATCGTGATTCTTTCTGCCATGCTTGCACAGAAAGAAGACTTTCTCGCTCAAATTCACAAAGCAGCGCAGCTGGGGAAAAAAGTTGCTGTAGGTGGCCCTTATCCAACCTCAGTACCAGAACCTGCACAAAAAGCAGGAGCTAACTATTTGATTTTAGATGAAGGGGAGATTACAGTTCCGCAATTTTTAGAAGCGATCGCTAAAGGTGAAGAACAAGGAATTTTCCGCGCCCTTGAAAAACCAGATGTAACCCAAAGCCCCATCCCTCGCTTTGATTTACTCAAGCGAGATGATTACTTAATGATGGCAATCCAGTTTTCTCGCGGTTGTCCTTTTGAATGCGAATTCTGTGACATCATCAATCTATACGGTCGCAAACCACGTACTAAAGAACCCAGTCAAACTCTAGCAGAACTGCAAACCCTCTATGATTTAGGCTGGCGCGGATCTCTGTTCGTAGTGGATGATAACTTCATTGGCAATAAACGCAATGTGAAACGCCTCTTACAAGAATTAATTCCGTGGATGCAGGAACGCAATTATCCCTTTACTTTCATGACTGAAGCTTCCGTCAACCTAGCAGAAGATACTGAGCTATTAGAACTAATGGTTAAAGCTGGGTTCTACGCAGTCTTTTTGGGTATTGAAACACCAGATCAAGACAGTCTGCAAGTCACTCGCAAGTTTCAAAATACTCGCAATCCCCTATTAGAAGCCTGTCGTACCATCAATCAAGCTGGATTGTTAATCTATGCAGGATTTATCATTGGTTTTGATGGAGAAAAAACTGGCGCTGGGGAGCGAATTCAAGCTTTTATTGAAGAAACCAGCATTCCTCAACCGATGCTAGGTATACTGCAAGCTATTCCCAATACTGCCCTCTGGGAAAGACTAAAACGAGAGGAGCGATTATTAGAAGGATTTGGAGGTACGGAGGTGGGGGATCAAAATTCCTTAATGAATTTTGTTCCTACACGGCCGATGGCTGAAATTGCTAAAGAATATTTAGAGGCAATTTGGAGAATGTACGAACCCAAAAACTATCTCCGACGTTGTTTTGAACAGTGCCTCAAGATTACACCTAATCCCCAACTACAGCAGACAATGTATTTTCCTCCTGGCAAAGGACTGCGACTACTTGCACACTTGCTTTGGCGTCAAGGTTGGCAACGGCAGGAAATTCGGGGTCAATTTTGGCAACAGCTTTGGGCTATTCTCCGCACCAAGCCCCAATTCGTGAATATGTATTTAGGTTTATGTGCTGCTGGCGAGCATTTTTGGGAGTACCGCCTTTTAGCCAGAGAGCGCATTACTGAACAGTTAGGATTTGATCCGCTAACCACGCCTACCTCTGTTGAAAAACCATTAGTCACAATTTAAGAGAAGTTTAACAGCAATATAGCGGATTTAAACTTCGTGAAGTACACAACCCAAATCTTCAAACTTGTTTGACGTTGAGCTTATGTGGGTTTCTGCAAAAACTGTGCCATGTTTGATTATCGTAGGCTATATGTCACACAGAAGCAGACATCAATATCAAACGAAAAATGCAAGGAACCCAAATTTCTTTTTTTCCTAACGAGGAAAATCACTCTACTATAAAGCAAAAAAAACCTAAATTAGGACGTTATGAACGTATCAAACGAGAACTAGATCAAAATGACTCCGATCCATACAAAATATTCATTGATGTTGATTCTGTACCAAATGCACCATCTAATTACACCTTCATGGATCTGTTTTGTGGAGCAGGAGGCATAACACAAGGACTAGTTCAAGCTGGATTTAAACCCTTAGCTAGCGTTGAAATCAACCCAATCGCTTCTGCTACCCATAAAAAAAACTTTCCTCAATGTCATCACTTTTGCGGAGATATCGAACAGTTTGATTCCCGTAATTGGCTACAACAAATCGGCTTACCTGAAGTAAATCTTATTATAGGTGGCCCGCCATGCCAAGGTTTCTCGGTAGCAGGAAAACGTGATCATAAAGATCCCCGCAATCGTTTATTTTATGAATTTGTGCGTGTTGTATCAGAAATACGTCCTTGGTATGTCGTCATGGAAAACGTTCCAGGAATTCTGACTATACAAAACGGAGATGTAAAAAAAGCAATTATCGAAGCTTTTAAATCTATTGGTTATCCTAATATATCTATTACAATTCTTGAATCTGCTGCCTATGGAGTGCCGCAAATTCGACCAAGAGCTATTTTTATAGCTAACAGATTTGGAATGCCAAATCCCTATCCCAAGCCTCAGTTATTACCTGAAGAATACAAACCTATTGAATCAGCTATTTTTGATTTACCAGCATATACCCCAATACCAGAGATAAACCATCAGTGGACGAAGCATTCACCTGAGTATATGGAGCGAATTGCTAAAGTACCTCCAGGTGGTTCTTTATATACAAAATATGTTGATGCTTTCAAACGGCAATATTCTGGTAAACCCAGTATGACTGTTAAAGAGAACCACGGTGGTACTCATATTCATCCTTATCTCAACCGTGTTATTTCCGCTCGTTAAATGGCACGATTACAGACATTTCCAGATTCATTTCTTTTTGAAGGTTCTATGAAAAAAGCTATGTGGCAAATTGGAAATGCTGTACCACCACGTCTAGCAGAGTGCATTGGCTACGCACTTATCCCTTATCTAACTGATATTGCTCTGAATACTAAAAATAAAGGAGAATTATTAAAACTAAAGAAGCTGGTATATTAGATGCAGAATTAGCTGATTTTCCAAGATGGCGATCACAGTAATCTTCCTCAGCAAATCCTAAAATTCAATTTCCCTTTTCTGCCAAACCAACTTGTCCTCCAATTAGCCCCAAAAAGCCTGTTCCAGAGTGCTGAATCTCCAAAAAACTTGCTTGTTCTGGTGAGGTTTTGTAAACTCTAAATGTCTTCATAATTCCCAAAGTGGCAGCACTTTCTAAAGGCCCAACAAAGCTAATATCCCGATCAAGGAAATAAGCTTGATTAGCCCAATGAGCCATCTGATTTGCATTTAAAAAATAGCAGCCTGCGTGAGGATTGAGGGCACGACGAAAGGTAATTGGTGCATTCATAATTATACCCTTGAGTTCCGGTTGCTCCTGCACATTTTGAAAGGGAGCAGTTACTCGCAAAGCCAAATCCCCATCAATGTAAGCTTTGTGAACCAGACCGTGAGGGGAGACTTCATAACGATTTGGCTGGAGCAAGTTTAAGTTACCCGCTTGTTGAGTAAACCAGTTTAATTTGATAAAAAACCAAGGATCATAAATAATTAGGTCATCTTCAAGAAAGCAATAATAATCATACTTATCGAGACAACTTTGCAGAACAACTTGGCACTCAAACCCCAAAAGCAGAGGTTCTACATTAGTAGAATGATGCTTATATAAATGGGATGGCAAAAGAAGCTGATTCAGAAGATGATTATCTTTGGTTGTACAAATAACAATATCTAGTTCGTGCGACTGAGGCTGGTTAGCAGGGAAAGCTAGTCGTTGAGCAATGTTGATGATACTTTGAGATTTACCAAATAATTGGTGTAAAGCGGTAAGGCTTTTAGTTAACGCCTGCAAACGGGGTTGTGGGTCTTTGCGTTGAGAAGCATGACGACCCTCACTGTTAGGTTTGAAAAAATGGGCAATAGTAAAAAGAATCCGCATTTTAAATATCGCTTTTATATTTTTTTGTGATTTGTCCTTTGTTGGTTGTAACTAATGACCAATAACCAATGACCAATGACCAATGATTAATGACCAATGACTAATGTCATCTAATTTTTGCCAAATCCTTTAGAAACTGAGCGCTTTTTCAAACTTTCAGAACTTTTACCAGCGAACATCCATTGCAAATGCTGTGGTAACAGTTTCGCCAAATCATAACGCTTCAAAATTGTCTCTCGCGCATTTGCACGAATTGCTTGCATCTCTTGAGGATTATTTAGCGCCTCTTCAACCCGATTAGCAACATTTTGAGGAGAAAAGAAATCTACCAACAGTCCATTTACTCCATCCTGGATAACCTCTAATACTGGCGGAGTCTTAGAAGCTATTAGTAAACATCCTGCTGCCATGACTTCTAACATTGACCAAGATAAAACAAAAGGACGAGTTAAATAAATATGGGCAGAAGAAGCTTGCAAAACTTGAAGATATTCATTGTAAGGAAGCCTATCTGTAAAGTGCAGCCTCGATAAATCTAAAGATGATCTTAATTTTTCTAGCATTAATTTTTTATAAGTCTGACCATCGGGGAGATTCTTGCCATAAGCCACCCGATCTTCTCCGACAACTACCACATGGCACTTAGGTCTTCGCTGCTGAATTAGTGCCACTGCTTCCATAAACTGCGGAAAACCTCTATAAGGTTCCATCCCCCGTCCCACATAAGTTACTAACTCTTCTACATGGGAAAGATCAAGATTTATTCTTGGTAGAACTAACTTTGTATCTGGTTTGGGAACAAAATATTTGGTATCAACACCATCATGAATTACAGTGAGTTTGCTATGATATTCTTTGGGAAATTGTTGGCGTTGCCAATTCGTCGGAGAAAGACCGCGATCGCAGCTATATAAATCAGTCAAAATTGGCGCATTTTTCACGCGGATGCGGCATTCATCATCAGCATTCAATGGTTCATTGGGATCAAAATCTGCATCCGAACCGTGAGCATGGTAAAACCACTCAAAGTAACATAATAATTCTGCTTTGGGAAAAATATCTTTCATAAATAAAGTCGGCCCCCAACCAGAATGACCATAAACTATATCTGGAACGAAACCCTCAGCTTTTAATTTTTCTGCCACGCGATAGACAGCCTGCGCGGTGAGAACAGCATTTTCTAGGTTGCGAACGTAATGGTGAGTTTGGGGAGCCGCTTCACGAGAAGGAGCGTAAATAGCTTTGTAAACGCCAGGTATTTCCCCTTCAGGACGATTTGTTCCAAAGACGACTTTATGATTAGGATCTTTACCTAAAACTATTGCTAGGTTGCGAAATTGCGAGGGAAAATTGGGATGTAAAAATAAGATTTTCATTAGAATAATCTTGATTAATTTATTGCCAAGTAAAATAAATTAAGACAAGCTGTTTAAGATTATAAGATTATTTTTCACGATTTTTAGCAAGTAAATTTAGGTAAATCGTTGCCGCAAAATGCGAAAATAATCGCAAATTCGTGTTATAATCATGAAATTTATTGGCATTGATTTAGGCTGGAAATCTCAACCAAGTGGACTATGCTGTTTAGAATGGATAGATGAACAACTTCAACTACTTGATCTAGACCGTAAAGAAGCCATTGCAGACATCCTCACCTGGATTGATCAAATTGTACAACCAGACGAACCAGCCATCATCGCCGTAGATGCACCTACCCTCATACCCAACGCCACCGGAAGCCGCCTCCCCGATAAACTCAGCCACAAGTACTTTGGCAAATATCATGCAGGATGCTATCCAGCTAATCAAAACCTACCCTTCGCCGATCGCACCATCAACTTTGGCTTAGAATTAGAATCACGCGGTTTTGCACACGCACCCACCATTGAACCGCAAAAACTTAGCCGATATCAAATAGAAGTCTTTCCCCACCCAGCAATCGTTAACCTATTCAACTTAGAACGCATCCTCAAATACAAAAAAGGACGCCTCTGTGAACGCCGTCTAGAACTAATTAAACTCCAAAATTATCTTCTCGATATCCTCCCCTCCTTCTCTCCTCCTCTGCGTCTGTGCGGTTTGTTCCTTCTTGAAATTCCCACCACAGGCGCAGCCCTCAAAGCAACCGAAGATAAACTAGATAGCTTAATTTGCGCCTATGTTGCAGCTTATTGGTGGTATTGGGGAGAAGAACGTAATTTAGTATTAGGCGATCGCACCACTGGCTATATTATCATCCCCCAAAGAATATAATTATTTTCGGGGCGTAACTGCATTGCACAATAAAAGGCGTTGCTAAACTTAAATCAGCAACGCCTAATCTTGAGTATTCAATAACTACTCAGCACTCTTACTCTGCCCAAGCAATCAACCTTGGTTCATAGGGATTAGCCAGGTGTGGATTTTTTGGCAATACACGCAAAGACAAACCTTGTAAACCAGAAGCAGTATAGGTGATATTACCCGTGTAAATGCTCAATTGCTGTCCATCTTCACCTTGATAATCCATCACCACTGGCACAGCGTTGACAATATCACCATTGGCATCGATCGCACCTTGATATAACTCCACCTGCACATCATCATTGGTCAAAGTTGCCAAGTCAACCTTGGCTTTGACGGCAACGGTTTGGTTAACCTCAATATCTGAAGCTGCCGATACGTCAACATCTTTGATTCTGATGTTGAACCAGTGTTCGCTTAGTTTTTCTTTCCAAGCAGCTAATTCTTTAGCTGGGGCATAGTTATCAACAGTCAGGGTATGATAGCGATCGCTGGCTGGGAAATAAGCCCTTTGTGCATATTCTCCTACCATCCGCGCTGTATTAAAGAATGGACAATTCAACCGAATTGCATCCTTCATTTTGGCAACCCACGGACGGGGTAAGCCATCACTATCCCGATGTTCATAAAATAGCGGTACAACTTCCTTCTCTAACAATTCGTAGAGAGCATTTGCTTCTACTTCATCTTGATAGTTAGGATCGTCGTAATTCTCTCCATGTCCAATCGCCCAACCTGTGCGGACGTAATCAGCTTCATCCCACCAGCCATCTAGTACACTTAAATTCGGCAATCCATTCATGGCTGCTTTCATCCCACTGGTACCAGAGGCTTCCCGTGGGCGACGTGGTGTGTTTAACCAGATATCGCAACCCGCAACCATCAACCGAGATATGTGAATGTCGTAATTGGGAACAAATACTACCTGTTTTTCTAAATGTTGTTCGCGGATAAAATGATTGATCTCGCGGATAAGTTCTTTACCGGGGATATCCTTGGGATGTGCCTTACCAGCAATCACGAATTGCACTTTCCGGTCTTTGTTAGCCAGCAAAAGCCGCTTAATCCTTTCCAGATCACGCATCCAGAGGGTAGCGCGTTTGTAGGTGGCAAACCGACGGGCAAAACCAATAGTGAAAGCGTAGGGATCTAAAACTTCTTGGGCTTGGACAATTTCGGACACGGAAGCGCCGCGATCGGTCAAATGCTTGACCAAATGCTCTCGCACATACAAAATCATGTCTAAGCGGCAGCGTTCGTGATTGCGCCATAACTCTTCATCGGGTATAGCGTCCATTCGCTCCCACAATGGGCTTTCTGGTGGTGCTGATGACCAATTTGGCCCGAGGTAGCGATCATACAACTCTTGAGTTGATTTCGCAACACAACTCCGAGCATGGACACCGTTGGTAATTGCAGCGATTGGTACTTCCTCTACTGGCACTTTCTGCCACAAGCCCTGGAACATTTGCCGCGACACCACACCATGCAGTTGTGCTACACCGTTAGAAAATGTTGCCATTTTCAGCGCCAGCACCGCCATACTGAAAGGCCCCGATAAATCGCCTGTATTCTCGCGCCCAAGTCCTAAAAATTGCTCTTTGGGCAACCCAAATATCTCTGCATAGTACCCCAGGTAATACAGCATTTTTTCGGGAGCGAACAAGTCAATTCCTGCCGGTACTGGTGTGTGGGTAGTAAATATATTACTGGAAGCCACTACCTGTTTAGCTTGGGGATAATTCAGTCCTTCCTCCTGAATCAGCAAACGGATGCGTTCTAGAGCAGAGAAGGCGGCGTGACCTTCATTCATGTGATAAGCTGTGACTTTCAGCCCCAAGGCTTTAAGCATTTGCACACCACCGATCCCCAGCATAATTTCCTGGTGGATACGCATATCGATGTCGCCACCGTACAGCTGATCTGTGATGTCTTGGTCGTAAGTGTTGTTGGGTTCAATATTGGTATCCATAAGATACAGGGGAACCATTCCTACCTGTACACGCCAAACTCTGGCATACACCTTGCGCCCTGGATAATCTACCGCAATCCGCAGTTCTGAACCATCGGGATTGCGCTCTAGATGCAAGGGCATATTGTAGAAATCGTTGAGCAAGTAGCGTTCTTGCTGCCAGCCATCAGCATTGAGATACTGGGCAAAGTAGCCTTGCTGATACAGCAAACCTACACCCACAAGCGGTAGCCCCAAGTCACTAGCAGATTTGAGATGATCCCCCGCCAGAACACCCAAGCCCCCAGAATAGACGGGCAAACAATCTACAAGTCCAAATTCCGCCGAAAAATAGGCGTAGCATTCTTTTGGTTTCTGCTCTCGTTGTTTCTGATACCAAGTCCGCTCTTGCAAATAATCGTCTAATTGACGGTCAGATCGATCCATTTGTGCTAGGAAGCCTTCATCTTCGACAACTTCCAGAAGCCGCGATTGAGAGATTGTTCCTAACATTAACACCGGGTTATGATGGCTAGACTCCCAGAGGTCAGAGTCTAAGCGACGAAATAAATCTTTAGTTTCAACGTTCCAATCCCAGTGCAAGTTATATGCCAGCCGCCGTAGTGGTTCGAGTCGCGGCGGTAGTGAAGGGGATACGTTAAATGTGCGAATTGGCTGCATAAGTTGGCAAAACTCCAAGTTTAACTATGGTTATTGTTTACTCTCTTTACCAATGTTGCCAATTCTTTATACAGTAATTTGTGACAAAGCGATGACTTTGTTAAGCATTGAGAATTATTTTTAACCTCGTTGCTAAAGTTTACACCAAGGTGTTTCTAATTCTATGCCTTAGCCTCAGCCATATACTTGGTATATTAAAATTTAATCATTTAGTGCCATGTATCACTTAAAAAAATTATAGTTTTGAACAAATAATTTATATTTATTTTAGAATTCATTGCGGGGATCAATTATGAGGTCTTGGCTGAGGGGGAAAATTCCTCATAACTGCATCAAGGAACAGTTAATAATTTAATTATTTTTTAATAAAAGTGCCCTAGCATAGAGGCAGTACGAGAGGTAGGACTTACTATAATTCTTCGGTTAAGGTTAGCTTAAGGTGATGCGACGCCGATAGCTTATCCCTATGGGGAAGCAAGCTACGCACAACGTCTCGTAGTCGTAGACATCGCCTAAATAAAATCATGTAAAAATAATACCAAGCAGTTAACTAAGAAAAGCGATGCCTGCTGCGAGCTACGCCTATGCTAACTACTTGGTATAAATTTTTGGTGCTAATGCAGGGAAATAACTTGCGACGGTGTTATTTTATGCGCCTAGTGAAGGCTGATCTTTGGTATTTTTTGTCATTGACAAAGCTACAGCTGCTGCATAAGCAATCTCCGCTGCCATTTGATAAGCAAGTTTGATACTAGATGAAGTGTCCTTGGCTTTAGGAGAGGGGGAAGCTTTTTTTCGGCGTGATTCTTGTTTGACATCACCCGCCACAATAGATCGCTGTAAAATGATCCAGGCATCTAGGTCTTCTGAATCATAATTACTTTGAAGTTGCGATCGCAGTTGATCTTCGGCTACAACACTCAGATAGCCGGTAGTTAGAGCTTCTTGGACAATTTCTTTAATTAAAGCCATAATTAGAACCAAGTATGTGAGTTAAAACCGATACCTTAATGTAGGCATTTGATATTATTTTCTGGACTTCTCCTGGAAACTAAGTTACTTTTTAGTCTTCTTTCAATAAAATTTATAATGAGTAGTGCCAAGCACGCATCACCCGCTTGGCTCACCCGAATGGGTGATTTATACATTTTTAGATATAAGTAATGGGGAAGAGGAAAATTTTTAGCTTTTTAACGAAGAGAGCGTCATAAGTATAGTAGATATCATTCTGAGTTGAACACCTAATGATAACATTACTTCAACAAGCAACCGTAGAAATGTAGACATAAATAGCAATTAACCGCTTAAAGGATTTTTAAACTTACCGTTTTCAACAATTTTATTTAAGTGTATAAAATTATTTCAGAGTAGCGCAGGCTTTGCCCGTTATAGGCACCGCTCTAGTAAAAAAGTTAACTAATTTTCATTATTGTCATCAACAATTAACTTGAAAATCAACTTATTTAATAATAGTGTCCCACTTAAAATAAAATGTGTTATCGTTAAAAACAATTGTTATTAAAAGCAATTTATGTAATCATAAACATGAATTGGTTAGTCTGTAAATCATCCGTGTGCAACATGATTGGAGCAGCATACTCTAGAAATTCGTTGCAAGAAAGCCGTCATAGCAGTCGGGGAAGCGCTTACTTGTTTGCACCGATGGTTAACTTCAATGTGATGGCTGATGTGGGAGATAATCCACCCTAATTAGATTTTATTTGGGCAATAAAACCCATAAAAATTTAACAATAATTACATTTTTATGCTAGGCATAAATTTTATCTGCTCTTTGCATATAGTCTAGTTAAATGTATTTTTTGTTGCAAAATATGTTGTGGAACTGAATTGTTTCAAAAGGCTAAAACCGTTTGAGATAAATTAGCCTCAAAGTAAACAATTTTATACCTATTTACGTAACAAGCTTTGCAAATTTGCCGATAACCAAAACAGTAGTCTATCTAAACCAGCAAATTTTACCATGAGACAATTTAATAGTCTGGGGTTTAACCCTGCAATGCACTGAGATTGTTTTGTTAATTGATCTGGTGAAAAGAAGCAAAATTGTTGCGTGCTATGACTGGTACAAAAGCTTTTAGGAACCTAACGCAATTGTGCATATCAACTGAGTAATTCTATCGTACCTAAATTAAAGAATTTCTCACATAGTCAAAGCTAGGCTCTGGTTTTTCAACATTTGGAAAACCATCTAAAAATATGGTTAAATTTCGGTAATAGTGCCACTTCAAGTTATGTGTTAATAATTACAAAGCTTGCTGGTATTTGCATAAGCTTAGGATAAAAACACAACACATCAATCCTGTCAACAACAATTAATTGAAGAGATATGTAGCTATGCATAACAAGCAATATTTTTCAAAATTGCAGCGCGTGCAAGAACTTTTAGTAACTACTATGTTAGGTGATATTCCTACCCTTATTCTGGGGCCAAAGTTGCGTAATTTGGGATATCGTAGTATTTTTGCCCAGATAGGTAGCCCAGTCTATATTCAAAATGGTGTTGAATTTAACGGTAGTTGCTGTATTGAGATAGGCAGCGGAGTATATATTTTCAAGGGTGTGCGGATGGATGCTAGAGGACACAAAAATAATAGAATTCATCTAGGAAATAGAGTTGCTATTGAGCGTAACGTTGATATAGGATCTTTGGACAATACGTGTATACATATTGATGAAGACACCTTTATTGCTCCCAATGTGTGTATTGAGGGGCCAGGAGACATTAAAATTGGTAAACACTGCTTAATAGCTGCCCATTCAGGGATATATGCTAATAATCATAATTTTGACGATCCGATGAAGCCGATTAAATACCAAGGTGTTACTCGTAAGGGAATTGTGATTGAGGATGACTGTTGGCTAGGGCATGGAGTAACAGTATTAGATGGCGTTACTATTGGCAAAGGCAGTGTTATTGGTGCGGGAGCAGTTGTCAATAGAGATATTCCTTCTTTCTCAGTTGCTGTAGGCATACCTGCACGAGTAATCAAAAACCGAATTGGTAAAGACCTCGCAAAACTTCAAGTTGAGAAATAGGGCATGGGGCATAGTAAATATCTCCCCTGTTACCTTTTTGGGAAACCTTTGCCGTCAGTTAGCGTCACAAGAGTAACCCCAGTCTCCAGAGTCCTCTCAAAAAGGGACGAGATTTGGGTAATATAAAGGAGCTATCTTTTCTGCATGGCAGATCCTGAAAGAAAAGCTTTCTTTGTCTTACCCCTTGGAGATATTTCTATGGTGACTTTAAAAATCGCTGTTTATATTGTTGTTGCCTTCTTCGTAACTATCTTTGTCTTCGGATTTTTGTCAAACGATCCAGCTCGTAACCCCGGCCGTCGGGACTTAGAGTAAAAGGGCGATAAATCATCCGCGACATTAGAAGGCGGAAGATACTAAATGCCACGGAAACTTACTAAACTCTCGCCTAGTAAGTTTCCTCCTCCAAGTGGCTTGCTACCGGTAGCAGAAGGCGACAGTCGGAAGGCAAAATGTATATTCATTCTTCCGTCCGTCATTTGGCTGTTTGTTAGCCCGATTATGCTCAAATATGCTTCATCCAGTTCTGCCGCCCGATCCGCCTCCTATCCTCGAATCTTTACAACCTGTAAATCACGCCTCATCTGCTAGTTATCCAAAGTTTCTTTCAGTTGCAGAGACTGGAATGCAGGAAAAGATAGACAAATCCGAGCAGCCCAAGGATTTGCCTCAGTCGGCAATTGCGGATGACACCAAGAGTGATCCGCCATTGCGAAGTTTGAACAACTCAACTCAGGATGACTTGGTAGGTGCCGAAATCCCCTCCGTACCTCATCCGCCAAAAGTTTCGCCCATAATTGGCTCTGGAAATGCTGCACTTTTGGGAAAATCGCTGATTGTTGGTTATCCTACGCAGGAGGTTAAAACCTCTAATCGCCAAGATAAAGAAGAGACAAAGACAAGTGCGAACGTCGGCGTTCAGCGCTCAGAAATTCTTCTAAGAGCAGCGTTACGCAAACGGGAGACGGAACGAGAAGCTACTGCGTTGCCAAGAAAAGTTGGAGCAGAGGCTTCCTCTGTAGCCGCAAAACGTGAACCTTCTCAAAAACTCAAAGAGCGATTGCCGAATTCAAACTCTAGTGGAGAAAAACCAACCTTTTTGGATGGTAGCTTTAGCTATAGAGTTTCCCCAAGTCCCCAATTCGCTCAATCTTTGCGTCCTCTTCAAATTGTCCCAAGTGTCGCAAATAGTAACAAGTTAGTCGAATCAAAGGCGGGAATTTTAGCTGAGAAATTAACCCAGCGAAAACAGCAAAGTGATATTACTGCACCACAATCTTCAGGAACAGATAATATCTCTGTATCTGCTGCTGATCTTGCATCGAATTCTCAATCAGTACAAAATTTTATAAAATTCAAGTCTCGTAACCCAACAAACCAACTCTCAGCACCCATCACTGTAGAATTCCAGTCCCAAGTTCAACAACCAACTCAAGCACCAACGCCTACACCAGAGGTAGACACCACTAATCAACCGCAAGCGCCCACTAGCACGCCGCCAGTCCAGCCGAGAATTGTAGAAGTCACTTCAGACCGGCAAGAGTATGACGAGCAACGCCGAATTATTACAGCTGTTGGCAATGTAGTTGTGCGGTTTGATGGGGCGGTGGTCGATGCCGATCGCCTGCAAGTCAATTTAGACAATTTGATTGCTGCGGGAGAAGGTAACGTAACTTTAACACGGGGCGATCAGGTACTGCGCGGACAACGCTTTACCTATAACTTTGTTCAAGATAGCGGGGAACTGCTAAATGGTAGAGGAGAAATTTACGTACCCTCAGCCCAAACAGATTTTGCTTTCTCACCCACGGGTATAACTGCTGGTGGAGTTCCAAGACGTCCGCCCAGCGATCGCATTAGAGCCAATCAGCCCGTTTCCAGTGTGAGTAGCCCTGGAGGAATTGATGTGACAATTGGTGGTCAGGCAGATGCTGCCAACATCCCGCCACCAAAAGCAGGGGGTGCAGTCAATCGGCTCAGGTTTGAAGCTGAAAACATTGACTTTTATCCGCAAGGCTGGCAAGCAAGAGATGTCCGCATCACCAATGATCCTTTTTCGCCCCCAGAATTAGAGTTACGCGCCGATACAGTAACTCTGACACGCGAGACACCCTTGGTAGACCGCATCAGGACACAGGGGCAGCGTTTGGTATTGGATCAAACAGTCTCCTTGCCAATTCCGGTAAATGAACGGACTATTGACCGCCGGGAACGGGACGTTACACCTGCAATAGTTTCCCCCGGCTATGATGGAGAAGATCGGGGTGGTTTGTATATTGAGCGTGGCTTTCCAGTGATCGATACAGAGCAAACACGCTGGACAATCACGCCCCAGTTGCTAATACAGAGAGCTGTGCAAGAAGGCCCGGGTGACTTAGGCGCACTGTTTGCTGCGAAAACAAGGATAAATTCTGTTTTGAGTCCACGAGCAGTAGTTGAGGGGACTGGAGAGTTAACTAGTTTTGACTTGAACAAAGTAGAAGAGAATTTGCGGGCGAGGTTAGGATTGCGCCAGATATTAGGGACTTCCCTTCCCCACATTTTGGATCTGGAATATAGCTACCGCAATCGCTTTTACAATGGTACCCTTGGCTTTCAAACCGTCCAGAGCAGTCTTGGCGGTATTGTTACCTCTCCGGTGATTCCTTTGGGCAATAGTGGCATCAACCTCACCTATCAAGCAAGCGCTCGATATATCAATGCCAACACTGATCGCCAAGACTTACTAGAGCCGGTGCGGGAAAACGATCGCATTTCACTAGGTCGTTTACAAGGCAGTGCTGAACTCAGTAAAGGGATATTACTGTGGCAGGGAACACCATTACCACCCACTGCCACTGAGGGGTTAAGATACACAGCCAATCCTGTAGTTCCTTACTTGCAGGCGATCGCTAGACTTACAGGCACTAGCAGTTATTACACCAATGGTGATAACCAAAGTACCCTAACTGCTACAATTGGCTTACAAGGTCAAATTGGTCATTTTTCTCGGCCTTTTTTCGACTATACCGCCTTTAATATTAGTTACTCTCAAGGTTTAAACAACGGATTATCACCCTTTTTGTTTGATCGCTCCGTTGATAACAAAGTGTTGAGTGCTGGGATATCACAGCAAATCTACGGGCCTTTTCGCTTAGGCTTTCAAACATCTGTTAACTTGGATACTGGTAGAGAAACTAGCACGGACTACATTTTAGAATATAGCCGTCGCACCTATGGGATCACCTTGCGTTACAATCCGGTGCTGGAGTTAGGCGGTTTCAGCATCCGAATTAGTGATTTTAACTGGGGTGGTGGCACTGATCCATTTTCTGAAATTAGACCAGTCGTAGGTGGTGTAGAACAGGATTATTAGTCAAATAGTTATTAGTTCTCGTCAGTCGATACAATTAAGTAGGTGGGTGATAAAATTCGTATCACTATACTTTGACAGTAATCTTTTCACGGACGACATCTTTACCGGAAATTTGTTGCTCTGCGAGTTCCCGATTTGATATTAGAATCAACTCTATCGCTTCCCGTAGACTTTCTCTAGCTTGTTCCAGAGTTCTCTCTTGGACATTTGCACCAGGTAACTCTTGAACGTAGCCGATATACCAGTCATCTAACTTTTCGTATACAGCAGTAAAAGAATTTTCCATATAAAATTTTGCTATTGAATGTTACGAGATATCAAATACTGAAGTACACCTTGAATATCAAACCTAGACTCATTGATTTTACGGGTTTTGCTAGCGTGTTTTTAGCGGCCTATTCATTTACCCAATTAGTGTATTCTAAAATTGACTTTTCGACCCAATATTCTCTACCAAGTTTGATAAATCCTCGCTCTAATTTATTTTTTGCAAGGGGATTGTGTAGTAACACAAAATCATCTCCAAACTCCTGTGGACGATTGAGAACATCTACACATGAATATAGCACTGCACTTATCCCATCATACTGATTATTCAGGAAAATATCTGTTGAAACTGAAGAACCAGATACTTTACTTACTTGATCTTGATACTGATAATATCGGTCTACAACTTTATATTCTTCATTGATTCTTAGAGTTTCATTGCCAAAAGGAAGGACACTACGAATAATTTTGGGAATCTCAATTTCACGTCTAGCAGATGGTATCGCACTGCCATTAATTGCGATAATGTAACAATCATTTGGCTGAATAATTTTATCTAATAAATATTTTTTATATTTTTTGTTGTATTTTTCTTCAATAGCTGAACGATAACGTAGTTTAATCGGATCATCGGGAACTCGTCTAGTAGTTCGATCTTGCAGCTTTGTAACAGCGTCATTTTTTTTACCTGCTTTTGGTGCTACTGCTTCAATCCAAATTGCTACTCCTTCCTTTAATATACGTATATCTGGGCCTTTATCATCTGAAGTAATTGAAAATCCTTTTGCAATCAATGAACACGTCAAGTACATTTCCCATATACGTTGCTTAAAATTTTTTCTACTTTCCAATAAAAAATGCCTATCTGCATATGGTTTATACTCTGACCACATTTCTTCAATAAACGCTTTATCTTGTGAAAATATTGGTTCATCTCTAATAACATTGTATTCATTGTCTTCAGCGGCCTCATCACAAAAGAAAGAAGTCATATATTTTTTAGTTCAACAATTAAGCAAAATGCATTAACAATGCCTAACGTACCCAACTCACTAAACCGTCACTCCCTCCAACTCCTCATCTGTCAACTCATATAATTGCCGCAATTTATCTAACTTATCACCATCAGCTTCCCAGAAACCCCGCCCATGTGCCTCTAACATTCTGCCTAAAATATTGCGAAAAGCTTCAGGATTTGCCTTACGTAATTTATCCGCCATTTCTGCATCTAAAGCATAAGTATCTGCGGCTTGGTCATAAACCCAATCATCGGTAAAATCGGCAGTACCACCCCAACCAATCAACGCCGTCATCCGTTGGGAAATTTCAAACGCACCACCAGAACCTTGATTCGCCATTGCTTGCGCCCATTTGGGATTTACCAACTTGGTGCGATACTCCATTCGCAGCAAATCATCTAAATTGCGCGGTGTAGTATCCTTCGAGAAACTTTCCACAAAGCTGGTTGTAACTTTCTTACCGCTTTGTTTTTCTGCTGCCTTTTTCAAACCGCCAGTATTGGCGTAATATTCTTGAATATCAGTTAAACCATATTCTACCGAATCGATTTCTTGGACAATGCGATCGCTAGTTTTTAACAACGTATTCAAAACTTCTGGTCTAGCTTGACCTTTATCTTCTCTCCCGTAGCTGAATACATTGCGACTTTGCCAAGTATTGCCTAACTCCTCACCAGATTCCCAGTTACCATCAACCACTCTATCATTCACCAAAGAACCAAAATCACCCGCCGGATTAGAAAACAATCTCGCTGATGCATTGTCTACACCTTGTGCTTTTAAAGCCAAAGCGTGTCTTCTAATAAAATTTTGATCATCCGGTTCATCAGCATCAGCCGCCCGTTGAAATAAATCATCCAACAATTCGATGATATTTACAAAACTATCCCGGAAAATCCCAGATAAATTACCCAACACATCAACGCGGGGATGTCCAACCTCCGCCAACGGCTTTAATTCATAACGAACAACTCTACCAGTTCCTTCCTTAACAGGTTCAGCCCCCACCAGCTCCAAAAGAATCCCCAAAGATTCACCCTTAGTTTTAATCGCATCCAATCCCCATAACATCACCGCCACCGTTTCAGGATACTTCCCATATTCATCCAAATGCTGGACAATAATTTTTTGAGCAATTTCTCGCCCTCGTTCATACGCCGCAGGCGAAGGCATCCGATAAGGATCTAAAGCATGAATATTCCTCCCAGTGGGTAAAACACCAGCCCCATCCCTTAATAAATCCCCACCAGGCGCAGGCGGAATATATTCCCCATTCAACCCCCTTAACAAATTTGTTAACTCATCCGTAGATTGCATCAACAAATCCCTTATTAGCCTTTCCTCCTCCTCTCTGTGTTCTCCGCGCCTCTGCGGTTCGTCTCCAAAATAAGCCTCCAAATAAGACCGCAACTCCTCCTCATTCGGTGCTTCCCCCAAAGTATGCAACCCCGAAGAAAACAACCGATTTTCTAAAACCTGCAAATATTCATACAACTCCACCAAATAATCATCAAAAGCATGACCGCTAAACATCCGAACATTTTCTGGAGTAAACGCAATCCCCAACTTCTTCGCATCCTCAAACGGACAATCTGCATCCAACCCAGAGTCCACAATTTTTTTACATATACCTTCCTTCAGCACATAATTCTTTTGTGGATCTTCACGATACTCCGCAATCAAATCACGCAATGCCACCAATTCCTTATATAAACCTGCACGCCCATAAGGTGGTACATTATGAGAAATTAACACACCATAACCGCGACGTTTTGCCAACATTGACTCAGACGGATTATTCGCCGCATATATATATAGATTAGGCAAATTTCCTAACAGAATATCCGACCAAGAATAACCCGTATTACCTAACGGAGAACCAGGCAACCATTCCACTGTCCCATGCATTCCAAAGTGAACTATAGCATCAGCTTCAAACTCATTTTGCAACCATTTATAGTAAGCAGCATATTGTGGATGTGGTGTTAAATCTCGTTCAAACATTAAGCGCATCGGGTCACCTTGTATCCCCAAAGGTGGTTGTACACCTATCCAGACATTTCCTAATTGCACACCACCAATCTGAAATTCATCACCATAAGTTTTAATTCCAGTTCCTGTGAGAGATTTCCATTGTTTTTCGATGCGGGAGGTTTGCAGATATCCCAACCATTTTTCTAAGGTACGGGCGTTAACTGATGCGGGAATGTTTTTTGTATCATCAATTTCATCCGCCTCTTTCACCCAGCGAATCAATTCTTCCCCATCTTCAGGTAAATCCCCGACGGTGTAACCTTGTTCTTTGAGTACATGGAGAAACTTCAGCAAACTACGCGGCACATTTAATAATGCAGCTGTACCCACAGCACCATAACCTGGGGGAAAGCCATATAAAATGATAGCAATCTTGCGTTCCGATGCAGGTTTTTGCCGCAAAGCCACCCAAGTTTTTACCCTACCAATTAATCGCTGCACTCGTTCGGGAACCAGATAAATATTTTCGCCCACCAAACCACCAAGGGGAACGGTATCAATAGCCCCATCCAATTCTGGTAATGCATACAACACGACACTTTGCAATCCGCCAACACCTTGGCGTGTCCACGAGGAAATATCTTGAATTAATAGTGGTGCAGCAACAATATAAGGTACATTCTTGGCAGTGAGGATGCGCTTTGCTACTTCTACCTGACGGCCTGCTTCCATTGAACCAGCCGGGCCACCCACCAAAGGAAAGCCAATTGTCGAAACGATCGCATCCACTTTTACTGCTTCACTTGATAGTGAGGGAGTCTCTATATTACCTAGTTGTCGTTGCTGAATTTCATGGTCGGTTGTCATCAAATCTCGTACCGCCACATGTCCTTCTACGCCATTGATGAAAATGGGTAAAGGAGTTAAACCAGCTTCTTCAAAACTGCGAATCAGTTGGGGAATGTAGGGTTGTTTGGTGATGACGTGTTTTCGGTAAAGTAAAATTCCTACAACTGGGGAGTGGGGAGTGGGGAGTGGGGAGGGGGAATTAGTGATCTTCCCTATTCCCCATTCCCTATTCCCTATTTCCTTCTTCTCATACCATTCCAGGTATGCTTTTGGCGATTCAAAAAACCCTTGATAGTCGGGATGGAGTAATCCTATATTGGGGGTTTCGATTAGCGGGGGAATGTCGCCGACTTTTAAACCTAAGTATTTTTCTGCCAGTGTCCAGAATAATGAAGCGACGTTTTCTGGGCCGCCAGCATTCCAGTAACCATAGATAATTAACCAGTTGCGTAAGTCTTGGACTTTTTGCACTGGGACATATTTTAGTAGTTTAGGGCCAATTTTTAAGAAGCTGATGTAACCAGCAAGTTTGTCTTCTTCTCGTCCGTTGCTAAATTTGTCGAGGATGAATTTAACTGGTTTGGGCATTCCTTTGGGTTTGTCACCAATGGCAAAGTCACCCAGCTTGGTGAAACTCATTAATTCCAAGGCTGACTCAAACACCAAACGGATGGGAATTTGGGCAATGCGATCGCCAAGCCACACAACCTGGTCATAATCAAATAGTAGGCTACCGAAAAACACATCAGCGCCATCAAGTGCTGCTTCTACCTCGGTGCGTTGACTGGTAAGATTGCGATCGCTAAATACCCGAATATCCAACTCAGGACAGCGAGAGTTAGCCAAAAAAGCTGCTTTTCTATACAAGTCAGCGTTAAACGATTCAAACCCAGCAATCAAGACGATGCGTTTCATGCCTGTAAGCTACGAAATATTTCTTTACTTAAATTTTAAACTCGCTTTCAGGCTGATTGTTAAATATCTGCCGACAGATTCCGGTCATTCAGCCATACTAGTACAGAATGACGAGAATAAACATACTTTTAAGTGAGATACAAAATTCAGGACTCATGTATCAGATATCAAGAGTTTCTACCTCCTGACTTCTGCCTTCTGCCTCAAAACCTGTGACTTTGTATTTCATGCAAAGGAAAACTGCTGTAATAAGCCTGAAAAGCCTGTGTTATCAGTTTTCTTCTTTCTACCCCTCTGCTTCTGTGCCCCTTTGCCGAATGGCACTAGGTACATTTGTCATAGCTTTCTACTTTTGCAAAGCGTTATTATTTTAATGATATGGGTAATTGCTGCATTTCAGTTGATTGTAGGAATTACCGGATCTTCCTGATTTTGATAAACTATGAGGTTTGTGTTTTTTCTTTCAAAAAACTTTGCAAAAAATGGGTTTTTTCCATAAAATCTGTTTACAAAGTTCGTAAAAAACTTATTTTATTTACCAGTGTATTAATACTGAAAACAATGTGGATATTTCCAACAAGTACTTAAACAAATTTATTAACAAAACTTTGCCTATATAAGTAGAAAAGTTTTGAATTTGTCTGAAAATAACTAACTTGAGGGTTAAATCATGAAATTTGGAATTGATAGCGGGCACAATTGCCCACCAGACACAGGAGCTAGAGGCATTAAAGTTGAGGATAATTTAACTTTAGATGTAGGTAATAGAGTTATATCCAAGTTAAGAGCTTTAGGACATGAAGTCGTAGTATGTAAACCAAGTAGTGCTCGTACAGTAACTGAATCACTTTCCAAAAGATGTGCTACAGCTAATGCGGCTAGAGTAAATGTTTTTGTCTCAATTCATTTTAATGCTTTTAACCGACAAGCTAATGGCACAGAAGTATTTGCAACTAGTGAGAATGGCAGAAAAATCGCTAAACCTGTATTAGATGAAATCGTCAAATTGGGATTTTTTAATCGCGGTGTGAAGAGTGGTTCCCACTTGTATGTCCTGAAAAATACAGATATGCCTGCGATTCTCGTAGAATGTTGCTTTATTGATTCACAAAAAGACATCAATCTTTTTAATCCAGAAACAATGGCTAATGCGATTGTTAAAGGCTTAACTGGTAAACTGCCAAGTGTTCCTGTTAATCCCGTACCAGATGAAGAAGATAATGTAGATGACACTATTCTCAGACTGCAAAAAGCCTTAAATCGACTCAAAATAACTGATAGAAATGGTAGGGCGTTATTAGAAGATGGCTTCACCGGGGCTAATACAAAATCTGCCGTAGAAAAATTCCAGACAATTGTCGGGGTTCAACCGACTGGAATTGCTGACTCAACTACATGGAATGCCATAAATGTAATTTTGGCAAAACGAATTATTCGAGCAAACCATGCTGGTGGTGCAGTTGTCAGATACTTGCAATACCGATTAGGTGTTGAGAATGATGGTGTCTACGGGCCGCAAACAGAGGTTGCTATTAAGAACTTTCAAAAGCAAAATGGTTTAGATGCCGATGGGATTGTCGGCCCTGCTAGCTGGCAGAAATTAATTGGTTAGATTAAGGAGTAGGTATTGTTCGTATTTGGTTGTTTAGGGCGAAAGCACCAACTACGAACTTATGACTCTTGGCTAATTTGTGAAGGTTCTCAATAGTATTAGCTATTATGCTATTACCCTTATTTGTAAGGATGTTTAGGGAGGATCGAGTTTTAACCCAAGCTTATTAACCCACAAGCGATCGCATGAAACCGTTGAGCTAAAATAATTAAAATAAATAACAGGGCGTAGGAAGTCACCTATGCTGCTGACAGAAATATGTTCAACTTAACCAGGTTTACGTTTGATAACTATCAATCGCACTTGGCCACAGGTAATTTCCTATCGCTCTGGTGATTTTTTGGCGGTGAAGTTTCGCCAAACCTATAAAAGTAAAGGGCTTTTTAAGCCTATAACAATTGTTACTATTTTGTTGTATAAGTAGACACAATTCTTCTGAGTTTAAAATTCATTTTCTTATCTTACTTCATTTTTGCAGATTTGTTACAAAAATTGTGTTTAGCTTTGCTTGTACAAAGCATCTGTCAGCTGATGTTTTTGATTAAATAGCGATAAAAACGCCAGTAATACAACTCCTATAGTGGCGATCGCAGTTCCCGATGCTTGTGCAAAAATAATTACAATTTGATAGCGGATAGCATCTACAGGACTAGCTCCAGCTAAAATTTGACCAGTCATCATTCCTGGTAGACTAACTAACCCCATCACCATCATTGAGTTAATTGTGGGAATCATCCCGATTCTTAATGCTTCTTTAATTGGTTGATGTGCAGCTTCCCAACGAGTTGCACCTAAAGTTAATAGTGCTTCTACTTGTTCTCGACGATTAGTCAAGTCCTCCATAAAGCGTTCTAATGCTAGAGAAGTACCAGTCAGGGCATTACCTAAAATCATTCCTAACAGAGGAATGAGATACTGAGGATCATACCAAGGATGTACTTGAATAATCCCGCTAACAGTAAAGCCTGTAACTAAAAATGAACCACAAAAAAGCGAAACAAAATTATTCCAGTAAATACTAGTAAACCGTCGGCGAGTCCGATTAACACTTGATATACCCGCCATAATCGTCATAGCTAAAGCTAAAGCTAAAATTAGTATTGGGTTACGAAGAGTAAATACCCACTGTAATAAATATCCTACCAACAACAATTGCACTACCATACGTAATGAAGCAATTAAAAGGCTTTTTCCTAGTCCTAAATTTAAAGCAAATGAAAGACCTATATTAATGAGGATAAATAAAGCTGCTAATGTAAGTTGAGTGTAACTAATAGAAATATAACTGGCTGTCATTATTCGTTGGGTTTTAAGTTAATTTGACGATGAGTAATGCGCTGCAATTGTACTGGATCGTGACTTGTCCAAAGATATGCTCGTTGGGGGTCTTCTTTTTGCCAAGCTGCAACCAAAGCTTCTAAACTATTGGCTGTTGCCATATCTAATGAAGCGGTAGGTTCATCAAGTAGTAACACCAAAGGCGAAAGTTGCAAAGCACGCAGAAAAGCTAGAATTTGAGCCTCACCACCAGAAATTGCACTCACCGAACGTTGTAAAAAATCAGCAGGTTTATGTAAAAGCTGCAAATAATTAAGAATTAGTTGGCGATTATAAACTTGTTGACGATGAGTTGCTAAACGATAAACTTGTTTGAGGTTATCTTCTACAGTTCCTTCCCAAAGTGCAGGGCGCTGATGAAGATAGACAACTTGAGAGCGATATTGTGGTGTGTAACAAGAATCAATAGATTTTCCTTGAAAAAAGATGTAGCCTTCTTGTATTGGATCAAGATTAGCGATCGCTCTTAGTAGCTGACTTTTACCGCAACCGGAAGCGCCAACTACAGCAACGCGTTCTCCAGATAGTAGTTCAAGGTTTAAATTTCGCCACAACCATTTATTTTGGATTTTTTTACCTAAGCCTTGTACTGTTAAAATTGGAGCGTTAGTAAATGATTCTGGATTGGTGATAGAGCTTTTACTTAGTTGGTTGGACATTCAGCTTATTTATGGTGGTAACTTTATTTTCCTACCTCGACCGGGGCGGGGATTTCAAAAATAAAAATTTTGTAGAGAAGTTCAACCTCTCTACAAATAGTAATATTAAAGTTATACAAGTATTATTTTTTACTAGATAACTCTTCCATCTTCTTTCGCAAACTTAGGGGTCTCATATCAGTCCATATTTCTTTAATGTATTCCAAACATTCTGATTTTATCCCAGTTTTACCTGCATCTGTCCAACCAAGGGCATTTTCTCTATCAGCAGGCCAAATAGAATACTGCTCTTCATGATTTACTACAACTTTGTAAATTGTTTGGTCTTCTGTATCTACGTTTTCCATTATTTATTTTCCTCCAAATTTGTCTATTTATTTACGGTTGTTTCCGTCCTGAAAAAATGGTATGCAGGCTATATTGAGAATCTGCTATATTTCCCTTTTCATCGTAAATATTAATGTCTGTAAAACCGACATTTTTAAGAGCAGTGACAACTTCTGTTCTAGAATAGCCTCTAACCAGATTATTAATATCTAAACGTTGCCAAGATTCTTCTACCATTTGAAAAATGGTAATCTTAAATTGTCCTATTTTTTCTTCAGGATTATAGCTATCACAACAAGCCCAAGCGAAATCATCTTTAACATCACTATCTGAAATTGCACCATTCCAGGATTTATAAAAATCTTCCAAATTTAAGCCAAACAAAAAAATTGCATTATTCAGTAGTGAATCATATACTTTTCCAAATACTTGTTGTAAGTCTTCAAATTTTATTATTTCATTAAGTCCTGCGTTGGCAGAAATCACTGCATGGAAAGTGGGTGGTAAATTAAAAAATCTGGCATCATCAAGAATGAATTTAGCATTGGGGGCATTTTTACGCGCATATTGCAACATTCCTTCAGAAATATCAAGACCTGTGACTTGATAGCCTTTCTCGATTAAATGTTCTACCATGTGTCCAGTACCACAACATAAATCAAGAATATCTGCCTCTTGCTGAATATTATATTGTTGTAGTAGCTTTTCCAAAGCAGGCAAAATAGCTCGGCAGTATCTTAGCCCCCAATAATCATTGTAAATTTTAGCCCAAGGGTCGTATGTAGCGTTAGGATTGATTGTAAGCATTTGCCTATTCTCCTATTAGTTAGTTTTATTAATTTTCACGTAGATTTGTCAATGCCATAACTATGGCAATAAACTACCTTCTCGCAGTTCCTTGATGCTATTTTTAACAGCTTGAATTACATACATATTCTAAGTCTTCATCAGTATGGGCTGTAGACAATAAACCACCATTTCCTATTAGGAACACTCCTTGATAGAGAAGATGATAAGATATCAAGTCCATACTCTGTGAAGTAGAATCCCCAGAATCAGAAGCATCTCCTAAAGGAATAGAATTAAACATTGAACCGCAATTTGCTAACCGAATTGGTAATCCATCTGCTTGAAAGTAAGTATTCAGTTTTTCCACAAACTGAGAAGTCCGTTGATTTACTTGCTCTTGAAGAGCAGTCCCTTGATTTTTTAAATAGTTAAGTACTGCTTTGGCAGCAGCCATCGCCAAGGGATGTTTGCAGTAAGTTCCGCTAAAAAATGTTGTTTCTACTTGAGGGAAAGAGGCATCCCCATAGCTCCACACCCCACCATCAATTCTATCCATGTAGCTTGCTTTGCCAGCTATAACTCCAATGGGTAAACCACCACCTACAATTTTTCCATAAGTTGCTATATCTGCTTTAATTCCAAACCATGCTTGCGCTCCACCTAAATGAAGGCGAAAGCCTGTAAGCATTTCATCAAAGATTAATGCTGTACCGGATTTTTGGGTGATTTCTCTCAACTGCAACAAAAACTCTTGAGGCTGTATGTCTGGTCTTTCATCTTGAATAGGTTCGACTAAAACAGCAGCTAATTCATGTTGATAAGCTTTAATTACTTCTAATGATTTAAAATCACCGTAATCCAAAACCAAAACATCTTGAGCTACATTAGGCAATACACCAGGAAAACGTGGAACTACAACTAAATCTCCGTCTAATTTCTGTCTTTTAACTAAAGTGCCATCAAAATGTCCATGATAAGAGCCTGCAAACATAGCAATTTTTTGGCGGCCTGTTGTAGCGCGTGCTAGACGTATTGCCGTCATTACAGCTTCTGTACCTGTATTACTAAAAGTTACCCGTTCCATACCAGTTAGTTCACAGAATAACTCTGCAACTTCACCGGCTAAATCTGATTGTGGACCTATATGTATACCTTGTTCTAGTCGCTCTTGTATGGCTTCTTTAATAAAAGGTGGATTATGGCCAAAAAAACTTACTCCAAAGCCCATTAACAGGTCTATATATTCATTTCCATCAACGTCCCAAATTTTAGAACCAGAAGCACGTTTGCCAATAATGGGATAGACTATTTCTTTAATAGTTTTGTTAAATCCGATAGAATTTCTTCTATCTGCAAGCACAGAACGATATGCTTGAGTTAGCTGTTTCGATGTTTGTGTGCGATTGGTGTAACGGGCAATAAACTTTTCTAGATACTGCTGTTGAGGGTTCACCTTGGCTGTAGTTGTTGAGTTTGTTAATTGCATAGTATTAATGTGTGGCGAATTTTATAAAACATTAGATGTTGATCAATTTATGTTTGGGAGCCTCCAAAAATCCTTTTTGCATAAGATAAGACAAGTAAGTATTAAGCAAACTATCATCGATTGGCGGGCAAATAATAGAGGTATTTGCTAGCCCATCGCGTGTATTTTGACAGTCAAACTTTAGTACTGCTGAGTTATGATTCTGTTCACTCAGCAAGGGTACAAGTGGATATAGTGGATGTTCTGGGTAGTGTTCAGCAATGTTAATCAAATCTGCTTGCCATTGGTCATTAGAAATTTGTTGCAGTGGATAGCCAAGGGAGCGGAGTAATTTGATCAGCTTAATTGAATGAAAAGGTTGGGAATTTACAAAGTGAAATGCCTTCCCTTTCCCTATAGATTTTTCTTGTCTGGATAAATGGACTACGGCTTTGCTCACATAATCTACAGGAGCCATATCTTCAATCATATTGCCATCTGGCACTTTTTCAAGTTTTATACAGCCGATGATTAATCTGTATAAAAAGTCATTTTGATTGAATACTCCGGTTTTGCTGTGTCCAGAAACACGTCCTATTCTATGTATAGTTACAGGAAGGCCGCGATCGCGTGCAATTGTGACTAACTTTTCGGCAACCCATTTACTCTGGGTGTAGCCTCCAGATGGCACTTGATAATCATCAAGGCTATCTTGCTCTTGGATTACTTTCACACCGGAATCACCTTTGACAGAAAACACGCCATCGGTTGACATAAAATGTACAGGTTTGACTTTAAATTGAGTTGCTAACCGCAAAACTTCCTGCGTTCCTAATACATTCGCCGCCTTTAATGTGGCGTATGGCGAAGCATGATTAACCAATGCGCCATTGTGATAAATCACATCAATTAAGTCAGCTAATTCTTGAAATTTCTGCCGAGAAAGTCCCAAAAATGGCTCAGATAAATTCCCGATAATGGCAATAATTCTAGAACTAAAAGAATCATCCCAGATTAAATATGATTCGAGACTGCTTTGAATTCTTTTTTTACCCTCTTCTAGATTCGCTGCACGTACCAGACAATAAATATTTGCCTGAGTTTGTTGTAGGAGTTCATAAAGTAAAAATGCCCCGACAAAACCTGTGGCTCCAGTTAAGAAAATGCCAGCAGTCTCAGTTGAATATTTAATTGCTTTTTCTGGAAGTATTGCAGAATCAAGGGCAGCTTCGGCTTGCCAATTAATTTTATTTTTGGAAGTAATAGCGATAGTAGAATAACCCATATTTTGAGCCGTTTCGATACTTTGGGCTAAACCAGCAATTGTCGGCATTTCCCACAAACTGCTTAAAGGTAGTTCTATTTGCCATGTTTGGCGTATCCGAAAAACAAGCTGAGTTAGTAGTAAGGAATGTCCTCCTAAATCAAAAAAGTTATCTTCAATACTGACTTGTTGAATGTTAAGTAATTCAGCCCAAATTTTCGCTAATTTTGTTTCAGTTTGTGTCCGTGGTGCTATGTAATTTTTAACAATAGAATAATATGTTTTATCCGGTATGGGTAGCGCGCGGTGGTCTACTTTACCATTAGGTGTAAGTGGGAATTTTTCCAGGAGTACAAATACAGCAGGTATCATGTACTCTGGGAGACTTTGTTTGAGGAATTGTCGGATATTATTTACTAACTCAGAATTTTGTGTATTAGCAACGATATATGCTATTAATCGCTTGTTATTAGGGTTATCTTCTATAACTATGACTACAGCATCTTGTACAAGTGAATGCTGAACTAGTTTGGCTTCGATTTCGCGTAATTCGATGCGGAAGCCACGAATTTTTACTTGATGGTCTACGCGACCAATAATTTCCATATTACCATCATGGCGATAGCGTACTAAGTCTCCGGTTTTATATAGCTTTTTGCCTTCTTTAAAAGGATTAGGTATAAATTTTTCAGCAGTTAAATCAGGTCGATTGAGATAACCTCGTGCTAGACCTTGACCGCCAATATACAATTCGCCGGGAATACCAATAGAAACTGGTTGCAGGTGGCCATCTAAGATATAAGTTTGAATATTATAAACAGCTTTGCCAATAGGTATTTCTTGGGTAAAAGTTGGCTCTGATAAATCAAAAGTTGTAGCTACTACTGTGGCTTCAGTGGGGCCGTAGCTATTAATTAGCCTAATTCTTTTATTTACACACTCTTGCCAAGTTAATACTTTATCGATTGATGCTTTTTCACCACCGATAATTAATAATCGTAGAGATGACGGTAAAGTTAATTTGAGTGCAGATAACTCAGCAGTTAATTGCTGCCAAAAAACCGTTGGCAAGTCTAATATAGTCAGTGATTGCTGTTGAGATTTTTCTAAAAAATGAGGTATTGAACTTAACATTTCATCAGTTCGTAATACCAAAGTTGCTCCCTGTACTAAACAAGGAAAGATTTCTTCGGCGGCTGCATCAAAGCTAATGGAGGCAAATTGGAGAATGCGATCGCTAGAATTTATTTCATATTCCGCGATCGCTGCTTGTGTGTAGTTAACTAAAGACCCTTGTTCAATCATCACCCCTTTGGGTTTGCCAGTGGAACCAGATGTGTAGATTACATATACTAAATTGTTGGGGTTGCTTTGATTTATCGGATTAGTTTGTAGTTGTTGTGCTATTAACTCTGCATTATCTATACATATAACTTTGGCTGGGGTATCTGGAAAATTTGCCAAGAGACATTCCTGGGTGAGCAACACTGACACTTGAGCATCCGCTAACATATACGCTAACCGTTCTTGCGGGTACACTGGGTCTAGTGGCAGATATGCCCCGCCAGCTTTGAGAATTCCTAATAATCCAACTATCATTTCTAAGGAACGCTCTACACAAATCCCTACCAATATCTCTGGTCTTACTCCCAGTTTTTGCAGATAGTGGGCGAGTTGATTTGCTTTTTGATTTAGCTCTCGATAGGTTAAAGATTGCTCTTGATATACTACCGCTACAGCATCGGGTGTTTTTTCTACCTGTGCTTCAAATAATTGATGAATGCATTGGTCTTGAGGGTAATCAATTTCAGTATTATTCCACTCAACTAATAAAGTATGCTTTTCTGCTTCTGTCAATAGAGGCAAGTCTGACAGGCGCTGCTCAGGATTAGCTAGAATACCTGCTAACAAATTGCCCAAATGCCCTAACATCCGAGTTATGGCATCATCACCAAAGCGATCGCGATCATAAGCAATTTCCAATGATAACTCTTGGCTAGGTATGGCTGTAACGGTTAAAGGATAGTTTGTCCGTTCATCCACAGCAACGTTTGAGATTTCTAAATTGTTAATTTGCCGTTTTGAAGTATCCACGGGGTAATTTTCAAATACCAAGATGCTGTCAAATAAAGACATCCCGCGTGGTACTTCACTCCACCCTTGCACCTGTACTAAGGGGCTATATTCATATTGAGAAATTTCGGACTGTTGGGTTTGAATCTGTTTGAGCAAAGCCAAAGCTGAAGTATCTAATGATATTTGTACCCTCAAAGGTAAGGTGTTAATGAATAATCCCAGCATAGATTCAGCACCCGCCAGCGTTACCGGACGACCAGAGACGGTTACACCAAAAACTACGTCTGTCTCGCCACTGTAATAACTCAACAGCCAAGCCCAAGCACCTTGTACTAAAGCATTGAGGGTAATTTGCTGCTGACGAACAAGCGATCGCATCGCTGCGGTTTGACTAGCTGATAATTTTATTTGTTGGGCTGCATGATTTTTTATTTGGCTATGACTACTACTCAATGTTTTTTCAATACGGAGGTTAGTAGGAGCAGAAAAACCACTCAACGTCTGTCGCCAAAAAGTCTCAGCCTTTGACAAATCCTGTTTCTGTAGCCATTTGATGTAATCGCGGTAAGGACGGGGAGCCTCTAGCCGCAATTCTTCACCTTGACAGAGGGCAGTATAAAATTTAAAAACTTCCTCCAGCAACAACGATGTAGACCAGCCATCGGTAATTAGATGATGGGTGTTCCAGACAAATTGGTAAGTATTTTCGCTCAGTTGAATTAACGCCAAACGCATCAACGGCGCTTGGGTGAGTTCAATACCTAAAGTACGGTCTTTCTCTAAAAAAGCCTCTAACTTTTGTTGCTGCTCAGTAGATGAAATACCTTGCCAATCGTAATATTTTAAAGGCAGTTCTATCTGACGTAGCACCACTTGTACAGGCTCTTTTAAATTTTGCCAACGAAAACAAGTCCGCAAAATTGAATGACGCTGAATTACCTGCTGCCAAACTCGTTCAAATACAGAAATATTCAGTTGTCCAGAAAGAGTACATACTAACTGATTAAAATACACTCCTGTATCTGGTGCAGATAGGGTATGAAAAAGTAATCCCTGCTGCATTGGTGAAAGAGGATAAAAATCCTCTACATTTTGCATACCCATTTTAAACGTCTCCAATTGCTGCAATGATATTTTCGAGGTCAGTTTCACTCCACTGGAAGTCTGATAAATCTGCTGGGAGCGAGTTATTGTCAGAAACTTGGTGAATTAGTGATCTCAACGCCTTGATAAAATTCTCAGCAAGATTATCAATCGTGGTTTGGTGATGAATCGCATTGCTATAAGTCCAACTGATTTGTAATCGGTCTGCAACTACAATCGCGTTGATATCTAGTAAATGGCGACGGCTTCCCTTTGGACTGCTTGCAGAACCAATATCTGCGTCAGCTAAACTAAAGGTTGATGACTCTGAAAGGACTTGATCGGATTGCCCCAAATAGTTGAATAGCACCTCAGCTTGAGGTAGGGTTTGCAGTTTTTCTGCGATTGATTCATCATCGCTAAGATAACGCAGTACACCATAGCCGATGCCGCGATTTGGAATCTCGCGTAACTGCTCTTTGACAATTTTTACTGTCGTGGCTGAGTCAGAAGTTGCTGACAAGTTTAATAATACTGGGAAAATGGTCGTAAACCAACCTACAGTTCGTGACAAATCCACATCATCAAAAATTTCTTCCCGCCCATGTCCTTCTAAATCTAAAAGTAGTGTTGGCTCTCCCACCCACTCAGCAAAAGTTTGTACCAGTGCTGTGAGTAATACATCGTTAATTTGGGTTTGGTAAGCGGCTGGTACTTTTTGTAATAAAGCTTGGGTATCTGCCACACTCAAGGAAACAGATATAGTACGAGCCGAAGCGGCTGTGTTCTCGCCTCCAGGAAAATCTACTGGGATGCGGGAAACGTGACGACGGGATTCTGCACACCAATACTCTAGTTCGTTTTGAAGTTGATCTGACTGGGCGTAGTTTTTTAACTTTTGCGCCCACTGCTGGAAGGAAGTTGTTTTAGCTGGTAATTTAACTGCCTCACCCGCTTGTAGTTGAGCGTAAACAGTTTGGAAATCCTCTAGGAGAATGCGCCAAGAAACACCATCAACAGCCAAATGGTGAATGATTAGTAGTAAGTAGCTGGGCTGATTTGCACCACAGTCAAAAATAGCCGCTTGTACTAACGGACTCTCTGAGAGGTTGAAACTAGCTTGTAATTTTGTGGCTGTAGAGGCGATCGCTAATTCTTGTTCCTGCTGTGACAATGTAGAAAAATCAAAGCGTGTCACTGGCACAATATCTGGGAGAGTAGCGATCGCTTGCTGCCATCCAGAAAGTTCCTTGACAAAACACAGACGCAGTGCATCATGGTGCAATATTAACTGCTGCATTACCTGTTGTAAAATCTCGGTGTCGAGACTTTGGCGCATTTCCAACAGAATTCCTTGATTGCAGTGATGTGGCTCTGGTTGATTTTGCTCAAAAAACCAGTGTTGAATCGGGGTAAGAAATACATCACCTGTCACTAATCCTTGTTCTGCTTGGATAGTGCGAACCGTACCCGCCACTGCTGCCAATTTTGCAATTGTCTGGTTATCAAACATTTGCTTGGGAATCAATTGCAAACCAGCTTGATTAGCTTTAGCAATAATTTGGATACTCAAAATAGAATCGCCGCCCAACTCAAAGAAATTGTCGTGGATACCTACCCGTTCCACACGCAAAACCTTAGTCCAAATGTCTGCTAGTAATTTCTCCGTCGGCGTAGTAGGAGCAACAAAAGTACCTGATTTGGCTCTAACTTCTTCTGGTGCTGGCAATGCTTTTGTATCTACCTTGCCATTATTTGTCAAAGGCAGAGCCTTTAATGGTACAAAAACCGAGGGAACCATATAATCAGGCAGTTTCTCTGACACAAAGCTTTGCAGAACGTCGATAGAACTGGGTGATTCTGCATTCCAAACAATATATGCAGCTAAACGCTTGTTACCTGGAACATCCTCCCGTGCTATTACTGCGGCTTCCTTTACCCCCGAATGCTCTAAAATTACGGATTGAATTTCTGCTAACTCAATGCGGAAACCGCGAATTTTTACCTGGTCATCGATTCGTCCCAGAAATTCCAGAACCCCATCTGGTCGGTAACGCGCCAAATCACCAGTTTTATACAGTCGTTCCCCTGGTTTATCAGAAAATGGATTAGGAATAAACTTTTGTGCTGTCAATTCTGGCTGATTGAGATAACCTCTAGCTAATCCCAAGCCACCAATGTGCAACTCACCCACCACCCCAATCGGTACAGGTTGACAGTGTTGGTCAAGCACATATAACTGGGTGTTAGCTATAGGATTACCAATTGCTACTGAAGTAGAAAGATTTTCTCCTATCGGTACTTGATAAATACAGCACCCGACCACTGTTTCTGTCGGGCCGTATTCATTGACCAACATTGCATCTGGTGCAAACTCCCGCCAGAAAGCAATATCTTCAGCCAACAAATTCTCACCACCAATGATAAAGGCTCTGGTGCGACCTGCGGCTTCTTGCGGTGATAACATCTGAGACAGTAACTTTAGGTGAGCCGGTGTAATTTTCACCAAGCTTAAATTGGAGTGGCTACGTAAAGCATTAGCCAGAGCTTAGTGGTGCAGAAAAGTCTTGAAACGTAGATATAGGTGGAATTTAAAAACAGAGAGGGATGACTTGGAGGGGCAGAGCATGAGATGCTCAAGTTTCCACACAAAAAGTCATGCCATGCGAGTG